>NZ_VOBG01000012.1 GCF_008369295.1 Pseudomonas sp. ANT_H4 | reverse complement strand
GTAAGCGCTTCGACTTCAAATGCCCAATCGAAGTTATGGGCGAGGTGATGCAGAAGGCCATGGCTATGCGGCATGATGCTCCAGCTTCAATTCAATGACCGTGTTGCACTCAGCTCCTGCAACCGCCAGCTTTATTGTTTCGACCGATCAAGCCCTCGGTACTTGCAGCGTTACTCAGGCCAAATAATGCGCAAGTTGCCCGAACCATCAGGACTCAATCTGGTGCAACACAATTATTTTTATTTCCCGCCCCCGTCAAGAGGCATGTCTCAAGCGTCTGATTTGCAATAAGAAATGTTGCTCATATTGGGAACCTGTCAAGTGCGTCAAAATGGTGAGAGGACGCTACATTTTGGTGATTTTTATTTATTATCCTTATAAATCAACAATCTAATAAACGTATAAGCTTATAAAAAATATTCTTGCTCATTCTAAAAACTCGGGCTAATTTCTATTCCTGTCACCGCTGACAGGAATTAACCTTCCCAGCGGCGCGATGCACTACAACACTTAGAACTGGCATAAGCCGGTCAAGCCCGTGAGGAACTCGGCATGTCTCTGTTGATCCGTGGCGCCACCGTTATTACCCATGATGAAAGTTACCGAGCCGATGTCTTGTGCCTTGAGGGTCTAATCCGCGCTATTGGCACTGATCTGGATATTCCCGCTGGCACCCAGATACTCGACGGCAGCGGCCAATACCTGATGCCCGGCGGCATCGATCCCCATACCCATATGCAACTGCCCTTCATGGGCACCGTGGCCAGTGAAGACTTTTTCAGTGGTACGGCGGCAGGCCTGGCGGGCGGAACAACATCGATCATCGACTTTGTGATTCCCAACCCCCAGCAATCCTTGATGGACGCCTTTCACCAGTGGCGTGGCTGGGCGGAAAAATCAGCGGCCGACTACGGTTTTCACGTTGCCATCACCTGGTGGAGCGAGCAGGTGCGCGAAGAAATGGCCGAGTTGGTCAGCCATCACGGCATCAACAGCTTCAAGCATTTCATGGCTTACAAGAACGCGATCATGGCCGCCGACGACACCCTGGTGGCCAGCTTCGAACGCTGCCTGGAACTGGGCGCGGTGCCGACGGTGCATGCCGAAAACGGCGAGCTGGTCTATCACTTGCAGCGCAAGTTGATGGCCCAAGGTATCACCGGTCCCGAGGCCCATCCATTGTCCCGGCCTTCGCAGGTAGAAGGCGAAGCCGCCAGCCGCGCCATTCGCATCGCTGAAACCATCGGTACGCCGTTGTACCTGGTACACGTCTCGACCAAAGAGGCACTGGACGAAATCACCTACGCCCGCAGCAAGGGCCAACCGGTCTACGGCGAAGTCCTGGCCGGGCATTTGCTGCTGGACGACAGCGTCTACCAGCACCCCGACTGGCAAACCGCCGCCGGCTACGTGATGAGCCCGCCCTTCCGCCCGCGCGGGCATCAGGAAGCGTTATGGCATGGCCTGCAATCGGGCAACCTGCACACCACCGCCACCGACCATTGCTGCTTTTGCGCCGAGCAAAAAGCCGCTGGCCGGGACGATTTCAGCAAGATCCCCAACGGCACCGCCGGTATCGAAGACCGCATGGCGCTGTTGTGGGACGAAGGGGTCAACACCGGGCGGTTGTCGATGCAGGAGTTCGTAGCGCTGACCTCCACCAACACCGCGAAAATCTTCAACCTCTACCCGCGCAAAGGTGCGATCCGTGTCGGTGCCGATGCCGACCTGGTGCTCTGGGACCCCGAAGGCACACGGACCATTTCCGCCAAGACCCACCACCAGCAGGTGGACTTCAACATCTTCGAAGGCAAGACCGTGCGCGGCGTGCCCAGCCATACCATCAGCCAGGGCAAGTTGGTCTGGGTTGATGGCGATTTAAGAGCTGAGCGCGGTGCCGGACGTTATGTCGAACGGCCGGCGTATCCGTCGGTGTTCGAGCAGTTGAGCAAGCGGGCTGAGCATTCCAGGCCAGTGGCTGTAAAACGCTGAAAGCGGCCTTCGGCCTATCGCGGGCAAGCCCGGCTCCCACATTTGAAATGCATTCCCCTGTGGGGCTTGGCTTGCCTGCAATAGCGTCCGCCCAGGCAACAAAAACAATGCCCGTTAGAGGCAAACCGTGAGGCCAATACCGTGATCCAGACCCTGAACCATCTTCCACACCCCCACGAAGATGCGGCCGCCCTCGCCGCCCATTTCACCGACCTGGCGCCGCCGCTCAACGCCCGGCAAGCGCAATTGGAAGCCTCGCGCTGCCTTTACTGCTATGACGCACCGTGCGTCAACGCGTGCCCCAGCGAGATCGATATCCCGTCGTTCATTCGCAATATCCACACGGAAAACGTCCAGGGCGCGGCGCAGAAAATTCTCTCGGCCAACATCCTCGGCGGCAGTTGTGCCCGAGTGTGCCCGACGGAAATTCTCTGCCAGCAAGCCTGCGTGCGCAACAACGCCGAAGAGTGCGCCCCGGTGCTGATCGGCCTGCTGCAGCGTTATGCCGTCGACAATGCACACTTCAGCGAGCATCCGTTTCAACGTGCCGCGCCCACCGGCAAGCGCATCGCCGTGGTCGGCGCAGGGCCAGCGGGTTTGTCCTGCGCCCATCGCAGCGCCCTGCACGGCCATGACGTGGTGATTTTCGAAGCACGGGAAAAGGCTGGCGGCCTCAATGAATACGGGATCGCCAAGTACAAGCTGGTGGACGACTTCGCCCAGAAGGAACTGGACTTCCTCCTGCAAATCGGCGGCATCGAAATTCGCCACGGCCAGCGCTTGGGCGACAACCTGACCTTGAGTGAATTGCACCAGCAATTCGACGCGGTGTTCCTCGGCCTGGGTCTTGCCGCCAGTAAACAATTGGGCCTACCTCACGAAGATGCGCCAGGCCTGGTCGCCGCCACCGACTATATCCGTGAACTGCGCCAGGCCGATGACCTCAGCCTACTGCCCTTGGCCGACCGCTGCATCGTCCTTGGCGCCGGCAACACCGCCATCGACATGGCCGTGCAAATGGCCCGCCTCGGCGCCCGCGACGTCAATCTGGTGTACCGCCGTGGCTTGAGCGAAATGGGCGCCACCGGCCATGAGCAAGACATCGCCAAGGCCAATCAGGTGCGCCTGCTGACGTGGGCCCAACCGGAGGAAATTTTGTTGGATGATCAGGGCCATGTGCGCGGCATGCGCTTTGCTCGCACACGCATGGAAAATGGTCGCCTGCAGCCTACAGGCGAAACCTTCGAACTGGCCGCCGACGCCATCTTCAAGGCTATCGGCCAAGGTTTCGACGACGAGGCTCTGCACGATCCACTGGCCCACCAACTGCAACGCCAGGGCGACCGCATCTTCGTCGACGAACAGCTGCGCACCAGCATCCCCGGCGTGTATGCCGGCGGTGACTGCGTCAGCCTCGGCCAGGACCTTACCGTCCAGGCCGTCCAGCACGGCAAGTTGGCCGCCGAGGCCATGCACGCCCAACTCATGCTCAACGTGGAGGCTGCGTAAATGGCCGATCTCTCGATTGTCTTCGCCGGTATCAAAGCCCCCAATCCATTCTGGCTGGCCTCCGCGCCGCCCACCGACAAGGCCTACAACGTGGTCCGCGCCTTCGAAGCCGGCTGGGGTGGCGTGGTCTGGAAAACCCTTGGTGAGGACCCGGCGGCGGTCAACGTCTCGTCCCGTTACTCGGCGCACTATGGCGCCAACCGAGAAGTGCTGGGCATCAACAACATTGAGCTGATCACCGACCGTTCCCTGGAGATCAATCTGCGGGAAATCACCCAGGTGAAAAAAGACTGGCCGGATCGCGCCCTGATCGTGTCGTTGATGGTGCCGTGCGTCGAAGAGTCCTGGAAACACATCCTGCCCCTGGTGGAAGCCACCGGCTGCGACGGCATCGAGCTGAACTTCGGCTGCCCCCACGGCATGCCGGAACGGGGTATGGGCGCGGCGGTGGGCCAGGTACCGGAGTACGTGGAAAAGGTGACGCGCTGGTGCAAGACCTATTGCTCGCTGCCGGTGATCGTCAAGCTCACACCCAACATCACGGACATCCGCATCGCTGCCCGTGCGGCTTATCGCGGTGGTGCCGATGCGGTGTCGCTGATCAACACCATCAACTCCATCACCAGCGTCGACCTGGAACGCATGGTCGCCTTGCCGATGGTCGGCACCCAAAGCACCCACGGCGGCTACTGCGGTTCAGCGGTCAAGCCGATAGCCCTGAACATGGTCGCAGAAATCGCCCGCGACCCGCAGACCCAGGGCTTGCCCATCTGCGGGATTGGCGGCATTGGCAATTGGCGCGATGCGGCGGAGTTCGTCGCCATGGGCTGCGGCGCAGTGCAAGTGTGCACAGCAGCGATGCTCCATGGTTTTCGGATCGTCGAAGAAATGAAGGATGGGCTGTCGCGGTGGATGGACAGCCAGGGTTACGCCAATTTGCAGGAATTTTCCGGGCGGGCGGTGGGCAATACCACCGACTGGAAGTACCTGGACATCAACTATCAGGTGATTGCCAAGATTGATCAGGCAGCGTGTATTGGTTGTGGGCGCTGCCATATCGCTTGCGAAGACACCTCACACCAGGCCATTGCCAGCCTCAAAATGGCGGATGGGACGCATAAATACGAAGTGATTGATGATGAGTGCGTGGGTTGCAATTTGTGCCAGATCACCTGCCCGGTGGCCGATTGCATTGAGATGGTACCGGTAGATACGGGCAAGCCATTTCTCAACTGGACGCAAGACCCAAGGAATCCCTATCGGGAGTCGGTGTAATAACCTGACCTTCATCGGTGCCTGATAGACACCGTTATCGCGGGCTTGCCCGCGATGAGGCCGGCGCTAATACCACAAGGCTCAAGGCTCCAACCCAATCCCCCGTAAAATCACACTGGTCACCGTCTGCACCGCCCTTTCAAACTGCATGTCCGACAGCGGCGCGTGGTCGTTCAAAATCATCACCTGATGATCAAAGTCAGCATAGTGTTGGGTCGACGCCCAGATCATGTACAGCAGGCTCGACGGCTCCACCGGCAAGATGCGTTTGTCTTCCACCCATTGGCGAATTTTCGCCTCCTTCATCTTGGCCCAGTCGTACAGGCTGGCGTCCAGCGCCTCACCGAGGGTCGGGGCACCGTGGATGATTTCGTTGGCCCAGACTTTCGAGCCATAGGGGCGACTGCGCGAATGCTGCATCTTGGCGCGGATGTAACTGCTGAGCACTACGCGGGGGTCATCGAACATCTCAAAGCACAGCGCGTCCTGCTTCCACACTTCCAGCAGGTCAAACAGCACCGCGCTGTACAGCTCACTTTTGGTGCTGAAGTAGTAATGCAGATTGGAGCGTGGCAGTTGCACTTCTTCGGCGATATCGGCCATGGCGGTGCTGCCATAGCCCTTTTCGGCGAAGACCTTTTCAGCCGCCAGCAGAATCTTTTCGACGTTAACACGACGAATACCGATCTTGTGATTGCCCATAAGGGCTCCCTGACAACAACATGTCCCAGAGACTACCATCCGCTCTAGATCGGGGCGACAGGCCAAGCCGAAACTTCGTACACTGCTGCTCCTTTCCAGTTGATGGGTATTGAACAATGTTGATCAAGAAAACCCTCACCACCGTGGCCCTGCTCGCGTCCTTGCTGGGTGCCTCGGCGGCATTTGCCCACGCGCACCTAAAAAGCGCTACACCCGCAGCCGACAGCACTGTCGCCGCGCCGAAGGACGTGCGACTGACCTTTAGCGAAGGCATCGAAGCCACCTTCACCAACGTCTCGCTGAGCAAGGACGGCACCGAAGTGGCGGTCAAGGGCCTGGAAACCCCGGACGCCGACAAGAAAGTCCTGGTGGTGACACCCGCTGCCCCCTTGGCCGCCGGCACCTACAAGGTCGAGTGGCACGCTGTGTCGGTCGACACCCACAAAAGCGAAGGCCGCTACAGCTTCAAGGTCGGCCAATAATCCATGGCTACGCTGCTGGTTCTGTGCCGTTTCCTGCATTTCATCGTCGTGCTGTTGATGTTCGGGGCCTGTGCATTCAGGCCCTGGCTGCTGGGCGCGAAACCGCAGCCGGTGCTGGACCGACAACTGACACGCATCACCCGTCTGCTGGCCTGGCTGGCCCTGGTTTCCGGGGTCGCCTGGCTATTGCTGATCACCGCCAGCATCGCGGGCTCCTGGCCAGCGGCGCTAGAGCTGTCGACCGTGCAGTTGGTATTGGGCAAAACCTTCTTCGGTCAGGTCTGGGCCTGGCACCTGCTGCTGAATGTTTTGCTGGCACTCAGTTTCATGATGCCCTGGACCGCCCTGCGCCTGCCGTTGAGCGCGCTGCTGCTGGCAACCCTGGCGCCGGTAGGCCATGGCGCCATGCTCGACGGTATCAGTGGGCAATTGTTGATCCTTAATCAAGTGGTGCATTTGGTCTGTGTCAGCGCCTGGCTCGGCGGTTTACTGATGCTGGTGTTGATCCTCAGGCAATCTGCACACCCTCCACTGGAGCCAATCCTCAGACGCTTCAGCGGTGTTGGTTATGGCATGGTGGCGGGCTTGCTGGTGACCGGTTTGATCAATGTTCGCGTCCTCACCGGGCAGTTCTGGCCGACGCCGCTGTTCACCGGCTTTGCCTTGATTCTGTTGGTCAAAGTGCTGCTGGTGGCCGCAATGCTGGGGCTGGCGCTACTGAACCGACTGCGCATAAACAACTGCGAGCAGCGGCTGGGCACGCTGAAAGCCAGCGTGCTACTGGAATGGCTACTGGGTGTGGCGGCCGTTGCGGCGGTTTCCCTGCTCGGCACCCTGCCCCCCATGGTCATGGCCGGATGAAACGGTGCTGCTTGTCGACGCCGCGGTGGGTTAACCAACATTTCTTCGCAGCTTAGGGAGGTGTGTTCTGGAGCCTTCCCGCCGTATCAATACTCACCACCACCGACAACCCCGGCCGCAAGCGCTCGCTCTGCTCCTGATCCGGGTCGACGGTAATCCTCACCGGCACCCGCTGGGCGATCTTGACGAAGTTGCCCGTGGCATTGTCCGCCTGCAACAAGCTGAACTCAGAACCGGTGGCCGGGGAAATACGCTGCACCGTGCCGTGAAATTTGCGGTGGTTCAGGGCATCAACGGTAAAGGTCACCGGCTGGCCCACTTGCACATTGTCCATTTGGGTTTCTTTCATATTGGCAATCACCCACAACTGGTTCGGCACCAGGGCCATCAACTGCGCGCCGGAGTTAACGTAAGCACCGAGGCGCACGCCAATCGGCCCCAGTTGCCCGTCGCGCGGGGCAACCACGCGGGTGTTGGACAGGTCGATGCGCGCCAGCTCCACCGCCGCATCGGCACTGGCCACGGCGGCCTCCAATGAACCGCGATTAACGATCACCGTCTGCAAGTCCTGGCGGGCGATTTCCAGGCTGGCCTGGGCCTGGGCCACGGCAGCGATGGTTTGCGCGCTGGCGGCGCGGGTCACGTCCAGCTCGCGTTTGGACACTGAGCCGTCGCTGATCAACTCTTCATTGCGGCGCAGGTCGGCGGTGCTTTTGCGGGCCTGGGCCTGGCTGTCGACCAAGGCGGCTTGCCGCAACTTGATGGTCGCCTCGGCGCTGTTGCGTTGCTGCACCACATTGGCCAGAGACGCCTGTTGCACCGCCAATTGCGCCAGGGCCTGGTCCAGGCGTTGCTTGTAGATGCGGTCGTCCAGGCGCACCAGCAAATCCCCGGCCTTGACGAACTGGAAGTCCTGCACCGGCACTTCATACACATAACCGCTGAGCTGCGGCCCGATGATCGTCACCTGGCCACGCACCAGGGCGTTTTCGGTGGTCTCCACGGCGCTGCTGAACGGCGGCAACTGCCAGGCATAGAGCACGATCAACACCCCGACGATGGCAATCGCGGCAAAGCCCAGGGACGAGATGATCCGCACCCACAATGAACGTGGTTCGGTGGCCGCAATACTGGGCGGGGCGCTGTCTTGCGGGGTGGAAGCAATGGCGTTGGTAGTCGTAGTCGTCGGTTCGGTCATGAAGAAAGTGCACCGCTAGGTTGAACGGGAGGCGCTGCACTTACGGCAGCTTTGGTGGTACTCATCAGCCACAGGCTGTGGATAAAAATCCAGATCATGGTCAGTACCGCGATCACCGCAATCAGCATGAACACGTCGTTATAAGCCATGACATTGGCTTCACGGGTGGCCGCCGTGGCCAGACTGCGAATGCCCATCAGGTTGCGCAGTTCCGGATCGGCGAACACCGAACCGTAAGCCGAGCCGCCGCTCTGCACCCGTGCGGCCACCCGAGGGTCCATCAAGGTCAGGTGCTCGACAATCATGCTGGAGTGAAACTTCTCCCGCACGATCTGAAAGGTGCCGAGCAACGCTGCGCCAATCAGCCCGCCAAGGTTCTGGCAAATCCCGAATAGCACCGAGAAACTCACCAGGTTGCTGGGGTTAGTCAACACGTTGCGCACGCCCAGGACCATGGTCGGGCCAAGAAAGAACGTGCCGCCGAAGCCTAACAGGAACTGGCTGATGTACATGTTCTGCGGTCGGGTCAGGTTGCTGGAGAAACTGTCGATCACTGATCCGGTGGCCATCAGCGCCAGGGAAATGACCAGCGGCATCAGCAAATGGGCCGGGTTGATGGTCAGCGCGCTGGTGGCTAAACCGGCAATCGCCCCCACCAGCATCACCAGATACAGGGTGCGCATCTGCTCGCTGCCCATGTTCAGCGCCTGCAAAAGGCCCACGGCGCCGGTGGACTGCTCCGAGAGCACCATGCGGATAAGGATCACCGCCAACGCCAGGCGAATCATTACCCCGCTGCCCAGCCAGCGGGTCATCAGCATCGGGTTGGCGCGGTTATGCTCGATAGCCAGGCCGGCCATGATCAACACCAGCGAACAGGCCGATGCGATGCCGATCCACGGTGCTTCCAGCCACCAGTCAATCCTGCCCAGGGACAGCACCGCACACAGCAACGCCACGCCGGTAGACAGCAGGGCGAAGGTGAGGAAGTCGAGTTTCTCAAAGGTCTTGAGGCGATCACCCTGCGGCAATTTGAGCAGGAACACGCAGCCCAGGCAGGTCAGCGCCATGCCCAGTTCAAACAGGTACAGCCCGCGCCATTCGGCGATTTGCAGCAAGTCTTCGGAGAACAGCCGAGCCAATGGCAAGGCCAATTGCGAGGTGCCCAAGCCCAGCACCAGGGCCTTGAGCCGCCACTTTGCCGGAAACGCCTGGATCATGTAGTACAAGCCCAGGGAACTGAGCGCCGCACCGACCATGCCGTGGGCCGCCCGCACGGCAATGGCGGAGCTTAAGTCGTTGACGAACAAGTGGCCGAAGGTCACCAGCGCATACAGCACCAGGAACACCTCGGTAAACGCCCGCAGGCCAAACTGCTGGCGAAACTTCACCAGCAGCAGGTTCATCGAGACGTTGGTCATCACATAGGCGGCGGGCAGCCAGGCCATTTCGGCGGTGGTCGCACCCAATGCGCCTTGTAGGTAAGTCAGGTTGGCGATTACCAGGGAGTTGCCCAGGCCGCCAGTGATTGCCACCAATAGGCCGACCAGGGCATAAGCCCAGCGTTTGCGGGTGGAGTGCAACGGCGTAGACGGCGAACCCGGTAGGGCCGGACGCTCGTGGGGCTGCCAGGTGCGCGGGGTGTACTTATCCATTCGGTGACCTTGATGACCGTGCCGCAACGCGCCGCACGGTAAAAACCTCTGCAAAGGGACTCGTAAACCTGAGCAGGGTTCATCTTGCCATGAAGGCAGGTCAACCTTGTAGCATTCTCATTCTGCGTGGCTGACCTCAACGGTCAGGCATTACTGCCTGTTCTGCGCGACAGCCATGGCAACGCTCCTTGTGCTTCAGATCCAGCCCAGCCAACGCCACCATGTGGCGGCGAACACCAGCATCAACAGGTAACCGATCAAGGTCACCAGCAACCCAACCTTGGCAAACTGCCGGGCGGTAAAGGTCCCGGTGCCCAGGCACACCATATTCTGCGGTGCGTTGATCGGCAGGATGAAGCCATAGCTGACGACGAATCCCAGTAGCATGGTCATGCCCAACCGGTTGATATCTCCCGGCAGGGTTTGCAACACCGCAATCAGGATCGGCAACAACGCCGAAGTCAGCGCCGTGGCACTGGCAAACCCCAGGTGGATCACGATCAAGAACGCCCCAAGAATGGCAAACACCCCCAGCGGTCCCAGTTGATCAAGCCCGGTATGCCCTACCACCTGCGCGCCCAACCATTGCCCGGCATGGGTAGTCAGCAGCGCCGTACCGAGGCTGATGCCCACGCCAAACACAATCACCGTGCCCCACGGGATGCGCGGCTGCACATCTTTCCAGGTCATCACCCCGATTCCCGGCAGCAGCAAAAACACCAGCCCGACGTAGGTGGTCGAGGTGGTATCAAAACTGTGTAGCCGCCCTTCCGTGGCCCAGGCCAGCAACAGCAGCACCGACACCGTCAGCAGACGTTTTTGCGGGCCGGTCATAGGCCCGATGTCCGCCAGGGACTGCGCCACCGCTTCCTTGCCGCCGGGAATGCTGTCGCTTTCCGGTGGCAGCAGTTTCAACACCAGAAACAGCAGCACCGCCGACATGATCACGGCCCACGGCGCACCGGCGATCAGCCAGTCGATCCACGACACCCGCTGGCCGAGCATCTTGTCCATGAAACCGACGGTCAGCAGGTTTTGCGCGGCTGCGGTTTGGATGCCAACGTTCCAGATGCTGGTGCCCTGGGCGACGACGATCATGATCCCGGCGGCGATGTTGGAACGCTTGTCGACACCAAAGGCGGCGATCACGCCCATCATGATCGGCACCACACAGGCGCTGCGGGCGGTGGCGCTGGGCACCACCAGGCTGAGCAGGATGGTCACGGCAATCGCCCCCACCAGAATCCCTCGGGTACTGGTGCCGACGCGGGTCAAGGTCACCAGGGCGATGCGCCGATCCAGACCGGTGTGGGTCATGGCAGCGGCGATAAACAGCGCGCCGGCCACCAGGGCCAGGGCCGGGTTGGAAAAGCCGGTCAGGGCCATGCCGATGGCCGAGCTGGAGCCGATCAGGTGAGTGGGGTCCTGCATCGACGGCGCGGTGCCCAGCAGAAAAGCCATGAGCGAGGTGATCATGATCGCACTGGCCTCGTAGGACACCGCTTCGCTGATCCACACCACCACCGCAAACACGAGGATCGCCAGCATCCGATGCCCGGCCACCGGCAAGTCGGCAGGCAGCGGCAACAGCAGCACGCCGACCATCACCAGCACGGCGATGACCAGGCCCATGGGCAGCTTGTATGAGACTGCAGGTGTTACAGGGGCGCCCATGGCGATCTCCATCAGCCAAAATATTCTGGCCAGGAGCATGAGGCAAAGCGTCGCAACATGCCTTGACGGGTATCAAAGGGAAACCGATTGCCCGAGGGGGCGCAGTTAAGAATGTGTGTGCTGGTTTGCCTGCGATCGTAGTGGATCAGCAATTCCTGGCGACTGATATACCGTGGGCCCTCAAGTTTCTCGCCAGCACGAGCTAGGCCAGGTCACCCTCGCTCCTGCAGTGAATGTGCGGTGTTAGATGAAGGCTCTGGACAGCATGCCGACGGCAACCAAAAAGCATAGGCTGGCGAAACCCACTTGCAGGGTTCTGGCCTGAATCAGCGAACAAAGGCGCCGCCCCACAATCATCCCGACGATGCTGGAGACGATAAACACCCAGCCCACGGAGTCGATGGTGACACCGGCATGAAACGCGCCGACCACGCCGATCAGGGAAATCAGGCTGATCACCATCAACGACGTGGCGACAATGCCGCGCATCTGCACATCGGTCAGTTGCTTGAATGCCGGCACAATCAGAAACCCGCCGCCAACACCGAGCAAACCCGACACGGCACCGGTCACCGCGCCCAAGGCTGCCAGGGTGGCGGTACACTTGGCGGTCCAGGAGAAGCGCCCGGTCTGTTGATTGAGCATGCAGTTCTTCTGGCCCCAGGAAGCGGCGCCATGGTCACTGGGCCCCGCCTCGACCTTCTCGCGCCGCAACATGCGCCAGGCCACCAGCACCATCAGCGCGCTGAACAGGCCCATCAGAATTTTGTCCGACAGTTGATGGGCCAGGAACACCCCCAGCGGCGAAAACAGCGCCCCCAGCAAGGCGATCAGCAGCGCCGCGCGGTAGCGCACCAGGCCATGGCGCAAACCATCTATGGCCCCGACAGCGGCAGCCGCGCCCACGGCGAACAACGACACGGGCGCTGCTTGGGTCATGGTCAAGCCAAGCCCCAGCACCAGGGCCGGGACGCCGATAATTCCACCGCCGGCGCCGGTCAAGCCCATCACCAACCCCATGATCACGCCAAAAAAACTTGCCAGTAGCATAGGGTTCTCTCAATCCACCTTGGCCAAACGGGTCAGCCATTCGCGGCCCTTGAGCAGGCTGGCCAGCAAGCCGATACCCGCGGAACCGCCGCCGATGACAACGATATCGCCACTGATGGTCGGTCCCCAGTGTTGGTCGTTCATGGTTTTTGGCCTTTTTTAGTCAATGCACGCAAGGGTCGTTGCCGTATGGCATCACGCCCTGCTGTTTGCCACCACGATGCCATCCTTTGCCTCGAGTCCTTTAATTCACTTAAGCTCGCAAGGTTATGTGGAAAACACCATGAATGTAAGCCGCGATTTCCCGGCCCCCAGCCACTCAGGACGACCGTTATGTCAGCGTTGATTCAATCCTTTCTGGACGAGGCATCGTCGACCTACACCTATGTCGTCTATGGACAAGACGGTGGCCAGTGCGCCATCGTCGACTCGGTGCTCAACTATGACCCAGCCTCGGGGCGCACCGGCACGGCCCAGGCCGACCAGGTGATTGCCTTCGTGGGCGAGCACCGCTTGCAGGTGCAATGGCTGCTGGAGACCCACGCCCACGCCGATCACCTGTCCGCCGCACCCTATCTGCGCCGACAACTGGGGGGCAAGATCGCCATCGGCAAGTCCATCACCAAGGTACAGGGCGTATTCAAGAACCTGTTCAACCTGGAACCGGAGTTCCGTGTCGACGGTTCGCAATTCGATCATCTGTTCGCCCCGGATGAGGTGTTCCACATTGGCAACCTCAAGGCCCTTGCCCTGCATGTGCCAGGGCATACGCCGGCGGACATGGCCTACCTGATCGACGATCAATTGATCCTGGTGGGCGACACGCTGTTCATGCCCGATGTCGGCACGGCGCGCTGTGACTTTCCCGGCGGCGACGCACGCCAGCTCTACGCCTCGATGCGCAAGTTGCTGGCCTTCGCGCCGCAAACGCGTCTATATGTCTGCCACGACTACCCGCCCGAAGGCAGGGCCGCTAAATGCCTGACGACGATTGCCGAGCAGCGGGCCGGGAATATTCATGTGCATGACGGGGTGGATGAGGCGGCGTTTGTGACAATGCGTACCCAGCGTGATGCGGGCCTGGGTATGCCGACGCTGTTGCTGCCGGCGATTCAGGTCAATGTGCGGGCGGGAAATATGCCGCCAGCGGAGGAGAATGGGGTGGTGTATTTGAAGATCCCGTTGAATCAGCTTTAAGGCGGCGCATAAGGCCTAGCCAAAATAGGATGTCTTAGGCTGGGCGAGCCCCGACCACAACTCGTCGACATGTTTGAATCCCCACTCCTCAGCGGACTCCCGGCCGATGATCTTGTCGCGCTGTTCGGCTAGATTCACCACCGCCTGAACAATCGGCAAGCGAGAGCGCGCCGAAAAAAACACGTTGACCACCGGCGTGAGCAAGGACTTGGGGTTTTGCTCTATTACCACGCCAATACGACCACTCTCCAGGCGGACCAGAGCACCAACGGGGTAGATCCCCACACACCGAACAAACGCCTGGAACACCCTCTCGTCAAAATGGCCTTTCCACTCAGCCATTTTCTGAATCGCGTCGGCCGGCCCCCAGCCGCGCTTGTAGGGACGCTCTGAAGTGATCGCATCGTAGACATCACACACAGCGCCCATCTGCGCAAACAGGCTGATCTGATCCTGGACGAGGCCGTGGGGATAGCCGCTGCCGTTGCATTTCTCGTGGTGATGCAGACAGACATCCAGCACCAATGCACTGATATGCGGGCAGTTGCGCAACATTTTCGCGCCCTCCACCGGGTGACTGCGCATGATGTCGAACTCCGCCTCAGTCAGCGCCCCAGCCTTGTTCAAAATGCACTCCGGGATGGCCATTTTCCCGACATCATGGAACAAGCCCGCCAGGCCCGCCTCCTGGACCAGCGCAGGCGAGAGGCTCAATTGCCGGGCCAGCGCGATCATCAATCCACTGACGGCAACCGAATGCATGTAGGTGTATTCATCAGACTTTTTCAAACGGGCCAGGCTAATCAATGCATGGGGATGGCGTAGCACCGACTGGGATATTTCCTCGACCAGGCTGGCCACTCGGGTTAACTCAACCGCCCTGCCCATGCGCAAATCACTGAACATCTCGATGACCGCGCCTTTGGCGACAGCGCACACCTTGACCGCGCGCGCCACCTCAGCCTTCATTTCCATATGGGGGGAAGCCACCGGGCGTTTCAAGGCAGGTGGTTTATGTACGGCCTGTAGGCCCTGCGGTTTCAGGTCGCAACCTTTCTCGGTGTCAATCCAGACACCCTGGACCTGTGATGCCAACAAGCGCTGTAAATCTTCATTGCGGTTGAGCAAAAAACTGCTCTTCCAAAAAGCATGATCGATCCATGAACCATCAAGCTTATGGATGTGCATACCCAGAGTCACCTGCGACGCAGGAATGCATTTCAACATACGTCATACCCCAATCAACTAACTCACGGAAAACTTTGAAACGATCTGCTTAAGATCCACCGCAAGCTTGGACAGTTCATTGCTGGCAATGGATGTCTGACCGGCGGCAGAAGAGCTCTGAATAGAAAGATCCCTGATGCTGATGAGGTTCTGATCAACGGAACGAGCCACATGGGCCTGCTCCTCCGATGCGGTCGCAATCAGCAGATTTCTTTCATTGATATCAGAGATGGCTTGGGTGATTTGGGTAATGGCGGCGCCTGCTTCATGGGCGATCTTTAACGAGTCCACGGCTTCACTGCGGTTCAACTCCATGGACAACACCGCCTCACTGGAGCAGCTCTGGATTTTCGCAATCATCTGTTCAATTTCGTGGGTAGAGGTTTGCGTTCTGTGGGCCAGCGCCCTGACTTCGTCGGCCACGACAGCAAAGCCGCGCCCCTGCTCTCCGGCCCTGGCCGCCTCGATCGCCGCATTCAAGGCAAGCAAGTTGGTTTGTTCGGCAATGGAACGGATAACCTCGACCACCTTGGCGATATCCTGGGCCTGCTTGGCGAGCCCTTCGACTTCCAGCCCGGTTTGCTGAACCGTTGCGCTCAACTTTTCAATCGAGGCAATGGTCTGGGCAACACGGTTCTGACCCACTTTTGCCGAGCGCTGGGAGTCTTGAGTCGATTGGGAAGCCGAGACAGCATTTCTGGCCACTTCCTCTACCGCCGCAGTCATCTCATTGACTGCCGTAGCGGCCTGATCAGTTTCCATACTTTGTCGCTCAATGCCTGCACTTGACTCTTTGGTGATCGAACTCATCTCCTCCGCCGCCGAGGCCAGTTGCCCCGAAGCTTCGGAGATATGCTGCAAGGTGCTTTTCAGGTTCATTTGCATGGCCGCCGTAGACTGCTGCAGATCCGTCAACTCGTCCTTGCCACTGATATTAATGGCGACACGCAGGTCGCCTTGGGCAATCTTGGCCGTCGCCGCCAATAACTCCTTGACCGGCGTGATAATGCTTTTGGTGAACAGGTGCGCCACCACGACCGTCAACAAGACCGAGACCACCATCAGCACAATGGTAAGCAGGCGGGCGGCATCAAACTCATCGGAGGCCGTACCCACGGCGATTTGCGCACCGTTTTGGTTTATAGCCACCAGTTCACCGATCCACGATTGAAGTTTTAACGCCACGGGACTGGCCTGGTCGCGGATAAACACGTTGATATCATTTATCGAACGAGATGCATCCATGGTCACCAGCTCATCAACCTTGAGGTTATAACTCTGGACGCCTTTCACTATGTCTTCGTACTTGTTTTTCTCCTGCGGACTTGAAACAAATTTTGAGTACTTCTCTGTCACGTCAACCAATACGTTCCTCGCATCCTTGATCGCGTCAGTGGAGTCCCCACTCAACCTATTGTTTTCCATCGCAAATCGACGCAGCTCCAGCCGAAGGTTTAGTAATGCGCTTTCTATTTTTCCTGCCTGGCTAATACTGGGAAGCCAATTAGTTTCAATCGCGACCGTCGAGGCATAAATCTTGTCAGCTTTTACCAGCGTCAGGCCCCCTTGTATCAATAGCAAAAGACAGACAACGCCAAAACACAAAGTGGTGCGCAAGTTCAGCCTTATCAATCGCATTGACATAACAACTCCCGATTTCCTTAGCTCTGCGGACCTTGCGCCCTGTGCAGAAGCTGTCAGATATCACTTTATTTAGAGGCGAGTGAAAAAAACGTAACGCTAAGCGGTTATTTTTGTTAAAGCCAAAAATACCGTGTGAGCGTACAACCAAAACACCACCTGACACACTATTGAAAGTGCTCAATATGGAGCTTTATTTAATAAGAGGGCGCAATGCAAGTTGACCAGCGAAATCATAAAGCGCACGGCAGACTAAATCTTGACGCGCCATGACTATAAATTCTTGCTTAAAGCTGGAGTTTAGCAGGTGCACCAGCGAGCGCAGGGAAAACCGATCTTATAATGTAAAGTATCGACAGTGATAGAGCGTATCGGGGGTCATCCGCACTTGTTGCCATCTAAACGAATAGACTGGAGGGAAACTTCACCTTATAACGCAGCGACGACGCCCCCCCGTCGCTGGTCAAGGCTGGCGCTTACGGCTTGCTCAACATCAGGCCATCTGGCGGCAACGGCAGCGCCGTCTTGTAGCGCACCTGCTTGAGCGCGAAGCTGGAGCGGATATTCGCCACGCCGGGCACCTTGGTCAGAAAGTCCATCATGAAGCGCTCCAACGACTGGATGGTCGGCACCAATACCCGAATCAAATAGTCGGGATCGCCGGCCATCAAATAGCACTCCATCACCTCCGGCCGATCAGAAATCGCCCCTTCGAACTGCTGCAACGCCTCCTCGTTCTGCTTTTCCAGGCTGACATGGATGAACACATTGACGTGCAGCCCCAGCAAATCGGCGTCCAGCAGCGTCACCTGGTCGCGAATAAGCCCCAGCTCTTCCATGGCCTTGACCCGGTTAAAGCACGGCGTGGGTGACAGGTTGACCGAGCGGGCAAGGTCGGCGTTGGTGATGCGGGCGTTCTCCTGGAGGCTGTTGAGAATCCCGATATCGATACGGTCCAGCTTACGCATGAGACAAAACCACCTGTTTATTATGTTTATGCAGTTTTTTTATCCTCAAATGAACTGAAGCGCAACGAAACAGAGAGAAATATTCTCCTACGCCCAGCCTATGATTGTTGTAGGACAAGATTTCTTCTACCCGAAGACTGACTGTCAGCTAAGCGCGCCCACTACAAGAAATTCACAAGATCGAGCGTAGAAAGCCATGAACCAGCAATACGAACCGCTGCGCCTGCACGTTCCCGAGCCTTCCGGCCGTCCAGGCTGCAAAACTGACTTTACCTACCTGCGTCTGACCGATGCCGGTACGGTGCGCAAACCCGCCATTGACGTTGAACCCGCCGACACCGCCGACTTGGCCAAGGGCCTGATCCGCGTGCTCGACGATCAGGGCCAGGCCCTTGGCCCATGGGCTGAAGGCGTACCCGTCGAAATCCTGCGCAAGGGCATGCGTGCCATGCTCAAGACGCGGATCTTCGACAACCGCATGGTGGTCGCCCAGCGTCAGAAAAAAATGTCGTTCTACATGCAAAGCCTTGGCGAAGAAGCCATCGGCAGCGCCCAGGCCCTGGCCTTGAATATTGACGACATGTGCTTCCCCACCTACCGCCAGCAAAGCATCCTGATGGCCCGCGAAGTGCCGCTGGTGGACCTGATCTGCCAACTGCTGTCCAACGAGCGCGACCCGCTCAAGGGCCGTCAGTTGCCGATCATGTACTCGGTGCGCGAAGCCGGCTTCTTCACCATTTCCGGCAACCTGGCGACCCAATTTGTACAGGGCGTGGGCTGGGGCATGGCCTCGGCGATCAAGGGCGATACCAAGATTGCCTCGGCCTGGATCGGTGATGGCGCCACAGCTGAATCAGACTTCCACACCGCCCTCACCTTCGCCCACGTCTATCGGGCGCCGGTGATTCTCAACGTGGTGAATAACCAGTGGGCGATCTCCACCTTCCAGGCCATCGCCGGCGGTGAAGCCACCACCTTTGCCGGACGCGGCGTGGGTTGCGGGATTGCCTCCCTGCGGGTAGACGGCAACGACTTTATCGCGGTGTACGCCGCCTCCGCCTGGGCCGCCGAGCGCGCCCGGCGCAACCTGGGGCCGACCCTGATCGAATGGGTCACCTACCGCGCCGGCCCCCACTCCACCTCCGATGATCCGTCCAAGTACCGTCCCGCCGACGACTGGAGCCACTTCCCCCTGGGCGATCCGATCCTGCGCCTCAAGCAGCACTTGATCCGTATCGGCCAGTGGTCCGAAGAGGAACACGCTGCCGTCAGCGCGGAACTGGAAGCCGAAGTGATCAAGGCCCAGAAAGAAGCCGAACAGTACGGCACCCTCGCCGGCGGCCAGATTCCAAGCGCCGCGACCATGTTCGAAGACGTCTATAAAGAGATGCCGGAGCACTTGAAGCGCCAGCGTCAAGAGTTGGGGGTCTGACATGAACGATCACAACAACACTATCGAGCTGGAAACCGCCATGACCACCACCACCATGACCATGATCCAGGCCCTGCGCTCGGCCATGGATGTGATGCTTGAGCGTGACGACAATGTCGTGGTGTTCGGCCAGGACGTCGGCTATTTCGGCGGCGTGTTCCGTTGCACTGAAGGCCTGCAAAACAAGTACGGCACCTCGCGGGTGTTCGACGCGCCGATCTCGGAAAGCGGCATCGTCGGTGTCGCTGTGGGCATGGGTGCCTATGGCCTGCGCCCGGTAGCGGAAATCCAGTTCGCCGACTACGTCTACCCGGCTTCCGACCAGATCATTTCCGAAGCGGCGCGCCTGCGTTATCGCTCGGCCGGCCAGTTCACCGCACCGATGACCCTGCGCATGCCTTGCGGCGGCGGCATCTACGGCGGCCAGACCCACAGCCAGAGTATTGAAGCGGTGTTCACCCAGGTCTGCGGCCTGCGCACGGTGATGCCATCCAACCCTTACGACGCCAAGGGCCTGCTGATCGCCTCCATCGAAAACGATGACCCGGTGATCTTTCTCGAACCCAAGCGCCTGTACAACGGCCCGTTCGACGGCCACCACGACCGCCCGGTAACCCCGTGGTCGAAACACCCCGCCGCGCAAGTCCCGGATGGTTACTACACCGTGCCGCTGGACGTCGCCGCCATCACTCGTCCGGGCTCGGAGGTAACCATCCTGACCTACGGCACCACGGTGTATGTGTCGCAAGTGGCTGCTGAAGAAAGCGGCATTGATGCCGAAGTCATCGACCTGCGAAGCCTGTGGCCGCTGGACCTGGAAACCATCGTCAACTCGGTGAAGAAAACCCGTCGTTGCGTGATTGTCCACGAAGCCACCCGCACCTGCGGTTTCGGCGCTGAATTGGTGGCGCTGGTTCAGGAACATTGCTTCCACTACCTGGAAGCGCCTATCGAGCGCGTCACCGGTTGGGATACCCCGTATCCCCACGCGCAAGAGTGGGCGTACTTCCCTGGTCCGTCCCGTGTGGGCGCGGCTTTGCATCGGGTTATGGAGGTCTGAATGGGCACGCACGTTATCAAGATGCCGGACATTGGCGAAGGCATCGCAGAAGTTGAACTATCGGTCTGGTACGTCAAGGTTGGCGATCTGGTGGTAGAGGATCAGGTGCTGGCGGACGTGATGACCGACAAGGCGATGGTGGATATTCCCTCGCCGGTCCATGGCAAGGTGATATCCCTGGGCGGTGAGCCGGGTGAAGTGATGGCGGTGGGCAGCATTCTGATCAGTATTGAAGTGGAAGGCGCAGGCAATACCAAGGAGTCGGCGTTGTCGTCTGTGGTAGAGGAAGCGGAAGCGGAAGCGGCACCTGTACCTGCGCCGAAGGTCGAAGCCAAGGCCCCGGCCATTGAAAGCAAACCAGCGACCAAGCCGGTCGTTGCTCAAGCCCCGGTAGCCCGTGATGCCGACGAGCGTCCGTTGGCCTCCCCAGCCGTGCGCAAGCATGCGCTGGATGCAGGTATTCAACTACGCCTGGTCCAGGGCTCCGGCCCAGCCGGGCGGATTTTGCATGAAGACCTTGAGGCGTATTTGCTGCAGGGTCCGGCAAAAAGTTCGGCAGCATCCAACCCTTACGCCGAACGCAATGACGAACAGCAAATCCCGGTGATCGGCATGCGCCGCAAGATCGCCCAGCGCATGCAGGACGCCACCCGGCGTGCCGCGCATTTCAGCTACGTGGAAGAGATCGACGTCACTGCCCTCGACGAGTTGCGGGTACACCTCAATGAAAAACACGGCGCCACCCGCGGCAAGCTGACCTTGCTGCCGTTTCTGGTGCGGGCCATGGTCGTGGCGTTGCGGGACTTCCCGCAGATCAACGCGCGTTACGACGATGAAGCCCAGATCATCACTCGCCTGGGCGCGGTGCATGTCGGCGTCGCCACCCAAAGCGATATCGGCCTGATGGTTCCGGTGGTGCGTCACGCCGAGTCCCGCAGCCTGTGGGGCAATGCCGAAGAGATCACCCGCCTGGCCGCCGCCGCGCGCAATGGCAAGGCCAGCCGTGACGAGCTGTCGGGCTCGACCATCACGTTGACCAGCCTCGGCGCCTTGGGCGGGATTGTCAGCACACCGGTGCTGAACCTGCCGGAAGTAGCCATCGTCGGCGTCAACCGCATCGTTGAGCGACCCATGGTGATCAAGGGGCAGATCGTGATCCGCAAGATGATGAACCTCTCCAGCTCCTTCGATCACCGGGTGGTCGATGGCATGGACGCGGCGCAATTCATCCAGGCCATCCGTGGCCTGCTCGAACAACCCGCCAGCCTGTTTCTGGAGTAAGGCATGTCTCAATCATTAAATACCACACTGCTGATTATCGGCGGCGGCCCTGGCGGTTACGTGGCGGCGATTCGTGCCGGCCAACTGGGCATCCCGACCATTCTGGTGGAGGGCCAGTCGCTGGGCGGTACCTGCCTGAATATCGGCTGCATTCCGTCCAAGGCACTGATTCACGTTGCCGAACAGTTCCAGCAAACCGTGCACCACAGCCAGGGTTCCCACCTAGGGATCGAGGTCGACGTACCCACCCTGGACATCGGCAAAAGCGTGGCGTGGAAAGACGGCATCGTTGACCGCCTGACCACCGGTGTTGCCGCGCTGCTGAAGAAACACAAGGTGCAGGTCATCCAAGGCTGGGCCAAGGTCATCGATGGCAAGACTGTGGACGTTGGCGACCAGCGCATCCAGTGCGAGCACCTGTTGCTGGCCACCGGTTCGAAAAGCGTCAACCTGCCAATGTTGCCAATTGGCGGGCCAATCATCTCTTCCACCGAGGCCTTGGCGCCGACGAAAGTACCCAGGCGCCTGATCGTGGTCGGCGGTGGTTACATCGGGCTGGAGCTGGGGATTGCCTATCGCAAGTTGGGTTGTGACGTCAGCGTGGTTGAGGCTCAGGACCGTATCCTGCCTGCCTACGACGCCGAGTTGACGCAACCGGTAGCCGAATCCCTCAAGCATCTGGGGGTCAAGCTGTACCTGAAACACAGCGTCACCGGCTTTGAACACAACACCCTGCAAGTACGTGATCCCAACGGCGACACCCTGTCCCTGGAAACCGACCAGGTGCTAGTGGCCGTCGGTCGAAAACCCAATACCCAGGGCTGGAACCTGGAAGCGTTGAACCTGGACATGAACGGCTCGGCGATCAAGATCGACAGCCGCTGCCAGACCAGCATGCGCAATGTCTGGGCCATTGGCGACCTGAGCGGCGAGCCGATGCTGGCGCACCGCGCGATGGCCCAGGGCGAGATGGTCGCAGAGCTGATCAGCGGTAAAACTCGCGAATTCAACCCGGCGGCAATCCCGGCAGTGTGCTTTACCGATCCAGAACTGGTGGTGGTCGGCAAGACCCCAGATGAGGCTAAAGCCGCTGGCCTGGACTGCATCGTCGCAAGCTTCCCGTTTGCCGCCAATGGCCGCGCCATGACCCTGGAGTCGAAAACCGGCTTCGTGCGGGTGGTGGCGCGGCGCGACAATCACCTGATTGTCGGTTGGCAGGCGGTGGGTGTCGGTGTGTCCGAGCTGTCCACGGCCTTTGGCCTGTGCCTGGAAATGGGCTCACGCCTGGAAGACGTGGCGGGCACCATCCACGCCCACCCGACCTTGGGTGAAGCGGTGCAGGAAGCGGCGTTGCGGGCCTTGGGGCACGCGTTGCACCTTTGAAGGGGGTGCGAATGCACCGGGTAATGAAGTATTGTTGCGCCCATCCAGAAATAAACCACACGCCTGCCTTCGACCAGGCGGTTGACAAGAGATAGAGGGTGTCATGGGTAACGAAAGCATCAATTGGGACAAGCTGGGTTTTGACTACATCAAGACCGACAAGCGTTTTCTCCAGCACTGGCGTAATGGCGAGTGGGAAAAAGGCACCCTGACCGAAGATAACGTGCTGCACATCAGCGAGGGCTCCACCGCCCTGCACTACGGCCAGCAATGCTTCGAAGGCATGAAGGCCTATCGCTGCAAGGACGGTTCGATCAACCTGTTCCGCCCGGACCAGAACGCCCTGCGCATGCAACGCAGCTGCGCACGCCTGCTGATGCCACAAGTGCCGACTGAAGACTTTATCGAAGCCTGCAAGGAAGTGGTCCGCGCCAACGAGCGTTTCATTCCGCCGTACGGCACCGGCGGTGCGTTGTACCTGCGTCCGTTCGTGATCGGTACCGGTGACAACATCGGTGTGCGCACTGCGCCCGAGTTCATCTTCTCGATCTTCTGCATCCCGGTGGGCGCCTACTTCAAGGGCGGCCTGACCCCGCACAACTTTCTGATTTCCGGCTACGACCGTGCAGCACCAAACGGCACTGGCGCGGCCAAGGTCGGCGGCAACTACGCCGCGAGCCTGATGCCGGGCTCCCAGGCGAAAAAGGCCAACTTTGCCGATTGCATCTACCTGGACCCGCAAACCCACTCGAAGATCGAGGAAGTCGGTTCGGCCAATTTCTTCGGGATTACCCACGACAACACGTTCGTCACCCCGAACTCGCCGTCGGTATTGCCAGGCATCACCCGCCTGTCGCTGATCGAACTGGCCAAGTCCCGCCTGGGTCTGAAAGTGGTCGAAGGCGATGTGTTCGTCGACAAGCTGTCGGACTTCAAGGAAGCCGGCGCCTGCGGTACAGCGGCGGTGATCACGCCCATCGGCGGCATCGAATACAAAGACAAGCTGCACGTGTTCTACAGCGAAAAAGACGTCGGCCCGGTGACCCAGAAGCTCTATAAAGAGCTGACCGGTGTGCAATCGGGTGATGTTGAAGCGCCTGAGGGTTGGATCGTCAAGGTTTGATCCTGCACCGGCTTTAAACAAGAAACCCGCCTATTTGGCGGGTTTCTTGTTTATTCGGGGATGTTTTCCGGGATCTTCTTGCCCATGCTTATCCGCGGCTGCGCCCCGTAGCCCAGCGCCTCGTAAAAACCCACTACCGCATCATTGCCGCCAGTGATCTGCAGGTTGATCTTCATGCAGCCCAAGGCCGTTAATGCCTGCTCGGCATGCCGTACCAACGAGGCGCCCAAGCCTTGCCGGCGATAGTCGGGATGCACTGCCACCGAATACAACCAGCCGCGATGCCCGTCATAACCGGCGAGGATGGTGCCAATCACGGCTTTCTTGTCCGTAGCCACAAAAAACAACCCGTCGTTGACCGCCAGTTTTTTATCAATGACCAGGGTCGGCAGGTTGTGCGCCGCGTCATAACCAAAGGCCGCCTGCCACAGCGCTACCACCTGCGCACGGTGTGGGCGGTCGCGGTAGGGGCCAATGGGATGGCGTGACGACAATGCCTTCTCCATCACCAGGGTGCGTTCGTTACCGTGGTAGACGTCGCGCACAGTAATGAAGCCTAACTTGATATAGAACAATTCGGCAGTCAGTGAGGAGGGTACATTCAATACCGTCACTCCGGCCTCGCGGGCACGCAGTTCGATTTCGATCATCAGTAGGCGGCCGATGCCCTGGCCTTGCAACGTCGGATTGACGAACACCGAACGCACCACATTAGCGTCGAGTGCGGCGGTGGCGACGATCACTTGATCCTGGATCGCCACCAAGACGGTTCGGCGCTTAAGCAATTGCAGCACCGCGTCGGGAGTAAAGTTGCTCGCCACCCGCGCAATCACGTCAGCCGGGTAATCCTGGGCGTTGCTGTCGTGCAGGGCCGCGAGAATGACTTGGCTTATGCCTTCAGCATCGACGGTTTGGGCAAGACGAACTTCGGTTGGCATGATTTCCCCTTCTTGACACCCATATTGTAGCGTGCAGCAGCATCGAAATTTTTACCGAAAAAGATGCCACGCCCACTCTAGCAGCCGATTTCGCTGCAAAACCCCGCTTTTCAGCTTTCCCGGCTGAGTCACGCCCCTACTTCAACCGGGATTCTGTCTCCATAGCGCACAAAATAGCTTTACTGCCCAACCCATGGACCCGTGCCCCCATGCAAACCACTAACACCGTTCTGATGATCCGCCCGGCACGCTTTGCCTTCAACCCGGACACCGCGATCAACAACCGCTTCCAGCAAGCTCCCCTGGACCCCCACAGCGCACAGCAGAAAGCGCTGGAAGAATTCGACGGCTATGTCAACACCCTGCGCCAGCACGGTGTGGAAGTGCTGGTGGTGCAAGATACCCTCGCGCCCCACACCCCGGATTCGATCTTCCCCAACAACTGGTGGAGCAGCCACGCCGACGGTAGCCTGGTGCTGTACCCGATGGAGGGCCAGAACCGTCGCCTGGAACGCAGCAAAGGCGTGCTGCAAGTACTGGAGCAACGCTTTGCCATCCACGACACCATCGATTTCAGCCACCTCGAAGAACAGAACATGTTCCTCGAAGGCACCGGCAGCATGGTCCTCGACCGCCAGCACCGCATCAGCTACGCCTGCCACTCAGGGCGTACTCACTCCGATGCCTTGCGCCAGTTTGCCGAACGCTTGAACTACCAGGTCTGCGTGTTTCACGCCGTCGACCGCCACCACGCACCGATCTACCACAGCAACGTGATGATGAGCGTGGGCCGCAACCTTGCCGTGGCCTGCCTGCAAGCGCTGCCTGAAGAGCACGAACGCCTGGCCCTGGAACACTCCCTGCGCGACACTGGCAAGGACATTCTGGCCCTGGACTTCGACCAGCTGGAAGCCTTCGCCGGCAACATGCTGGAAGTCCACGACCGCCACGGCCAGCCGCTGCTGGTGATGTCCGCCAGCGCCTGGCACTCCCTCAAGCCCACCCAGCGCCAGCACGTGGAACGCCACACCCGACCGGTGGTGGTGAACATCGACAACATCGAGCGCATCGGCGGCGGCAGTGCCCGCTGTATGTTGGCGGAAGTGCATCTGCCAACCCGTCCCTCATACCAACAAGGAGTCTTCCCATGACCCGTTATATCGACGTCAACGACCTCAGCTATCTGGTTTCGCAAAAAGGTCTGCTGACCTGCATCGCCGAGATGGCCGAGTACATTCGCGCCGACTACCTGCGCTGGCACGACTTTGAAAAATGCGCACGCCTGGCCAACCACTCGCCGGAAGGTGTGATCGAGTTGATGCCGGTTTCGGACGCCTCGCTGTACGCCTTCAAGTACGTCAACGGCCATCCGAAAAACACCCAGAGCGGCATGCTCACCGTCATGGCCTTCGGCGCCCTCGGCGATGTCGACACCGGCAAGCCGGTGCTGCTCAGCGAAATGACCCTGACCACCGCGATCCGCACCGCCGCCACCTCGGCGCTGGTGGCACGCTACCTGGCCCGGGAAGACAGCCGCAGCATGGCGTTGATCGGCAACGGTTCCCAGAGCGAGTTCCAGGCCCTGGCCTTTCACTCGATGCTGGGCATCAATGAAATCCGCCTGTTCGATATCGACGCCAAGGCCACCGCCAAGCTGGCGAACAACCTCAAGGCCTTCCCGGCGATCAACGTGATCCTGGCCAGCAGCGTGGCTGACGCCGTACGCGGTGCCGACATCGTCACCACTGTCACCGCAGACAAGGCCTACGCCACGATCCTCACTGACGAGATGATCGAGCCCGGCATGCACCTCAATGCCGTCGGTGGCGACTGCCCCGGCAAGACCGAACTGGACCGACGAATCGTCGAGCGTGCGCGGGTGATCGTCGAGTACGAACCGCAAAGCCGCATCGAAGGCGAAATCCAGCAAATGCCGCAAGATTCCCCGGTGACTGAACTGTGGCAAGTCATCAACGGCCAAGTGGCTGGCCGGGAAAATCCGCGCCAGGTCACGCTGTTCGACTCGGTGGGTTTTGCAATCGAAGACTACTCGGCCCTGCGGTACGTACTGGACGTGGCCAAGGCCCTGGACGTAGGCAGCGAACTGGTACTGGTTCCCGATCTGGCCGATCCCAAGGACCTGTTTGCACGGCTTGCACAGCAGCCGGCCGCACAGCAGAAAAAACACGCCTGAGACCGCTCTGGCCTGCCGCTTTGTGTAAGGGGTAGGCTGGAAAAAGTTGACCCACAAGCCGATTTAACGGGTATTTCAGCCGATTGCGCCGCCACTCGCGCTTTAACAGCCTATTACGCGCGTCATCGCTGGGATAAACGACACAAAAGACGCACCACCTTGAAGCATTCTTTGTGGCGAGCCCGCTCACCACACAAACCCACTTGCCATAAAAAAGCTGGGGTTTGGGGCGCAATGGAACCAAAAACCAACGTAAGCCCTACCACCTCCGCTCAGAGCCCTCTTCCCAGTCATCCGCCTCGATAATGCAATTGCGCATCTCAGCCTCTTGTCTGATCTCGGTCAGCAGATCATGTACCGTCTTATCCAGTGCCTCCTCGTTACGATAGAGAATGCTCAACGAGTAGTTACCCGACGCCAGCGGCTTCATGCCATAGGGTTCCAGACAGTAACGCTCGATGTTCTCCTTTGCCCGCTTTTTGCCACGCACGAACTTGCTGTTGTTCTCGACGGCCAGGCGCAATATGACCGTCGCGATCCGTTCGGCATCGTCCATTGCCGGCGGGACTGTGATGCCGAGATGCTGGGACGGTACTCCTTCGCAGTACCGGAAGAGGTTGCCCGAGGTGAGTTGCGGCCACAGCGTAATCCGGACGACGATATTTAGGTGCGCACGGAGGGGCAGTCATGCCCTTTATTGATCAGGGTGGGGCATCCTAGGCGGGACTGATTAGATGTGAGTTTACTTTCGTGAAAACCAGCGCCTCGGCTCATATTGGGTGGGAACACAGCATGTGTGGAGGAAAATACTTACAAATGCGATCCATCCAACTGCATCATTACCTTGAAGGATAGGTTTTAGTGCAGGGAAAATAATATCATACCCGTACCTTACGGTACTCATATGAAATGATCCAAAAAAAATAGTTAGAGATAAGCATATAAAAAACCATCCCCACTTGAATTTCGCACCAGAAAAAAATCTCGACAAAAAATATAAAGAAGACAACACTATCAAAGACAGCACTAGATATGCAATTGAAACTATAATATTATTTGCCATTGCCTTTGTACTCCAGGTACATTGATCTACCTGTCACGCTATCGCTAACCCCTTCAAATATAAGTGCACTACTCCCCATTGTCTTATATGACCTTATATAATCAGTATTTATATATCTAAATAGGCGCCAAGCATCTGGCTTTAATACCATTCTCCCGACGCCATATGCAGAAAGTCCTAAGTCAACAGTACCATAAGCCATATCCCCTTCAAGTGCGCCGCCGCCGAGTAGTTTAGCGCCCTCCTGATAAACCTTCCTGACGGGGCCTTGGGTGTCAGAACGATTTTCTAAGAGGTTACGTCCGTTCTCATAGAGATTATTAGCACCATGGGCCATCATGGGGGCACCTGCGAATAGGCACAGCGTACCGGCTGAGCCGTAGCAGATTCCGGCCCCTATTGCGATTTGAAATGCCCCGGCGATTGCTCCCACGCCTTTTTGAGCAATCTCAAATGACTGGCTCAGCAGGCTGCTCTGTTCGTTTTTGAGGTCCTGTAGGCCCTGCTCAGGGCTTTTTTTGCCCTGCGAGACATCATTAACAATGCTTTTGGCATAATAAGCGACTTCGCGGTTGAATTGTAAACGCAGCGTGCCGTCTTTGATGTGTCTAACACCTAATGTGCTAGCTTGGCTTCCAAGTTTTCCAGCCGCGGCACTAACCATCCAGTAGTCACAGCTACCAGGCATGCAACTTTCGTTTGATGGTTTCATTCGTTATTTCCCCACGTGCTGTATCCGCTGGTGCCAGCAGCGTGGTGGGTCCACGTGATTTCTCGGTAACGGATGGCTACATGTTCTTGCGGTTCGGCGTCGTTCTGCAAAATAGCGTGGGGCATTTCAAGTGTCAGGTTAGCAATAATTCCGCCACTGATCGAGATAGAATAGAATTTTTCCTGCAGGCCAAAAGAAGAAACTCGATAAAAACTGATTGTACAGTTTATTTCTTCTCTAGATGAGAGTGCTTGAGCGAGGAGCGGAGAAGCCTTATCAACGTTTTTGGTGATCAGGATTGGACTATGTGTTGGCTTATTAATATTTCCGATATTGACCATGTTGTGGGTGTAAGACAGAACCATAATTTCGTCGGTATACCCGGTCTGACACTTGTTGCCAATAGAGTCTTGGGTTGAACAACCTGCCGAAATCAGTCCTTAAGCCTTGCCGGTGATCGTCATGTAACCATGGTTAGCCATACGTACCACTCCTTTTAGTCAGCCGAATATCCTATTACAAGGGGCTCAGACGCGATGTAGGACATTTCCGAAATCCTGTACGAAATATGTCGCGCTTTGGTCCAGCGGCTCGGTAAAGGACCGGGCCAGGTAAGTCTGCGGGCTGGTCGCGAAACCAGGAGCCCGAAATCAGTCAGGAAGCCGAGATGCGCAATTGTTTTATCGAGGCGGATGCCTGGGAAGAGGGCTCTGAGCGGAGGTGGTAGGGCTTACGTTGGTTTTTGGTTCCATTGCGCCCCAAACCCCTACACCTACCTGTTTCGCGGCACGCCACTCTATATTCAGTTGCTGATTTGCTACACCGGCCTCTATGGCCTGGAAGTGGTGCAGGACAACGCCCTGCTCAACCAGTTTTTCCGCAATGCGCTGAACTGCACGCTGCTGGCCTTCGTACTCAACACCTGCGCCTACACCGTGGAAATTTTCGCTGGGGCCATTCGCAACATTCCCCACGGCGAAATCGAAGCGGCACGGGCCTACGGCTTGCACGGCTGGCGGTTGAACCTGTTTGTGGTGATCCCGGCGGCCTTGCGCCGCTCATTACCGGCCTACAGCAACGAAATGATCCTGATGCTCCACGCCACGTCACTGGCGTTTACCGCCACCATCGGCGACATCCTAAAGGTGGCCCGCGATGCCAATGCCGCGACCTTCCTGACGTTCCAGTCATTCGGTATCGCTGCCCTGCTGTACATGCTGCTGTCCTTTGCACTGGTGGGCCTGTTTCGACTGGCCGAACAGCGCTGGATGCGTTTTCTTGTTCCTACCCGAGGCTAACCCATGAATCAGTCCGCGCAGGCCCTGGCCGCTTATCCCGCTGATGTACGCCCCGCTGCAAAACCTACCGTCGTAGCGGAAAATGCCAACGTCAAACTCAAGGTCGAAGGCCTGCATAAAAGTTATGGCGAACATGAGGTGCTCAAGGGCGTCTCCCTCAATGCACGCAACGGCGATGTGATCAGCCTGATCGGCGCCAGTGGCTCCGGCAAAAGCACCATGCTGCGCTGCATAAACTTTCTTGAGCAGCCGGACGCCGGGGTAATCACCCTCGACGGCATCAGCATCGAAATGCGTCAGGGCCGTTCCGGCGTGCGTGCGCCACACCAGGCGCAATTGCAGAACCTGCGCACCCGGCTGGCCATGGTGTTCCAGCACTTCAACCTGTGGAGCCACATGACCGTGCTGGAAAACATCACCATGGCCCCGCGCCGGGTGTTGGGCATGAGCGCAGCAGAGGCTGATAAACGCGCGCGCATGTACCTCGACAAGGTGGGCTTGCCGGGGCGGGTGGCTGATCAATACCCGGCGTTTCTCTCCGGCGGCCAACAGCAGCGAGTGGCCATCGCTCGTGCCCTGGCCATGGAACCGGAGATCATCCTGTTCGACGAACCCACTTCAGCGCTAGACCCGGAGCTTGTAGGAGAAGTACTTAAAGTCATACAGACGTTGGCTGAGGAAGGTCGTACCATGCTTATGGTCACCCACGAAATGGGCTTTGCTCGGCAGGTGTCCAGCCAGGTGCTGTTTCTGCATCAGGGCCGGGTCGAGGAACAAGGCGGAGCCGAAATCCTCGATCACCCCAACAGCGAACGCTTGCAGCAATTTCTTTCCAACCGCTTGAAGTGAACACCAAACCCCATGGATACCAAGGCAAAAGGCCCTCATTCTTCCCCAGTGCTGGATCGCATCGACGAAGCCATCATCGATGTGCTGCGGCATCAGGGGCGCATTACCTACGAGAAGCTGTCTTCCTTGGTGCACCTTACGCCCAGGCCTTGCCTGGAGCGGGTGCGCAAGCTGGAGCGACGCGGGGTGATCCGTGGTTATGGCGCCATCATCGATGTGCAAATGGTCTCGCCGGGGCTCTCCTTGCTGGTGCTGGTCGCCCTCTCCAACCAGAGCGGTCGTTCGGCACAGAAAGCCTTCGAGGCCTGCGTCAAAGTTTGCCCGCAGGTGTTCGAGTGCCAATTGATCAGCGGCCCGTTCGACTACAGCCTGCGCATGCGCTGCCGGGACATGGAGCATTATCGGGTGCTGACGGAAATCTGGTTGAACAACGGCGAGCTGCACATCGATAAGTTGGTGGCGCATCCAGAGTTGGCGGTGGTGAAGAATACTGCGACCGAATTAACCTGAAACCCGGTTTCTTAAACACTGGAGAACCCATGTGGGAGCTGGCTTGTCGGATCGCTGCGATAGCATCAACTCGGCTCTGCTGCTGGACCGGGTCGTCTGCATCGCGGGCAAGCCCGGCTCCCACACTTAACCGTGCCCGCTTGAAATCCGCTTGCCCGGCAGCGCCGCAATCAACTTCGCCTGCCCATCCCGCTGCTTACCCGTGCGAGCCTCACTGATCAACCCCGGTATCAACTTGCCCTCCGGCAGGTTCTTCCAGAATCGACTAGGCAAGTGCCCCTCCATGACCTTGGGATTCAACCGTGCCGGGTTGAAGATATGGCTGTAGTAAGTCAGCCACATGGCGCTATGGGGGTCTTCGACGTTTTGCGCCATCTGCCGCCATTGCGGCGGGCAACTGCGCTGATGAATCAGTTTCTGGCCGTCGTAATACACCCCATCCAAAGGCGTGGCGATCAACCAGCGATGCCGGCCCATTCGCCCAACAAAGTGCTGGCTCGCGCTGTGCAAAATGTCGTGGGCCGGTTCATGCCACGCCACGTACTCGGGCAACTCAGGCCCCGCCGCCGTGGGCAGCGCGATGAACCGCACAAAGGCATGCAGGTGATGAGCCTCGCGCTGCACCTGCTTCAACCGCCGATGCAACTCGCTGCCCAGCTTGTCCCCCGCCAGCATCGCCGTGCGATCACCATGACTGACGCGCCACAGCACTTCATACAACAGGCTCCAGCGCTGTTCACCGTGATAACAGGCGGCGCTCTCCAGCAGTTCCAGCAGCGCCTTGGGAATCCGTGCCTGGAATGGTCCCGCGTGTGCCGGATACGCCTCGTCGGTAGCAAACAAGTCAGCCACTTCTGCCTCGCCCCAGCTCACATGGCTCGGATCAATCTGATGGCTGAGTAGCCAGCGCGCCTGCTCGCGCCACGTGCTGAAGAGGTTGTCGCATTCCAGGCTGATCATCCCCATAACCCCAGTTGTTGTGGTTGCGGGCGGTCCCGCAGTTGCTCACGCAGCAGCACGCTGGTGCTTTCCGCCTGCTGTGGGTGGTAGTCGCTGGTGATGAAAAATGGTTTGGCCTTGCTCAGCACGCAACGCATCCGCGCCAGGTCTTCATAGCGGATCTTGCGTTGCCGACGCAGGTCCACCAAACGCTGGGTGGTGCGCAGGCCAATCCCGGGAATTCGCGCGATCAGCGTCGGCTCGGCGCGGTTCAAATCCAGGGGAAAAACATCGCGGTGTTCCAGGGCCCAGGCCAGCTTGGGGTCGATATCCAGGGCCAGGTGCCCCGGGCCCTGAAACAGCTCGCTGGCGCTGAAACCATAACTGCGCAAGAGGAAATCCGCTTGGTACAAACGGTGCTCGCGCATCAACGGCGGCGCGGCCAGGGGCACGCTTTTCGGGCTATTGGGGATGGGACTGAAGGCCGAGTAGTAAACCCTGCGCAATTTGAAATTGCCGTACAACGACTCGGCGCTGTGGAGGATGGTACTGTCGTCGGTGTCATCGGCGCCGACAATCATCTGCGTACTTTGCCCGGCCGGGGCGAAACGCGGCGAGCGGGGTTCGTTGAGGACCGTTTGCTCGCCGGTAAAGATGGTCTGCATTGCCTGTTTGATCGAAACAATCTGCTTTTCCGGCGCAAGTACCTGCAGGCTCTTGTCCGTGGGTAACTCGATATTCACGCTCAGCCGATCGGCATAGCGGCCAGCCTCGGCAATCAACGCTGGGTCGGCTTCGGGAATAGTCTTGAGGTGGATATAACCGCGAAAGTCATGCTCTTCGCGCAGTAGCTTGGCCACCCGCACCAGTTGCTCCATGGTGTAGTCCGCCGAACGGATGATCCCGGAACTGAGAAACAGCCCGCTGACGCAGTTGCGCCGGTAGAAATCCAGGGTCAGGGTCACCACTTCTTCCGGGCTGAACCGCGCGCGGGGCACGTCACTGGAGCGGCGGTTGACGCAGTATTGGCAATCGTAGAGGCAGAAGTTGGTGAGCAATACCTTCAGCAACGACACGCAGCGCCCGTCCGGCGTATAGCTGTGGCAAATCCCCATGCCATCGGTCGAACCCAGTCCCGCCTTGCCCTCGGAGCTGCGCTTGGGCGCACCGCTGCTGGCGCAAGACGCGTCGTACTTGGCGGCGTCGGCAAGGATGCTGAGCTTTTCGATCAACTGCATGGGGGTTACCAGTACTGGTTTTTTATACAGTATCAGCAGCACCGCTGCAGGTTCAAGAAAATGGTGGTGAACGGTCGAACAATTTTTAAGGCGCGTGCGTTCGATCCCGCGACACCAACCCCACCTATTCCTCAATCATCCCTTGTCAGCACTTCCAGCAATTGGATCTCGAAACGCAAATGACTGTTGGGCTTGATATGCGCGCCCATGCTTCGCTCGCCATAGGCCAGGTGCGCCGGCACGAGCAACGTACGAACACCGCCGACCTGCATGCCCATCAACCCCAGGTCCCAGCCCTTGATTACCCGGCCAGTACCGATCACACACTGGAACGGCTTGCCGCGCTCCCAGGATGAATCGAACACCGTGCCATCTTCCAGGGTGCCGGTGTATTGCGTGGTGATCAGGGCGCCCTTGACCACGGTTTTGCCGTCGCCCAAGCGCACGTCGGTGATTTGTAGATCTTCGCTGTTCATGGGGGATCTCGTTAGGTTTGCACAGACCGGGGTTTTCCCAGAATCAGCTGGTTTTGGCAAGCGCAGGAAAAATCCAATTCGAGACATTTTTGATCGTTCCCATGCTCTGCATAGGAACGATCATCCGACTCGATCAGGCCAGCGGCACCCGTCGTGTAGCAATCGCCATGCGCCCAGGACTTTCTCTGCACTATCCTGAGGCCCAGATGTCGTACTTCTCATGCGACCTTCCCCGGAGAAACCATGAGCCAGGCCGTCCTCGCCAAAGAAACCAATCGCCGCCAATTGCAGCAGATCATCTCCGGGTTGTCCGACGGGGTGATTCTCGCCGAGGTCGACCAGACCATCCTCTGGGCCAACGACGCCGCGCTGACCATGCACGGCGTGGGTAGCATCGCCGAGCTGGGCGCCAATACCAGGGAATATGCCGCGCGTTTCGCCTTGCGCTACCGCAATAACCACCCGCTATTGCTGGAGAACTACCCGCTGAGCCGGGTGGCGGACGGTGAGGAGTTCAGCGACGTGGTGGTGGAAGTCACCCCAACCGGTAACGACGAAAAAACCTGGGTCCATCGCCTGCGCAGCCTGGTGCTCACTGACGTCGCTGGCGAGCCAGAGCTGCTGGTACTGATCCTCAGCGATGCTACCGAATGGGCCAGTGCTGAACAGCGTTTCGAAAAGACTTTCAACGCCAACCCGGCGCCGGCGGTGATCTGCCGCCTGAGCGACCTGCGCTACATCAAGGTCAACCAGGGTTTCCTGGAGATGACCGGCTACAACCGCGACCAGGTGATCGGCCGCTCGGTGTACGAACTCGATGTGCTGGAGCAGGCTGAACGCAAGGAGTTGGCGATCCAGCGCCTGGGCGAAGGTGCAACCATCCCGCAGATGCAAGCCGAGCTGAAGCTGCCCGAAGGCGGCAGCAAGCTGGTGATCGTCGCCGGCCAACCCCTGGACATGAACGAGGAAGACTGCATGCTGTTTTCCTTCACTGACCTGGAGCCCCGGCGCAAGGCCGAAAGCGCCCTGCGCCAGAGTGAAGAACGCTTCGCCAAATCCTTTCGCCTGACACCGGTGCCGACGCTGGTGTGCTGCGCCGCCAACCAGCAGGTGGTGGACATCAACGAAGCCTTCATGACCATCACCGGCTACACCAGTGAAGAGTTGATCGGCAAATCCATCGAAAACATCGACTTTATCGACAGCCCCCAGGCCTGCACACAGCTGTTCGCTGCACTGGAAAAAGTCGGCAACCTCGACGGCCTGGACCTCAAGGTGCGCAAGAAAAGCAACGAGGTGATCGATTGCGTGCTGTCAGCCGACACCGTCAGCATCCAGGACGTGCCCTGCTACCTGCTGGTGCTGATGAACATCACCGAACGCAAACGCTCGGAACTGGAACTGGTGGCCGCCATCGAGGAAGTGATGCAGGACGCCTCCTGGTTCAGCCAGACCCTGATCGAAAAACTGGCCAACGCCAAGAGCGTCAACAGCCCCGATTTGCCGAGCGTCTCCTTCACCGACCTCACCGCCCGGGAGCGCGACGTGCTGGGGTTGATCTGTGAAGGCCTGGCCGACAAGGAAATCGCCTTGCGCCTGGAGTTGGCGCCCAATACCGTGCGCAACCATGTGGCCACGGTGTATTCCAAGCTCGGCGTGCACAGCCGCAGCGCCGCCATTGTCTGGGCGCGTGAGCGCGGGCTATTTGCCGGCGAACGGCGGTTAAAAAGTAAGAGATAAGGTGCAAATGCACTAGTGCGATCAGTGCAAATTCGCCTTATTCAGCAGTGGTCTACTCCTTAACCTTGAAGGGTAAGCACAGGCTTCAGAGCCTGTGCCATAAGCCCTTGAAGGAGAACACCATGAAAAGCGAACACGTCAAAGGCTCCGTCGAAAAAGTCGCAGGCAAGGCACAAGATTTCTTCGGTGAGTTGACCGGTGACGAACAGCTTCAAGCCGAAGGTGTTGCCCGCCAGGCCGCCGGCCAATTGCAGCAAACCTACGGCGATGCATTGGATAGCGTCGGTGATTTCGCCAAAAACAAACCGCTTGCCACCGTGGCGATTGTTGCCGGTGTGGGCCTGGTCCTGGGCCTGTTGTTACGTCGTCGCTGAGGGCGCCCGCATGTTTACCCTCTCGCAACTGCGCAACTGCATCGAAGCAGGCTTGCTGCCTCTAAACTGCGAATTCACCCTGTGCCGCGATGCGTCATTGACCTTGAAAGTCTTTGATGCAGAAAGCGGCCGGGTAGACCTGGTGGTCACAGGGATCAGCATCAACAAGCTGAAAAACCCGCAAGACGTAGAAAACATGATCGAAGAACTGCGCTACGAGCTGCAAAGCAATACCGTAGGGCAGGTCAATCTGGCCGATCCGAGCGTATCGACGCACCAATAAAGTAGAACAAGCCCCCACCGACAATAAACGCCGCCAGCATGTAGAACATGTAGTGGGCCGGCAGGCTGGCCAGCACCAGCCCGCACAATACCGGCCCCAGCGCAGCGCCAAGGTTGGAAAGGTTTTGCGCACCGTAGTACATGCCCCTCAGATGGTCCGGGGCGATCCGGTCGATAAACATGTACTCGGCGGGGAACACGATGATTTCCCCCACGGTGAAAATCGCCATGGCCAGGACCCACCACCACACAGTGGTCGCCAGCGCAAAACCGATCACCCCTAGCATGAACATCCCCAGGCCCAGGATCAGCCAGCGGCTCAGGTGGCGATGGGAAATACGCCGGCCAATAAAATACTGCAGGCTGATCACCATCAGTGCGTTGGTGGTTACCACCGAACTGATGATGGTGTAGGTGTATTGCGCAGTGGCGGTGGTCACCAGGTACAGGGACAAGTAGGCCGTGAACTGACCGAACACCACGGCGCTGAGCAAGCCGCCGACGGTAAAGCAGACCAGCCGGTGGTCGCGCAATAACAAACCACCCACCGCCAGGAACGACACCGGTTTTTGCGTGGTGTCGGCGGTGGTGAGGTGCCTGTCGCCCCAACGCCAGTAGAGCAGGAAAAACCCCGCCCCAAGGACCGCCGACAGCACAAACGGCAGGCTGATATCGAGCTTGGCCACCACAGCCCCGAGCGCCGGGCCTACCGCATAGCCGATATTGGTCAGGGTGTACTTGATGGAAAATACTTCGCTGCGCGCCGCTTCAGGCAGCAGGCTGGCAAAGCCGGACTTCACTGCGATATCAATCACCGCATAAGCCAGATTGATCAGGATCAGACAGCTGTAAAACAACCACAGGTCTCGCGCCAGCACGGTGCCGACAAAGCCCAGCACAAATACCAGACTCAGGCCAAGCAACAGCCAATAGCTGTTGACCCGGTCCACCAGGAAGCCACCGTACACACTCAACAGGGAACCGACGATCAGCGAACTGCCAATCACCAGGCCGACCTGGCTGATGTCCAGGGCAAAACGGCTGGACAGGTAGATCACCAGATAGGGAAAGGTAATCGCCCTCGCCAGCGTGAGAATCAGCGTGGCTAACAGCAGTAGATTAACCGTGCGGGGGTAGTTTTTTATGGTGGCCAGCATCCTGCTCTCATGTCCTTAAGTCGATCGCCCAGGGAGCCATTGCAGCCAGTGGGCGCAGGTACCTTAACGCAAGTTGAGCGGCAAAAAATGCTGACTTATGCATTTATGCAAAATTTAAATGGGGTCGACAGCGAAGCAGATTCGGTATGGGAGCTGTCGAGCTTCAGCGAGGCTGCGATAGCGGTGGGCCAGGCAACATTTCTATTTGATGTGCTGACGTCATTGCGCACATGAAATTAATCCTGTAATTTTTCATGAAATTTATTAAAGATAATTTCACGGCGCCTCCCCCATGGACAAACAAGAAGAACTCGACGCCCTGGCGATCCTGATCCACGACCTGCGCAAGTACAAGAAGCTCACCCTGGCCCAACTGGCGCAAAAGATCGACCGCTCCGTCGGCTTCCTGTCCCAGGTCGAGCGCGGTTTGTCCCGTCCGACGGTGGCCGACTTGACCGCCATCAGCCACGCGCTGGACGTGCCCACTACCTACTTCTACAGCCTGTCCAAACCCAAGGCGGTGAACTGGGTGACCCGCCCTAATGAGCGGCGCACGGTGTATTACGCCAATGGGATCACCGACATCCTCGTCTCGCCGAGCATGCAGGGTGCTTTTTCGATCCTCGACAGCCTGCTGGAACCCGGCGCCAACAGTGGTGAACAAACCATGAGCGACCGCGCCGAACAGGCCGGTTACGTGCTGGAGGGCGAGTTGACGCTGTGGGTCGAGGGCGAGGCCGAGTCGGTCACGCTGGGCCCCGGCGACAGTTTTCACCTGGCCAGTTTTGCCTATTGCCGCTACGGCAACCTGACCGACCTGCCAGCCCGCGTGCTGTGGGTCTATAACTGAGCGCCGATCACGGCACACAAAGGAGCGTCACCCGTGCAAAGCAAGTCTTCCACGCTGCTGGCCGAAGTCCGGACTTTTCGCCAGAACCATCCTGACGTGCGTTACGTCGACCTGATTTCCCTGGATATTCCAGGGCATTTTTATGGCAAGCGCTACCCGGTAGAAATGCTGGAAAAAGTCGCCGCCGGCAGTTCCTTGAAGCTGCCGCAAAATGCCGTGCTGCTGGGGGCTCAGGGCGGCCTGTTCAAAATCGGCGACTATTGCTTCCACGACGGCGACCCGGACGCCAATCGGCGCCTGGTGCCCGGCACCCTCAAGCCGGTGAGCTGGGAAGCGCAACCCTTGGGGCAGATGCTGATCACCTCCGATGGCACCGAAGCGCCCATCGAGTTCGAACCCCGCGAGGTGTTGGCCAAGGTCCTGGAACGCTTGCAACACAAGGGCATTCACCCGGTAGTGGCCTTCGAGCTGGAGTTCTACTTGCTCGATAAAAAACTCGCTGACGGCCTGCCGCAATTTGCCCGCGACCCGTTGAGCGATGACCCTGACGACCAACCCAACCTGCACATCGAACGCCTGTCGCGCTTTGCCCCGGTGCTCGATGACATGGTGCAAACCGCCCAGGCCCAGGGCATCGACATTACGGTGATCACCGCCGAATTGGGCCCCGGCCAGTTCGAGATCAATTTCGGTCACCTCGACGACGGCCTGCGCGCTGCCGACTGGGCCGCCCTGTTCTGCCGCAGCACCCGTGGCGTGGCACTCAAGCATGGTTATCGCGCCAGCTTTATGGCCAAGCCATACCTGCACCATCCGGGCAGCGGCATGCATGTGCATGTCAGCCTCTACGATGCCGCGGGCAACAACCTGTTGGCGGCGCACCAGCAGCAACCGTTGCGCCATGCCGTGGCCGGCTGCCTGGAACTGCTGCCTCATTGCATGCCGATTTTCTCCCCCAACCACAACGCCTTCCGCCGCCTGGGCGGTACGGTCAACGCGGCCACGAAAGCCTGTTGGGGTTATGAAGATCGCGACGCCTGCGTACGCATTCCCGAGTCCGACCCACGCAACCTGCGCATCGAGCATCGCCTGGCCAGTGCCGACGCCAATCCGTATCTGGTGCTGGCAGCGATCCTGGTGGGGCTTGAGCACGGCCTGCAAGCGGCTCGCGAACCCATCGCACCTCTGAATGAGGACCGTAACAGCGGCGCGGATTTCCCTCTGGAGATGCTCGAAGCGGTGCGCGCCATGCAGCACCAACCGGCCCTGCGCGAAGGGCTGGGTGCGGAATTTGTCGACGTCTATTGCGAAAATAAACGCCAGGATCACCTGGCCTTCCAGCAGGAGATCAATGCGCGGGAATATCGCTGGTATCTCTAGGTGCTGATGGTTAGCCTTCCGGGCATCCCCAAGTACCTGCGGACTTGCCCATGACTGACCAAAGCGCTCCTGCCCTCAAGGAAATCTTCAACGTCGAACGCCTGCAACACATCGCCACGCAGATGACGGCGGTGTACCCGGCGTTCGACGCCAAGGGTTTTCTCAAGCATGCCAAACAGGGCTTGGCCGAGTTGTCGGTGATGCAGCGCATGGCCCGGGTCAGCGAAAGCCTGCATGCAGTGATCCCGCAGGATTACCCGCAATCGCTCAAGCTGCTGTACGCCCTGGCGCCACGGCTGAACAGCGGTTTTGTCAGCCTGTTCCTGGCGCACTACGTGGCGAGTTATGGCGCCCACGACTTCAAGCGCTCCATGGCGGCGCTCAAATACTTCACCACCTTTGGCTCCGCCGAGTTTGCCGTGCGGCACTTTTTGCTCAAGGATTTCGACCGCACCCTGGCGGTGATGCACGACTGGTCGCAGGATGACAACGAACACGTACGACGGCTCGCCAGTGAAGGATCACGACCCAGGCTGCCGTGGTCGTTCCGCCTGGCCCAGGTCCAAGCGAACCCAAGCCTTTGCGCCTTGATCCTCGACAACCTCAAGGCCGACAGCAGCCTGTACGTGCGCAAGTCCGTGGCCAATCACCTCAACGACATCACCAAGGACCACCCGGACTGGGTGCTGACCTTGATCGAAGGCTGGTCCCTAGACAGTCCCCACACCGCCTGGATCGCCCGGCATGCCTTGCGCAGCTTGATCAAGCAGGGAAACACGCGTGCATTGACGATCATGGGCGCCGGGGCCAAGGCTGAAGTGAAAATCCATCACCTGAAAGTCGAGCCCGCGGTGATCTGTCTGGGGGAGCGGATCAACCTGTCCTTCAGCCTTGAGTCCATCGCCGACAGCCCGCAAAAGCTGGTGGTCGACTACGCCATCGACTATGTGAAAAGCGCCGGCCACAGTGCGTCCAAGGTGTTCAAGCTGAAGTCATTTACCCTTGGCCCCGGTGAACACCACACCCTGCGCCGCGCCCAACATATTCGTGAACTGACCACGCGCAAGCACTACCCCGGCAAGCATGCGGTGCATGTACTGGTGAATGGTGAACGGCTGGGCAGCGCCGAGTTTGAGCTGCGGGGCTGAGACTACTCCCCCAACAACACTCCCTGCTCGCGCGCGCACAACTCCACCACGTAATCCCACAACACCCGCAACCTCACCGACTTGTGCAGTTCGCGCCTGGAGCTGATCCAGTAACTGCGCTGGATGCTCTCCTCCGGCAGCAGCGGCACCAGCTCTGGATCACCTGCCGCCATGAAACACGGCAACACCGCGATACCCAGCCCCGAGCGCGCCGCCTGGTGCTGAGCGATGACGCTGGTGCTATGGAATACCACTCTAGGGTTGCGGCAGAAGCTGCTGAGGAATTTCAGTTCCTGGCTAAACAGCAGGTCATCGACATAATCGATCCAGGCATGCACGGCCAGATCTTCACGTTTTTCAATAGGCGGGGTGCGCTCCAGGTAGCTGCGGCTGGCGTAGAGGGCCAGGCGGTAGTCGGTGAGTTTGCGGGTCACCAGTTGGTCGACGCTGGGCTGCTCCAGGTGGATGCTGATTTCCGCCTCGCGGTTGAGGATGCTGACAAAACGCGGCACCGCTACCAGCTCCACTTCCAGCCCCGGATAACGTTCGAACAGCCCGCCCATGCGACCGGCGAGGAACATCACCCCCAGGCCTTCCGCCACGCCGAGGCGTATTTTGCCTAAGGGCGCGGCGCAATGGGTCAGCTCATCTTCGGCCAACAGCGCGACGTTTTCCATGGCTTCGGCATGCTTGAGCAGCGCTTCGCCGGACGGCGTCAGTTCATAACCCTGGGCGTGCTGGACGAACAGCGCGGTGCCGAGGCTTTTTTCGATAGCCTCGATGTGTCGGGCCACGGTGGCGTGGGTGGTTTTCAGTCTTTGCGCCGCCGTGAGCAGGCGACCGCTGCGCTGTAATTCAAGAAAGAACCGCAGATCATTCCAGTCGAACATGTCGCCTCCCCTCTCACCCTTACTCGCCCTTAAAAGCAGCGCTGTCTAAAAACGCACAGCAGTTGAGTAAAAACTAACATTTTTAAGACGAAAACTAACAACTAGGATGGCGCCAATAAGAAAAACAAGCGAGACCCCAGATGCTCATTGCAGCTGCTGAATACGATTACGTAGTGGTAGGCGCCGGCCCCGCAGGCTGTCTGCTGGCCAATCGACTGTCCGCCAACCCCGCCCATCGCGTGTTGCTGCTTGAAGCCGGCGGTCGCGACAATTATCCCTGGATTCACATCCCCGTCGGCTACCTGTTCTGCATCGGCAACCCGCGCACCGACTGGTGCTTCAAGACCGAGGCCCAACAAGGCCTGCAAGGCCGCGCCTTGAGCTACCCACGGGGCAAGGTGCTGGGCGGCTGCTCTTCGATCAACGGCATGATCTACATGCGTGGCCAGGCCCAGGACTACGATGGCTGGGCCGCTGAAGGCAATCCCGGCTGGGCCTGGAACGATGTGTTGCCACTGTTCAAACAGAGCGAAAACCATTTTGCCGGCAGCTCCGAATTTCACGGTAATGGCGGTGAATGGCGCATCGAACAGCAGCGCCTGCACTGGCCAATCCTCGATGCCTTTCGTGAGGCGGCCAAGCAAAGTGGCATCGCCAGCATCGACGACTTTAACCAGGGCGACAACGAAGGCTGCGGCTACTTTCAGGTCAACCAGAAAGCCGGTGTGCGCTGGAATGCGGCCAAGGCCTTTCTCAAGCCGATTCGGCAACGGCCCAATCTGACGGTGTTGACTGAGGTTGAAGTCGACCGCGTCTTGCTGGAAAACGGCCGGGCCAGCGCGGTTGTCGGGCGCCAGTACGGGCAACAAGTCACCTGGCGGGCACGCAAGGAAATTGTCCTGTGCGCCGGCGCCGTCGGTTCACCCGGCATCCTGCAACGCTCCGGCATTGGCCCGGCCAGCGTACTCAAGCCCTTGGGTATCGAGGTGCTGCATGAGTTGCCCGGTGTCGGCGGCAACCTGCAGGACCATCTGCAACTGCGGCTGATCTACAAGCTGGAAAACGCCCGTACCCTGAACCAGATCGCCGCCACCCTGTGGGGCAAGATGGGCATGGGCCTGCGTTACCTCTATGACCGCAGCGGCCCGCTGTCCATGGCTCCCAGCCAGCTTGGCGCGTTTGCCCGGTCGGGGCCGGAACAGACCTCGGCAAACCTCGAATACCACGTGCAACCGCTGTCCCTGGAACGCTTTGGCGAACCGTTGCATGCCTTCCCGGCCTTTACCGCATCAGTCTGCGACTTGCGCCCACAAAGCCGCGGACGTATCGATATCCGCTCGGCCGACCCCAAGGATGCGCCGCTGATCCAGCCTAATTACCTGAGCCACCCGGAAGACTTGCGGGTCGCCGCCGACGCCATTCGCCTGACCCGGCGCATCGTCAGCGCCCAGGCCCTGAGCCAATTCAAGCCGGTGGAGTACCTTCCCGGCGACGCATTGCAAAGCGACGAACAACTGCAGGAAGCTGCCGCGCGGATCGGCACCACCATCTTCCACCCGGTGGGCACCTGCCGCATGGGCAGCGATAAAGATGCGGTGGTCGACGCGCAACTGCGGGTTCATGGTGTTCCCGGCCTGCGTATCGCTGATGCCTCGATCATGCCGCACATCACCTCAGGCAATACCTGCTCACCGACGCTGATGATCGCGGAAAAAGCCGCGCATCTGATCCTGTCCCCCGGCACAAGGAGCCTCGCCCCAGAGAAAGAACTGGTTACGGCAATCTGAGCACCCCCGTCTCCTACAGGGGAGGTGGTGCGGCGACGCCGACACGGCGTCGACAGTGGAACAACAATAAATAATCACTGTGAGGGATACCCAATGTCAGAGCATGCTCAACCCCTGGACTCCGCGATCGGCGCGAGAACCAGCAACGAAACCAAAAAAGTCATCTTCGCCTCGTCCCTGGGGACCGTGTTCGAGTGGTATGACTTTTTCCTCTATGGCGCCCTGGCGGCGGTGATCAGCAAGCAGTTCTTTGCCGGAGTCAACGACACTACGGCGTTTATCTTTGCTCTGATGGCCTTTGCCGCCGGCTTTGTCGTGCGGCCGTTCGGCGCGCTGGTATTTGGCCGCCTCGGCGACATGATCGGGCGCAAGTACACATTCCTTGTCACCATCATCCTGATGGGTGTGGCGACCTTTTGTGTCGGCCTGCTGCCAACCTATTCGAGCATCGGCATCGCCGCACCGATAATCCTGGTGGTGCTGCGCATGCTCCAGGGCCTGGCCCTGGGCGGTGAATATGGCGGCGCCGCGACCTACGTCGCCGAGCACGCTCCGGCCGACAAGCGCGGGTTTCACACCAGCTGGATTCAATCCACCGCTACCCTGGGCCTGTTGTTGTCGCTACTGGTGGTGCTGGCGTGCCGTTATTTCACCGGCGACCAATTCGAAGTCTGGGGCTGGCGCCTGCCGTTCCTGCTGTCGATCGTGCTGCTGGGCATTTCCACCTGGATTCGCATGAGCCTGCACGAATCGCCAGCGTTCCTGAAAATGAAAGAGGAAGGCAAGGTCAGCAAGGCGCCGATCCGCGAGTCCTTCGGCAAGTGGGAAAACCTCAAGGTGGTGCTGATCGCCCTGTTCAGCATCAACGCTGGCCAAGCTGTGACCTTCTACGCCGCGCAATTCTACGTGCTGTTCTTCCTCACCCAGTTCCTGAAGATGGACCCGGCCCTGGCCAATATGCTGCTGATCATCAGCGTGGTGATCGGTGCGCCGCTCTTTATCTTCTTCGGCTGGCTATCGGACAAGGTCGGGCGCAAACCGGTACTGATGGTCGGCCTGCTGCTGGCTACCGCGCTGTACTTCCCGATTTTCAAGAGCCTGGCCCACTACACCAACCCGGCCATGGACCAGGCCAGCCAACAGGCACCGATCACCGTGCTGGCGGACCCGGCCACCTGCACCTTCCAGTTCGACCCGGTGGGCAAGGCACGTTTTGACAGCCCATGCGACAAGATCAAGACCTTCCTGGTCAAACAGGGCCTGCCTTACAACAGCGCCACCGCTCCTGCGGGCAGCGCGGCCCAGGTGAGTGTGGGCGAGGTGCGTATCGACGGCTTCGACGAAGCAGCCCTGCGTGGCGCCGTGACCCTGGCCGGTTACCCATCCTCGGCGGATGTGGCACAGGTCAACAAAACCATGGTGGTGCTGCTGATCGTCGCCCTGATCCTGATCGCCGCCATGTGCTACGGTCCGCTGGCAGCGCTGATGGTGGAACTGTTCCCGACGCGCATCCGCTACACCTCGATGTCCCTGCCGTATCACATCGGCAACGGCTGGTTCGGGGGCTTCCTGCCGACGGTGTCGTTTGCGCTGGTGGTGTACACCGGCGATATCTTCTATGGCCTGTGGTATCCGGTAGTGATTACTGGGGTGAGTTTGATCGTCGGGCTGATTTTCCTGAAAGAAACGAAGAATGTGGACATAGATAATAATTGAGCCTCAAGCGGTCAGCTTCAAGCGGCAAGTAAGAGCGAGTCGGCTTTTACTTGAAGCTTGAAGCTTTTAGCTGTACATCCATCCAGATAAAGGTTGCTCAAATCCCTTCCATTGCCCATCCTGCTCCCCATTCAACTTCGTAACGAATGTGGTGACCATGCGGCTGTTCCTCTGCGAAAAACCGTCCCAGGCCAAGGATATCGCTGCCGTGCTCGGCGCCAGCCGCCGTGGTGACGGTTGCTGGCTGGGTGCCGGGGTCACAGTGACCTGGTGCATCGGCCACCTGCTGGAAACCGCTCCGCCCGATGCCTACGACGCCCGCTACAAGCGCTGGGTACTGGCCGACCTGCCCATCGTCCCGGAAAAATGGAAGATGCTGGTCAAACCCAGGACCGCCAGCCAGTTCAAGGTGGTCAAGCGCCTGCTGGGGGAAGCCCAGGAACTGGTGATCGCCACCGACGCCGACCGTGAAGGCGAGATGATTGCCCGGGAGCTGGTTGAGCACTGCCGTTATCGCGGGCCGATCCAGCGGCTGTGGCTATCGGCACTGGACGACGCCTCGATCCGCAAGGCCCTGGCGGCCCTCAAGCCCGGCGCCGAAACCTTCAGCCTGTACCACTCGGCCCTCGGGCGGTCGCGCGCTGACTGGCTGATCGGCATGAATATGAGCCGTCTGTTCACCCTGCTGGGCCGCCAGTCCGGCTACCAGGGCGTATTGCCAGTCGGCCGCGTGCAAACCCCCACCCTGCGCCTGGTGGTGGACCGCGACCGCAGCATTGCCAACTTCGTGCCGGTGGCCTATTGGGCCATCGATGTCGAGCTGCGACATGACTCGATCACTTTCACCGCCCAATGGCGCGCCACCGAAGACGCCTGTGATGATCAGGGCCGCTGCCTCAATCCGCAGCTGGCGCAACAGGCCGCGACGGCAATGAGCAACGCCGCCAGCGCGCGGTTGATCAAGTTGCGTACCGAACGCATGCGCGAAGTGGCACCCCTGCTCTTCGACCTTGGCACCTTGCAGGAAATCTGCTCGAAAAAGCTCGGCCTCGGCGCCCAGGAAACCCTGGATATCGCCCAATCTCTTTACGAAACCCACAAGGTCATCACCTACCCGCGCAGTGACTGCGGCTACCTGCCCGTCAGCCAGCACGGCGACGCGCCAAAGATTCTCGCGGCGCTGGGCCGGGCTGATCCGGCAGTCAACGCACTGATGCCACACATGGACGCCCAGCGGCGCTCCCGGGCCTGGAACGATGCCAAGGTCAGCGCCCACCACGGCATCATCCCCACAGGTGCAGGAAAGGACCTCGGCCAACTGACCGGCAAGCATCGCGCGGTCTACACCCTGATTCGCGCACGCTACCTGGCGCAGTTTCTACCCAACCACGAGTACGACCGCACCCAGGCAGATTTCGACTGCGCGGGCGAAGCCTTGCGGGCGGTGGGCAAAGTCATCGTCGAGCCGGGCTGGAAACGGGCATTGCCCGAAGCCCTGGCACCGAGCAAAGGCCGCGAGGCGCCCGCACCGCAGCCCTTGCCGGCACTGATACAAGGCCGGGACTACGCGGTGGCGAAGGTCAACCTGAAAGACCTGTGGACCCAGCCGCCGAAGCCCTTCACCGAAGGCGACCTGATCAAGGCGATGAAGAACGTCGCCAAGCTGGTGGAAGACCCGTTGCTCAAGCAGAAACTCAAGGACACCACCGGCATCGGCACTGAAGCGACCCGGGCCGGGATCATCCAAGGTTTGCTGGATAGGGGTTATCTGGTGAAAAACGGCAAGGCCCTGTCCGCGACACCCGCGGCGTTCAGCCTGATCGATGCCGTACCACGGGCGATTGCCGACCCCGGTACCACGGCCATTTGGGAGCAGGCGCTGGACATGGTGCAAAGCGGTGAAATGAGCCTGGAAGAATTCGTCTCCAAGCAGGCCGCGTGGATGAGCAAGCAGGTCAGCCGTTGCAGCGGGTTGAGCCTGACTATCAGCGGTCCAGCCAGCCCGGCGGGACGTGGCGCCACACCCTGGAAAAACAAACGCAAGCCCGCCAAACGCAAGACCACCGCCAGCCCGAAACACGCAGCAAAACCGGCAAACAAGACGTGAACAGGGAAAAAGTCCTGCCAATGACGTTTTTCGACGGGATATACAGCGCTTTAGACCTTGCTCAGTCGTGGACCGTCTAGGATTCTGTAGGGATCGCTGACTTCCCAACAACAACACCGGAGTGGCCGCCATGAAGACCGTTGCACAAGTGCTCAAATCCAAGGAACAGAAAAACCAGGAAGTCCATACCATCAAGTCACACCAGACAGTGATGGAGGCTCTGATTCTGATGGCGGCAAAAAACGTCGGTGCCCTGCCGGTCGTTGATGAAGGCAAGGTTATCGGCGTCATCAGCGAGCGTGATTACGCGCGCAAACTGATTCTCAAGGGTCGATCCTCTGCCACGACAGCGGTCAGCGAAATCATGAGCTCACCGGTGATTACCGTCGACATTCACCAAAGCGTCGAGAAATGCATGAACATCATGACCGACAGTCACCTGCGCCACTTGCCGGTGGTGGAAGATGGGAAGTTGCTGGGCCTGCTGTCCATCGGCGACCTGGTCAAGGAAGCGATTGCCGAACAGGCCGACCTGATCAAGCAGCTGGAGCAGTACATTCGCGGCGAGTGACAGGCATAAGCATCTACAACAGCAACTGCCGTAGCAGTTGCCGAGCCCCAGCGAGGCTACGTTGGCCTCACCACTGCCATCAGTCGTCCTCGACGCTGCTGGTGGAACGCTTGGGATAGCGAAAGCACTCGACCCACCCGCACAAAAAATGACGCTCAAGTCACAACTTCCTGCTTTCTCCTGCCTCCGCAACGATTTATGTAGTGATCAAAAATAATCACTACATAATCGTTGACGTAACCTTTTTGTCCTTGCATGATTCAGTTGTCTCCCGGATCGGGAGCGTTGGTAACAAGCGCTTTGAACTAGCTCGTCTGACCGCCGAGCTGTTTTTCCCGGATGTGCACTGCCCACAAGGCAGATTGATGAAGCTGACTGGCCCGAAAGGATCGGTACAAGGAGCTAAAACGCTGCTTGTCTTCGTTATGAAAGCATTGCGTAGCAGTTCATCAGCAAGACTACATGCATCAGGTTCAAGACCCTGCCCGTATTCGGCAGTCCGTCGCTGACGCCCGGTTTTCGGAACCGGAGACAACTAAACAGTTTTAACGAATCAATTGAAGATCGCCAACTGGTCAAGGGGCTTACACATGAATCTGAACAACCAACCAACTATTAATGAATTGGCTGAGATGTTCGCAGCGCAGAAAGACACGCTCGACGACCATATCCTGTGGATTGGTAAATCGGGTCAGGTCCATATTGACTGCCTGGCGCCCCATACCGTGGAAGAAGAGTTCGACAAGAATAACCGTGAGTTGGCAGCGCGCCTGAAGGTGTACCGCCGCGGCCAGGGTTATGTCGGCAAGAAGGCTGCCGCCGATCGCGGCTTTATCGAGCAGGTTTTCCATACGCTGAACAGCGAATGGCAGGCTTTGAAAGACAACTCGAAAGTTCGAGTTATTGATAAATACTGCTGATTAATAGCAACTAATAACTTGAGCCTGCTCGCTAAACCGAGCAGGCTTTTTTATTGCTGATTTTTATAACTAGGCCGGAAACCGCCCCCTCCCCGCCTCATCGCGAAAGATATCAAACAATGCCTGGGCTGCTGCCGAGAGTTCATGGCCGGATTTGGTCAATACGCCAATGGGTCGTTCGATCACCGGATCACGCAAGGTAATGCAATGGGCGCCCGCCTCCTGCATTTGTCGGGCACACAACGCCGGTACTGCGCTGACACCCAGGCCACTGGCGACCATTTTTCCCACCGTCGCCAGTTGATGGCTTTCCAGCGCCACTGGCAATTTCATACCCAAGGCGCCCAGGTGTTCCTCCAACATCACCCGTACCGTTGAAGGGCGTTGCAGGGTAATGAAGGGTTGCTCCAGCAGGCTTTTCCAGTCGATCTCGGCCATTTGCGTCAACGGTGAGTCAGCGGGTACTACGGCGATAAAACGGTCCAGGTACAACGGGGTAAATCCCAGTGACGAGCTTTGTGGCGGCTCGAAGGCTACCCCCAGCTCCACTTGGCGATCACGGACCATTTCCAGCACCTGCTCGTTGATCACGTCATTGACCGTGACATTGACCTGGGGAAAACGCGCACGAAATATCTTCAGGATCGGCGGCAGCAGGTTGCCGGCAAATGACGGCATCGCCGCCACGGTCACCCGCCCACGCTGCAGGGTGAAACGCTGGCGTAGTTCGTCCTCGGCGTTATCCCAATCAGCAATCAAGCGCCGAGCCAGGGGCAACAGGGATTCGCCTTCCGGGGTCAGCGCGACATTACGGGTATTTCGGCTGAACAGGCGCCCGCCCAGGCCCTCCTCCAGGCCTTTGATGGTCAGGCTCAGCGCCGACTGGGAAAGGTGCAGGCGCTCGCAGGCGGCAGCAAAACTCAAGCTATGGGCCACGGCAAGAAAGGCCCGCATCTGTTTAACTGTCATGAGACTACTCCGGACCGTCGGCGACTATGCTGTTTTTTAAATCAATCAACCTTAAAAAACAACTTAACAAATCAATCCCACGGCGCAACACTCGGGGCATATGGCTGACCCACAAACAATAAAAGAGGTGCATATGGCAGGTTTCGATAAACGCGTGGCGTCCTATGAGGAAGCGCTGGCAGGTCTTGAAGACGGCATGACCGTACTCTCCGGCGGTTTCGGCCTGTGCGGCATCCCGGAAAACCTCATCGCCGAGATCAAGCGCAAAGGCACCCGCGACCTGACTGTGGTCTCCAACAACTGTGGCGTCGATGGTTTCGGCCTGGGCGTGCTGCTGGAAGGCAAGCAGATCAGCAAGGTCGTCGCCTCCTACGTCGGTGAAAATGCCCTGTTCGAGAAGCAACTGCTCAGCGGCGAAATCGAAGTAGTGCTCACTCCCCAAGGCACCCTGGCGGAAAAGCTGCGTGCAGGCGGCGCCGGCATCCCGGCCTTCTTCACTGCAACCGGCGTCGGCACCCCGGTTGCCGAAGGCAAGGAAATCCGCAAATTCAATGGTCGCCCTTACCTGATGGAAGAATCCATCACCGGCGACTTCGCCATCGTCAAAGGCTGGAAGGCCGACCACTTCGGTAACGTGATCTACCGCCACACGGCGCAGAACTTCAACCCGCTGGCCGCCACCGCCGGCAAGATCACCGTGGTCGAAGTCGAGGAAATCGTCGAACCGGGCGAGCTGGACCCGGCGCAGATCCACACCCCTGGCATCTACGTCGACAGGATCATTTGCGGCACCTTCGAGAAGCGCATCGAACAGCGCACCGTGCGCAAGTGACCTTTATCCAGCCCAAATAATAAGGAGACAACACATGGCTCTTACCCGCGAACAAATGGCTCAACGCGTCGCCCGCGAAATGCAGGACGGCTTTTACGTGAACCTGGGCATCGGCATCCCGACCCTGGTGGCCAACTACATCCCCGAAGGCATGGAAGTGATGCTGCAGTCGGAAAACGGCCTGCTTGGCATGGGCGCGTTTCCTACTGAAGAAACCATCGATGCCGACATGATCAACGCTGGTAAACAAACCGTCACCGCCCGTATCGGCGCTTCGATTTTTTCCTCGGCCGAGTCCTTCGCGATGATTCGCGGTGGCCATATCGACCTGACGGTATTGGGCGCCTTTGAGGTCGACGTCGAAGGAAACATCGCCTCCTGGATGATCCCCGGCAAGCTGGTCAAGGGCATGGGCGGCGCCATGGACCTGGTGGCCGGTGCAGAAAACATCATCGTCACCATGACCCACGCCTCCAAGGACGGAGAGTCGAAACTGCTGAGCCGTTGCAGCCTGCCGCTGACCGGTGCCAATTGCATCAAGCGCGTGCTGACGGACCTGGCCTACCTGGAAATCGAAAATGGCGCATTTGTCCTCAAGGAACGCGCACCTGGCGTCAGCGTTGAAGAGATTGTCAGCAAGACCGCCGGTAAACTGATCGTCCCGGACCATGTTCCAGAAATGCAGTTCGCTGCGCAGTGAGGAAAGATTCCATGCAAGACGTCGTCATTGTTGCTGCCACACGCACCGCCGTGGGTAGTTTCCAGGGCTCGCTGGCCAACATCCCAGCGCCGGAACTGGGGGCTGCGGTGATCCGCCGCCTGCTGGAGCAGACCGGCCTGGACCCCGCGCTGGTGGATGAAGTGATCCTCGGTCAGGTGCTGACCGCAGGCGGCGGCCAGAACCCGGCACGCCAGGCCTCGATCCTCGCCGGCCTGCCCCACGCCGTACCCGCGCTGACCTTGAACAAGGTCTGCGGCTCGGGCCTCAAGGCCCTGCATCTTGGCGCGCAGGCCATTCGCTGCGGTGACGCCGAGGTGATCATCGCTGGCGGCATGGAAAACATGAGCCTGGCGCCCTACGTCCTGCCAGCCGCCCGCACCGGCCTGCGCATGGGCCACGCCAAGATGATCGACAGCATGATCACCGACGGCCTGTGGGATGCGTTCAACGACTACCACATGGGCGTCACCGCCGAGAACCTGGTGGACAAGTACGGCATCAGCCGTGAAGCCCAGGACGCTTTCGCCGCCGCCTCCCAGCAAAAAGCCACTGCCGCCATCGAAGCTGGGCGATTTGTTGATGAGATCACGCCGATCCTGATTCCCCAGCGCAAGGGCGACCCGGTTGCCTTCGCCGTGGACGAGCAGCCTCGCGCCGGTACCACCGCCGAATCCCTGGGCAAGCTCAAGCCGGCCTTCAAGAAAGACGGCAGCGTTACCGCTGGCAACTCCTCCAGCCTCAACGACGGCGCTGCTGCCGTACTGCTGATGAGTGCCGACAAGGCCAAAGCCCTCGGCTTGCCGGTGCTGGCGCGTATTGCCAGCTACGCCAATGCCGGCGTCGACCCGGCGATCATGGGCATTGGCCCGGTTTCGGCCACCCGTCGCTGCCTGGACAAAGCCGGCTGGCAGTTGAGCGACCTGGACCTGATCGAAGCCAACGAAGCCTTCGCCGCCCAGTCGCTGGCGGTGGGCAAAGAGCTGGAATGGGATACAGCAAAGGTCAACGTCAACGGCGGCGCAATTGCCATCGGCCACCCGATTGGTGCGTCAGGCTGCCGAGTGCTGGTGACCTTGCTACACGAAATGATCAAGCGTGATGCCAAGAAAGGTCTGGCGACCCTGTGCATCGGCGGTGGCCAAGGCGTAGCACTGGCCCTCGAACGCAGCTGATTCAAAGAGCACCATGGAACAGGCCCGGCTCCACGAAAAGCCGGGCCTTTTCTTTGCCTGGATTTACCCGGAACTTGCCACACGTCGCGTGCCCTGCGCTATTCACATAGCTGTCGAGCTTTAGCGAGGCGGTGTCAGGGGCAACTTGGTACCTGCGGCACCGCAAACACCGCACTGGCCCGCACCACCACCTTCTCCCCTACCTGCAAGCTCACTGTGGCAAAGGCCATCTGCCGACCGCGCTTGTGGTGTTCCAGTCGGACCTCGATCCACTCCCCCACCTGTACCGAACCCAGGTAGTCCAGGGTCATGCTGGCAGTGATCAGTGGCAATGGTGGCTCACTGGAAAACGCCATCGCGTAGCCCATGCCGACATCCGCCAGGGTTGCCAATACGCCGCCGTGGACGGTGCCGCGCCCGTTGGCGTGGCGGTTGTCGGCGCGCAGGCCGAGTTCCAGTTGCAGGCCTTCGCCGCGACAGTACACCGGACCCAACAAATCCAGGAGAGGGCTGCTGCGCGATAAGGGGATAAATCCTTCGGGGACACGGGTCATGGCAGGTTCGTCCTAGAGTGAGACTTGAGGTGTAACCCGGCCCATCCGCCGAGACCAGCAAGATCAGCGCGGCAAATCCCGGGCGATGCTTTGCGTTAATCCTGCAGACCCGCTTTAATCGCCCTCGACCTTATCTTGCACACTCAAAGGAACTGCAATGCACCACCTGGAAGGCAGATTCACCGCGCTGATGTTGTTGACGACCCTGGCCCTCACCGGCGGCTCACCCAAGGATCACCCAAGGATCACTCCGAAGCCACGGTGATCAATGGCGAACAAGGCCGCGCAGATGCGCAATTGGCCTATGAACATGAATTGAGCCTGTCCTTGCCCGTCGCCGTGCTGGTACCGCGCATGCAGGCCACCCGCGAAGCCTGCGAATCGGCACGTTTCGGTGCCTGCAATATCCTGCGTATTGAAGAGAACAGCGACGGCGGCACGATTGTGCTGCGTATCGCCCCCACCGGGGTCGAGCCGATGGTGGCCATGGCCGCCGAAGGTGGGCAACGCGGGCAACGGATCACCAGCGCCGAGGACTTGGCCGATGCCGTAGCTAACAACCGCCGCGGCCAGGAACGCTTGCAGGCACAGCAACAGCGCCTTGATGCATTGGCTGCGCGCAAGGACATCACCGTGGGCGACCTGATTGCCTTGACCAAAGAGCAGGCAAACATCGAGAACGCATTGCAGGAACTGGCCCAGGTCGCCGCCGGCCACCAGCGGCGGCTGGACACCAACCGCGTGACCCTGAACTTCCGGCCATCCGATGGCACGCAACAACAGTCGCGCTTGAGCCGGATGTTCAGCAACCTGGGGGACAACCTGGTGGACGGCACCGCCGATGCCCTGGAACGGTCGAGCTACGTACTGCCGTTCGTGATCCTGGCGTTCCCGGTGTTGTGGCTATGGGTCTGGTTGTGGCGCAAGCTCGTGAAGCGTCGTCACTGAGCGTCGTCGTAGCCAGTTGGGCTGGGCCGTGTCAGCGCTTCATGCAGCGCTGGTAGCGATCATCCACCCGCTTGGCAAACCAGGCCGTGGTCAGGTTGCGGGTGATCTTCGGGCTTTTCAGCACGATGCCCGGCAAAATCGCCCGAGGCAGCGGTTTGCCTTCGGCCTTCTCGGCCAGGGCAAACACGCGTTGATACAGGGTGGTGTCTTCGAAATCCAGTCGGTCACCCTGCTCCAACTGGCTGCGAATACTCGGGTTTCGCATGTCCAGGGCCTTGCCCAGGGAGCGCACCGCCAATTCCGTGGTGCCCGGCAGGATCGAGCCATAGCGGATCAAATCCCCATCCAGTGCCAGACTCTTTCCCGAAGCGCGACTGACCGCCGCCTGGAACGCGGCGTTGCGGCTGGCATACCAACCGGCGTTGAAATCGGCGAAGCGGTACAGCGGCTGATCGTAGCTCACCGGGTAGCCCAGCAAATGGGCGATGCCAAAATACATACCGCCGCGACGGGTGAACACTTCCCGGCGAATAGTGCCATCCACCGTGTAGGGATAACCCCGAGCCTGCTTCTCGGCGAAGGCAATGCTCACCTGCATCGGGCCTGCGGTGTGCACCGGATTGAAACTGCCAAACAGCGTGCGCCCCAAGGGTACGACACTGATGAAATCATCAAAGATCGCGCTCAGGTCCTTTTCCGTGCGCGCAGCACTCAAGCGTTCGGCATAGGATTTGCCCGTCGGCGAGCGCAATTGCAGTGCACCACGCACCAGCACAGCGGGCATATGCACCTTGGCCGCACGCCGCAGAATTTCATCCTGGGCAATCTTGCCCATGCCCGGCACTGGCGGGTCGACCTGATAAGTTGACTCCTGTTCGGTCACCGCCAATACCGCGCAGATATTCTCGGTGCTGGGGTAGATTTTCTGGATATCGAACGCGGTATAGATGTCCTGGGCCCAGCCGGTGCGGTCCGGGACTTTCGCCGGCAGCAACCGCACGATCTGCGCCTTGACCTCGGCTTCGCTGCGCTCAGGCTGTTGCGCGGTACGTTGGCTGGAGCAGCCGGCCAGCACCAGCAATGTGGTCAGGCAGAGGATCAGGCGGTGGGAATGCATGGGGCTTCCTTGGGCAGCGACAGTCCAGTCATGGCAGATATCGACAGGCAAGTTTAACGCGGGTTCTATCGTATGGCTGCGGGATACATCCCTACTCGCCGATGGAAACGAAACGTGAAAGGATTGGATTCCCCTCGTTCCAACAAGGAGTTTGAATGCCATGCTCAGCCTGAACTTCCTCATTACCTGCCTGATTGTCGTGCTAATCCCCGGCACCGGCGTGATTTTCACTATTTCCACAGGCCTGACGGCCGGTAAGCGTGCCAGTATCTTCGCGGCGCTGGGCTGCACCGCTGGAATCGTCCCGCACCTCCTGGCATCGGTATTGGGGCTGTCCGCCCTGCTGCACACCAGTGCATTGGCATTCGAGGCGTTGAAGTTCGCCGGAGCGGCTTATCTGTTGTACCTGGCCTACGCGACGTGGCGCGATCGCTCGGCGTTTGCCATGAACGACACACCAACGGTTTCCAGCTCCCGCAGCCTGATGGTCAGAGGCTGCCTGCTGAATATCCTCAACCCGAAGCTGACCATTTTTTTCCTGGCCTTCCTGCCGCAATTCGTCAGCCCAGGCAGCACCGCACCGGCCGTGCAAATGCTGATGTTGAGCAGTGTGTTCATGGCAATGACGCTTGCGGTGTTTGTGATTTATGGCCTGCTGGCCAATGTTTTCCGCCGTGGCGTAATCGAATCGCCACGGGTGCAGAATTGGCTGCGCCGCAGCTTTGCCGCGACGTTTGCGGGGTTGGGGTTGAATCTGGCGTTTGCGCAGCGGTAAGGCTACTTCCTCTGTACAAGGAGCGAGCTTGCTCCTACAGAGGATTGGGCTTGGATCAAATCCCGGCCAACGCCAGGTCCATCGCAAAGTAGGTAAAGATCAAATCCGCACCGGCCCGTTTGATCGAGCCCAGGGTTTCCCTAACGATCCGCGCTTCATCAATGGCTCCAGCCTGGGCGCCGAACTTGATCATCGCGTATTCGCCGCTGACCTGATACGCCGCCACCGGCAAGCGCGAGGCTTCGCGGATGTCGCGGATGATGTCCAAGTATGCGCCGGCCGGCTTGACCATCAGTGCGTCGGCGCCTTCCTGTTCGTCCAGCAGGGATTCGCGCACGGCTTCGCGGCGGTTCATCGGGTTCATCTGGTAGCTTTTACGATCGCCCTTGAGCGCGCTGCCGCCGGCTTCGCGGAACGGGCCGTAAAGCGCCGAGGCAAATTTGGTGGAATAGGCCATGATCGGGATATGGCTGAAACCAGCCTCATCCAGGGCACGGCGAATGGCCTGGACCTGACCGTCCATGGCCGCCGAGGGCGCGATTACATCGGCACCGGCGCGGGCGGCTGCCACGGCTTGCTTGCCAAGGTTGACCAGGGTGCGGTCGTTGTCCACTTCACTGCCGTGCATCACGCCGCAGTGGCCGTGATCGGTGTATTCACAGAAGCAGGTATCGGACATGACGATCATTTCCGGCACCGCATCCTTGGCGATAGCGGACATGCGCGAGACCAGGCCGCGCTCGTTCCAGGTGTCGCTGCCACTGGCATCCAGGTGATGGGAGACGCCGAAGGTCATCACCGATTTGATCCCGGCACGGGCGTAACGCTCGATTTCGCCCGCCAGTTTCGATTCAGGGATGCGCATCACGCCGGGCATGCTGGTGATGGGCACGAAATCGTCGATTTCTTCTTCGACGAAAATTGGCAGCACCAAGTCGTTAAGGGTGAATTCGGTTTCCTGGAACAGGCTGCGCAACTCAGGGGAACGGCGCAGGCGACGGGGACGGGCTTCGGGGAACTGGCTAGACATTGGTTTTCCTACAATTTTCTACAAAAAGGGCCAACGCATGTGGCGAGGCAGATAGCTTAATAGGGCGAAAGCTTATGCCCGGATTGACCGAAAACACAAACACCGCATCCATAACGGTGCCTTTGCGTTTGCGTGATAATGGCTTTTGCGACTATGCCCGGAACAAACAAAAGGCACGCTGGCGGCGAATAATCGTTAAAGGGTCAACCTCCCCTCAATACACACCGAGACCGCGCCTCCAATCCATATCTCGTCGTCTTGTTGTTCCACGCGGATTCGCCCGGCGCGGCCCATGGCCGTGCCCTGGCTGACCACATAGCGGCTCGGCGCCAGGCCTTCACCCAACAGCCATTGGGCGACGCCGGCGTTGAGGCTGCCGGTTGCCGGGTCTTCCGGGGCGCCGTCGCCAGCAATGAAGGCGCGGACTTCGAACTGCGCTTCGTCGCCGTCCCGATCCAGGTTCCACGGGGCGATCACGCCTACCGCCAGCCCCTGCAGTTGCGAATAGTCCGGACGCAAGCCCAACACCTCCTCACGATCAGCCAACATTACCGCCAGCCAGCCTGCACCGTTGTCGGCCCACTGGGTACGCACGATGGCACCCGGTTCAAGGCTCAAGGCCAGGCGAACACGCTCCACCAACTCGGCCTCGATCGGACCGGATCGCAACAGCGGTGGTGCAATAAACGCCAGTTCGTCACCTTGACGACGGATACGCACCAGGCCGATTTCGCACTCCTGGATGATCTCCTCACCCATAGGCTTGCCACCGGCATGCAGCCAGGCATGACAACTGCCCAGGGTTGGGTGCCCGGCGAAGGGCAATTCCTGCAGCGTGGTGAAAATTCGCACACGATAGTCGGCACGTGGGTCACGGGGTTTGAGCAGGAAGGTGGTTTCGCTGAGGTTGGTCCACTTGGCGAAGTCGGCCATCTGCTGGTCGCTGAGGCTGTCGGCGCCCAGCACCACGGCCAGTGGGTTGCCTTTGAGGGGCTGGGAACTGAAAACGTCCAGTTGCTTGAAATCGAAGGAAGGCATCGGGCTGCACTCAAATGGAGATTAGGCTGTTGGAATATTCAGGCCGCGGATCACCGCCGGCCGCGCGACAAACCCGTCCAGCGCCCGCAGCACGTTAGGAAAGTCGGTAATCCCCACCAGGTCGCCTGACTCATAGAAACCAATCAGGTTGCGTATCCAGGGAAAGGTGGCGATATCGGCGATACTGTAGTCATCACCCATGATCCAGGTGCGGCCCAACAGGCGCTTTTCCAGCACATCCAGCAAGCGCCTGGCTTCGGCGACGTAACGGTCGCGGGGGCGCTTGTCTTCGTAGGCCTTGCCGGCGAATTTGTTGAAAAAACCGACCTGACCGAACATTGGACCAATACCGGCCATCTGAAACATCAGCCATTGAAGCGTCTCGTAACGCGCCGCCGGGTCAGTGGACAGGAACTTGCCGCCCTTCTCTGCCAGGTAGATCAGGATCGCACCGGACTCGAACAGCGCCAGCGGTTTACCACCTGGGCCATTGGGGTCAATGATCGCCGGGATCTTGTTGTTCGGGTTCAAAGAAAGGAACTCGGGCGAGAACTGGTCCTGAGTCTCGAAGCTGACCCGGTGCGGCTCGTACGCCAGGCCTAGCTCTTCCAGCATGATCGACACTTTGACCCCGTTGGGGGTCGGCAACGAGTACAGTTGCAGGCGCTCGGGATGTTGGGCTGGCCATTTGGCAGTGATCGGGAAGGCAGAAAGTGAATTCATCAGAGACCCCAAGGCAAGAAGTGCCAATGATAGTCATCTGGCGGGCAACCTGCACCGGTCTTCAATTCGCAACATCTGCTGACTATTATCCCTTGGAACCGAACGAAAACGCGTGAGTACACTCTTAAGTGCGCTCAACCGACTGAAGGGAGGCGCGCGCCCACACCGACACGAAACACCGCACGACGCTGGATGCGTCGTTGGGGCCTGGCTTGTACGCCTTAATCCGACGCACTGAAGACTCGAACCATAATGAAGATCAAGCCTCTGTGCCTTGCCAAACGCCTTAAACGATATTCATACACCATGTTGCCGCTGCTACTGGTAGGCGGAGCGCTGGTGCTGACCCTGGAAGCCCGGGAAAGCCGTGCCCAGCAAGTGGACGGCGTGCAGACCCTGGTGTTCCTGCGCCACGGCGAAAAACCCGCCGGCGGCCTGGGCCAGCTCAATTGCCAGGGCCTCAACCGCGCCATGAACCTAGCCACCGTGCTACCGGAAAAATTCGGCAAGGCCAACTTTGTGTTCGCCGCCAACCCGACGCGCAATGTCGAGGAAGGCGAACTAGACAACTCCTACAGCTACATTCGCCCGCTGATGACCATCAGCCCCAGCGCCATCAAGCTCGGCCTGCCAGTGAACATCAAGTTCTCGGCCAACGACACCAGCGCCCTGGCCGATGAACTGGTGGAAGACAAGTACCACAACTCGATCATCTACACTGCCTGGTCCCACGGCTATCTGCCGGAGTTGATCAACAAGGTGGCGAGCGAAGCGGTCGGTGAAAAGCACACCATCACCGATGACTGGTCCGGCAGCGATTTCGATACCCTGTATGTGCTGACCCTGACTTGGCACAACGGCAAGGCCACCTTGCTCAGTCGCAACTACAAGCAGGGCCTGGATAATGGCCTGGAAACTTGCCCGGATGCGACGCAGGTCAGCGCCGATACCTGAATGCACTGAATCTGTGGCGAGCGGGCTTGCTTGCTCGCCACAAGAGCCACACGGAGTATGATGCGCCGCTATCGACTCATCTGCGGAATCCCAACATGTCCAACCTCACCTCTACCAGCCTCGCCCGGGGCTGGTCCTTCTGGTGGAAGCCTGCGCTTTTTCTGCTGGTGGCCTGTGTCGGCCTCTACTACGTAAAGTGGTCGCCCTACTACTTCAAGGCGTTTGTGGCTGCGGATAACCACAGCATCGGCGCCTCGATTCTCAACGACGAGCAAAGTACACCACTGGCGGCAGCGCTGGCCTATGCCAAGGTGTATTTCCTGGCCATCTGGAAAGCTGCTGTCCTGGCCGTGATTCTCGGCTCATTGCTGCAAGTGCTGATCCCCCGGGACTGGCTGTTGCGCCTGTTCGGCCGTGCCGGGCTGGGTTCAACCCTGCGCGGTGGGCTGTTCGCCTTGCCGGGGATGATGTGCAGTTGCTGCGCCGCACCGGTAGCCGCAGGCATGCGTCGACAACAAGTGTCAGTGGGCGCCGCACTGGCGTTCTGGATTGCCAACCCGGTGCTTAACCCGGCGACCCTGGTGTTCATGGGCTTCGTTTTGGGTTGGGGGTTTACTGCCTTGCGACTGGTGGCGGGGATTGTGCTGGTGGTCGGAGTGTCCCTGGTGGCGCAGCGTATCGCCCGTCCTGATCAGGTACCCGAAGCGGCGCTGGACGCCGTGGCCGAAGTCAGCACCACCGACAGCCAACCGTTCCTGACCCGCTGGCTGCGCACCTTGTGGCAGCTGTTCTGGAGCACCATTCCGGTCTATATCCTGGCGGTATTGCTGCTGGGCGCGGCGCGGGTCTGGCTGTTTCCCCACGTCGACGGGACGATGGCTGACAGCCTGTGGTGGCTGGTGCCACTGGCGATTGTCGGCACGCTGTTCGTAATCCCCACAGCGGCGGAAATCCCTATCGTCCAGACCATGATGACCCTTGGGATGGGCACCGGCCCTGCAGTGGCATTGCTGATGACCCTGCCGAGCGTGAGCCTGCCGTCGCTGTTGATGCTGCGCAAGGATTTCGATGCGCGGGTGCTGGTGACGGTGGCAGGGCTGACCATGCTCATGGGCGTGCTGTGTGGCTTGGTCGGGGCCTTCATTCTCTAAACTGACCGAGCAGCCCGCTCGCGCAAATACTCCAATACGGCCACCTGTTCCCCGGAGAACTCGATTCGTACGCCTTTGCTTTCACGTTGGAAGGCGTACATCGGGTCGTAATACTCTCGCAACAAGCCTTCGATCCAGCCCCGATGCAGGTCTATGGCACCGCTGCGCGCCTGTTCCGCCAGGGCGTCCTGCATGATCGCCTGCAATCGTTGAAATCGCTCGCCGCCCAAGCGTTTATGGATGTTACCCAAGCTTTGGGTTAGACGCTCGGCGAATAGCCGGTAACCCGTTTCGCCAAATACCTCGATAAATTCAGCACACAAGTCGATCACATAATCGCGCAGGATTCGTTCGACCCGGCCTTCAACGCTGTCTTCCAGCCACACCAAGGGAAAGGCCTGCATACCTTTATGCAATGGCAATGGCAGGGCACAACTGCCGATCATGCGGCTTTCGTCCTCTACCACGAACTGTTCGATGCCAAGCGCACGTTTTTTCAGCAGGTCGACCGCCAGGCGATTCTCAAAATCGATGTTGGAGGGCTGCGTTGTGGCGCGCTTGCCAAAGCTGGAACCACGGTGATTGGCGTGGCCCTCAAGGTCCAGGGCATTGTTCAATTGACCGAGCACTTCGGTTTTGCCGGTGCCAGTCATGCCACCCAGCAACACGAAATCACACTGGGCGGTGGCCTGCTCGACGGTGTCGAGCAGGAACGTGCGCATAGCCTTGTAGCCACCCCCGATCCGGGGATAATCGACTCCCGCCTCGCTTTTCAACCATTGCTGGACGATCTGCGAGCGCAGTCCGCCGCGAAAGCAGTACAGATAACCGTCAGGGTTGGCGCGTGCGAACTGCGCCCACTGCTCGATACGTTCGACCTTGATCGTCCCGGACACCAACTCATGCCCGAGCACAATCGCCGCCTGCTGGCCCTGCTGTTTGTAACAAGTGCCCACGCGCTGACGTTCATCGTCGTTCATCAGCGGCAGGTTGATTACCCCAGGGAACGCGCCCTTGACGAACTCCACCGGCGCACGGGTATCCATCATTGGCCGGTCGTTGAGAAAGATGTCGCAGTAATCGGTGATGTCGATGGGCATCAAAACACCTCTACCGCGTTGGTCTGTCGCTCAACCAGTTGACCAATCGGCTCCAGGTTCAACCCCAACTCAGCCGCCACTGCCAGGAACTCGGCATCGCCCTCGGGCGTAACCGCTACCAACAGGCCGCCGCTGGTTTGCGGGTCGCACAACACACGCTTGTGCAATTCAGTCATGCGCCCCAGTTTGCTGGCGTAGCTGTCGAAGTTGCGCAAGGTACCGCCGGGCACGCAGCCCTGCTCCAGGTAGTACTCGACCCCTGGCAGGCGTGGGACTTTTTCGTACTCGATGCGCGCGGTCACACCGCTGCCGTCGGCCATTTCCACCAGGTGGCCCAACAGGCCGAAACCGGTGACATCAGTCATTGCTGTGACGCCGGACAACTTGCCAAAACGGCTGCCAGGTTTATTGAGGGTGCACATCCAATCCCGCGCCAGGCAGATGTCGTTTTCCCGCAGTTTGCCCTTTTTTTCCGCCGTGGTGAGGATGCCGATGCCCAAGGGCTTGGTCAGGTACAACTGGCAGCCGGCGGTGGCGGTGTCGTTGCGCTTCATATGGCGTTTTTCCACTAGCCCGGTAACGGCGAGACCGAATATCGGCTCCGGGGAGTCTATGGAGTGACCTCCGGCCAGGGGAATGCCTGCAGCGTCACACACCGAGCGGCCACCGCGAATCACCTCACGGGCAATCTCCGGGGCCAGCACGTTGACCGGCCAGCCGAGAATGGCGATGGCCATCAACGGGTCGCCGCCCATGGCGTAGATATCGCTGATAGCGTTGGTGGCGGCGATGCGGCCGAAGTCGAAGGGATCATCGACAATCGGCATAAAGAAATCAGTGGTGGAGACCACGCCACGTTCGTCGTCGATGGCGTAAACCGCCGCGTCGTCGCGGGAGGCGTTGCCTACCCAGAGCTTGGGATCAAGGTTCTGCGCGCCGCTGCCGGCAAGAATCACTTCCAGTACCTGAGGGGAAATTTTGCAACCACAACCCGCACCATGGCTGTACTGGGTCAGGCGAATCGGCTCGTTCATGGTTTACCTCCGGACATCAAGGTGACGGATTCTAACAGAGCCGTCCGGCAAACCTGTGTTCTTGGTGTCAGACAGCAAAAAGGCCAGCCGCGCTGATCAGAGCGCGGCCGGCCTTTGTTGTTTCAGCCCTTAGTGTTTTTCAGCAAGCCGTCTATGCCGGGTACGCCGTGCAATATTCAGGCACTCGATCACCGCCGAGAACGCCATGGCCGCGTAGACGTAGCCTTTTGGAACATGAGCGCCGAAGCCTTCGGCAATCAGGGTCATGCCGATCATGATGAGGAAGCCCAGGGCCAGCATCACCACCGTCGGGTTGTCGTTGATGAACTTGGCCAAAGGTTCGGCCGCCACCAGCATTACGATTACCGAGACCACCACGGCAATGATCATGATCGGCAAGTGCTCGGTCATGCCCACGGCGGTGACGATGCTGTCGATGGAAAACACCAGGTCCAGCAGCAGGATCTGGCCGATGGCCGAGGCAAAGCCCAGGGACACGCTCGGCGAATTACTTCCAACCTTTTCCGGCTCTGGGTCCATGCTGTGGTGGATTTCGGTAGTCGCCTTCCACAGCAGGAACAGGCCACCGGCGATCAGGATCATGTCTTTCCAGGAGAACGCATTCCCCAGGATTTCAATGACTGGCTCAGTCAGTTGCACGATAAACGCGATGGTGCTCAACAGGCCCAGACGCAAAATCAGCGCCATGCTGATACCGATGCGCCGTGCCTTGGCCCGGTGTTGTACGGGCAATTTGTTGGTGAGAATCGAGATGAAGATCAGGTTGTCGATCCCCAACACGATTTCCATGACGATCAAGGTCGCCAGGGCCACCCAGGCGGTAGGGCTCGCGGCCAGTTGTACAAGGTAGTCCATAGGTCAGTCCTGACTCGGTGTGCTGGGGTTAGGTTTCCTGCGAGGAAGCTTCACGCGTCTCGCTGTCGGATTGCTCTTCGGCGTTTTTCTCTTTGGGGCTGATCAACCCTTGGGTCGCCTCGCTCAACGCCTGCTCGGCCGCCTGATGAGTATCGTCGATGACTTGCTTGGCCGACTCGCTCGCTTTGCCCAGCAGTTGCTGCGCACTTTTCTCGGCCTGATCACAACCACTGATCATCACCAATGAAAGCGCAAGCAACGACGCCGCGCCCAGAGAATTGAGTTTCATGATGCGTTCCTCGTTAGAACCGTTGGACCCAAGCATTGAGCCCGCGATAGCGAGGCATTCTAAGGAAGCAAACAGTTCAGGAAAATTCGTATTTTTTCCGCTTATACTTCGATTTACACGAAGTAACACTCTCCCTTAAGGCGGCCCATGCTCAATTACCGACAATTGCACTACTTCTGGGTGGTCGCCAAGACCGGCAGTATCGTGCGCGCCTGTGAGCAATTGAACCTCACGCCGCAGACTATCAGTGGGCAAATCAGCCTGCTGGAGCAGACTTTCGGCGTGGCGCTGTTTCAGAGGGTGGGGCGCAAGTTGGAGTTGACTGAGGCCGGACGGCAGGCGCTGCCTTATGCCGAACAAATGTTCCAGATGGGTAATGAATTGGAAGCCATGCTGCGGGCCCAGCCCAATGAGCAGCAGATTCTGTTTCGTGTCGGCGTCGCTGATGTGGTGCCCAAGTCGATCGTCTACCGGCTGATCGCGCCCATCATGGAATTGAGCGAGCCGATCCGCATTACCTGCCGCGAAGACAAACTCGAACGCTTACTGGCGGACCTGGCGATCCAGCGGCTGGACCTGGTGATCTCCGACAGCCCGATGCCCTCGCACCTGGATATCAAGGGCTACAGCCAAAAACTGGGGGAATGCGGCATCAGTTTCTTTGCCACCCAGGCATTGGCTGACCGGCATGGCGGCGAGTTTCCACAGTGCCTGCAGGGCGCTCCGCTGCTGATTCCGGGGGTGGAAACGGTGGTACGTAGTCGTTTGTTACGCTGGTTTGCCGAGCAGCAGATCCAGCCACGGATTGTCGGTGAGTTTGACGACAGCGCCCTGATGCAGGCCTTCGGCCAATCCGGCAGCGGCATTTTCATCGCCCCCAGCGTCATCGCCGATGAGGTCAAGCACCAGTACAGCGTGGCCCTGATCGGCCAGACCGACGCGGTGACTGAATCGTTCTACGCTATCTCGGTGGAGCGCAAGATCAAGCACCCCGGCATCGTGGCGATTACCGAAGGTGCCCGGCGAGAACTGTTTACCTCACTGCCCGGCTAGACGCAGACTTCGCGGGCCTTGGCGGTCATCAGCCAAAACGCCAGGAGGATCGACAGCAGGATAAAACCGGCGGCGGCAAAGCCAAGGCTACCCAGCCCGAGGGTATCGATCACCCGCCCACCGACCATCGCCCCCAGGCCAATGCCCAGGTTGGCACCGGCGATGTTCAGCGAAGCGGCAAACGCCGGAGCATGAGGCGCCACTTTCATCAGTCGTACATGGCTGACCAGGAACAGCGCCGCCTGGGTCACGCCCCAGATGCCCATCGCCGCCGCCAGGCCCAGGGTGGAATGGATAGCCGGCACCAGCGCCACCATACCGGTGATCATAAAACCGCAGAACACCATCGAAGCCATCAGCGGATGGCGGTCGACCATGCGTCCGCCCAATGAGTTGCCGATCAGGCCAACGGCGCCAAAGCCCATCAGGCACCAGCCCACCAGTGTGCCGTCGAAGCCGGCCAAGCGCTCCAAAATGTCCGCCAGGTAGGTATAAACGGTGAACATGCCGCTAAAGACCAGAATCGACAGCAGAACGTGGCCTTGCATCAAAGGGCTGCGCAGGATTTTGAACTGCGAACGCAAGGTCACCGCTTCTTTCTTCACCGTGGTGGCAGGCAGGTAGATAAACAGCAACAAGGCCTTGGCAAGCGCCACCACGGCGAGAATGCCGAAGGCTGTGCGCCAGCCGAACATATCGGAGATCAATGTGCCCACCGGAATGCCGAACACCGTGGCACAGACGATGCCGAAGCCGATCTTGGCAATGGCCCGGCCCGCGTACTCCGGCCCGACGATGTCCACGGCGGTTTCACTGGCCAGGGCCCAGAACACGGGTAGCCCAAGCGCCGGAATTAGCCGCGCCACGGACATGACCCAGATATTGGGCGCCAGGGCCGCCAGGGTATTGGCCAGGCTGAACATGATCAGGATCGTGATAAACAGGCGCTTGCGCTCAAAGCGGGCGAAATAGGCGGTAAGGAACGGGCCGAAGGCCGCTACGGTGAAGGCAAACAGGGTCACCAGCAAACCGGCCTGGGACACACTGACATCCAGGTCGCGGGCGATGGAAGGCAGCAGGCCGACGATGACGAACTCCGTGGTCAGCACGGTAAAACCGGCTGCCGAGAGCAGCAGGATGGGCAACAACATGAATAACTCCAGAAACAGCGACGCCAACGACAGCCCGAGGGCCCGCTGACAGGTATGGAATAAAAAGGATATTGAATGTTAGCAGAGTGTGTCGATCTTGGGGACCGGTAAGGTTGAATGGTCTGATCTCTGAGCGACCTAATGCCGCACGCTGGGCGGGACACGTCCTACAGCATGTTAGACTTCGTCGATTGCACCAGGCGCATTCGGCTACCGTGTGCCCTCATCAAAACTTTCCAGCGTTTTACTCTCTGGCAGCCTGCCCGGCTTCTGCTGCCTTGGTTGCACGCACCGCCGCACACACTAAAAAAACTAGAGACGCCCTTATGACTGCTGTCCCGCCCCTCTTTCGTCGACTCATGCGCGTCAGCCTGGTCACGCAAATTATCATCGGCCTAGTGGCCGGTATTCTGCTGGCTCTACTTTTGCCCGGTGTCGCCCAATCCACGGGGTTTATCGGCAAGGTGTTTGTCTCGGCCCTCAAGGCAGTCGCGCCGATCCTGGTATTTGTACTGGTCATGGCCTCAATCGCCAACCACAAGCACGGCCAGGAAACCCATATTCGGCCGATCCTGTTCCTGTACCTGCTGGGCACCTTTGCCGCTGCCGCCGTTGCGGTGATTGCCAGTATGCTATTCCCTTCCCCCCTGGTGCTCGTGACCCACGATGTGGCCGTGAGTGCCCCCGGCGGCATCGGCGAAGTGCTGCAAAGCCTGTTACTCAGCGTGGTGGACAACCCGGTCAGCGCGCTGATGAACGCCAACTTCATCGGTATCCTGGCCTGGGCCATCGGCATGGGCGTCGCTATCCGCCATGCCGGCGAAACCACGCGCACCGTGCTGAATGACCTGTCCAACGGGGTCACGTTGATCGTACGCATGGTGATTCGCTTTGCGCCGCTTGGGATCTTCGGCCTGGTGGCCTCGACACTGGCCACCTCCGGTTTCGGCGCGCTGCTGGGCTACGCACACCTGCTGCTGGTGCTGATCGGTTGCATGCTGTTTGTAGCGTTGGTGGTCAACCCGGCCATCGTCTTCTGGAAACTGCGCCGCAACCCTTACCCGCTGGTGCTGATGTGCCTGCGGGAAAGTGGCATCACGGCGTTTTTCACCCGCAGCTCAGCAGCCAATATTCCGGTCAACCTGGCGTTGAGCAAGCGCATGGGACTGCATGAGGACACCTATTCAGTGTCGATCCCGCTGGGGGCAACCATCAACATGGCCGGCGCCGCCATCACCATTACCGTATTGACCCTTGCCGCCGTGCATACCTTGGGCATTGCCGTCGACTTGCCAACCGCCATACTGCTCAGCGTAGTGGCAGCGGTCTGTGCCTGTGGTGCGTCGGGAGTTGCCGGTGGCTCGCTGCTGCTAATCCCCCTGGCGTGCAGCCTGTTCGGTATTCCCAGTGAAATCGCCATGCAAGTGGTCGCCGTGGGCTTCATCATTGGCGTGCTGCAGGACTCGGCGGAAACCGCACTGAACTCATCTACCGACGTGCTGTTCACTGCCGCTGCATGTCTGGGTCAGGATGCAAAAACTGCGGCATAAACCGTCAGCTACAAAAAAAGCCCGGGCCAACTCACTGCGAGCTGGCCCGGGCTTTTTTATGTCGCTGGGTTTAGAACGCGCCCATGTAATCGCGCTTGCCCACTTCCACTCCGTTATGACGCAGCAAGGCGTAGGCGGTGGTGACGTGGAAGAAGAATTGCGGCAGGCCGTAGGTCAGCAGGTAGGCCTGGCCGCTGAAGCGCTTCTCTTTAGGTGTGCCTGGACGGGTGACGATTTCGATGCCTTCCTTACCGTCGACTTGGGCTGGGGTGATGGTGTCAATAAAGGCCAGGACCTTGGCGATCAGTGCTTGCAGGTCGGCGAAGGTGACTTCGGTGTCTTCATATTTCGGCACTTCGATCTCAGCCAGGCGCGCGGAAACACCCTTGGCGAAGTCGACAGCAATCTGCACCTGACGCACCAGCGGGAACATGTCCGGGGACAGGCGCGCTTGCAGCAAGGCGTTCGGGTCGATGTTCTTGGCGGTGGCGTGGGCTTGGGCCTTGTTCAGCACATCGCTCAGGGCGTTGAGCATTTGCTTGAAGACCGGGAGGGAAGCGGCGTACAGGGAAATAGTCATGACAGTCTCGACAGTTGTGGCAGGGTTCGGATCAGGCACGATTATAGCCATGCAGGCTGCCAGTGCCGCTTGTCTTTTATTTTTTCGAGATTAGGCTAGTGGGCTCACAGCATAGGGAAAGCGCGATGACCAGCGAGCACGACACCACCTCCTCAGAGCCACGCCTCAACAGCACGGAAATCCGCGTTTTGGGTTGCCTGATCGAAAAACAGGCCACCAACCCTGAAACCTACCCGCTGACGCTTAACGCCCTGGTGATCGCCTGCAACCAGAAAACCAGCCGGGAACCGGTAATGAACCTCAGCCAGGGCCAGGTCGGCCAGAGCCTGCGTGCCCTGGAAGGTCGCGGCTTTACCAAGCTGGTGATGGGCAGCCGTGCCGACCGCTGGGAGCACCGTGTGGACAAGGCCCTGGAGCTGGTGCCAGCCCAGGTGATTCTCACCGGCCTGCTGTTCCTGCGCGGCCCGCAGACGGTCAACGAACTGCTGACCCGCAGCGGGCGCATGCACGACTTTGAAGATGCTGAGCAAGTGGTGCATCAGTTGGAACGCCTGATCGCTCGCGACCTGGCATTGCTGGTGCCTCGTCAGGCGGGGCAGCGCGAAGATCGCTATATGCATTCCCTGGGGGACCCGGCGGATATCGAGGTGATCCTTGCCGCCCGCGGCAATCCGCAGGAACGTGGTGCTGGCGGCGGTGTTTCCCTGGAGCGCATTGAAGAACTGGAAGCGCGAATTGCAGCGCTGGAAGAGCGCCTTACCCGCCTGGAATAAAACCCTCTGTGGCGAGCGGGCTTGCCCGCTCGCCACAGGTGTAGTGGTCACAGGTACAGTGTTCACCCTTAACTGCTTGCCACATTACCCCCTAGCAAACGCCACCGCAGCCTGAAACTGCTCATCCGTCGGCCGCACGCCGGTGTACAGCACAAACTGCTCCAGCGCCTGGATCGCGATCACTTCCAGACCAGTAATCACCCGCTTGCCCTGGGCACGACCGCGCTGAATCAACGGGGTTTCCGCAGGAATCGCCACTACATCGAACACAGTGTCAGCAGCATCGATGGCATCGGCGTCAAAGGCCAACTGCTCGGCTTGCGGGCCGCCGGTCATGCCGATGGGCGTCACATTGATCAGCATCTGCGGGCGCAGGTCGCCCAATTGCGCCTGCCACTCATACCCCAGGCTTTGCGCCAATGCCCTGCCGGCGGCTTCGTTGCGCGCAACAATCACGCCCTTGGTGTAGCCGCCATCGCGCAATGCGCTGGCCACGGCCTTGGCCATACCGCCGCTCCCGTGCAGGGCGAAGGTCGAATCCTTGGGCACCGCATGTTTTTTCAGCAATTGTTCAATGGCGATGTAGTCGGTGTTGTAGGCCTTGAGGTGCCCGGCGGTGTTGACGATGGTATTGATCGAAGCGATAGCCCTGGCCGAATCGTCCAACTCGTCCACCAGGGCAATGCAGGCTTCCTTGAACGGCATGGACACACCGCAACCGCGAATGCCCAGAGCGCGGATACCGGCCACGGCGCCGGGCAAATCCTGACTACTGAAGGCCTTGTAGTAAAAATTCAGACCCAATTGTTCATACAGGTGGTTGTGAAAGCGCAGGCCAAAATTCCCGGGGCGCCCCGACAGTGACATGCACAGTTGGGTGTCCTTGTTGGGGTTCATCAGCATGAGTAACTCCTTGAGTAAGCAAATCGGTACAGACCTTACACAACCTTTACCTACCGGCTGTGCTGTTTTTCAGAAATACGCTGTCTTAAAAGTATCCCCGCGACAATCCTTGAGTCTATTGATTGCAGACCACAAGCGCAGGGACCAACCGAGGAATGACCATGATTCGTAAAATCCCCAAGATCGCGTTGCTGATCGGTGCACTTGCTGTGGCAGGCCAAGCCTCTGCCCACGGTGGTGGCTGGGGTGGCCCGGCCGTAATCGGCGCCGTCGTCGGTGCAGCCGTAGTGGGTTCGGTGATCGCCAACCAATCCCGGCCGGTCTATGTAGAGCAACCGGTGTATGTCCAGCCGCAGCCGGTATACGCGGCTCCACCGCCGGTCTACTACCAGCCACAACCGGTCTACGTGCAACAGCCGGTTTATTACCGCCCTGCCCCGGTCTACTACGGGCCACCACGAGGTTATTACGGCCCACCTCGCGGCTACTACGGCCCGCCCCACGGCTATTATGGCCGCGGCTGGTAACTTGTTTGACTGAGACACCTGAACAGGCCTCGCAGCAGCTGCGGGGCCTTTTTTATGGCTCATACGGCCTGAATAAATCTTGCCGAGGTCGTTGTGAGGACAATGGCTGCGGTTAAATCCGACATCATTGAGTCAATGTGCACTTGCCCAAACCGGGTTCGTGCTGTCATGTTTTCGTCATGTCACGCTTTCACTATCAAAACTGTCCACCCCTGACAACTCATAACAACAAGGACGCCCCAGCATGCCCACACAGAACCCGCACCGCACTGCCGGCCTCTGCACTTCCAGCAAGGTCTATAGCGCCTTGACCGAACTCAAGCACCTGGAAGGCCATCGCAGCGCCAAGTTCCTCTCGCTGCTAACGGAAAACCTGGTCCGCAAGGGCCTGCTCAGCGAACAGGAAGTGGTGAGCATGCTCGATCAGGTGGTTGACTGATCGCAGCATGCCGCGCTTGTCTCGATGACAGTGATGTCGACTATCGAGCAGGGTGATTTCTCCCCAAGGCGTATGAACCGTAAGGTGAACGCCATAGAGAAATGGAGGTAGATATGCCCACTATTAAAATCATGTCCGTCATCGGCAGCGCCGTTCCCGCCCCACTCAGGGATCTGGGTTTACTCGCCTGCTGGTACCTGGTACGGGACGGCGAGGCCATCAGCGGCCCGCTCACCTCATTGCCCGACGCCCAGGCCCTGTCACGCAAGATGGCTCACTGTTTCCAAGCCTAAGGCAATCGTACCCGTGGCTTGGTTTCGACGAACAGCGCCCAGCTCGACATGAACAACGCAGCGATCAACGGCCCGATGACAAACCCATTGAGACCGAAGATCGACAGGCCGCCCAAGGTCGAGATCAGAATCAGGTAATCGGGCATCTTGGTGTCCTTGCCTACCAGGATCGGCCGCAGCACGTTGTCCACCAGGCCGATCACAAAAATGCCGAACAGCGCCAGCACCACCCCTTGCCAGATCGAACCGCTGAGCAGGAAGTATGCCGCCACCGGGGCCCAGACAATCCCCGCGCCCACTGCCGGTAGCAGTGACAGAAACGCCATCAATACCGCCCACAGCAATGCACTGGGAATATCCAGAAACCAGAAGATCAAACCGCCCAGCGCGCCCTGGGTCACGGCCACCAGTAGGTTGCCCTTGACGGTAGCGCGCACCACCCGGTTGAACTTCAGTTGCAAGCGACGCTTCTGTGGTTCGGCCAGCGGCACCGCCGTGCGCACCTTGCGTACCAGTTCAGGGCCGTCGCGCAGCAGGAAAAACAGCAAGTACAGCATGATGAAAAAACTGACAAGGAAATCAAAGGTGCCCTGGCCAAAGCTGAACGCCTGGCTGGCGAAGAACTGGCTGCCTTGCATGGCGCCCTTGACGATTTTTTCCCGCAGCCCTTCCAGGTTGCCCATGCCGAAGCGATCCAGAAGGTGCTGGAAATACGGCGGCAGAAGGGTCTTGAATTGCTCGATATAGCCGGCAATGTCCAGTTTGCCGCTTTCAATATTTTTGTACAGCGTCGCGCCTTCCTGCACCAGCAAGGCACTGGTGATGATCACCGGCAAAATCGCGATTACCAGGCAGACCAGCAGGGTAGAGAGTGACGTCAGGTTTCTATTCCAGCCAAACCGCAGCTGCAGGCGCTGCTGCAGGGGCGCAAAGACGATCCCCAGAATAATCGCCCAGAACACTGCGCCGTAGAACGGCAGCAGTATCCAGAGAAACGCACTGGTCACCAGGGCCAGCAGCAACAGCAGGGTTTTGAATTGCAAATTCGTTTGGTTCATGTCCAATCCATGCCAGAAAAACACAGAGCGCCCAGCGCGCCCTGTTGCTTAGTCCGCCGCAAATCCTGCGAGTGCCATCTTTGTCCCTACAGAATAGACGCAGATCAATAAAGCCCAGGCCGGGTTCGATTACCCTGCCACCCTTTTGCGATCGAAGTCCTCATGTTCCCTGCCCTCGCCCCCGAATTGCTAGCTCCCGCCGGCACCCTGAAAAACATGCGCTACGCCTTCGCCTACGGCGCCGATGCGGTGTACGCCGGGCAACCGCGCTACAGTCTGCGGGTGCGCAATAACGAGTTCGACCATGCCAACCTGGCCCTCGGCATCGAGGAGGCCCATGCCCAGGGCAAGCGTTTCTACGTGGTGGTCAACATCGCGCCCCACAACGCCAAGCTAAAAACCTTCCTCAAGGACATGGCGCCTGTGATCGCCATGGGGCCGGACGCGTTGATCATGTCCGATCCGGGCTTGATCATGCTGGTGCGCCGACACTTCCCGCAGATGCCGATTCACCTGTCGGTGCAGGCCAATACGGTGAACTGGGCGAGCGTCGAGTTCTGGCAGCAGCAAGGGATCTGCCGGATCATCCTGTCCAGGGAACTGTCCCTGGAAGAGATCGCTGAAATCCGCCAGCAGGTGCCAGCCATGGAGCTGGAAATCTTTGTCCATGGTGCGCTGTGCATGGCCTACTCCGGACGCTGCCTGCTGTCGGGTTACATGAACAAGCGTGACGCCAACCAGGGCACTTGCACCAATGCCTGCCGCTGGAAGTACCAGGCGACGCCTGCGGTGGAAAACGCCGCCGGCGATATCGTCCAGGAATATCAACCCGAGCCGACCCTGGGCTTTGGCGCCCCCACCGACCAGGTATTCCTGCTCCAGGAAGCCAATCGCCCGGACGAACAGATGCCAGTGTTCGAAGACGAGCACGGCACCTACATCATGAACGCCAAGGATTTGCGGGCGGTGCAGCACGTCGAGCGCCTGACCCGGATGGGCGTGCATTCGCTGAAGATCGAAGGCCGGACCAAATCACATTTCTATTGCGCACGCACCACCCAGGTCTACCGCCAGGCCATTGATGACGCGGTCGCCGGACGGGAGTTTGACCGTGGCCTGATGACCAATCTGGAGTCCCTAGCCCAGCGCGGCTACACCGAAGGCTTCCTGCGTCGACATGTGCATGACGAGTATCAGAACTATCAGAACGGCAGCTCAGTGTCGGAGCGCCAGCAGTTTGTCGGTGAGTTGACAGGTGAGCGGCGTGGGGAGTTGGCCGAGGTCAAGGTGAAGAATCGCTTTGCCGTGGGCAATCATCTGGAGTTGATGACGCCGGCGGGAAATTTTCATTTTGATCTAGGGATGATGCAGAACGGTAAAGGCGAGGCAATCGAGGTAGCACCGGGGGATGGGCATACCGTGTATGTGCCGATACCCATGGAGATGGATCTGCGGTTTGGGCTTTTGATGCGTGATGTTTAAGGGAAATTGAGGGTACCTGTTCCGGCCTCATCGCAGGCTTGCCCGCGATGAGGCCCGTATAGGCGCCTCATCGCCTGAATCAGATTCTGAACTGCCCCACCAACTTGCCCAGCCGCTGCCCCAGATCAGCAAGGCTACGGGACGTCTGCGCGCCCAGCTGAGTCTCATCCGCCACGCTGTCCACCGCCACGGCAATCTGATGCACGCTGCGGTTGATCTCTTCGGCTACGGCAGTCTGCTCTTCGGCGGCGCTGGCGATCTGCGCGTTCATTGAGTTAATGGTGCCGATCAACTGGGCCATGGCGTCCAGAGACGCACCGGCTTCGTTGGCCTGGGCCGAGGTGCCATCGCCAGCATCGCTGGAGCGGCGCATGGCTTCCACGGCCGCCTCGGTGCCCTTTTGCAGGCGGTCGATCATGCCCTGGATTTCCTGGGTGCTTTGCTGGGTGCGGCTGGCCAAGGCCCGCACCTCATCGGCCACCACCGCAAAACCACGACCGGCTTCACCCGCGCGGGCCGCTTCGATGGCGGCGTTGAGGGCCAGCAGATTGGTCTGATCGGCAATCGAGCGAATCACCCCGAGCACGCTGACAATCGACGAAACGTCATGCTGCAGGCTGTCCAGGGACACGCCGCTGCTGCGGATGTCATTCACCAGCGCATGGATCTGCGCAATGCTGCCGTCCACCACACGCTTGGCAGCCTGGCCTTCGGCGTCGGTCTGTTGCGCCGCCACTGCCGCACCCTGGGCACTGCGGGCCACTTCATGGGCCGCCGAGGACATTTCATTGATAGCCGTCGCCACTTGGTCAGTCTCGTGACGTTGACGCTCCATCGCCTGTTCCGAGCGATGAGCCTGATCGGAGACCTGGCTGACAAGGCCAGTGAGTTGCGAGGTCATTTCGGTGATCTGGCGCACCAGACCGTGGATCTTGTCGACAAAACAGTTGAACGAACCCGCCAACTCTCCAAGCTCATCCTGGCTGGTGATTTCCAGGCGACGGGTCAAGTCACCTTCGCCGGCGGCGATGTCGTCAAGGTTGACTTTCATCAGGTGTAGCGGCCGCAGGATGGTATTGGCCACCAGCATGCCGACAGCAGCGATCACCAACAGCACCACCACGGCGATGCCGATGATGCTCATCAGTACGCCTTCCATGCGCTCATGAACCTTGACCTCGACCTCGGCGACCTGAGCCTCGATGCCATCCAGATTGACCGCGGTACCGATGACCATGTCCCACTTGGGCAAGTATTCGGTGTAGCCGAGTTTGGGCACCAAGGCCGTTTGCCCAGGCTGCGTCGAACTGTATTGCAGGTAATGCGTGCCATCCTTGCCCACTTTTACCAGGTCACGATTGACGTAGACGCCGTTGGGGTCCCGGTTGTCCTTGAAGCTTTTGCCAACGCCCTCAGGGCTGTTGCCCTTGAACAGGCGAATGGTTTCGGAGTCGTAGCCAAAGAAGTAGCCATCCTTGCCGTAGCGGGTGTTCGACAGCAGCTTGACCACCTGCGCCCGCGCGGCCGTGTCGCCTGGGGCGGCGGCATCGTAGAGCGGTTTGATGGTAGTCATTGCCACCTCGACATAACTCTGCAGGGTGACCTTGGCGTCATTGAGTAAGTTCTGACGGGTTTCTTCGACCTCGTTACGGGCTTGCTCCTGGAGAATCCACACCGTGGTCAGGCTGATGACCACGGCAAACAACAGAACGGGCAGTACTGCGAGGGACAGTACTTTGGCCTTCAGGCTAAGGCGCATGGCTTTTCTCTCTCGTATAGGGGCGACGTAAGAGGGTTAACGGCCTGAGGGGATAAAACTGTAGGCGCGAGCTTGTTGTGGCGAGCGGGCTTGTCGGATCGCCACAAGACAATTCAACGTCACAAGGTCATCGCGGCAAACCAGCCAAACGCCAGCAACGGCAGGTTGTAGTGCAGGAACGTCGGCACCACGGTGTCCCAGATATGGTGATGCTGGCCGTCGATGTTCAAGCCCGAGGTCGGGCCCAGTGTCGAGTCTGAGGCTGGCGAACCGGCATCGCCCAGGGCGCCGGCCGTACCGACGATGCAAACGATCGCCAGCGGGCTGAACCCCAGCTGCACACACAGCGGCACGAAAATCGCAGCAAGGATCGGCACCGTGGAGAACGACGAGCCGATGCCCATGGTCACCAGCAGCCCGACCAGCAACATCAGTAAGGCGCCCACACCACGACTATTGCCGATGAAGGCGGCGGACGCTTGCACCAGGGTCTGCACTTCGCCGGTGGCCTTGAGCACTTCGGCAAAACCCGACGCGGCGATCATGATGAAGCCGATCATCGCCATCATCTTCATGCCTTCGGTGAACAGATCGTCAGTGTCACGCCAGCGCACGATGCCCGACACCGAGAAGATCAGGAACCCGGCCAGGGCGCCGATGATCATCGAATCCAGCCACAACTGGATAATGAACGCAGAGGCAATCGCCAGGCCGGCCACCAATAGAGTCAACGGGTTGTATTGCACGACGACCTGCTCGACCCGCTCGATTTTCTCCAGGTCGTACACGCGTTTCTTGCGGTAGCTGATAAACACCGCCACCAGCAGCCCGAACACCATGCCCAGTGCCGGAATACTCATGGCGTGGGTGACGTTGACCTGACTGATGTCCACCCCGCTCTTGGCAACGTTGGCCAGCAGGATCTGGTTGAGGAAGATATTGCCGAAACCCACGGGCAGGAACATATAGGGGGTGATCAGACCGAAGGTCATGACGCAGGCAATCAGGCGGCGGTCCAGTTGCAGCTTGGTCAGCACATATAGAAGCGGCGGCACCAGCAGCGGGATAAAGGCGATATGAATCGGCAGGATGTTCTGCGAGGCGATGGCCACCGCCCAGAGCAGGCCGATCAGTACCCATTTGACGTGGTTGCCACCGTTGGCTTCCTGGCGATCCACCAGCAGCAGGGCCTTGTCCGCCAAGGCGTGGGCCAGGCCAGACTTGGCAATCGCCACCGCGAAAGCACCGAGCAAGGCGTAGGACAACGCCACCGTGGCGCCGCCGCCCAGGCCGCTGTTGAACGCCTTCAGCGTCGCATCGATACCCAGCCCACCGGTCAAGCCGCCCACCAGGGCGCCGACAATGATCGCGATGACCACATGCACACGGGACAGGCTGAGCACCAGCATGGTGCCGACCGCGGCAATGACTGCATTTATCATGGTTACCTCAAGACAGAAAACATAAAAAACAGCAACAAACGGCACACATCCGCCCTGGCTACCGTCGAGAACGGCTGCCGGAAGGGAAGCAAAAAGGGAGTTTTATTAGAGGGCGCGCACTTTGCAGCAGGTGGAGCAGCATGTCAAAGAGCGACGTCGCTGGCAGCGATTCAATTGGGCGTATGAATAAAGAAAAAACCCGAGCCGCCGATACAGTTAATCATCTCTGCCGTAACGAAGGTTAAGGATCTCCATGTCGCTCAGACAGCTGTCCATTCAATGGAAAATCACCCTCCTGGCCGGCCTTTGCCTGCTGGGGATCGTGACCCTGCTGGTGGGTCTTTCGCTGTATCGCATGGAGCAAAGTTCCCTGCGGGTCAAAGCCTCCAGCATGGAGATGCTCGACGTCGCGGCCCAGGCCCGTATCGAGGCCCAGGGTGAAGTGCAGGCGCTGGGCATTCGCCAGCAATTCATGGACGCCTATCAGTACGGTCACGGGTTTTCCCGTCAGGTACTGTTCCTGCGCGAACAAGCCGAGAAGCGCTTCCTGGATGCCTTCGACCTGCGCGAAGACCTGACCCGCCAGGTCAAGGCGGCGCTGCAAGCCAACCCCGACCTGCTGGGCCTGTCCCTGGTGTTCGAGGCCAATGCGCTGGATGGCAAGGACGAACTGTTTACCGGCCAGAAAGATCTGGGCAGCAACGAAAAAGGTCGATTCGCCCTCTACTGGTCACAGCCAACACCCGGCACATTGACCTCCATGCCGCTTCCCGAAAGCGACATGTCCGACACCAGTGTCGGACCCAGCGGCGAAAAGGCCAACGCCTGGTTCACCTGCCCACGCAACACCCTCAAGCCGTGTGTAATCGAGCCCTACTTCTATGTGATCGATGGGCAAAACGTGCTGATGACCAGCATCGTCTTCCCGTTGATGGTGGACGGCAAAGTCATCGCCTCGCTGTCGGTAGACATCAACCTCAACAGCCTGCAGACAATCAGCCAACGCGCCAGCCAGAAGCTTTATAACGGCCAGACCAACGTCAGCATCATCAGCCCGGTGGGCCTGCTGGCCGGCTACAGCCCGGACGCCAGCAAACTCAGCCAGCGCCTGGACAGCGTTGACACCGCCAGCGGCGCGCAACTGATCAGCGCACTGGCCGCCGGCGCCCAGACACATAGCCTGCGCACCGACCATCAACTCAAGGTGCTGGCGCCCTTCCAACCGATTCCCGACGGCAAGCCCTGGGGCGTGTTGCTGAACGTGCCGGAAAAAGTTCTGATCGGTCCCGCCGAAGCCCTAAAGGCCGAACTGGACGCTGATAACACCAAGGGCACCCTGCTGGAACTGGGCCTGGGCCTCTTGGCAGCGGTGGTCGGCCTGTTGCTGGTGTGGCTGATGGCCCGCAGCGTGACCCGGCCAATCCTTGGCGTGGCGCGCATGCTGGAAGACATTGCCAGCGGCGAAGGCGACCTGACCCGGCGCCTGGCCTACGACAAGCGGGATGAACTCGGTGAGCTGGCCGGCTGGTTCAACCGTTTCCTCGACAAACTTCAACCGATCATCGCCGAGGTCAAGCGTTCGGTGCAGGACGCACGTGGCACCGCCGACCAGTCCGCCGCCATTGCCACCCAGACCAGCGCCGGCATGGAGCAGCAATACCGCCAGGTCGATCAGGTGGCCACCGCCTCCCACGAGATGAGCGCCACCGCCCAGGACGTCGCCCGCAGCGCCGCCCAGGCAGCACAGGCCGCCCGCGATGCCGATAAGGCCACCCGCGAAGGCTTGACCGTGATTGACCGTACCACCACCAGCATCGGGCATCTGGCCGCCGACATGAGCACGGCGATGGCTCAAGTCGAGGGCCTGGCCGCCAACAGCGAGAAGATCGGTTCGGTGCTGGAAGTGATCCGCGCCATCGCCGAACAGACCAACCTGCTGGCGCTCAACGCGGCCATCGAAGCCGCCCGTGCCGGTGAGGCCGGTCGTGGTTTTGCGGTGGTTGCCGATGAAGTGCGCAACTTAGCCCGGCGTACCCAGGAGTCGGTGGAGGAAACTCGCCTGGTGATTGAGCAATTGCAGAACGGTACCCAAGAGGTGGTTGGCTCCATGAGCAACAGCCATCGCCAGGCCCAGGGCAGTGTCGAACAGGTAGGCCAGGCGGTCACGGCCTTACGCCAGATCGGCGAGGCGGTGACGGTGATCAGCGATATGAACCTGCAGATTGCCAGCGCCGCCGAGGAGCAAAGTGCCGTGGCCGAGGAGATCAACAGCAACGTGGCGACTATTCGCGATGTGACCGAGTCGTTGTCCGAGCAGGCCAACGAGTCGGCGCGGGTTAGCCAGGCGTTGAACAGCCTGGCCAATCAGCAGCAGGGGTTGATGGATCAGTTCAAGGTTTGAGGCACTGGCGTCATCGCCCGTTCGATGACAATCCAGTGTGGTTTGTCTGCGATAGCTATGGGTAGCTGCACATTGTTGCAGGCCTTCAGACATGACGGCGGGGCAATTCGATCACCACCTTCAACCCGCCCAACGCGCTCTCCTGCAACTGCAATGTCCCATCCCACACCTCGACGATATCCCGCACGATCCCCAGGCCCAGCCCGTGGCCGGCGGTCTGCTCATCCAGTCGCGTGCCACGGCTGAAGACCTGATCACGCTGGGCCTCGGGAATGCCAGGCCCATCATCCTCGACGCTCAGACTAAAGCCTTGCGCAGTTTCAACGATGCTCAAGCGTATCTCGACATCCGCCCATTTGCAGGCGTTGTCCAGCAGGTTGCCAAGCAGCTCCAGCAAGTCCTCGCGGTCCCACGGCAATTGCAGACCAGGACGAACGTGATAGCTCAAGTCCAGATGCTCGCCGTGGATCATATTCAGGGTCGCCAGCAATCCCGGCAATTCTCCATCGCAATCAAACAACGCGCCCGGCAAGGTCTCCCCGGCCAGCCGCGCGCGATTGAGTTCGCGGTTGAGCCGTTGCTGCACCTGCTCCAGCTGCTCACGCAACAGCTTGCTCAACTGTGGATGGTCCTTGAGCTGTTCGCTGGAGGCCACACTCAGCAGTACCGCCAGAGGGGTTTTCAAGGCATGACCTAGATTGCCCAGGGCATTGCGTGAACGTTTGAGGCTGTCTTCGGTGTGGGCCAGCAGATGGTTGATCTGTGCCACCAGCGGCTCCAGTTCCACCGGCACCTGTGTGTCCAGTTGCGAGCGCTGGCCTTGTTGCAGTTGGGCGATCTGTTCGCGGGCGGTTTCCAGTGGGCGCAAGGCCCGGCGCACGGTGACCCGTTGCAGGATCAGGATCAGCAGCAACGCCGCCAATCCCAGCACCAGGCCGACCTGGCGCATTAAGCGAAAGCTTTCCCTGACCGGTGTGTAGTCCTGGGCCACGCTGATGGAAATCGACTGGCCAAAACGCTTGTAGTCCGAACGCAACACCAGCAGTTGCTGACCTTCTGGCCCCAGTTGCAGGTTGCCCTTGAGACCGGCCTGGGGCAGTTGCGGCAACTCCTGATCCCACAGTGAGCGAGAGCGCCAATGAGTGTTACTAAAGTCGATACGGAAATAGTGCCCGGAAAACGGCCGCTGATAGGCCGCAGACAAGCGCTGCTCATCCAGCTGTACGCCATTGGGTCCGCGGACCAGTGCCACCAACAGGTTCTCACTGTCGTTGCGCAGCCCTGATTCGAGGTAACGCTGCAAACCCACTTCGAACAGCCACAGACTGGTCTGCGCCAGCACCAGGCCTACGATCACCATCACGCTGATCAGTCCCAGGCTCAACCGCTGCTGGATGGATTTCACGTTGGGGCGGCGCCAAAACGGTAGCCCTGGCCGCGCCGGGTTTCGATCACGCTGCGGCCCAGCTTGCGGCGCAGATGGTTGACGTGGACTTCCAGCACGTTGGAATCGCGTTCGGTCTCACCGTCGTACAGATGCTCGGCCAGGTGGCTTTTCGAAAGAATCTGTTCGGGGTGCAACATGAAATAGCGCAATAACCGGAACTCGGCGGCGGTCAGTTGAATCTCTTCACCGTCGCGGATGACGCACTGACGGCCTTCGTCCAGGTGCAAGCCGGCCGCCTGCAAGGTTGGCTGGTTAGGCTGGCCATGGGAGCGGCGCAGCAGGGCCTGGATGCGCAGGTACAACTCTTCAGGGTGGAATGGTTTGCTCAAATAGTCATCGGCGCCGGCCTTGAGCCCTTCGATGCGTTCGGCCCAGGAGTCACGAGCGGTAAGGATCAGCACCGGGGTGGCCAGCGCGGCGGCGCGCCATTGGGCCAACACTTCAAGCCCGGGCAAACCCGGCAGGCCGAGGTCGAGGATGATCAGGTCGTAAGGTTCGCTACGGCCCTGATAGACCGCATCGCGCCCGTCCGCCAGCCAGTCCACCGCATAGCCTTGGCGGTTGAGCCCTGCCATCAGTTCATCGGCCAGCGGGACGTGGTCTTCCACCAGAAGCAGGCGCATCAGTCATCTTCCTTGTCTTTAAGCACTTGACCGGTGTTGGCGTCGAGTTCGATCTCGCGCACCACACCGTCGACGGTCAACAGTTCGATTTCATAGATATAGCGCACCGAGCGATCCTTGTGCTCCTCCAGCTCCGCATCCAGCAGCTTGGCACCCGGATAGCGCGCCATGGCTGGCCCCAACAGGTGCTCAAGGGGTGCGATTTCGCCCTTCTGGCGCAGGTGCAGCGCTTCGTCCTGGCCCAGGTCCCGGGCAGCTACCACCGAGCAAAAAGCCAGGAGCACCAGTGCCACTCGACTGCTGGTGCGTAGATTTACCTTCATTACGTATCCTGATGATCCTTGAGAACAACCCCAGTGACGGCGTCCAATTCCAGATCCCACTCAATGCCCTGGGCATCGCGCAGTTCAACCTGATAAAGGTACTTGCCGTACTCCTCTTCAAGCTCGGTTTCGGTCACCGTCGCTCCGGGATGCTTGGCCAGTGCCGTGGCATTGAGCTTCTCGAAAGACACAATGGTACCAGCGTCGCGCAGTTTCAACGCCTCATCCGGCCCCAGGTCGCGGGCCTGGGCCAGGCTAGCGGTGAGAGCGATGATACTGGTGGCAACTAAAGCTGTGAGTTTTTTCATGGTGCGTCTCCGTTTCAGGATATTTTTCCTACGACGCTCACGGTAACGCCTGCAACTTAACTGAAACTGAATTGCCACCATGGCAATTATCCTAAACACCTTGCCCTCAAGCGTGCGAGATTTTCTATACTGCCCTGCTCGCGTCAAAAGAGAACGGTATGACCGCTATTCACATCAAGTTTCCAGCCCTCACGCTCAAGGCCGGCAAGCGCGCCTTTTCGCGCATTCGTGAACAAGGTTTGAAGCCGGTTGATGTCGGCATTCTCCCCGGCGCGGCGGGTGGCCCGAAAGCCCTGGGCATCCAGGGCCTGGACCTGGCGCTGTTCGGTGACTGGCTGGCACGGGAACCCCGGGAGCGCTCACTGATCGGCGCGTCCATCGGCTCCTGGCGCTTTGCCAGCGCCTGCCTGCCTGACCCGGTGCAAGGCCTGCTTGACCTTGGCCGCTTGTACAACGAACAGCGTTTTGCCAAGGGCGTGACCATGGCCGAGGTCAGCCAGAGCTGCCAGCGCATGCTCGATGATCTGCTGGCCGGGCGCGATGCAACGCTGCTGACGAACCCCCTCTATCGCCTGAACATCGTCGTGGTCAAAAGCCATGGCTTGCTGGCCGACGATCACCGTGGCCGCCTGGGCCTCGGGTTGTCATCGGTGATTGCCGACAACCTGCGAGGCCGTGCACGGCTGTCACGACACTTTGAGCGGCTGATCATCCACGACCCCCGCCAGGCGCCGCCGCTGCACCCGCTCAAGGATTTCCCCTCGCGTTTTCTCGACCTGGACACGGGCAACCTGCGCCAGGCGCTGCTGGCGTCCGGCTCGATCCCGATGGTCATGCAAGGGGTGCGCGACCTGCCGGGGGCCGGTGCCGGAACCTACCGCGACGGCGGCCTGCTGGACTACCACCTCGACCTGCCCTACCAGGGCGATGACATCGTGCTGTACCCGCACTTCACCGACCGGGTCATCCCCGGCTGGTTCGACAAGGGCCTGCCTTGGCGACGTGGCAGTCAACAGGGTCTACAGAATGTATTGCTACTGTCGCCGTCGAGGGAATACCTGGCCCGCTTGCCCCACGGCAAACTGCCAGACCGTAGCGACTTCAAGCGTTTCATGGGCGATGACGCGAGCCGCAGCAAATACTGGCAAGCGGCAATGAGCGAAAGCCGTCGATTGGGCGATGAGTTTCTGGCGTTGGCCGATAGCGGACAATTGGGTGAACGCCTGACGCCCCTCTGATCAGCCGGTGTGCCCTGCGCCGGATCAAGCTGTTAAACTCGCCGCCTGCCAGACACCTGACCGAGCTGAAAAACACTGTGGAAATTTTTAAAGAATTTACCTTCGAGTCCGCCCACCGCCTGCCTCACGTGCCCGAAGGCCACAAATGCGGGCGCCTGCACGGCCACTCGTTCAAGGTGGCCATCCACCTGAGCGGCGACCTCGACCCGCATACCGGCTGGATCCGCGACTTCTCGGAGATCAAGGCGATTTTCAAGCCGCTCTACGAGCGCCTCGACCACAACTACCTCAACGACATTCCAGGCCTCGAAAACCCAACCAGTGAAGTGCTGGCCAAGTGGATCTGGAATGAGTTGAAACCGTTGCTGCCGGAACTTAGCGCGATTCGGATTCATGAAACATGCACCAGTGGCTGCATCTATCACGGCGAATAAGCCAGCGTTGTGAAAAACCACCTTTATAGGTGGTTTTTTTATGCCTGCTGGCCTTGCTCCACAGGCCAGCAGTGATTAAAACGGGACTTCCCCGCATTCAAGGACCCCACCATGGAAAACACCTGGCTGGCTCAGGCCAAACGCCTGCAAGCATTGGCCTCAACAGGGTTGCACTTTTGCAAGGATGACTTCGAGCGTGAGCGCCTGGAAGAAATCGCTCATATTGCCCACAGCATGCTGGCGCAACTGGGTAACTTGCCGCTAGAGCGCATCACCGGGCTGGTCTCGGACTTCGCCCAGCGCTATTCAACGCCGATGATCGATGTGCGTGGTGCGGTGATCGAGGGCGACCGTATCCTGCTGGTGCGGGAACTGACCGACGGCTGCTGGGCATTGCCCGGTGGCTATGCCGATATCGGTTTGTCGGCCGCTGAAAACGTCATCAAGGAAATCCGTGAAGAGGCTGGCTTGACCGTCACCGTACGGTCGCTGTACAGCGTTACCCATAAAGCCAAAGGCTTGTACCGGCCCGATGTGCGGGACTTCTACAAGCTGTACTTTCTCTGTGAGCGAATCGATCAGGCCGCACCGATGGCCGGTTTCGAGACCACGGATGTCGGCTTCTTCAGTCTGGATGACCTGCCGCCACTGTCACGGGGCAGGACCATTGAAAGTGATCTTGAGGCAGCGTTTGCGTTTCATCGCGGAGAGACGACTCACACCCTCTTCGATTGAGGCAACTAGCGGTGATCCAATTTGTATCACCGACGCACCGCTTTCGCGCCTGAACGGGCAGAAAGAACAACTGTTCCCGCCGATTCCCCCTGCCCGTCTATAAATACTGTGCAACCTGCACATCACCCACCGCGCGCCTCTCACTGCAGCGCAATTGGCACGACCGGTGCAACAGGCCTGCGTCACTCACTCAGGGGAAAGGCACATGACGCAGAAAGAACCGGGCAACGATTACCCTCTCAGCGAAGTGCCCATGCACGCGCGCAAAGGCCTTGCCTCCACGGCCATGGTGCTGCTGGGTTTCACCTTTTTTACCGCGACCATGTTCGCCGGCGGCAAGCTGGGAGTGGCCTTCAGTTTTACCCAGATGCTCGGCGTCGTGGCCCTGGGTAACCTGCTGTTGGGTATCTACGCCGCAGGCTTGGGTTACATCGCCTTCAAGAGCGGTTTGAACTCGGTGCTGATGGGGCGCTTCTGCTTCGGCGAAGTGGGCAGCAAGTTGAGTGACCTGATCCTCGGCTTCACCCAAATCGGCTGGTACGCCTGGGGCACCGCCACCGCCGCCGTGGTGCTGGGGAAATATTTCGAATTGAGCCAGGGCAGCGTACTGGCATTGATGGTGCTATTGGGCATGGTGTTCTGCGCCACCGCCTACGTGGGGTATCGCGGGCTGGAGATTCTGTCGTATATCGCGGTACCGGCCATGTGCATCCTGCTGTTTCTGTCGATGTGGGTCGCCACGGTGAAAGTCGGCGGGCTCGACGGACTACTGGCAGTGGTGCCCACAGGCGAGTTGGGCCTATCCACGGCCATTACCCTGGTGTTCGGCACCTTTGTCAGCGGCGCAACCCAGGCCACCAATTGGACCCGATTTTCCCGCTCGGCCAAGGTCGCGGTGCTGGCCAGCCTGATTGGCTTCTTTGTCGGCAACGGTCTGATGGTGCTGATTGGCGCCTATGGTGCCATCGTCTATCAGCAACCAGACGTGGTGGAAGTGTTGCTGCTGCAAGGTTTTGCCCTGGCGGCAATGGCCATGCTGCTGCTCAATATCTGGAGCACCCAGGACAACACCATCTACAACTTCGCCGTCGCCGGTTGTAACCTGCTGCGCACCCGACGCCGCAAGACCGTGACCCTGATCGGCGCGGTGATCGGTACGCTACTGGCGCTGCTGGGCATGTACGACATACTGGTGCCTTACCTGATTCTGCTGGGCACGGTGATTCCGCCGATTGGCGGGGTGATCATGGCCGACTTTTTCTACCGTTATCGCGGCCACTACCCACGCTTGGCCGAGGCCCGCTTGCCGGCGTTCAACTGGCCTGGGCTGACGGCCTACGCGGTTGGTACCGTGCTGGCATTCAACTCACCATGGGTGGCGCCGCTGGTGGGGATTGCCGCCGCGTCCGCAACCTATATCGTGCTGACCGCCCTGCTGCGAGTACGCGCACCGTTGGCTGACGCCCAGGTATGAGCCTGACCCTGGCGGCTGTCGCCTGATTGTTTTTTGCCAAAGAGGAACTTGCCCATGCACATCATCAACGCTCGCCTGCGCAACCGTGAAGGCCTGCATGATCTGCACCTGGAACATGGCCGGATCACCAGCATCACCCCACAAGGTGCCGCACCAACACTGGGGGCGGACGACCTGGATGCCGGCGGCAACCTGGTGGTGCCACCCTTCGTCGAGCCGCATATCCACCTCGATGCCACCCTCACCGCTGGTGAGCCGCGCTGGAACATGAGTGGCACACTGTTTGAAGGCATCGAGTGCTGGGGCGAACGCAAGGCCACCATCACCCAGGAAGACACCAAGACTCGTGCCAAAAAAACTATCCAGACCCTGGCCGCCCATGGCATCCAGCATGTGCGCACTCACATCGACGTCACCGACCCGGACCTGACCGCGCTGAAGGCCATGTTGGAAGTGCGCCAGGAAAGCACGCACTTGATCGACCTGCAGATCGTCGCCTTTCCCCAGGAAGGTATCGAGTCCTACCGCAACGGCCGCGAACTGATGGAAGAAGCCATTCGCCTCGGCGCCGATGTGGTCGGCGGTATCCCGCACTTTGAATACACCCGCGACCAAGGCGTCAACTCGGTGAAATTCCTGATGGACCTGGCCGAGCGCACCGGTTGCCTGGTGGACGTGCATTGCGACGAAACCGACGACCCACATTCGCGCTTTCTTGAAGTACTGGCCGAAGAGGCCCGCAGCCGAGACATGGGCAGCCGGGTTACCGCCAGCCATACGACGGCGATGGGCTCCTACGACAATGCCTACTGCGCCAAGTTGTTTCGCCTGCTAGGGCATTCGGGTATCAGTTTCGTCTCCTGCCCCACCGAAAGCATTCACTTGCAAGGGCGCTTCGACAACTTCCCGAAACGCCGAGGCGTAACCCGAGTCAACGAATTGCTGGAAGCCGGCATGAATGTCTGCTTCGGCCAGGACTCCATAGTCGATCCCTGGTATCCACTGGGTAACGGCAACATCCTGCGGGTGCTCGAAGCCGGGCTGCACATCTGCCATATGCTCGGCTACCGTAACCTGCAAAGCGCCCTGGACCTGGTCACCGACAACAGCGCCCAGGCCATGGCACTGGGGGATCGTTACGGGCTGGAACCGGGGCGTCCGGCCAACCTGCTGATCCTTTCTGCCGACAGCGACTACGAAGTGATTCGCAGCCAGGGATTGCCGTTGTACTCGATTCGCGGGGGCAAGGTGTTGATGAAGCGCCAGCCCGCCCAGGTGGAGTTTTTGTAGCTTTACACGATCGAATCGATATCCAGGGTTTGCGCCCTTCCCAGTCCCCAGTCGTCAGCCGGTTGCGGCGGGATACTTGCTACTTGCGACAGCTCGCGGTTCTCCTGATGGGTAAACCAGCGTACCGTGGGTGTCCAGGGTTTGTTGCCAGCGACGCAGGGTGGCCCAGGCTGCCGGGATGTAGCTGGCGACCATAAAGTGCTGGCTGGACTGGACGGTTGGCTCGGTCAGGCATGTCTGCGTTGAGTTGCAAGGCGCGTTTGCAGGCTGCCTCCTCGATGGATTCGCAGCCGGGGGTCCACAAGACAGAGGACTGAGTGCCGTCAGGCAAGATGAGCGGCATGATTCAACCGCCCCGCGTACTGATGCCCGGCGCTATCCTGAAGATGGTAAGGCAAACCGCCATATGCCTTGCCATCCCCCATCTCGTCGACTACACAGAAGCTTGCCCAATGCCCTCGCAATGGACAGGCAGGCATCTTGTTGCTGAAAAATGGTTGCTTCCATGCATCCTGTTTCATGAGGCCGCTCCTATTCTTTACACGTCGGATAGGTGGTGCACATGCGCCCATCCGGCATTTTGAAGAGTTTGAAATCTGTAGTATTGCCACGGCAGTACGCATACACAAACTTTCCCCCATGCAACGTTTCTAGCCCCCTGGGACGGCTACCCAATTGTCGTCGACAGCGGGCTGCTCCTGATCAGTCAATCCCAAGGCCATCCTTAACGTTCTTCCTCGCAACGGCTCCCTTTGCACGACGCCACCGGCACGCCCCATACGCAATTGCCCGCTCGCGTCCAACGAGTTGCATTTCATAATCTTCCTGATCGCGTGTAACGGCCCTAACGTCCGAAACAACCACTGACACTGCGCCGCCAGCTCTTGAACACCAGACGCAGGCATTGCGGGCATATCAGACTCCAACCGATCCAGTACATGGATATAGGCATAATCCCCACCAACCGCTGACCAGTGCTCGCCCCACTTGCCATAAATATCGAACGTAATACTGCCCAATACCAACGGGCAGCCATTCACCTGCTCCGTCAACGGCACGTCAAAGCTGACCCGATTAGCTACCGGTTTGCCAGCCGTATCGAAAACCTTGAACTCCGGCCGCTTGCCCCGACGTTTGGGCAACGTGCAGGTCTCGCCTGTCGCGGGACGATAAACCGCGTCGCCTCTGAATCTAAAATTCGCCGGCAGATCGACCTCCAGATTGAAGCTGTCAGCAGGCTTCAATGCACATCCCGATATAGCAAACACAGTACTGACGAGCAGCATCCGTCTTACGATCAACGTGATCCGTTCACCCATGACATTTCTCTCTCTGCGACCGACGCCACTGCTCAACCACCCGCTGAAAATGATCCACGGCCACCTCCCCCGGCATCGACTGCCAGCGAATTACCGCTGTTCCAACTGCCTCAGCCAGACGTTGAACCACCAGAAACTCCAGCTGTTCCGGGCTTTGCCACTGCCAGGCACGTGCCTGTTCCAGCACGTTGTTCAACCAGACTTTCGGGTCTTGGTGTTCTGCCAAACGAGAGAGGTCCTCACTGTGTTCAGCCAACAGGTATCGCAAAATATTGGTCTGCAAAATCGTCATGGCCTGAGGGTTCGGCACGTTGAGCCAAAGCGCTGGATCAGGCACCGGATACTCACCTGGCATCGGGTTGTCGGCACTACACCAATGCTCACCCTGCCAATAACACACGCTGATAAGTGGCCCGAGAAAGGCGGGCCATTGCTGGGTTGGCAGGTGGGCCAAGGCTCGCGCCAAGGTACGATTATCATGAAAACGGTACAGTGCCTGGCTTCCCGCTGGCCCCACCAACAACCGTTCACGCCAATGCCGGATAACGGCGCCCAAGTCATCATCGGCCAGACTGCCCAACCACCCCCAATGGGTTTGCGGGGTTTGCAGCAAGGTGAGCAGCGCCGCTACATCACCCGGCGCCAACGGAGTTGCCGACCGCGTAGCGTCAGGCGTTCCCCCCAAGGTAATGGGTCGGCTGCTAAAAATGCCCACCGCCTGAATCAGCAAATGCTCACCGCCCGCCTTTAAGCTCAACTGCGCACCGGCATCGATCACCAGGCGGCTGTCGTTACCGATGACCTGTTCCATATCCCGTTGAGCCCGCAGGTAGACAAGCTCCTCGCCACGGCGATCTTCCAGATGCAATTCATTGGCGCCACCGGGCGGGGAACTGCGAGTGCGCAAGACACTTCGGGTCTTGTGTTGCGGCAACGGATAAGGCGTGGTTTGCCGGGCGTTGGGCAGGCAGCCATTGATCAGCGGCTGGTCCGGGTCGCCCTCCAGAAAGGTCACCAGCACTTGCATCCCCACCCGCGGGATCATCACGGCGCCAAAGCCGTCGCCCGCCCAACCTGAAGCCACCCGAACCCAGCAACTACTCTTGTCGTCATCCTTGCCGGCCCGACCCCAGTGGAAGCGAATCTTCACGCGACCATGCTGGTCGCAATGCACATCCTCACCCGCGGGACCTGTGACGGTGGCAGTCTGGCTCCCGCTGATACGCGGCTTGGGGTGTTTGAGCGGTGGACGCAAAGGCGCACGCCAAGGCGTCGCGGTGAATCGGTTGCGGTAGCCGTGGAAAGCGCCGGTGTCCACGGTCGCCTCCTCCAGCACTTGGGGTTGGTAGCCTTCATGGCGTACGCCGGTCACCAGCCACAGGTCGTTACACGACGCCTGTGGATGATCCTGCAATTGGAGAAAGTGCCCGCTGCGCAACGCCGACTGATCGCTCTTGCCCAATGCCCGATGTCGGTCCCGCTGATGCCGCACCAGCCCGCGTCGAGCCAGTTGCGCACCGCGCTGATGGCCGGTGAAGCCCGCCGGGCAATAAAAGTCCTCAAGGACCTCACTGGATAATGGCCCGGCCTGATCCTGCAGGCGCAGGGACGGGTGCTCGAAATCGTAGTCCCGCCGCACCACCTGGCGACTACGGGTCGAGAGACGCACATCAAACCGCTGGATCACCCGTTGCTCGGCCACCAGCCCGCCCCTGGGCCGATAACGCTGCGCCGCCAGCCGGCGGAACACCGTCTGGTCATCACCGAACACCAGCATATGGCCGTCCGGGCTATGACGCAGGTGGTAATGAATACCCTCCTCTTCACACAACCGATGGATGAAATACAGGTCGGTTTCGCCGTACTGCACACAAAGTATTCGCGGCGGGTAGACCACGGGGCCCAGCTCGAACGTATACGCATCCGCCAGGATGCCGTGCTGCTCCAGCACCGCCGCAATGATTTGCGGCACGCTGCGCTGTTGGAAAATCCGTTGGTCGCGGCGATGGGTGAGATACGCCAGGCGCGGTGCCAGCGTCAGGTGATAACGGGTTAACCGCTCACCCGTTTCATCCCGGCCAATGGCGTAGATCTGCCCGTGAAGGCCTTCACCAGGGTCCCCGAAATCCAGGTAAGCGGGCTGGTGCAGGAAGCTTTCCAGGTCCAGAGAGGGGTTTTCGCTGACCAACTGTACATGGATGGAAAAAGGTTGATTGATGGATTCACTGCCCTTGAAGGCAAGTACCTGAAAGTCATTGGCCAGCCCCGCAACGATCAGTTTGAAACGTGGTGCAACAAACGCGTTAAACATCCATTGTTACCCGCCATTAATTACAAAACTAAAATAACGCCTCCTATACAACCGCGCACAATGCTGTTTAAACATTGAAATTAACGGATGATAAAAAGCGTCTGGACGGCGTTAATCATAGCTATTTCAGGCGAAATTCGGCCTCTGCAAAATAAAACAGAAGTTTCGTACGTCGATGATGGAAGTATCTTTTATTAAACAGAGAAATGCAGTCAAGTAGCCAGCATTAAACAACAGGAAAAGTCTTACGCCGTTATTCACACTGGAAACTTAACTATTAGGAATTAACTGAGCGCACTCATTAAATCGGAAATAACCTATACAACGTCCAGCCCTCAAAAACCCTGGCGCCGCGCCGTTCCAAACAGGCTGACACTGCTCAACTCACCCTCATGCTCCTCAAGCCGAACAGGTGCCGTGCCACCCGGCATGACCACCTCCACCGCTCCTGCCGCAACCCAGCCCACATGCCAAGCCGCACAGGCCACCGCGCTGGCGCTGGTGCCGGAAGACGCTGTGGGCCCTTCACCACGCTCGAATACCCTGGCCATCAGGCGATTGTCAGACTCGCGAGCCACCCATTGCAGGTTGACCCCGGCCGGACAAGGTCGTCCCACGCCAGCGGGAGGTGCGAAGGCGACAGCCAGCAACGGCTCAAATAGCCCCGATTGCAGCATCTGCTGATTGCTCGGCAGCGCCGAAGCATCAGGCACGAAGGTCACGCAATGGGGATTGCCCACCCGTACAAACTGACTGCGATTCCACAGAGGGTTGAGCCTAGAAAGCCCTGGAACATGGCTCGGTCCGCTGCTGTTGAGCGCCAGCGACGGCGCACCCACTGCCAACGGCCCGAACTCAGGCCGCCCCAGCGCCAGCCAGAAACCCTGGACCTCTTCGAGAAGTGCAGGCTCGACCCCTGTCACCACCGGCGACAATGCATCCGCCTTATCGTGATGGACTCGCAACTCACACGCCCCGGACATCAACCCCTCATCAGTCAGCGCCTGGGCAAATATCGTCAAGCCATTGCCACTGCGTTCGGCCAAGGTGCCGTCGGTGTTGACAATCAACAGGTCAAATGGCGGCGCGGCCTGAAACGGCCCCACCAACAGGCCGTCACAACGATGGGCCTTGGCGTCCGGCGGGCGCGGCAACGAGCCCCAGCCGCACTCGGATGCGATGGCCGCCAGCGCCCAGGCCAGTCGAGAGCCGGCGGCCAGGACGGCGGTGGCCGGCAACTCTATGCCCAGCTCACGCAGCACGGCCGGGCTGACCACCCCATAGATATTGCCGCGCGCATCGTAAAACCGGGTCATTGCGCCGTCCGCATAAAGATCCGCACCACTTCCTCCAGATGCTTGCGCATGGCCTGGCGGGCGCCTTCGGCATCCCGTTGTTCCAGGGCGTCGAGGATGCGGCGGTGCTCGTCTTCGGAGCGATGGGGCATGTCGTCAGATGTGTAGTGGGCCTGCAAACGCTGGAACATGCTGCCGTAGCGATGTCCCAGCAGGTGCGCGATCATCAGTGCATAAGCCGGGTTGCCCGATGCCTGGGCGATGCGGATGTGGAACAGGCGATCGCCGGGATGTGTGTGGGAACCGTCACGGTTGTCCTGGGCGTTGCGCTCGAACGCCTCGCGGATGCCCGCCAGTTCTTCGTTGGTAGCCTGCTTGGCCGCCAAGGCGGCGGTTTCCGGCTCGATCAGGCGACGGGCCTGGAGCAGGGAGAACGGCGGGATCTCAGCGTTGAAGTCGACGTGCAGGTTCAGCTCCGGATCAAATTCCTTCCATTGGTCACGGGTGGCCTGGGCCATCACCGGTTCCTGGCTGATTTTCGGTTGCGCCGGTTCACAAACCAACACGCCGTTGCCGACCCGCACGTCCACCAGGCCGATGACCTCCAAAGCAATCATCGCCTCCCGCACCGAGGCGCGACTCACCCCCAGCAATTTGGCCAATTCCCGCTCCGCCGGTAGACGGCTGCCAGGAGGAAATTCGCCGCTGTCGATCAAGGCCCGCAACTGGTCGGCAATCTGACGATAAAGACGTTGGTTATCAATAACTTGAAATGGCATCTAGGCTCAGCTCGGTTCACGCACAGCACGCCGACTGGGTTCAACTTGCAAAAAAGCCGCTTGTTGACCGAGAAGTCCCGTGCTAAAAATTGGACCAATGGCCTGACCATTGGATCGTTTCCAGTGCAGTGATCATAGCAAACCCGCAAGGATTGGCTATGGGCTACGTCGAGGCTAGCTACGCCCTTAATGGCCTGACCATTGAGCCAATAATAACAATCAAGGGAGTCTGTCATGGACCTCACCGGTAAACGCGTGCTGATCACCGCCGCCGCCCAGGGCATTGGCCGCGCTAGCGTCGAAGCCTATCTGGCTGCTGGCGCCGAGGTATTTGCCGCCGACATCAATCAACAGGCACTCGCTGACCTGCCTGGCGCACGTACCGTGCTGCTGGATGTAACCGATGCAGCCGCCATCCAACGCATCGCTGAACAGTTGGGCCCGCTGGATGTGCTGTTCAACTGCGCCGGGATGGTCCACGCCGGCAATATCCTCGAATGCCCGGAAAGTGACTGGGCGTTTGCCATGGACCTCAACGTCACCGCCATGTACCGCATGATCCGCGCCTTCCTGCCCGACATGTTGGCCGCAGGTGGCGGATCGATCATCAATATGTCGTCGGTAGCCTCCAGCATCAAAGGCGTTCCCAACCGATTCGCCTACTGCGCCAGCAAGGCTGCAGTGATCGGCCTGACCCGCTCGGTGGCCGCCGATTTCGTCACCCAACGCATTCGCTGCAACGCCATATGCCCAGGCACCGTTGAATCGCCGTCACTGCATCAACGCATCGCCGAACAGGCCACTCGCGAAGGGCGGCAACAGGATGAGGTATACGCCGCATTCACCGCCCGCCAGCCAATGGGCCGCCTGGGCACGCCGCAGGAAGTTGCCCAACTGGCGCTGTACCTCGGCTCTGACGCCAGCGCATTTACCACTGGCACCACGCAGATTATCGACGGCGGCTGGAGCAACTGACCGCCCCACCTTTATAAGAGGATTGCCCATGAAATTGTTGCGCTATGGCGAAAAAGGCCAGGAACGCCCGGCCCTGCTGGATGCGGATGGCCAGTTGCGAGACTTGTCAGCCCATATCAGCGATATCGCAGGTGACACCCTGCTGCCGCACACTCTCGCCCGCCTGCAAGACCTTGACCCCGCCAGCCTGCCGTTGGTGCCCGGCAACCCGCGCCTGGGTGCCTGTGTCGGGCAAGTAGGGAAATTCATCTGCATCGGCCTGAACTACGCCGATCACGCAGCGGAAACCGGCGCGCCAATCCCTGATGAGCCGATCCTTTTCAACAAGTGGACCAGCGCCATCGTCGGCCCCAACGACAATATCGAAATCCCCCGCCACTCACGCAAGACCGACTGGGAAGTGGAACTGGGCGTGGTGATCGGCCAAGGCGGACGCTACATCGACGAAAGCCAAGCCATGGAACACGTGGCTGGCTACTGCGTGATCAACGATGTGTCCGAACGTGAATTCCAACTGGAACGCGGCGGCACCTGGGACAAGGGCAAGGGCTGCGACACCTTCGGTCCACTCGGGCCGTGGCTGGTGAGCCGCGATGAAATCGCCGACCCCCATCAACTGGCGATCTGGCTGGAAGTCGACGGGCATCGCTACCAGAACGGCAACACCCGCACCATGATTTTCCAGATCCCCAAGTTGATCAGCTACCTGAGCCAGTTCATGAGCCTGCAACCCGGAGACGTGATTTCCACCGGCACGCCACCCGGCGTCGGCCTGGGGATCAAGCCCATGCCGGTGTACCTCAAGGCCGGGCAAAAAATCCGCCTGGGCATCGAAGGCCTCGGCGAACAGAACCAGATCACCGTCGACGCCTGACAAGAGCCAAGGAGCCGTTCATGACCACCCTTACCGCGATTCGCGTCGAAGATATCCGCTTTCCCACGTCCCAGTCCCTGGACGGTTCCGACGCCATGAACCCGGACCCGGACTACTCGGCCGCCTACGTGATACTGCAGACCGATAACCCGGGCCTTGAAGGCCACGGCCTGACCTTCACCATCGGCCGGGGCAACGAGATTTGCTGCGCAGCGATCAAGGCCATGGAAAACCTGCTGGTGGGCCTGACCCTGGAATGGATCACCGCAGACATGGGCCGCTTCTGGCGCCATGTCACCAGTGACAGCCAGTTGCGCTGGATCGGTCCGGACAAGGGTGCGATCCATCTGGCCACCGGCGCAATCGTCAACGCGGCATGGGATTTGTGGGCCAAGGCTGAAGGAAAACCCCTGTGGCGCCTGGTCGCCGACATGGGCCCGGAGCAGTTGGTGCGTTGCATCGATTTTCGCTACATCACTGACTGCATCACACCCGCCGAAGCCCTGGCCTTGCTGCGCCAGCGCGCCGAAGGCAAGGCCGAGCGCATGGCCGACCTGCAAGCCAATGGCTACCCCTGCTACACCACCTCGGCGGGCTGGCTCGGCTATGGCGATGAAAAGCTGCGACGCCTGTGCCAGGAAGCAGTGGACGCCGGTTTCAACCACGTCAAGCTCAAGGTCGGCCACGACTTGCAGGATGATCTGCGCCGCGTGCGCATTGCCCGTGAAGTGCTGGGGCCAGACCGGCAACTGATGATCGACGCCAACCAGGTGTGGGAAATTGACACCGCCATCGACTGGGTGCGGGAATTGGCGTTTGCCAAACCCTGGTTTATCGAAGAGCCCACCAGCCCCGACGATATCGAAGGCCATCGCAAGATTCGCCTGGCCGTCGCACCGGTCAAGGTGGCGACGGGCGAGATGTGCCAGAACCGCATCATTTTCAAGCAACTGATCATGCGTGAAGCCATTGATGTGGTACAGATCGACGCCTGCCGCCTGGGCGGGGTCAACGAGGTGTTGGCGGTGATGCTGATGGCCGCCAAGTATGGCTTACCGGTGTGCCCACATGCCGGTGGCGTCGGGCTTTGCGAATATGTGCAGCACCTGTCGATGATCGATTATCTGTGCATTGCCGGCACCCATGAAGGGCGAGTCATCGAATTTGTCGATCACCTGCACGAACATTTCGAAGAGCCTTGCGTCGTTCGTGGTGCGGCCTATATGCCGCCCCAGGCGCCGGGTTTTTCGATCCAGATGAAAGCCGCGTCCCGGGAGCAATTCCGCCACCGGCCGTGACCTGAACCGCACTTTGAATGGACGGAGCACAATAATAATGTCGTCCCCATCACCGCTCAGGCTCGATGCGCACCAGCATTTCTGGCGCTACCGGGCCGCTGATTATCCGTGGATCGGCGAGCGCGAAGCCGACCTTCGCCGGAACTTTATCCCACTGGATTTAAAGCCCTTGCTCGACGCAGCTGGCCTGGATGGCTGCATCGCCGTGCAAGCCCGTGCCGGTGAGCAGGAAACCAACGCGCTGCTGGAAATGGCGCGACAACACCCATGGATATTCGGCGTGGTGGGTTGGGTCGACCTGTGCGACCCAGCCCTTGAACAGCACCTGCATCAGTGGCGCGACCAACCCCAACTCAAAGGCTTTCGTCATCAGATCCAGGATGAGCCCAGACCGGCGACGCTCATGGCTCATCCAGCCTTTTCCCGAGGCCTGCAGCAGTTGCAACAGCGGGGCTACGTTTATGAAGTGCTGATCCGCTGCGCCGACCTAAGCGCCGCCACTGCCCTGTGCCAGCGCCACGACCAGCATCATCTGGTGCTCGACCACCTGGGCAAGCCGGACATCGCCAAAGGCCCCGGCGCCTGGGCCGATCACCTGGCACCCTTGGCCGCCCTGCCGCACGTCAGTTGCAAACTGTCGGGCCTGCTGACCGAAGCCGGCCCCGGTCAACGTAATGCCCAGGCGCTGCGGCCGTTTATCGAACTGGCCCTGGAGTTGTTTGGCGCCGAGCGCCTGATGTTCGGCTCCGACTGGCCGGTGTGCTTGCTGGCCGACGAATACGAAGGCACCTGCCAAGTGCTGGAGCAGACCATCGGCCAGTTGTCCCCCAGTGAACACCAGGCTATCTGGGGCGGCACCGCCCAACGGGTCTATCAACTTGAAGGAAGCTGCCCATGAATCTGCACTTGCAGGACCGCGTTGTGATCGTCACCGGCGGTGGCTCGGGGATTGGCGCGGCTATTTTCCTGGGGCTGATCGCCGAAGGGGCGATCCCGGTGATTTTCGGCCATCAGCCTTTATCCTCCGCGTTTTGCACACAGCTTGAAGAGCAAAGCCAAAGTCATTTCGTGCGGGTCGAGTTGCGCGATGAAGAGGCTTGCCATGGGGCCGTCAATGAAGTGCTGCAGCGCTTCGGGCGGATCGACGGGCTGGTCAATAACGCCGGAGTGAATGATGGCGTGGGCCTGGAAGCGGGCCGCGCGGCCTTCGTCGAGTCCCTGGAAAAGAACCTGATTCACTACTACTTGATGACCCACCTGTGCCTCGATGCGCTCAAGACCAGTCGCGGAGCCATCGTCAATATCAGCTCCAAGACCGCCCTCACCGGCCAGGGCGGCACCAGCGGTTACACCGCCGCCAAGGGCGCGCAATTGTCCCTGACTCGGGAATGGGCGGCATCGTTGCTGGAGCACGGCATTCGGGTCAATGCGGTGGTACCCGCCGAAGTGCTGACGCCGTTGTATCAGCGTTGGATCGACGGCTTCGACAACCCCGAGGACAAGCTGGCCGCCATCGTCGAAAAAATCCCGTTGGGCAAGCGGATGACCACGCCGGAGGAAATCGCCGACAGCGTGTTGTTCCTGCTCTCACCCCGCGCCTCCCACACCACCGGGCAATGGCTGGTGGTGGACGGCGGCTACACCCATCTGGACCGGGCGCTGACGTGAGCGGCCAACGCTACTGCCGGGCCCTGGACCTAATCGATGACCCGGTCTTGATCGCCGAATACCAACAGTTGCATCAACGCATCTGGCCAGCCGTGGCCGAGCATCTGCGCAGCCAACAGGTACTGGACATGCAGATCTGGCGCCTGGGTACGCGGCTGTTCATGGTCATGGACACCGGGCCCGATTTCAGCTGCGACGGGATGGACAGCGCCGCCCGCCACAACCCCGAGGTGCAAGCCTGGGAAACCCTGATGTGGCGTTTCCAGACGCCCACGCCATGGACCGCTGCCGGCGGAAAATGGCAGCCCTTGGAGCAGATCTTCAGCCTGATGGAACAACCGTAACCCCGCTGCATCGCACGCCTTGATCCAATAAAAACAACAGGAGAAGCGTCATGTTAAGCAAAGACACACAAGTGGCAGACGGCGCCCGCGCCGTGCCGACCTATCGCTGGGCGCTGATGCTGGTAACCAGTCTGTTCTTCCTTTGGGGCTTGTCCTACGGGTTGCTGGATGTGTTGAACAAGCACTTCCAGGAAACCCTGCACGTCAGCAAAGCCCAGTCTGGGCTGTTGCAGAGCGCCTACTTCGGCGCCTATTTCCTGATCGCTCTGCCGGCGGGCCTGTTGATGGACCGCCATGGCTACAAGGCCGGGATTCTTCTGGGCTTATGCCTCTATGCAGCCGGGGCGCTGCTGTTCATGCCGGCAGCGGCGGCGGCCAGTTTTCCGTTTTTCCTGCTGGCGCTGTTCGTCATCGCCTGCGGCCTGGGCTGCCTGGAAACTGCGGCCAATCCTTACGCCACGGTGCTGGGCGAACCCGAGGGTGCCGAGCGGCGGCTGAACCTGGCGCAATCGTTCAACGGCCTCGGCCAGTTCTTCGGGCCGCTGATTGGCGGTGCAATGTTTTTCAGTTCTGGCAGCACACCCGCCTCAGACATGAGTTCGCTGCAAACCACCTACGTGGTGATCGCAATTCTGGTGTTGCTAGTGGCGGTGCTGATTGCCCGCACGCCACTGCCGGACTTGCGCGCCCAGGAGCAGGCGCTGCAACCGGCTGCCGGCAAGGGACTGTGGCAGCATCGGGAGTTTGTTGGCGGCGTTATCACGCAGTTTTTCTACGTCGCGGCCCAGGTCGGTGTCGGTGCGTTTTTCATCAACTATGTCACTGAGCATTGGACGCAAATGAGCAGTCAGCAGGCCGCGTATCTGCTGTCGATTGCCATGCTGGCCTTCATGTTTGGGCGCTTCTTCAGCACTTGGTTGATGGGCCGGGTCAGTGCTCAGCGGTTGCTGCTGATTTATGCGCTGATCAATATCGTCCTGTGCGCATTGGTGGTGATGGGGCTGGACGGTGTGTCAGTGATTGCGCTGATCGCGGTGTTCTTTTTCATGTCGATCATGTTCCCGACGCTGTTTGCCATGGGCGTGAAAAATCTCGGTCCTCATACCAAGCGTGGCAGTTCGTTCATGATCATGGCGATTGTCGGTGGCGCGCTGATGCCTTACCTGATGGGCAAGGTGGCCGATCACAGTTCGGTGGCCATGGCATACCTGTTGCCGCTGGGCTGTTTTGTGATTGTTGCGGTGTATGCCCGCAGCCGGTTGCGTCAGGGATAACGCCGAGGGTTCATCTGGAAGGTGGTAATCCACTGCAAGAAGCCCGGGGTTCACCAGTTCCCACACGGATTACGCACCTTCCAGATGACCTCATACAACAAGCGGGCAAGTGCCATACAGATCAGTGATACATAAGTGGCTGGGAAGCTGAATAGTGTTCCAGCCTTATAAAAATAAAGATCCAGTGCCCCCTGCCCCGGCAAACCAGGGGAACCCTGCTCGCTCGATACGGCCTGATATGCAAGGATGTTGTGCTGCACATCGTCGTTGAACGCAAAGCCAAGGATTTTCATGACTGCCATCAGCACCCCAGCACCCGTGCTCCCCGGGCGGTTGGAACAAATGTCGACCCGCATCGCCTTTTTCATCGCAGGATTCAGCATTGCCGCCTGGGCGCCGCTGGTGCCTTACGCCAAGGCCCGCGCCCAGCTCGATGAAGGCACCCTCGGTTTATTACTCCTGTGTCTGGGGGTAGGCTCAATCATCGCCATGCCGGCCGCAGGTGCCCTGGCGTCACGGTTCGGTTGCCGGCGAGTGTTGATTGGCGGGACGATTTTGATCTGCCTGGCCCTGCCACTGCTGGCCACAGTCAGTTCGATCCCACTGCTGATGGCTTCGCTGTTTCTGTTTGGCGCCGGCCTTGGCACCGTGGATTCCACGGTCAACCTGCAAGCTGTGATCGTCGAGCGGGCCAGTGGCAAAACCATGATGTCAGGCTTCCACGGGCTGTTCAGCCTGGGCGGTATTGTCGGTGCAGCGGGTGTGAGCGGATTGCTGGGATTGGGCTTATCACCGCTGCAGGCAATCCTGGTGGTCATCGTGATCATGGTGGTAGCGCTGCTCAAGGCGGCGCCACACTTGTTGCCCTACGGCAGTGAAAGCTCGGGGCCGGCCTTTGCCATTCCCCATGGCGTAGTGCTATTTATCGGTTGCCTGTGTTTTATCGTGTTTCTCGCCGAAGGCGCCGTGCTGGATTGGAGCGCGGTATTCCTCAGCGCCGAACGCGGTCTGGACGAGGCTTATGCGGGGCTCGGTTATGCCGCATTCGCTTTGACCATGACTGCGGGGCGCCTGATGGGAGATGCCATCGTCCGTCGTCTGGGCGCCACCAAGGTCATCATTCTTGGCGGGGCTCTTGCGGCGCTCGGCATGCTTCTTGCCACCTTTTCCTCCGACTGGGCAATGGCATTGCTCGGTTATGCGCTGGTAGGGGCAGGAGCCTCCAATATCGTGCCGGTGTTGTACACCGCCGTCGGCAAGCAGAATGTCATGCCTGAACATATCGCCGTGCCGGCCATCACCACGCTGGGTTACGCGGGCATTCTCGCTGGGCCGGCATTGATCGGGTTTGTCGCTCATGGCAGTAGCTTGAGCACGGCGTTTCTGTTGATTGCGCTGTTGTTGGTCGGTGTGGCAGTCAGCGGGAAAATTCTGCGGGTATAAGCTCAGCGCTTGAGATGCTTCGAGGCGTCTCAAGCACCGATGAGAGGATGTGTTACATGCCCTTTTCTTTCTTGTCGTTCTTCAGCCAGCGATCAATGCTGTAGTTCTTTAGCCAGCCATCGTCATTGTGGCTACCAAAAATATTGGTACCGTTGGCTTTGGTGCTGTCCAACGAGGCCAGCAAGCCAGGACGTTCAATCAGGTTCTTTGCCATGTAAACCTGTTGTTCGCTGTATTTTTTCTTGGGCAACCCATTCGCTGGATCGAGGACCACATTCGCGCTCTTGTCGACTTCGTCAGGGTCCTTGCCCATCTCGATGAGCTTGTCTTTATTCACGTAACGGTGTTTTTCGAAAAAGAATGACCGGTCTTCTGATTTGTCCCTCAAATCATCAAATACGCCTCTAAACGTCTTGACGAGTTGGGCGTTGCTCATTGAATGAAACGGATCAGCGCTCTGCGTATTAGGGTCGGTGTTGCCCACCAGGCTGTCAGCCGCCTCGGCAAGGCTTTTTTCGGTGATTTTTCCAGCATTGCCGATGATCGCTTCGTTCAAGCGCGGACGATTGAGGATCGCCTTGGCCAGCATGATATTGCGGTCCCGCCCTTCACTCTCGCCCATTTTTTCAGCAGCGATTTTCTGCAGGGAGGACTGGGTCAATTTGCCATCTTTTTTAAATTTATCCAGCTCTGAAAAGTTGTTCTTGAATGCGGTCGCCAACAGGCTGTCCGACGAGCTGACGTAGGGATTTCCAGAAGTCTGCATCCCGCCATGGATGTTCTGAAAGTCCACGTGCCGGGTCTGGGGGGCAGGCATGCCTGGAAACTGCAAAGGGCCGGCATAAGCAGTGACCTGACCAGGTGCACCAAGCGCTCGGACATCCATTCCCGGACGAGTGTAACCCGTACCACCGGATGCCACGGGGGCTGCGCGCTGCTCCGAACCAAGTATTGCCTTAATATGCGGCGGTACGAGAGTTAGTGTGCCGCCGGGATTGATACCGTTGATAGTCATGATTCACTCCACATATTTGAATTGTGATGCCTTGGCCCTGACAACCGTAATATCCGAGAACAGGCCGTCTATTAATGCGGGACAAGCAAAACCTGTGTGGTGCTACAGCCGTAATGGTTCCGGGAAAAACCCTTGATAACGTTGCCAGGTGCCAGGAAAGTTTGATTATTTTTAACTGTCGGCTCTGCCAACCAGGAATCGGGCCAGCCTACTGCGGGCTGGCCGAGCCAAACAGCCTGGCCCATAGGTGACTCATGCAGAAGGACATGGCTGCCCATATTGGCGAAGACGGTTTCACGTCCTGAAGCGTGTGCGATTCGCTGGGCAAGGTGCCTCTATTAAAATCTTCGGCAGTAGGCGCCTGAAAGACGCGTTGACGCGCAACCGACCCGGGCGGCGATGAAGAGCAGTTGGGACCGTGCTGCGCAGCAGTTACTGGTAGCACCGCGCCAACACTCATGATGAGAAGCGCAGCGTTGCTGACACCTTGTAAAAGCCCACTCTGGTAACCTGTAGGCATCTGTTCTGAAACAGCGATGGACGGCCGATTACAAGGATCATTGCGAAGGAAACTGTGGGATTCAAGCGAGGTTGAATTCATGGTCAAAACCTAGTCCAGGGTGTAAAAGCCCAACCACTCAAGAGCCCGCCGGCATGCCCTGTGTGGCAAACCAGCGAAAATGGTTCCTGCACATTGAGCAAAGCTGACAAGACACCTCAAGTTTATCCAGATGCCGTTATCAGCGGCTCAAGGCAGGTTATTACGACTTCAATATCTATGAATAGTGTGGCCAGAAAACTATCGAACTCTAGCCTGGCAAAGACGACGCTGTTACTCCATCACCGTAATAAGGGTTGCTATTACCCTTGGACTTTTCTACTGCAATCTGTAGATTTTTTCGATCAATAAGCCCGTCATAATTTCCGGTTTCAGAGTGTTTATCTGAAAGCCCGAGAAGATTGGGACGCATCAAGTACTCTTGAGCCAGCAGAGTGTCACGATCCTGCGAGAAGTTACCGGAAGGATATGGACGATCAGCAATCGCCTTGAGTGATTTTTCAGAGATATATCCACGCTCCTTTGGATCTTCGAACGTGCCAAAGCTGTTTTGCAGTGCTTGGGCAAGACTCGCATCAGACTGCCGGGAAAACTCATTCCTGGGAGGTTGCCCGTAGGATGGCGGCGGGCAATACCCCGGATCCGGCAAAGGCTGCGGGAAAACTCCGGGCCCACAGCCATTCCCCGGCTGGCCGGGTATGCCGCCACCCCAACCTGGGCCGCCCCCACCCACAGGAGGTTGACCCATCACTTGCATGAAAAAATTCATCATATTCATATAGAACCGCTGGATCGGGTTCATATAGGAAGCCTGTACCTGGCCATAAGAGGGCGCCGCGTTATTGCCCGGTGCCTGGAATGAGTTCGAACGTGTAAAGTTCCTCATGTTCGGGGAGCCAAAAACCTGGTTCTGGCGTTGCGATTCAAAGAATTGAAGCCCTTGCGGCGCCCCCCCTCCGTTGAATACAAACGGAGCCTGTGTCGATTGATACCCTGAATGCTGTCGCGGGCAACAGGTGCTTTGCATGCCGGACGTCGCCTGTTGAGGATCAGGCTTTTGACCTGCAGAAATAGACACAGTCACTCCGTTACTACTGCGAAACTCAGTTTGTGCGTATGTCATGTGAAACCCTCTGCTCAGTTTGTGAAAGCACACCACCTGCCGACGTCCGGGCGCCAGCAAGTACACGTTATGTGGCAAGCCAGCAGAGTTGGTTCCTCGATATGATTTTTATGCGTTATTGGCTGAGGGAAAAATCCGACATTAACCTGTTAACAGTACTTATTGCGCCGTCAGATAATAATCAGCCAATACTCATTGGCAGGAATAGTCCTACCCACTTGAATCACGTAGTCATCACGCCGACTCAATGTCGAGTATGGAACCGATTGGAAAGGCCCAACGTCCTCTATCAAGCTAAATAGACTCCCACAGACTTGCATTGCGCATTCTGTAAGAGTCTGCTTGAGCGGGTACTTAGAAACCTACGCTGGCCTGCACAAAGAACGTGCGCGGTTCGCCCAGGTAAATCCCGGCATTGTTATCACTGGAACGGGTGTAGTGCTGCTGGTCGAAGACGTTTTTCACACCGACGCCCAGTTTCAGGTTCGACAGTTGCGCACCGAAGTCGTAACCGCTGCGCACGTTGACCGACACGTAGCCTGGGATATCACCGTACTGACCGTCAGCGGTGGGCTGGGTGACGTAGGTGCTGGTAGTACCCGGCGCACGCTGGCCGGACTGGGCGTAGACGTCGAGGTTGTGGGTCCAGTGGTTGACGTCGTAACGCAGCCCCAGGGTCGCCACTTCTCGGGAGTACAGCGGCAGGTCACGGCCCTTGAACGGCACGTCGCCCTCGGAGGTGGCCTTGGTGTAGGTGACGCCGGCATTGGCGGTCAGGCCTTCCAGGCGCGGGTCCAGGTTCGCCAGGTCGTAATGGGCCGAGGCCTCGATACCGGTGTGCTTGGTGGCGCCGAGGTTGGTCCAGCCCACGTCGTTGCTGACGTATTGCAGCTCATCGGAGAAGTCGATGTAGAACAGCGTCACTTCGCCGCCCCAGACGTTGTCGTTGTAGCGCGTACCGATCTCGTAGGTCTTGGCTTTTTCCGGTTGCAGGCCGTTGGCGGTCTGGTCGCCGTTACCGCCCTGGCCGAGCTGAAAGTATTGCAGGCTGCCAAAAGACGTTTCGTAGTTGGCGAACAGTTTCCAGGCATCGGAGAGGTGGTACATCACGCTCAGTGCCGGCAGCGGCTCATTGTTTTTGATCTGGCGACGTTTCTCCTGGACCGTGGTGCCGTTCAACGCCACCACCGGGCGGTCATGCCATTCGGTGCGAATACTTTCGAAGCGAATGCCCGGCGTGATGGTCCACTTGCCCACGTCGATCTTGTCATCGATATAAAATGAGTTGGCCTCGGTGCCACCGGTGCGGTCCTGGTAAACATGGCCGTCATTCTGGCCGACCGGCGTGGGCTGGTTGTTGACCAGCGCCAGGCTGGTGGCCTGCTCGTGCATGCCTTCTTTCAAGTAGCGATAACCGATGCTGGCTTCCTGGGTAGTCGGGCCCAGATCAAAGACATGGGACACCCGTGGCTCGATGCCGAAGGTGTAGTAGGTGCGTGGGTAGGAACTGAGGGCTTTCAGGTCGCGGTTGGCGATGTTGCTGCCACGGAAACTGTCCGAGTAATAGGTCAGCACTTCGGCCTGGGTGCGGTCGTCGATCTGCCGGATGTATTTGAAGGACACATCCTTGCGCCGGCCACTGAAGTTGTCCCAGTCACGCACCGATTGATACGGGTTGGCGTCGAACTGCTTCTGGGTCAGGCCGCCGGGCATGTCGGCACTGGCATCGTAGTAGTGGAAATTCAGCGAGAAGTCGTCTTGATCGGTCGGCGCCCAGTGGGTCTTGAAGATCACATCGTCGATGTCGTTGGCGTTGTTGCTGTTGCGATAACCGTTGCCGTTGACTCCGGAATACAGCAGCGCCGCACCGATGCCGTTGTCGGCCGTGCCACCGATAAAGGCATTTTCCACATGCTTCCAGCCGCCGTGAGCGGAGGTTTGCAGGGTGGTGCCGACTTCACCGGAGAACTTCTCGGGGATCGCGCGGGTCACGAAGTTGATCACGCCGCCGACGTTCTGTGGCCCATAACGTACGGAACCGGCGCCGCGCACCACGTCGATGCTGTCCAGGTTGCCGGCGGAAATCGGCGCCATCGACAGCTGAGGCTGACCATACGGGGCAAAGGCCGCCGGTACGCCGTCGATCAGCACCGTGGAACGTGGCGACAGGCGCGACGTCAGGCCGCGCACTCCGACGTTGAGGGAAATATCGCTGCCACCGGTACCGTTGGACTCCTGCACCTGCACACCCGGCACGCGCCGCAGCACGTCACCGACGTTCATCGCGCCCTGCTCCACCATGGCTTCGCGGCGAATCACCGTTCGCGCGCCGGGGTGGTTTTGCACCACTTCGGCATTGGCATCGCCCAGCCAGTCGCCGACCACCTTGATGTCGGTGGCACCCAGCTCCAGGGGCGAACCGGCTTCACCGGTGCCACTGGACAACGGGCGCAGCGTCACCGACCCAGAATCAATCTGGTAGTCCAGGCCGCTGCCTTGCAGCAATTGGCGCAAGGCTTGTTCTGGCGACAGGTTGCCGTCCACCGCAGGCGCTTGCTTGCCGGCCACCATGTCTGGGCTGAAAAACACTTGCAGGGAAGTTTGCTGCCCCAGCTGGCTCAGCGCCGAACTCAAGGGTTGAGCCTGGATATGAATGGCGTCGTCAGCGTAGGCCGCCGGGATCGCGGCACTGACCGCAAGAGCCAGGGCCAGTGGAACCCAACGGGATAATTTATTGTTTTTCACGGCGAGTTTTTTCACGTCGAACCTAGTCCTGTGATCGCAAGAGAGTGCGCCCGTTAATGAAAACCAGTTGCAGTTGGACAAGAAGACGAAGAACTCGGAAAAAACCTGAATCTAGCGTGAAATTATTTCCTGGCTGCCGTCGGGAAGTGTGCGCAGGGCCACCGGCAATATGTGCGGCAAGGCCTTGAGCAACGCGTCGGTGTCATTGGATTTGAACACGCTGGTCAGGCGCAGAGTGCTCGCCGCCGTGCTGACCCGTAGCGGTTGCTCGCGGTAGCGGGAAACTTCCCGGGCCACTTCATCGAGGGTCGCGTTGTTGAACACCAGCTTGCCGGTGCGCCAGGCTGTGAGTTCTTCTGGATTGACGGCGTAAGCCGTCGCCACCAGCCCCTGGCCATCAATCACCGTGCCCCGGCCTGCCGTCAGCGTGACGAGATGCTCCGGGGATCGGCCCTGCACCTTGACCGTACCGGCCTCGACCACCACGCGGGTCTGATCCTCATCTCGGCGCACGTCAAAACGGGTACCGGTGACCGTCACCTGCCCTGCTCCGGCCTTGACCACAAACGGCCGACTGCTGTCGTGCTCGACACTGAACATCGCTTCGCCCTGCTTGAGCTCAATGCCGCGCTGGCCCTTTTCGTAATGCACGATCACCACGCTGCGACTGTTCAAGTCCATCAGCGAACCGTCCGGCAACGCGACCTGACGGCGCTCACCCAGGGTTGTACTGAATTGGGCCTCATAAGCCTGCGGATGATTCAAGCCGCTAAACAGCCCAAGGCCAACGGCGAGCGCCAACACACTGGCCGCCACCGCATAACGCAGCAGCGGGGGGCGCTTGGTACGTGCCGGTGGCGTATCGCACAACGCCTGTAACCGATCCTTGGGCAACAAATCAGTGACGCTCCACAGCCCTTGCAACACGTCAAATTCGTACTGATGCTCAGGACTCTCCTCACGCCAGGCGTCGAAACGGCTACGCTCCTCGGTGCTCAACGGGCTGTCCTGCAGACGCACGAACCATTGCGCGGCCTCGTCTCGGGCCGTCGCGCTGCCGCCGGCACACTCACGGGTATCCATCATGGAAGGTCCTGTTTCAAAACGGGCATGGGTCATGGGGCTATCGCGTCCAGGCGCTCGCGCAGATGCCGCAGGGTGCGGATCATATACTTTTCCACCATGTTTTTAGAAAGCCCCAGGCGCTCGGCGATTTCCTGCTGGGTCAGTCCTTCGATCTTTTGCCAGATAAAAATCTTGCGGCAATTGAGCGGCAACTCGGCCAAGGCCCGCTCGATGGAGGCCGCCAACTGGATCGCGTGCATGAAGTGCTCCGGGTCGCCGCTGGGTGGCGAACTCTGATCAAAGGCTTGCAACGCCATCGCCTCCCGCCGGTCTTCGCGACGATAGGCATCGACGGCGATATTGCGCGCGGTCTGATGCAGATAGGCGCGAGGCTGCTCGACCTGGGTCGATTTTGATTCAAGCACCCGCACGAAGGTATCGTGGGCCAGGTCCTCGGCCTGCTGACGGTTTCTCAGGCGGCGCGTCCAGGTCCCGATCAACTCTTCGTAGTGCTCGAAAAAACCTGTTCTGCGGGGCGGCTGAGGAGTCATCGGGATGCACTGGGTAGGCGGGACGTGAATAGTAATGCTTCCTATTAAGCGGAGCAATTGCTTCCCATCGCCCAGACCATTCAAACCAACCGTTTAATCTGCTTATGCCGCCAAACCAACCGGTAATACGCCGTCTGCAACGCCAACATCGTCAAGTACGTCACCGGAAATGCCATCCACACCCCTTCCAGCCCAAACCGCGCATTGAGCAGATACGCCACCGGCAACTCCACCCCCAGCACGCAGAAAATCGAAATCGCCACCGGCATCAACACCACCCCACTGGCGCGCATGATCCCCCCCACCACCGCCTGGAAGCCGAACACCAGGATGCTCCAGAGCATGATGTGCAGCAGGTGCTCGGCCTTGATCCGCGCTTCGTTGTCGGTGATGAACAGTCCCAGCAACCAGTGGGACAACATATAGCCCAGCACAATCAAGCCACCGGTCAGGCAAGTGTTGATCAAAAGCCCCGTGCGCAAGATCGGCCCGATGCGTTCTAGGCGTCCCGCACCAATGGCCTGGGCGCCGAGGATCGAGGCCGTGATGGCAATCGACAGCGCCGGAAACTGCACATAGTTGACGATCTGCGTCACCGCGCCATAAGCCGCCGTCGCCTGGGAACCATGGCTGTTGACCAGCGCCAGGATTACCAGCTCCGACAGCGACAGCACTACCATCTGCAAGCCAGTGGGCAAGCCGATGCGCAAGACTTTGCCGAGGATCGCCCGGTCCAGGCGCAAAGCCTTGAGCAGTTCGCGATCTGGTGCCATAACGTGCTTTTTGTGGCGCAGGCGCAGCACCAGAAACAACATGGCCAAGGCGTTGCCTACCAGCCCGGCCCACACCGCGCTCTGAATACCCATGGGCGGCAAGCCGATCCAGCCGCGAATCAGCGCTGGGGTCAGCAGCAGGCCCACCAGTGTCGACACCACCAATGCCAACAACGGCGACACCGTGTCGCTCACCCCCCGCAGCAACTGGGTGTAGAGGATAAACACCAACAGCAGCGGCATGATCAACATCATCATCTGCGCATAACCGACCGCGTCGTCCAGCACATCCACCGGCGTGCCCAGAGCCTGCATCGCCGGGCGGGCGAACAGGCTGCCCAACACCGCAGCGATCACACCGATCAACGCACCCAGCGTCAAGGTGGCACCGGTGATCGACTTCACCAGGCCCGTCTCCTGCGCCCCCCAGGCCTGGCCGATCAGCACCGAGGCGCCCGCCCCCAGGCCAATCACCAGGGCGATAAAAAAGAACACGATGGGAAACATCCCCGATACCGCCGCCAACGCCTGGGTGCCGAGCATTTGCCCGACATAAATGCCGTTGAGGGTGCCGGAAAAACTCTGCAGGAAATTGGACAGCACCATCGGTGCCAGAAAGATCAGGTAGACCTGCCACAGCGGGCGTTGCAAAGGGTTTTGCATGAAATGCGGGGCCTCGGGAGAACAAAGCGACCGAGGGGTTATACCGTAAATGGATCCAATCGCGCTGCGCTTTATCCGCACTCGGGCTCGACGATCAACGCAACATCTCCCGCAGCCGATACCACAACATCCCCAGCGCCAGCAGTGGCGAGCGCAACGCCTTGCCGCCGGGGAAGGTCATGTGTGGCACCCGGCTGAAAATATCCAGGCCCTGGCTGTGCCCGGCGTGAATACCTTCGGCCAACAACCGCGCGCACCAATGAGTAACGTTAAGGCCATGGCCGCTATAGCCCTGGGCGTAGAACACATTGGGGTATTGGTTGAGCCGCCCCACCTGGGGAAACCGATTGGCGGTGATGCCGATCTTGCCGCCCCACTGGAATTCAATGGCGGTGCTGGCCAGTTGCGGGAAGACCTTGAGCATCTTCGGCCGCATGTAAGCGACGATATCTGCCGGGTCACGACCGGAGTAATGGCAGGCACCACCAAACAACAAACGGCGATCTGCCGAAAGCCGGTAGTAATCGAGCCCGACCTTCTGGTCACACAACGCCAGGTTCTGCGGGATCAACTGGCTAGCTACTTCAATCGATAACGGTTCGGTAGCGATGATATAGCTGCCAGCGGGAAGCACCTTGCCACTCAAGCGCGGCTCCAGGTCTTCCAGATGCGCATTGCACGCCAGCACCAGGCTGCCCGCGCGCACGGTGCCAAACTCACAACGCACCTGCACCGTATCGCCATGGATCAATTCCAGCACTGGGGTGTTTTCGAAGATTCGCACACCAAGGGATGCAGCGACGCGGGCCTCCCCCACAACCAGGTTCAGCGGATGCAGGTGTCCTGAGCCCATATCCACCAGGCCACCGGCATACAAACCCGAACCCACCACCTGCTGTATATCCTGCGGTCCCACCCGCCGGGTTTCATGGGCATAACCCAAGGTTGCCAAACTCTCCAGCTCACCCTGAAACGCCGAGAACTGCGCGGGTGTGTTGGCCAGTTCGCAAAAGCCCCAGCGCAAGTCGCAGTCTATGGCGTGTTCGCGGATGCGCTCGCCCACCAGCGCCACCGAATCGATTCCCGCCTGTTGCAGGTAACGCACGCCTTCCTCGCCCACATAGCGGGCAAAACCGGAGACGTCATGGCCGATTCCGCGTATCAACTGCCCGCCGTTGCGCCCGCTGGCGCCCCAGCCAATGCGCCGGGCTTCCAGCAGGATCACCGAAAGTCCGCGCTGAGCCAACTCAATGGCGGTGTTGATCCCGGTAAAACCACCGCCGATCACGCAGACATCGGCGCTCAGGTCAGCGTCCAGTGATGGACGCCGGGGCATGGCGTTGGCCGAAGCAAGGTAGTAGGACCGGGCGTGGTCTGAAGACGAGAGATTCATTGATTGGACTTCACTTTGCTCCAGCCGCGGGTCATCACACGCATGATCGCCGGGCTTGGGGTGGTCGATATGTAGAGTTTGTCGAGCACTTCCTGGGGCGGGTACACCTCAGGATTGTTCACCAATTGCGGGTCCATATAGGCCTTGGCTGCCGGGTTCGGGTTGGCATAGCCGACGGAGGCGCTGACCTTCGCAATCACCTGCGGGTCCAGCAGGTAATTGATAAAGGCATGGGCTTCTTTCGGGTTGGCGGCGTCCGCCGGGATAGCCAGCAGGTCGAACCACAGGTTGCTGCCTTCCTTGGGAATCGAATAGGCAATGTTGACGCCGTTATTGGCTTCCTTGGCGCGGTTGGCGGCCTGAAACACATCACCGGAGTAACCGAAGGCCACGCAGATATCACCGTTGGCCAGGTCGGAAATGTACTTGGATGAATGGAAATAGGTGATGTACGGCCGCAGGGTCAACAGCTTGGCTTCGGCCTTTTTGTAGTCTTCAGGATTCTCACTGAGCGGGTCCATGCCCATGTAGTTGAGGATCGCTGGGAACACTTCATCCGCCGAGTCCAGTACAGCCACACCGCACTGGGTGAGTTTCTGCAGGTTCTCGGGTTCAAACAACGCCGCCCAGGAATCGATATGGTCGATGCCCAGCACCTGCTTGACCTTGTCGACGTTATAGCCAATGCCGTTTGTGCCCCACAGATACGGCACCGAATGCGCGTTGCCCGAGTCGTTTTTCTCCAGCAGCGTGAGCAGTTTTGGGTCCAGATTCTTGTAGTTGGGCAACTGCGAGCGATCCAGTTTCAGAAACGCCCCTGCTTGTACCTGGCGCGCCAAAAAGTGGTTGGATGGCACCACCACGTCATAGCCGGTGCGGCCAGCCAGCAGTTTCCCCTCCAGGGTTTCATTGGAGTCGAACACGTCGTAGATCACCTTGATCGAGGTCTTGGCCTGGAAGTCGACCAGGGTGGTCTCGCCGATGTAGTCGGTCCAGTTGTAGACGCTGACCGTTGGCGCGGCCTGGCTCGTAGCGCTGAACAACACCGCCAAGGCCAGTGGAAGAAGCTTTTTCACACGACGCATATCGAGACCCCTTTGCATGATTTTATTGTTATGTAATCGCCCACCCACGACGACAAGCTGTCGAGGCGTGTTTGGGGCGTTAGACGCTCAGCAACAAAAACTCGCGCTCCCAGGAACTGATCACCCGCTTGAAATTCTCGTGCTCGGCACGCTTGACCGCGACGTAGCCACGGACAAACTTGTCGCCCAGGTACTGCTTGATGGTTTCGCACTCTTCCATCTTTGTCAGGGCGTCTTCGAGGGTGATCGGCAGGCGCATACTGCGCCGCTCGTAGGCTCGGCCTTGCACTGGGGGGCTCGGCTCGATCTTTTCGATCATCCCCAGGTAGCCGCACAACAGGCTCGCGGCGATGGCCAGGTACGGGTTGGCGTCGGCTCCCGGCAGGCGGTTTTCCACGCGCATGGCGTCGGGGCTGGAAGTGGGGACGCGCAGGCCGACGGTGCGGTTTTCTTCGCCCCACTCGACGTTGACCGGCGCCGACGTCTCCGGCAGGAAGCGGCGGAACGAGTTCACATTCGGCGCAAACATCGGCAGCAGCTTGGGGATGTACGTCTGTAAGCCGCCGATGTAGTGCAAAAACAACTGGCTCATCTTGCCGTCATCGTCGACAAACACCGGCTTGCCGGTGGCGATATCCACCACGCTCTGGTGAAGGTGCATGGCGCTGCCGGGCTCGTCCGCCACCGGCTTGGCCATGAAGGTCGCGGTGACGTTGTGCTTGAGCGCCGCTTCGCGCAGGGTGCGCTTGAACACGGTGATCTGGTCTGCCAGGTCGAGGGCGTCGCCGTGGCGGAAGTTGATTTCCATCTGCGCCGGGCCGTCTTCGTGGATCAGCGTGTCGATGTCCAGGCCCTGGGCTTCGCACCAGTCGTAGACGTCTTCGAACAGCGGATCGAATTCGTTGGCGGCGTCGATGGAAAACGACTGGCGGCCGCTTTCCGCGCGACCTGAGCGGCCTAGCGGGGTTTTCAGCGGCAGGTCCGGGTCTTCGCAGCGCTGGGTCAGGTAGAACTCCATTTCCGGTGCGACAATCGGCTGCCAGCCCCGGTCAGTGTAGAGCTGCAAGACCTTTTTCAGCACGTTGCGCGGCGACAGTTCAATGGGGTTGCCGTGCTTGTCGAAGGTGTCGTGAATGACGATGGCAGTGGGCTCAATGGCCCACGGCACGGCGTAGGTGGCGTTGGATACCGGGCGGCAGATCATGTCGATACCGGCCGGGTCCAGCAGGTCGTAGTAGATGTCGTCGTCGACAAAGTCCCCGGTGACCGTTTGCAACAAGACACTTTCCGACAGGCGCATGCCTCGCTCATGCAGGAACTTGTTGGTGGGTGCAAACTTGCCGCGTGCGATGCCAGTAAGGTCACTGATCACGCATTCGACTTTGGTAATTTTGTGTTCTTTCAACCAGTCGGACAGCTGATCGAAGGGGGTGTGCATAAAGACCTCGGTATAGGTTTGAAAAGCGCCGGCAGTTCGAGCAGGCTCCAATGGCCCACTTCCCCCGCAGCGCGTTGAGGTCTATCTTGAGCCCGCAGCTCGACGGCATCTATCCACTTTTCGCCAACCATAACGCACCAATAGAGTGCGCCCAGGTTACCCATGACACAGGCAACAGCTTTGCGCGTACAGGCCTTCACCACCGGTGATGTGGCCGCTCAATGCAGTGCGACACCCGGCTGGGTGCAGCAGTATCAGCAGATGTCCCCGGGGCATTTTGCCGGGCATATTCGCTATCTGGACCTGCAAGGGGTCCATGTGTACGAAGAGCGGATGAACACGCGGGTGGAGCAGAGTTTCAACGCGCCGCCGGGTTCGTTGGCGTTCTGCTTCGATGGCAGCGACAACGCGCTGTATATGCTCAATGGCGAAAGCCGCAACATCTGGATCACGCCAGAGAACTACCGTGAAGTGGCGGTGGTATTTGGCCCGCAGTTTGTCCAGAGGCATGCCCTGGACGTTGCGAAACTGGAAGGGCTGTTCATGGCCCCGCTTAATTCGCTGCAAAACGCCCTGTTCAGTCGCTGGCTCAGCACAACGCTTACTCGCTTGTCACAAGTAATCGATGCGCCCAACTGCGACGCCCTGACTCAGCAGTTGCTGGACGATTGCCTGTTCATTCTCGATAACGCTTGCGTATGCCTGGACAAGGGTTCGTTTCAGCGCCGTACCGAAGAGCGAATCATCATGGCGCGGATCGGTGAATGGGCGGCGGATGTGCCTGATGAAACCGTCAACCTGATGGAGCTGGCGCGCATTGCCGGGGTGCCGTTGCGCCAGTTGCAAAACGGCTTCAAGTCCTACACCGGAATAAGCCCGGCGCAATGGTTGAGGCTGCGTCGGTTGAACAGTGCACGGCGGGAACTATTGAATCCGCCGTCAGTAGAGACGACCGTGACCGAGGTGGCAATGAAATAGTCGTTTTGGCATTTGGGGCGGTTTTCCAATAGCTATCGGGCGTTGTTCCAGGAGTTGCCGAGCGAGACCCTGAAGCGCCACCAGAAACTTCGGTGACATGCTATCCAGTGCGCAGAAGATCGTTCCCACCCTCTGCATGGGAACGATCAATTTCGGAGAAACACCATCATCAACAGATGTACCGAGGTGATGCCATCGCAGTATCAGTATCTAAACAGCTTCGAAAGCAGGAACTCTCGAAAACTTGTAAACCAGCGTCGTTATGCCTAGTTTAAGCGCCCTTCGCTCTGCGCTCTCAGGCCTTCCCCCATGGTTTTGCGTTTTCGTCCTGCCGTTACCTCGCGTTTTGCCCTTGATGTGCTCACCCTTGGCCTGCTGCTCAGCGGCGGCATAAGCAGCAGCCTGGCCGCTGAAATAGAGCTGCCAGCGGTAAAAATCCAGGGGCAGGACACGTTCGGCTACCAGAACGACACCGCCTCGGTGGGCGGTTTCGACGAAGCGCCGTTGCTGGACACGCCCTCCTCGATCGCGGTGTTCAACGAATCCTTGATCAAGGATCAGCAGGCGCGCTTGCTCAGCGAAGTGCTGCGCAACGATGCCTCGGTCGGTGAAAGCTATGCGCCCATCGGCTATTACGAAAATTTCGTGGTGCGCGGTTTTCCCCTGAACGCCGCCAGCAGCTACAAAATCAATGGCCGCACCATCACCGGCGAGCAGAACGTCGCCCTGGAAAACAAGCAGCGGGTGGAATTACTCAAGGGTTTGTCGGGCCTGCAAAGCGGGATTTCCGAGCCCAGCGGCGTGATCAACTACGTGACCAAGCGCCCGGAAGATGTGCGTTCGGTGACGGTGTCCACCGATGATCGTGGCAGCGGCTATATCGCTACTGATGTCGGTGGCTGGTTTGGCAGCGAGCAGCAGTTCGGCCTGCGAGCCAACGTCGCCCATGAAGACCTCAACTCCTATGTCGAACACGCCAATGGTCAGCGGGATTTCCTGTCCCTGGCGTTTGACTGGAACATCAGCCCCGACGCGGTGCTGCAACTGGACGCCGAGTATCAAAACAAGGAGCAGCGTTCGGTGCCGGGGTATCAGTTGCTTGGCGGTACCGAAGTGCCCCACGACACTTCGCCGAAAAAGCTGCTGGGCCATCAGAGCGGCGCCAAGCAGGTGGGCATCGATTCGCTGAACCTCAATGGCAAGTTCGAGTACCGCTTCAGCGATCAGTGGAAAGGCAGTGTCAGCGCGGCCCGCAGCAAGGTGGTGATTGATGATTACAGTTCGTTTGCCTGGGGTTGCTACGGTTCGACCAGCTGCTCGGCGGCCAAGGTACCGAACTACTTCAGCCCCGAAGGCAACTACGACATCTACGACTTCCGCAGCCCCGATGACACCCGGCGCAATGATGAAATCCAGGCGGCAATGACCGGGTTGTTCAACACCGGTGGCCTGGGGCATGAGCTGACGTTTGGGACCAGCGCGTTTCGGCGGGTTGTAGACAAGCGTGAACCGATCAATTTCATGAGAAATATGCTGCCTGACGGCACAGTGCTCGGCACGGGTAATATCGATCATGACCCAGAAAACTTCCCGGCTTACGACGGCCCACTGAACGACAGCCACCGCCGCCTCGACAGCCGCCAGTACGGTCTGTTCGTCACCGACCGCATCAGCTTCAACGAGCAATGGCAGACCGTACTGGGTGGCCGCGAAGTACGCCTCGACGAACAGGCCTACGACAAGGATGGCAACGAGTCCCGCCATACCCAGCAATATGTATTCCTGCCTCAGGCGGCGCTGATCTACAAGCCGATAGAAAACCTGTCACTGTACACCAGCTACAGCAAGGGCCTGTCCCTGGGTGGCGAAGCACCGTGGTTTGCCCTCAACAGTTTCGAAACCCTCGCCCCAACCGTCTCCCGGCAAATCGAAGCCGGCGTCAAATACGACTGGCGCCGCATCAGCTTCGCCGCCGCCGTTTTCCAGACCCGCCAGGCCTACCAATACGCCAAGCCGGATGCAGCCGGCGACTACACCTACGTCCAACAGGGCGAACAGAAAAATACCGGCCTGGAATTGTCCGCCAACGGCTGGGCCACATCGCGCTTGCAGATTGCCGCCAGCGTGGCGGCGATTCGCGCCCGCGTCAGCGGCAGTGGCACGCCAGAGTACGAAGACCATCAGGCGATCAACGTGCCCAAGCTGCGGGCCAGCCTCTACGCCGACTACGCCCTGCCCTGGGTCGATGGCCTGGCCGTGCTCGGTGGCGTGCAATACAGCGCCAGCAAGTACGCCAATCGCACCGGGCAAGTCGAGGTGGGGGATTATGCAGTGGTCAATATCGGCAGCCGCTACAGCACGCGCATCGACGGCTATGAAACGGTGTTCCGCCTGAGCGTCGACAACCTGTTCGACAAGCGCTACTGGCGCGACGCGGGCGAGTACATGGGCGATGACTACCTGTTCCAGGGCGCACCGTTGACGGCGCGCTTGAGTGCGTCGGTTAACTTCTAACTATTTAGGCATCTTGCGAAAGCCCACTGCCAAGCGATTCCAGCTGTTGATGGTGGCAATGGCCACGCTCAGGTCGACTTGCTCTTGCGGGCTGAATTCGGTGCTGAGCAACGCGTAATCTTCATCCGAAGCATGAGTCTGGCTGATCAGGGTCAGGCTTTCGGCCCAGGCTAGGGCCGCACGCTCGCGAGGGGTGAAGAATGGCGTTTCGCGCCAAGCCGAGACGGTGTACAGACGGCGTTCGGTCTCGCCGCCCTTGCGGGCATCGGCGGTGTGCATGTCCAGGCAGAAGGCACAGCCATTGATCTGCGAGACGCGCAGGCGTACCAGTTCCAGTAGCGGCAGTTCCAGAGAGAGTTTGCCGACCGCGGCTTCGAGGGCGAGCATGGCCTTCATCGCGTCGGGGGAAGCGGTGTAGAAATCGGTACGAGCTTGCATGGTGATGCTCCAGGACAGTGGGGATTGGTGACCAGCTTAGTCACCTCACAGGCGTGGACAAATAGCCAATTCGGACGAAGAACAGGTAGCCAATGCAAGCCCAGGCTGCTACGCAAATCAGAGTCAGGTGCGGCTGCGCAACCACTGCATAAAGCCCTTTTTCACCGGCACCACAGGGCTTTCCTGAGTCAGGTTCTGCGCTGCGTGCAAGCGGAAATCCAACAGGTTTTTCATCGCCTCGCTGATGTCGTGGCGCGCGTCCAGGCACGGCTTGAGGTATTCCTTTTCAATACGGTACAGGGTGCAGTAGGTCTTGGCGGTGAAGTCCGCCTGCATGGCCTGGTCCGACAGTATCCCGCCCTCCCCAATCACTTCGCCCGGCCCCATGCGACCCGCTTCAAACTTGTGCCCGGCCTTGCTCAGGATCACCGAAATCACCCCGGATTCGATGATGAACAGGTGATCGCTGATCTCGCCTTCAGGCAGGATCATGTCGCCGGCGCGGAAGGTTTGCAGGGTCATGTTCTGGCTGAAGGTTTCTTTCTCTTCCTGACGCAGGGTGGAGAAAATATTCGAGCTTTCCAGCAGCGCCCGTGCTCGGGAAGTGGGAGCAGGCGTGGCGCTTTCGGCGGATGACAGCAAGCTCACCCCCGCCGCCTGCAAGTGCCGATAAGCCAGGTCGTAGAGCTGGTTGCGCACCTCGCGCTTGAGGGTCATGGCGGGCACGAAACCGCTGATTTCATACTCCACGCCACCGCTGGCGGAGGTCTTGAAGGCAACGCTGGGCGCAGGTTTGGCCAGCAGCGGCCGGCAGCCTTGCATCGCCCGCTCCAGGGCATCAAGGACGGTTTGTGGTCGCGCATGGGGGCTGACTTGCAGGCTCACCGCCAAACCGAACATGTCCGCTGGGCGCGAGAAATTGATGATCTTGGCCTTGGCCGCCAGCGAGTTGGGAATCACTGCCATGCTGCCCTGGGAGGTTTGCAGGCGCGTGGCGCGCCAGTCGATATCGGTGACGCGGCCTTCGGTGCCGTCGATGGAGATCCAGTCATCAAGCTGATAAGGCTTGGTGGTATTGAGCACAATCCCGGAAAACACGTCGCTCAAGGTACTTTGCAAGGCCAGGCCGACGATGATCGCCACGGCGCCGGAGGTGGCCAGCACACCCTTGACCGGCAGGTCGAGCACGTAGGCCATGGCGGCGATGATGGCGATCAGGAAAATCACCGCGCCCATCAGGTCCTGCAACAACCGCCCGGTGTGGCCGACCCGTTGCATCATCAGCGCACCGAGCAACACCGTGAGAGTGCGCGCGGCAAACAACCACCAGCCGATCTGCAAGGCCGTGGCGGCCAAGTGCAAGGGCGTGTTGTCGGCATAGGGCGCGACCAGCATCGGGTTCATGCCGTCGTTGAACAACACGGCGCTGAATACGGCAAAGATCACCAGCCGTGCCACCAACTTCCAGTTTCCGGGGTTGACGGAGAAAAGGCGCCAGACGGCGATGTCGATGAGGATCAACGCCACGGCGCAGAGCATCGGGTGATCGGAGATAAATAAGAGCATCCAGGCGACTCCAGGGCGAATGGGGTGAAGATCGCATGAAAAGCGGATGGCGGGTATAGGGCCAGAATGCAAATACCCGCCATCGCGCAAAACAGTGTGGGAGCTGGCTGAGACGGCAGTGTTGTTTTATTTGGCGCCAGTCAAGGCGTTGTAGCTGGTAAACAGGTTGCGATAGTCCGGGATGTGGTTGGCGAACAAAGCCCCCAAACCTTCCACATCGTTGCGCCAGTCGCGATGCAGTTCACAGGCCAGGCCGAACCAGGTCATCAGTTGCGCACCGTTGGCCGACATGCGGTCCCAGGCCGAATGACGGGTGATTTCGTTGAAGGTGCCGGACGCATCCGTCACCACAAACACCTCAAAACCTTCCGCCAGGGCCGACAGCGCCGGGAATGCCACGCACACTTCCGTCACCACGCCCGCAATGATCAGCTGTTTCTTGCCGGTGGCCTTGATCGCCTTGACGAAGTCTTCGTTGTCCCAGGCATTGATCTGGCCTGGGCGGGCGATGTACGGCGCATCCGGGAACAGCGCCTTGAGTTCCGGCACCAGCGGGCCGTTGGGGCCGGTTTCGAAGCTGGTGGTGAGGATGGTCGGCAAGTTGAAGTACTTGGCCAGGTCGGCCAGGGCCAGCACGTTGTTCTTGAACTTGTCCGGTTCGATGTCACGTACCAGGGACAGCAGGCCAGCCTGATGATCAACCAGCAGAACGGCGGCGTTGTCCTTGTCGAGACGTTTGTAGGCTGTAGTCATGGGGTAGTCCTCGTTTCAGTGGTTATGCCGAGTCGGTTCGGCGTGGGTGAATCGGGTGCCGCCCACCAAAAGGTCGGCGCACGCAAGATTAAGGAGTAAAGGCCATCTATGGCCCCGGCGAACGCTTATCCGTGCATCTGGCCGAACTGGCCGGACTGGAAGTCGGCGAAGGCCTGGTGGATTTCCTGCTCGGTGTTCATTACGAACGGACCGTGGCCGACGATAGGCTCGTCGATGGGCTCGCCGCTGAGCAGCAGGACCATGGCGTCGTTGTTGGACTCCAGGCTGATCTGATCGCCATCGCGTTCAAACAGCGCCAATTGCCCTTCGCGCACCAGTTCCGAACCGTTGACCTGCACCGTGCCCTTGAGCACTACCAGGGCCGTGTTGCGTCCGGCGTGCAGGTCCAGGGTCACGACCTTGCCGGCGTTGAGTCGCACATCCCACACGTCAATCGGCGTGAAGGTGCGCGCCGGGCCTTGGGCTCCGGCAAATTCGCCGGCAATCAAGCGCAGGCTGCCGGCACCATCGGCCAGAGGCAGCGACGGGATATCGCCGTCGAGGATGGTCTGGTAACCGGCGTCGGCCATTTTGTCCTTGGCCGGCAGGTTGACCCACAACTGGACCATCTCCAGCGCGCCGCCACTGCGGGCGAAGGCCTCGGAATGGAACTCCTCGTGGAGAATCCCCTTGGCGGCCGTCATCCATTGCACATCGCCCGGGCCGATTTTGCCACCGGCGCCGGTGGAGTCCCGGTGCTCGACTTCGCCCTTGTAGACGATGGTCACGGTTTCAAAGCCGCGATGAGGGTGCTGGCCTACGCCACGACGTTGTTCGGTGGGGGTGAAGTCGGCAGGACCGGCGTGGTCCAGCAACAGGAACGGGCTGATGTGCTTGCCCATGGTGTCGTAGGAAAACAGGGTGCGAACCGGAAAGCCGTCGCCCACCCAATGGCCTCGCGGGCTGGTGTAGATACCGATGATATTTTTCATGGTGTGTCTCCAAATGGGTGAAAGCAGTTCATGGACACACCTTAAATCCGTTACCTTTTCAGCACTAGACAGCAAAAATGACCCTTAGCGTTCTATTTGGAGAACGATGGTGGAAGACCTCAACACCCTCTATTACTTCACCCAGGTGGTTGAACACCGTGGTTTTGCAGCGGCAGGCCGGGCGCTGGGCATGCCCAAGTCCAAGCTCAGCCGACGTATTTCGGAGCTGGAAGAGCGCCTGGGTGTGCGCTTGATCAACCGCTCCAGCCGCCATTGTTCCCTCACCGAGATCGGCCAGGCCTATTACCAGCGCTGCTTGGCGATGCGCGTGGAAGCCGAAAGCGCCGCCGAAGTGATCGAGCGCAACCGTTCCGAACCCCAGGGTATCGTGCGTCTGAGCTGCCCCACCGCCCTGCTCAACTCCTGGGTCGGGCCGATGCTGACTCGCTACATGCTCAAGTATCCGCTGGTGGAATTGCATATCGAGAGCACCAACCGGCGGGTCGATGTGATCCACGAAGGCGTTGATGTCGCCCTGCGCATCCGCTTCCCTCCACTGGAAAACACCGATCTGGTGATGAAGGTGCTGGGCAACAGCACCCAGTGCCTTGTGGGCAGCCCGCTGTTTGTGTCACACCTGTCGAACCCACCGCTGCCGGCCGACCTCAATGGCTTGCCGAGCCTGCATTGGGGCTCGGGGCAGCGGGAGTATCAGTGGGAGTTGTTTGGTGAGAACGGCGCCAGTGCGGTGATCCGGCATTTCCCGCGAATGATCACCGATGACCTGCTCGCCCTGCGGCATGCGGCGTGCGCCGGTGTCGGCGTGGCGCACCTGCCCAGCGTGGTGGTGCGCGAAGACATCGCGGCGGGCCGCTTGGTGAGCCTGATTCCCGGCTGGTCGCCGAGAACCGGGATCGTCCATGCAATCTTCCCATCACGCCGGGGCTTGTTGCCGTCGGTGCGCACCTTGATCGATTTTCTTGGCGAAGCGTTTGTGCAAAGCGATATGGCGTAAACAGGTATCCACCTCTATGACGGTCAACGCTCGCGTAGCTAATGACGAGTCTCAAAAGATGAGTAAGTACTTATTCTTCATATCAGCGCCTGGAAAGCTCCATGATCATCCGGCTCAACAGGTAAATCCGCGGCGCCACGCTCTCCACTTCGGCATATTCCTCTGAAGTGTGGATATTGCCCCCGACAATCCCGAAACCATCCAGCGTCGGCGTGCCCACGCCTGCCGACAGGCTGGCATCCGCCGCACCGCCGCTGCCTTCGATGGTCAGCTTGCGGCCCAACTCGCCATAGATACCTTGGGCGATGGCCACCAACTTGTCCGACTCCGGCGTTTGCGGCATCGGCGGCAAGCCGCGTTGCAGGGTGGTTTTAACTTCGGTTTCCGGAATCAATTTATTGGCCGAAACCCGCGCAAGATCCTTCTCGATGCGATCAAATTCTTCCGGCAACGCCGCTCGCACGTCAGCCTTGGCGATGGCCTGATCGGGGATCACGTTGGTGCGGTCGCCAGCCTTGAGCACGGTGAAGTTGATGGTGGTCTTCTTCTCCTCGTCCCCCAGCTTGCCCAGTTGCAGGATCTGGTGCGCCACTTCCATCGCCGCGTTGCGACCCAGTTCCGGCGCGACACCGGCGTGAGCGGCCTTGCCCTTGACCTCGACCACGGCGGTGGCGCTGCCCTTGCGCCAAACCACCAGCCCATCGGCCGGGCGACCCGGTTCCAGGTTGAGGGTGACGTCGTGGGCCTTGGCGGTTTTTTTGATCAGATCGGTGGCGGCGTCGGAGCCGGTTTCTTCGCTGGCGTCCAGCAGGAAGGTGATCTGCGCGTAGTCCTTGAAGTTCTGGTTTTTCAGCACTTTCAAGGCATAGATCCCGGCAACGATGCCGCCCTTGTCGTCCATCACCCCTGGACCGTAGGCGCGGCCATCCTTGATATGAAACGGCCGCTCGGCCGCCGAACCTTCCTTGAACACGGTGTCCATGTGCGCCATCAGCAGGATTTTCGCTTTGCCGGTGCCCTTGAGGGTGGCGATCACATGGCTGTTGTTGGCGGCAGCATCCGGCACCAGTTCGATGCTGAAACCGAGTTGCTTCAGCTCATCGACGGCGATGTCCCGCACTTGGGTCAGGCCGGGTTCGTAGCCGGAACCCGAATCGATATTCACCAGGCGCTCCAGCAGTTTCAGGGCATCGGCCTTGTACTGTTCGGCATCGGCCTGGATCAGTTTGTGAGGTTCGGCGCTGAAGGCCGGCATTGCCAAGCCAAAAGACAGCACCAGGGTGGCGGCCAGTAAGGTGCGGTGAAAATTGAAGGTCATGAACCGATCCTTGTTTTTGTTGGAAGGTAGCGCCACACCCTACCTGACAAAAGCCGGTTTGTTGATCCTCAAACCGACCTCAGCCAACTCCCCTGCACTGCACTGACCCGATTACGCCCGCTGCTCTTGGCCTCGTACAACGCCTGGTCGGCATCGTTGAGCCAACTGGTGGCATCGTCGTGAGACGGTTGATACGGCGCCAGGCCGATGCTCAGGCTGGCGCGCAAAGTCGGGTCCTGGGCGTAGCCGAGGGAACTGAAGCGGTCGCGCAAGGCCTCCATCACTTCGGTGGCGCGGCCCAGGGGCATGTCCGGCAGAATCACGCAAAACTCATCACCGCCATAACGCCCGGCCAAGTCAGTGGCCCGCAGGTTCTGGCGTAGCACTTTGCTCAACTGGCGCAGCACAATATCGCCGGCGACATGGCCGTAGGTGTCATTGATGACCTTGAAGTGATCGATGTCGATCAAGGCGATGGCGGCGCCCTGCTGCTCTTCGCGGCAGCGTTGGAACTCGATTTCCAAGTGGTCTTTCCAGGCACCGTGATTGAGCAAACCAGACAGGCTGTCAGTGCGACTCAGGGCCAGAAACTCGCGTTTGTGCTGGGCCAGGGTGATGGCCTGGCGGTAACAAATCCAACCCAGGGCCAGGGGATAGATCATCAGGATCGGCAGGCAGGCGTAGAGCTGGGTTTCGCTGGTCAAGGCGATGAATGTCGGGGTGAATATCAATATCGACACGCCTATCCCCAGCGCCTGGGCCAGCCAACCGATGAGCATGAACCGTGGGCCGCCGATGGCGACGTTGTTCATGGTCATCATCGACAAGGTGGTGACACTGGGCAGCGGATTGAACTGCATGGCAGCGACCCAGAAACCACCGCAAAACGAATCGAACAGCAGGTTACGGTGCTCGGTACGCAGGGAGTTTTTGGCGCGGCGCGACCATTGGTAAGCCAGGTGCGGCCAGACAAAGGCGTTGATGATCATCCAGGCCCAGACCCAGTTGGGTGGGGCCAATGGATACATGCCGGCAACCACGCAGATAAACCCGAGGCTCAGCCCAAGGCCGCGGGATTTGTACAGGCGTTTGGCGAGCGCAAGTCCTTTTCCTCCTGTAGCTGGCATGGTCTCGTTGATCCTGGATGAATGCAGGAAGTCTATCAGGGCAACGGCCAATAGCCACTACCGCTCAGAGGGTTAATCACCGCTGAGATAGGCGTGCCGACTTGCTTGCGCCACCCCGAGTGCACACAAAAGCGCAACACCGCCCTGCCTCGTTTGTGATGGCCGATCCCCCAAGGGGTTTATATAGTCCAGACCAATAGCCACCCGCCATGAGCCCAGGCCCACCCCAAGGAAGCGCTCGATGACTGATCTGCACACCCTCACGGCCGCGCAACTGCTGGAGCAATTCGCCAGCCGGCAACTGTCCCCCATCGACTACTACGACCACCTGCTGGCCCATATCGATCGCTGGGAACCAAAAATCCGCGCCCTCTACGCCTTCGACCCGGGCCAGGTCCGCCAGCAAGCCCAAGCCTCCACCGAGCGCTGGAACAAAGGCCAACCCAATGGCGTACTCGACGGCGTTCCCGTCACCGTCAAGGAACTGATCGCCACAAAAGGCACCTCGATCCCCCTCGGCAGCGCCGCCACCCGACTCACGCCGGCCCTGAACGACGCCCCACCCGCCGCACGAATGCGCGAAGCCGGCGCCATCATTCTCGCTAAAACCACCGCCCCCGATTTCGGCATGCTCTCCTCCGGCCTGTCGAGTTTCCACGGCATCACCCGCAACCCGTGGAACGTCGCCAACAACACCGGCGGTTCTAGCTCCGGCGCCGCCGCTGCCGCCGCTGCCGGTTACGGCCCGTTGCACATCGGCACCGACATCGGCGGCTCGGTGCGACTGCCCGCCGCCTGGTGTGGCCTGGTGGGTTTCAAACCGACGCTGGGGCGAATCCCCATCGACCCGTATTACACCGGCCGCACCGCCGGCCCCATGACCCGCACGGTCGACGACTGCGTGTTGATGATGCAGCACCTGGCCCGCCCCGATGCCCGCGACGCCACCAGCCTGGCGCCGCTCACCACCGAGTGGAGCAACCAACCGCTGTCGGTCAAGGGCCTGCGTGTCGGTTTGATGCTCGAACCCGGTGCCGGTCTGCAACCGGAGGGGTTTGTCTGCGAGGCGGTCGAGCAAGCCGCACGGTTGTTTGAGGCCCATGGCGCCAAAGTCACGCTGATCCCACCGATCATGGACCGCGCACAACTCGACGGCCTCGACCACTTCTGGCGCGCCCGGCAATGGGGCGATTTGTCGGCCTTGAGCAGTGAGCAGTTCGACAAAGTCTTGCCCTATATCCGCGACTGGGCCGCACCGGGCGCCGACATCACGGGCGTGCAAGCCGTGCAGGGCTTCAACCAGACGTTCGAAATGCGCCGCCGCGCAGCGCAAGCGTTCAGCGATCTGGACCTGATCCTCTCGCCCACCAACCAGGTCAATGCCTTCCCCGCCGAGTGGCCGTCGCCGAGCAATGACCCGCAACAACCGTTCGAGCACATCGTCTTCACCGTGCCGTGGAATATGGGCGAACAACCCGCACTGTCGATCAACTGCGGTTTCGCCGCCGACGGCATGCCCATCGGTTTGCAAATGGTCGCACCGCGCTTCGCTGATATCTGGCTGCTGCAAATTGCTAAAACCTATGAGAGCTGGCGTGGCGCAATCCACCACTGGCCGAACCCGTCCTGACTTTAATGCTGTAACTGAACTGCCCACCCACACGCCTGTTCCTCGGCCACCCGGCCGGGGTCTGGACGACTTATAACTAAAATCGAGGGGCTAGTATGCACACTGAACAATTGACCCGATCCGATCCGGATCAGACACCCGAAACACCGTCCCCGGACGCTGGCAAAAAGAGCATCTTTGCCGTGGTGCTGGGCAACGCGGTGGAGTTTTTCGACTTTGGTGTGTACGCAACTTTCGCGGTGATGATTGGCCACACGTTTTTCCCCTCCGACAGCGCCTTCGTCAGCTTGATGCTGTCGGTCACAGCCTTCGGCATCGGCTTTATCGTACGGCCGTTGGGCGCCGTACTGATTGGCGCCTACGCCGATCGTGTCGGGCGCAAACCGGCGATGTTGCTGACCCTGGTGATGATGGCTGTGGGCACCGGCAGTATTGCGATCTTGCCCGGCTACGAGACCATTGGCATCGCCGCGCCGATCCTGCTGGTGGTCACCCGCATGATCCAGGGCCTGGCCTGGGGCGGTGAAGCCGGCCCCGCCACCACTTACATCCTGGAAGCCGCACCGCCACACAAGCGCGGCACTTATGCCTGTTGGCAAGTGGTCGCCCAAGGCGTCGCGGCGATGGCTGCAGGCCTGGTGGGTTATACCCTGACCAAAGTCATGTCACCCGAAGACCTCAACAGCTGGGGTTGGCGCGTGCCGTTCGTGTTCGGTCTGCTGGTGTTGCCCATCGGCATCTACATCCGCCGCAACCTGGCAGAAACCTTCCACGGCCACGGCGAGCAGACCAGCACCGGCGAGCTGGTGCGGGAAGTCTGCGGTAAGCATCGGCGGGCGCTGGTGCTGGGCTTGCTGATCCTCTCCGGCAGCACCATCACCCAGTACTTCCTCAACTATATGACCACCTTCGCCCTCACCGAACTGAAGTTGCCCACCAGCATTTCCATGCTCTCCACCCTGGTGGCCGGGGCGGCGATGGCAGTGTGCGCAATCGCCGGCGGTATACTCTGCGACCGCTTCGGCCGCCGCGTGATTCTGATGACGCCACGGGTGGTGTTGCTGCTGATCCTGTTCCCCGCGCTGCAACTGATGACCGAACACCCCAGCCCTTCGACCTTCCTCATCACCCTGGCCGTACTGTCGGGCCTGCATGGCATGAGTGGCGCGGCGTTGATCGTGTTGCTGGTGGAGAGCTTTCCCAAGTCGGTACGTTCCACCGGTTTCTCCATCGTCTACGCCTTCGGCGTGGCGGCGTTTGGCGGCACCGCGCAGATCATCATCACCTGGCTGATCGGCACCACCGGTGACCCGATGTCGCCGGTCTGGTACTTGCTGATCGCCAACGTGGTGTGCCTGACCGCCGCCTGGTTTGCCAAGGAAACCCGGCCATCGCTGCCTGGCCAATCGGCCCGCGAAACCCGGCTCACAGAAGCCCCGGTTCGCTGATACCGCTTCCCACTGTCCCGCGTCTTTTCGCCACTGACCGGTCGAGCCCATGGGTTTGGCCGGGACGGTCGCCTTACGTCTTACTTGTGTGGGGATTCACCATGTATCCACGTCTTTTGCTGGCCGTCACCCTGGCCACAAGCACTCAGGCTTTTGCTCAAGAGAATGCCCAGGCCAGCGCGCCCGGTTTTCTTGAAGGCAGCACCCTGGACCTGAACCTGCGTCACTACTACTCCAACCAGCACACAAAGCGCACCACCCGCCTGAGCATCAAGAAACCCGGCGGCATCGAGCCGACCCGCGTGCGGGAAACCTGGGTGCAGACCAGCATGCTCAAGTACAGCTCCGGCTACACTCAGGGCCTGATTGGTGTCGGTGTGGACGTGGGCGTATTCAGCGCGGTCAACCTGGAACGCGGCCATGGCAAGGTGGCCAATGGCGGCGACCGCGTGCTGGTGGACAGCGACGGCGACGCCATCCCGACCTGGAGCCGGCTGGGGGTGGGCGATGTGCGCTTTCGGCTGTCCAGCACCGAACTCAAGGCCGGCCGCCTAATGACCGACAACCCGATTCTGCGCTACAAGGATAACCGCGCCCTGCCCTCCAGCTTCCAGGGCATGGGGCTGTACAGCAACGAACTGGATTGGCTGTCGATTCAAGGCGGCAGTTTCGACCGGGCGATCCCCCGCATCGGCACCGGTGCCGAACGCCTGACCACCACCTTCGGTAACCGCGCCTACAGCGGTGCGCGCATCAGCTATCTGGGCGCCACGATCAAGCCGGGCTATGGCCTGGAAGCCAGCCTCTACGGCTCGCGCTTCGAAGATATGTGGGACCAATACTATGAGTGTGGACGTTACCTGTTCGGCCAGGCATTCGCCCTCCACCGTCAAACGGATACCTCGGGGCCCGCGCTCAATCAGGGCGGCACCAAAGAAGTGCTCCAAGTGCTCGATCTGCCGGCTCACGGCCGTCGGCGTGACGTACAACCGCTCAGCCGCCTTACGCAACGAAGCGCAGCGCGCGACCTCGTGGAAATACCGCAAGGCTCGTAATTGCATGGTCGGGTTGCTCCTGCATAAAGACTGAGCGGTGAAGGGAGGCAATTACTGCGCCAGACCTGTTTGCGACCCTTCTTGACTGAAAACGACCCCTGCCGTTGACGCCCCTCGCCAACCCCTATTAAGTGCTATTTATCCGCATTAATACGATAAATAGAAAACCATGCTCAGCCGCCCCCTGCGACGCAAACGCCAGAAGCTTTCCGATGTGATTGTCGAGTCGGTCAAGCGCTCCATCGTCACCGACGCCCTGAAGCCCGGCGACCGCTTGCCTACCGAGCGTGAGCTGATGGAAAGCTTCCAGTGCTCCAAGGGTTCGGCCCGTGAAGCCCTCAAGGCGCTGGAGGTCGAAGGACTGGTCAGCACCCGCACCGGCCCCAGTGGCGGTGCCTATTTGAATCAGGCCGGCACCGAGCCGGCCAGCCGCGCCTTGCGCAATTACCTGCACTTCCAGCATCTGGATGGCGAGCAGGTCTATCAGTTGCGCAAGGTCATCGAGGTGGAACTGGCCGTGTCGGTGCTCGGTCGCTTGAGCGAAGACGACTATCGCGCCCTCCAAGACAACGTGGATTTTTGCAGCGCACCGGAAGACAGCGAAGCCGGCCAGCGTGAACAGCGCCTGGCGGAACTGGAGTTCCATAATCTGCTGGCCCGTGCCTGCCCCAATCCGCTGCTGAGTTTCATGGCGCAATTTCTCAACGATTTGCTGCGCGACCTCGTGGTGCTGAAAAAAGCTTACAAGCCCAAGCGCAAGCAGTTCGACGCTGCCAACCTGGACTATCACAAGCAGTTGCTGATCGCTTTTCGCGCCGAAGATGAAACCACCGTGCGCACCTTGATGCATGAGCACATGTGCGACGCCGAACACCACATGACCGCGCTCGAAGGCCAAGTCAGCCCGCATTTTCTACTGGAGTTCGATCACAACCACTGACCCCGTTTTACCTGTAGGAGCCAGCTTGCTCGCGAGGGTCGTTAACGATAACGCGGGAAATCTGATGCCCATCGGCGCGCTCGGGTTTCTCGCGAGCAAGCTCGCTCCTACATAAGACCCACCCCAATAAAAGGCCTGCCCACAGGCCGTGATGCGCCGTTTTGCCATTGCCACTCCTGCCAATAACTAAACCAGGGAGTCACCCCATGCAGCGTCGTACGTTGTTGAAAGCCAGCCTCACCGCCGCAGCCGCCCTCAGCCTTCCGTTGAGTGTGCGCTCTGCATTTGCCGCCGAGCCGTTTACCTTTTATGGCCTCAAGTCCATGTCTGGCGCCTTTGCCAGTTATGGCAAGTTTGCCGACATGGGTTCACGCCTGGCGGTGGAACAGCATCCCGAACTATTGGGTCGCCCGCTGAACTACAAGGTGATCGACACCGAAGGCAATGCCGGCAAGGCGGTGCGCAAAGTTCAGGAAGCGATTCAGCAGGACGGCGCGCGGTTCTTCCAGGGGTGTACCCTGTCGTCCTCGGCGCTGGCAGTGGCCAAGGAAGTGGGCAAGGCCGGAGGTGTATTCATGACCCCGGTGGGCGCCGATGAAGTCACCGGAAAAGACTGCAACAGTGCAACCTTCCGCTGGTCGGTGCCAACCTACGGTGCGATCCGCGAAACCATCGTGCCGCTGATCAAGTTACTGCCCGATGCCAAGCGCTGGTACACCATCACCCCGCAATATGTGTTCGGTGAAGCGCTTCTGGAAGGGGCCAAGTCGGTACTCGCCGAACATGGCCTGGAGCACTGCGGCAACAGCTATCACTCGTTACAGGAACAGGAATTCTCCGGCTACCTGACCAACGCCATCGCCGCCAAACCCGACGTGCTGGTGCTGCTCAATTTCGGCAGCCAGTCGTCCAATACCCTGCGCCAGGCAGTCAACTTCGGCATCAAGGAACGCATGAAAGTGCTGCTGGTATGGTCCGCCGGACTCGACCAGTTCCAGGAACTGGGCAGCGACCTTCTCGACGGCGTGTACCTTGGCGCGCAGTACTGGCACCAGGTCGACACCCCGCTCAACCGCGAGCTGGTGAAACTGACCCAAGCCAAATACGGCATCAACCCCACCTACCCTCTGGCCGCTGACTACATCAGCACCAAAGTCATGCTCGACACCATCATCGCCACCGGCAGTTTCGACGGGCCGACCGTGGCCAAGGCCATGCAGGGCCTCAGTTACGAAGGGCCGACCGGCAAGGAATCGATCCGTGCCGGCGACCACCAGGTGATCAAGGACTACTACCTGCTGGTGGGCAAGGCCGCTGGCGATATGGCCGACAAGGACGACCTAGCCAAGGTGATCAGTTCCGGCCAATCGTTCCCGCCGGTAGAGGCCACCGGCTGCGTGCTCGGCTGATCCGCTAAACCATTACCGGTAACACACGACAGGGCCGCTCGGGCGGCCTCCTGTTCGAGGATTCCTGCATGCTCAATCTTTACCTGTTCCAGATACTCAACGGCCTCGGGCTGGGGATGATCTACTTCCTGATCGCGGTCGGGCTGACGATCATTTTCGGCCTGCTGAACTTCGTCAACTTCGCCCACGGTGCGTTTTTCCTGCTGGGCGCCTACATCTGCTACACCGCCGTCAGCCTCACCGGCAGCTTCTGGCTGGCCCTGCTGATCGCGCCGCTGGTGGTGGCCGCCCTGGCCTGGGTGATCGAGCGATTATTGATCCAGCGGATTTACCACTTGCCGCACATGTTCCAGATTCTGGTGACCTTAGGGATCGCGCTAATCATCCAGGAAGCCAGCGTGATGATCTGGGGCCCAGTGGGCAAAAGCGTCGCCGTGCCCGAATTGCTGCGAGGCGTGCTGGTGGTGGGTGATTTCGTCTACCCCTACTACCGCCTGTTCCTGATTGTCTTTTCAGGGCTGGTGGGCCTGGGCCTGTGGCTGCTGCTGGAGCGCACGCGCTTCGGTGCCCTGGTGCGTGCCGGCAGTGAAAGCACCGAAACCGTATCGCTGCTGGGCACCAACATCTTTCGCCTGTTCTCCATGACCTTCGCCCTCGGCGTCGCTCTGGCCGGCGTTGCCGGTGTGCTGTTTGCCCCGTTGCGCGGCGCCCAGCCCTTTGTCGGCCCGGAAATCCTCGGCGTCGCCTTCGTCGTAGTGGTGATCGGCGGCATGGGTTCCTTCAGCGGTGCCCTGGTGGGCGGTTTGCTGGTGGGCGTGGTGCAAAGCCTGATGACCACACTCTGGCCCCAGGGTGCGAGCCTGATGATCTACGGCGCAATGGCCGTGGTGATTCTGGTACGCCCTTACGGCCTGTTTGGGAGAGCCTGACATGAGCGAGAAAAACCCCCTGCCGTTCGCCAAGACCCAGTCGCGCTATATGCTGCTGTTAGTGCTTGCGGTGTTGATCGGTCTGCCGTTGGTCCTGCCTTCGGCGACCCTGGCCACCGAGATCCTGATCTTCGCCATGGCCGCCCTGGCCTGCAACCTGCTCCTGGGCTACACCGGGCTGCTGTCGTTCGGCCAAGGCATCTTCTTCGGTGCCGGGGCGTATTGCGCGGCGCTGTTGATGATCCACCTGCAACTGGGCCTGTTCAGCGCGCTTTTAGGCGCAGCGGTGGCCGGCGGTTTCCTGGCTTTTTTGGTCGGTGCCCTGGCGATCCGCCGTACCGGCATCTACTTCGTGATGCTGACCCTGGCGTTCAGTCAGATGGCCTACTTTATCGCCTACACCTTGAGCGACTGGACCGGTGGTGACAACGGCCTGCTCAGCGTGCCGCGCCCGGAGATCCGTATCGGTGAAACCGTGCTGCTTTCACTGACCGATGCCCGCGCGTTCTATGGCTTTGTCGCGGTGCTGTTCCTGCTGATCTTCATCGGCGCACGCCGGGTGATTGCCTCGCCGTTCGGCAGCACCCTGATGGCGATCCGTGAGAACGAAACCCGCGCCTCGGCCATCGGCTACGACACCCGCCACTTCAAGATTCTGGTGTTCGTATTGTCCGGCGCGGTGACCGGGATTGCCGGTGCGCTGTACGCCATGCTCCTGCACTTTGTGCCGCTGTCGAACATCGACCTGGCGATGTCCGAGAACATCCTGATCATGACCATCGTCGGCGGCGCCGGTTCGCTATTTGGTTCGCTGTTGGGAGCCGGTTCCATCGTACTGCTGGGGGATTTCCTTTCCGACCTGTGGCCGCGTTGGCTGATGCTGCTGGGGGTGATTCTGATCCTGGTGGTGATCTTTATGCGCGGTGGTTTGTGGGGCGGTTTGTCGTCGCTGTTCGAGCGGCTGCGCGGCCATCGTAAAACCAGCGTCGAAACCAAGGAGAAGCTGTCATGAGCATCCTGTTGGAAACCAAGAATCTGGAACTGGCCTACGGCGCCTTCCACGCGGTAAATGGCGTCAACCTCAAGGTCGAAGCCGGCACCATCCACACCATCATTGGCCCCAACGGCGCTGGCAAGACCAGCCTGTTTCACTGTCTGACCGGCGAGCGACAGGCCACTGCCGGGGCGATTCATTTCGACGGCAAGAACCTGATGCGCAAGCCGGCCCACAGCCGCGTGGGCCTGGGCATGGCCCGTTCGTTCCAGCTCACCAGCCTGTTCCAAAACCTCAGCGTGCGGGAAAACCTGCGCCTGGCCGCACAAGGGCGCGACGGGATGAAAGCGCTAAACTTCTGGCGTCGGGTCGACAGCAAACGCGAACACCTGGAGATGGCCGATCAGGTATTGGAACGCCTGCAACTCACCGCCCGCGCCGAGACCCTGGCTGGCGAGTTGTCCCACGGCCAGCAACGGGTGCTGGAAGTGGGCATGTCGATCTGCTCGAAACCGAAACTGCTGATGCTTGATGAACCCACTTCGGGGATGGGCATCGACGACATTCCGATCATGACCCAACTGATCAGCGACCTCGGTCGTGACCATACGGTGCTGTTGATCGAGCACAACATGAGCATCGTCATGTCCATCAGCCAAACCATCACGGTAATGAGCCACGGCCAAATCCTGGTGGAAGGCCCACCGCAATTGGTCCGTGCCGATGAGCGCGTGCGCAGCGCCTACCTGGGAGAAGCCGCCTGATGCTGACCGTCGACAATATCCACTCCTACTACGACAAGAGCCACGTCCTCGAAGGCGTGTCCCTGACCGTCAACCCCGGCGAACTGGTGACCCTGTTGGGGCGCAACGGTGCCGGCAAGACCACCACCCTGCGCAGCATCCTGGGGATTATCTGCCCGCGCCAGGGCCAGATTCACTTCAATGGCCAGCCGCTGGTGGGGCAGAAAATCTTTGAAATTGCCCGCCAGGGCCTGGCGTTGGTGCCAGAAAATCGAGGGATTTTCCGCCTGCTCACCGTCGAGGAAAACCTGCGCATTGCAGTGCGCAAGACCAGTCGCTGGCAGATGGAAGATGTCTACGCCATGTTCCCGCGCCTCAAGGAACGCCGCAAAAACGCCGGCCATGCACTGTCTGGCGGCGAGCAACAGATGCTCGCCATCGCCCGCGCCCTGCTCAACGATCCCAAGCTACTGATTCTCGATGAACCCACCGAAGGCCTGGCCCCGGTGATCGTCGACGAACTGGTGAAGATCCTGCGCAAGGTCAAGGACGACGGCCTGCCGGTGCTGCTGGTGGAACAGAACCTGATGGTCTGCGACAAGCTCGCCGACCGCCATTACGTCCTCGAACAAGGCCGCGTGGTCTACGAAGGCAGCGCCGAAGCCTTCCGCGCGGACCCGACGATCAAGAACCGTTATTTGGCCCTGAGTGCCTGACCGGAGATTCCTTATGAACAGCTCTGTGGATTTGTCCAACCCACTCGATAGCAATGCGCCGTTGATCAATGGCGAGCGCTTGTGGCAGTCGCTGATGGACCTGGCGCGCCTGGGCGCCACACCAAAAGGCGGCGTGTGTCGCCTGGCCCTTACCGACCTCGATCGCCAGGCCCGCGACCTGTTTGTGCAGTGGTGCAAGGCGGCTGGTTGCACTGTCAGCGTCGATGCCATCGGCAATATTTTCGCCCGCCGCGACGGGAGTGATCCGAACCTTGCGCCAGTGATGACCGGCAGCCATATCGACACCCAGCCTACCGGCGGCAAGTTCGACGGCTGCTATGGGGTGATGGCTGGCCTGGAAGTGATCCGCACCTTGAATGACTTGAATGTGCAGACCCAGGCGCCGATCGAGGTGGTGGTGTGGACCAACGAGGAAGGCTCGCGTTTCCCACCGTGCATGATGGGTTCCGGGGTGTTTGCCGGGAAGTTTGACTTGCAGGACACCCTCGACAAACAAGACGAGCAAGGCCTGTCGGTGGGCGCCGAATTGCAGCGTATCGGCTACGCCGGTTCCCGCGCTGTGCTAGGTCACCCGGTTGGCGCCTACTTTGAGGCGCATATCGAGCAAGGCCCGGTGCTGGAAGATCAGGCCATCACCGTCGGTGTGGTCATGGGTTGTCTGGGCCAGAAGTGGTTCGACCTGACGCTGAACGGCGTCGAGGCCCACGCCGGACCGACACCAATGCACCTGCGCAAGGACGCCCTGGTGGGCGCTGCGCAAGTGGTCAGCGCGGTAAACCGCATCGCCCATGAACAACAACCCCACGCCTGCGGCACCGTCGGCTGCCTGAGTTTGCATCCGGGTTCGCGCAACGTAATTCCCGGCCAGGTGCACATGACCATCGACCTGCGCCACCTGCACGCCGACAAGCTGCAAGCCATGGTCGATGAAGTGCGCCAAGTGATCGAGGCCACTGCCCGGCAACACGGCCTGACCTTTGAGCTGACGCCTACCGCCGACTTCCCACCGTTGGACTTCAATCCAGCCTGCGTCAACGCCGTGCGCGATGCTGCCACCGCCCTGGGCTTGAGCCATATGGACATCGTCAGCGGCGCCGGGCATGACGCGATTTTCGTCGCCGAACTGGGCCCGGCGGGGATGATTTTTGTACCGTGCGAAGGCGGCATCAGCCACAACGAAATCGAAAACGCCGCGCCGGATGATCTGGCGGCGGGCTGCGCGGTGTTGCTGCGGGCCATGGTTAATGCGGCGCAGGGAGGTAAAGCACCATGACTGATATTGCCAACCTGACGGCCGTCGAATTGCTGGCCCGCTACCGGGATAAAACCCTGTCGCCGGTAGAGGCGACCGAAGATGCGCTGTTGCGTATCGAGCGCTACAACCCGGCGGTCAACGCTTACTGCCATGTCGACCCCGAGGGCGCACTGCACGCCGCACGGGCTTCGGAACAACGCTGGTTCAAGGGCCAACCCTGCGGCGCCCTCGACGGTGTACCGTCGTCCATCAAAGACCTGACATTGACCGTCGGCATGCCCACTCGCAAGGGCTCACGCACCTCAAATGCCGATGGGCCGTGGGACGTCGACGCGCCCTTCTCGGCGTTTATGCGCAAGGCCGGAGCGGTGCTGCTGGGCAAGACCACCACCCCGGAATTCGGCTGGAAAGGCGTCACTGATAACCCGCTGTACGGCGTCACCCGCAACCCGTGGGACACGCGGATGACGGCTGGCGGTTCGTCCGGCGGTGCGGGTGCTGCTGCGGCACTGAACCTGGGCGTGCTGCACCAGGGCAGTGATGCCGGTGGCTCGATCCGCATTCCCTGCGCCTTTACCGGCACCTTTGGCATCAAGCCGACCTTTGGTTATGTGCCGCAGTGGCCAGCCAGTTCCATGACCATCCTGTCCCACCTGGGGCCGATGACCCGCACCGTGGAAGACGCGGTGTTGATACTGCAAACCGTCGCGCAACCCGATGCACGGGATGGCTTGATCGGCGCACCCCGCACCACCCCGTGGTTGCAGGACGGCACGGACTTGAAGGGCTTACGTATCGCCTACAGCCCGAACTTCGGTTATGTGCAGGTCGATCCGCAAGTGGCCAAGGTGGTCGCCCAGGCGGTCGAAGGCCTGGTGCAACTGGGCGCCCATGTCGAACAGATCGACCCCGGCTTCAGCGATCCATTGGAGGTGTTCAATACCCTGTGGTTCGCTGGCGCGGCGCGCTTGACCGGGCAACTGACCAGCGCCCAATGCGAGCTGATCGACCCAGGCCTGCTGCGCATCGCGCAATTGGGCGAGCGGATCAGCCTGAGCGACTACAGCGCCGCCCTGGAAGCACGGGCCGCTTTGGTGGCGCGTATGGCTGCCTTCCATGAGCATTACGATGTTCTGGTGTCACCGATGATGCCCATCACCGCCTTCGAAGCCGGCCACAACGTGCCGCCGGGTTCCGGGCTGGACGAATGGATGGAATGGACGCCGTTCACCTACCCCTTCAACCTGACCCAGCAGCCGGCGGCATCAGTGCCCTGCGGCTTGGCGGCCAATGGTTTGCCGGTGGGGTTGCATGTAGTGGGCGCGCGGTTTGCCGATGAGCAGGTGCTGCGAGTGTGCCGGGCGTATGCGAGGGCGTTTCCTGCCAAGCACTTGCAGGCCCCGCGTTTTTTGGGCTGAAATATGATCAACGGGTGGGAGGGGTTATTGAGTACATATCCGTTGCTGCGGTAACGGATATGTACTCAATCAAATCCAGCATCTCCCGGCCGGCTACCAGGCCGCCATCGAAGGCAAGCCAGCCCCCACATTTGATCTGCTCTACAATGCTCGTCCTACTCACCCTCGGGACCGACATGGACATCGAACTGGCACGCACCTTCCTGGAAATAACCCGCTGCGGCAGCCTGGCCGCCGCGGCCGAGAAACTCCATGTCACCCAGACCGCCATCACCGCCCGCGTGCAAAAGCTGGAAAGCCAACTCGACAGCACGCTGTTCGTGCGCAACCGTGCCGGCGCCCGGCTGACCGCAGACGGTGAGGCCTTCGTGGTGTATGCCAATCAGTTGGTACAGACCTGGGAAGCGGCGCGCCGCGACCTGCCGCTGCCGGACGGTTACCGCAACGTGCTGCACATCGGTGGCGAAGTCAGCCTGTGCAACCCGCTGATGCTCAGTTGGGCCCAGGCCCTGCGCGAACACATCCCCGGCCATGCCCTGCGCACGGAAATCCGCGACGGTGAATACCTGTTGCGCCAATTGGAACTGGGAGTACTGGATGCTGCGCTGGTGTTCCAGCCGCAGTACTGGCCGGGGTTACAGGTGGAACAAGTGCTGGAAGAGAAGTTGATCCAGGTGCGGCTGGTGGCTCGGCCCGAACCCTATGTGTATATCGACTGGGGCCCGGGTTTCCGTAAGCAGCACGACGCGGCCTTGCCGGACAAGGCGCGGGCGGCGGTGAGTTTCAATCTTGGGCCGTTGGCGTTGCAGTACATTCTGGAGAACGGCGGCGCCGGGTATTTTCGCACGCGGGTGGTACAGAGTTATCTCGACAGTGGGGTGATGGAGCGGGTGCCCAAGGCGCCGGAGTTTGGTTTCCCCACCTACCTGGTGTATTCGCGAGAGCGCGATTGTGCGGTGTTGCAACAGGCGCTGGTGTTGCTTCGAGGCGTGGTCAAGGCGGAAAGTGATTGGTCACAGCGCTGGGACCCGGTGATTTGAGCCACGGGTTGCCAGCGCACATGCTAGCCTGCTGGTGCTTTCCAACTGCCGCACTTTTCCGGACCACCCAAGCATGCCCTGCCGATGAACAAGAAAAAATCCGTCACCATCAGCGACATCGCCAAACGGGTCAATATGACCACCATCACGGTTTCCCGGGCGCTAAACAAACCTGATCAGGTCAAGCCCGCCACCCTGGCGCGGATTCTTGAGGTGGCGCGGGAACTGGACTATGTGCCCAATGCCTTCGCCCGCGGACTCAAACGTAGCGAGAGCCTGATCATCGGCGTCATCACTGCATCGGTGGACAACCCCTTTTATAGCGAGATGATCAAGGCCATCTCCCGTGAAGCGAAAAAGTACGGCTACACCATCATGCTGGTGGACACCGACGAGCTGGAAGAACTGGAAAGCAAGGCCGTCGACACGCTGCTGGGATACCGGGTGGCGGGGATCATTTTGTCACCCGTCTCCGACGAACCCAGCTATCAGCCGGATTACCTGGAGCGCCTGAGCAATGGCAAGACCCCGGTGGTGCTGCTTGATCGCACAATCCATGACAGCCCGTTCAGCCGCGTGGTGCTGGACAACTACCACAGTGGCATCGAGGCCGCGCAATACCTGCTGCGCCAGAACCCGGCGCTCAAGCGCTTGCTGGTGTTGACCGGGCCACAACACTCACGGATCACCGAGGAGCGGCTCAAAGGCTTGCGTGTGGTACTGGCCGAGCATCCCCAGGTGCAGGTCGAGGTGTTTGCCGGTGACTACACCCTGGAACCGTCCTATCAAAGCACCCTGGCCTACCTGGCCGAACACTCGGCACCAGACGCAATCATGGGCTTCAACCAGTTGATCACCCTCGGCGCCTTGAAGGCCTTGCGGGTACACGGCATCCCCCACGAAAGCCTGACCATCTGCGGCATCGACCGCCTACCCTTCGCCGATATCTTTGGCGTGCCGATTGCCTGTGTCGCCCATGATGCCTCGCTGGCGGGCAGCAGTGCGGTACGGCTGTTGCTTGATCGCCTCGAAGACCCGCACAAGCCCCGGGACAAGGTGGTCATTGCCGGCAAGCTGGAGAACGGTTAGCGGCTGGTGTAGCCACCGTCGATGGGCAGGCTGACGCCGCTGATCATGCTGGCGGCATCGCTCAGCAGAAACAGCACCGGCAATGCCACTTCGACCGTCTCGGCAAAACGCCCCAGGGGAATCGCCGCCAAGGCCGGATCGCGCTTGGCCGGATCGGACCAGGCTTGTTGCGCCATGGCCGTCAGGGTCACGGTGGGGTTGACGCTGTTGACCCGAATCCCGAAACGCCCCCATTCGGCACATTGCACGCGGGTGATTGCATCCAGCGCGGCCTTGGAGGCGCAATAGCCGAGGTGATCGTCCAGCGCCACCAGCGAGGCCTGGCTGGACACGTTGACGATACTGCCGGCGATCTTCGACTTGATCATCAACGCCGCCACCCGACTGGCAACTTGCGCCGCCGCACGGGCATTGACGTTCATCACCAGGTCAAATGCCTCGCTGCTGATGGCCGCTGCTGGCTCCAGGCGCGATATACCCGCACAGTTGACCAGCCCGTGCATCGGCGGCAGGCCTTGCAGGGCCTGGTCCAGGGCCGCGCTGTCGGCGATATCCAGGCACAGGGTTTCACAGCCCAGTTGAGACAAGGCGCTGGCGTCACGGCCAAGGGCAAACACCTGGGCGCCGCTGGCGATCAGTTGCAGGGCAATCTCCCGACCGATGCCGCTGCTGGCGCCGGTGACGAGGATGCGCCGGAGGGTGAAGTCAAAAATTGCGTTCATGGTTCACGGCCCTAAAAAGATGGAGATCCAGTGTGGGATGGGTGTTCGCTTAACCCTTTTGCAAGCTGTGCATGACGGGTTTCAACGCCGGGTACAGCTTCAAATAGTCAGCAAATGCCCGGTCATACGCCTGAACATTTTCCGCATCAGGCTCAGCCCTCAATTCCAACTGCACCCATCCCCGCTCCATCTGCCCCTCATCCACCAAACCGACCGAATGCGCGGCCAACAACGCCGCGCCCAAGGCCGCTTCCACCTCCTGGACGATGGTGTACACCGGGTAATGAGTGATGTCGGCAATGATCTGCATCCACAGATCCGAATGGCTCGCCCCGCCCACCACAATCAGCCGCGGGTCGAGGGAATACGCCCCACGAGTACCCGCTTCGATATTGTGGCGCAGGGCAAAACTCACCCCTTCCAGCACCGCTCGATACAGGTGGATGCGGCTGTGATAGAGGTTCAGGCCGACAAAACTGCCACTGGCCCGGTCATCCCACACCGGGCTGCGCTCACCCATCAGGTAAGGCAGGAACAACAGCCCTTCACTGCCCGCCGGGATCTTCGCTGCGCTCTGTTCCAGCAGCCACAGGCTGTCCTGGCCGGTCTGCTGCGCCTGTTGCTCCTCGGCCTGGCAGAACTGCTCGCGAAACCAGTTGACCGACGCCCCGGCGGTGATTGCGCCGCCAAAGATGTATAGGTCCTGATGGCCGTTATAGACGTGAGGCATGCTCACCAAACCATGGCGGGCATCCACCTGCTTATTGAGATAACCCCAGCACATGCTCGTGCCAATCATCGCCACATGATTACCCGGCCGAGTCACCCCGGCGGCCAGTGTGGCCATGGCGGCATCAACGCCCCCGGCAAGAATCGGCGTACCCGCCCGCAAGCCCAGGCGCTGCGCCCACTCTTGCAGCAAACCGCCCACTACTTCACCGGAATACAGCAACCGCTCCGGCATCATCGCCAACGGAATTTCCAGCGCCGCCAACATCTCGGCGGACCAGCCGCGCCGCGCCACATCGTAGACGCCGCCGATATTGCCGGCACTGCTGTGGTCCACCGCCAACTCACCGCTCAGGCAGTAATTGATATAGCTGTTGGGCGGCAGCAGGTATCGCGTGCTGGCCCAGGCTTCGGGCCGGTGCTGCTTGAGCCAGAGCATCTTGGTGAAGCCGTAGTAGCTGTCCACCGAGTTGCCGGTGATCGCGAACAAGCGCTCAAGGTCGACATGCTCACGCACCCATTCCACCTGCTCACCGGCACGACGGTCCATCCAGATCAGGCACGGGTGCAGCGGCTCGATTTGCGCGTCCACGGCAATCCCCGAACCGCCGTAAAGACTGCTGATGCACAGCGCCTTGACCGCCTCCTTCGCCACGCCGGCCTTGCCCATGCACTGGGCAACACAGGTTTCGACCGCATCCAGCCAGACCTGCGGCCATTGCTCGGCCCAGCGCACCTTCGGGGTATCCACGCGATAAGCCTGGCTATGCTGGGCGATGATCCGGCCCTGGCCATCGACCAATAGTGCCTTGGTGCTCTGGGTGCCGATATCCACACCGATGACGTAGTCCATGCTTTTACTCATGGGGAGGCTGCGCCGGCTTCAACAGGACTTTGATCGACCTCACCGAGTTGGCCAGGTCAAACGCTTCGGCCCAGCTGTCCAGCGGGAAGTCATGGGTCACGATGCCCTTGGAGGTCACCAGGCCACGCTCGAACAGGTCGATGGCCACCGGGTAGCAATAAGGCCCCAGATGCGCGCCGCGCACGTCCAGTTCCTTGCGGTCGCCAATGATCGACCAGTCGGCGCTGGTCTCGGCGCCAAACACACTGAACTCGACAAAACGCCCCAGTTTGCGGATCAACTCCAGGCCCTGGGTAACGCCCACTGGCACGCCGGTGGTTTCGATGTACACGTCGCAGCCATAGTTGTCGGTGAGGCCATTGATGATCTCCCGAGCGTTGTCCCGGGACGGGTTGATCACCACATCGGCGCCAAATTTTTTCGCCAGTTCCAGGCGTTCGTCCACCATGTCGATCACCACCAGTTTTTTCGGGGTTTTCAGCGCAGCCACCTGGACCATGCACAGCCCAAGGGTGCCGGCACCGGCAATCACCAGTACGTCGTCGAGCTGGATTTCACCTCGGTTGACGGTGTGAATTGCGCAGGACATCGGCTCGATCAGCGCCGAATCCTCCAGGGACACCGACTCCGGGATCTTGTGCACAATGGCGGTCTTGGGGATACGCATGTACTGGGCCATGCCGCCTTCCGCCACTTCCCGCTGGAAACCGAAGATGTTGTGTACTTCGCACATCCAGTACTTGCCGGACTTGCAGAAACGACACTTGTCGCAGGGCACGATCTGCTCGGCGATTACCTTGTCGCCGACCTTGACCTCGAAGTGTTCCTCGGCGCCCTCGCCCACCTGTACCACGTAACCGAAAAACTCATGCCCTGGCACCACCGGCGCCTTGACCCACGGGTTGTCGCCGCCCCAGAACATTGCCGCACCGGAATGGCATTTGCAGTCACTGGCGCAAATCCCGCAGGCGGCAATGCGGATCACCAGTTCATTGGGACGTGCCTGGGGTTTGCCGATGAGTTCCAGGCGGTAGTCTTTCGGGCCGTGGCAGACGACGGCTTGCATTTGGCTGTGCTTATCCATGGTGTTCTGACCTTTTTTGAGCATGAAGGAGTCCGTCGCGGCCAGCGGGCCGCGCCGAGAAAACGTAGTGGGTTTACTTGTGGCGCTGACGGCTGATAAAGATCGCCAGCAAAATGATCCCGCCCTTGATCACACTCTGAACGTAGGGCGAAACCCCGAGCATGTTCAAACCGTTGTTCAGCACCCCCAGCAGCATGGCGCCGAGCAAGGTGCCGACAATCACTCCGCGCCCACCGGCAATCGAGGCACCACCGAGGACCACGGCGGCAATGGCATCCAGTTCAAACGAAACCCCGGCGTTGGGCTGGCCACTCATCAGCCGTGAGGTCAGCACCAGCCCGGCAATCGCCGCCGTCAGGCCGCTGATGCCATACACCAACAACTTGAACCGCGCCGCCCGTACCCCAGACAAACGCACCGCTTCTTCGTTGCCGCCAATGGCGTAGATGTAGCGGCCAATACGGGTGTGTTGCAGCAGCACATAGGCCAGCAGGTAGGTCACCAGCATGATCAGGATTGGCACCTGTATGCCGAACAGGCTTTCGCGGCCGAAGAAACCGAACCAGTCCGGCAAGCCGGAAATCGGGTAGCCATCGGTGTACATCAAGCCGAACCCACGGGCGATGCCCATGGTCGCCAAGGTGACGATGATTGGCGGCATGTGCAGGTAGGCGACAAACAAACCATTGCCAATGCCAAACGCCACGCCGACCAACATCCCGGCGCCAATCGCCAGCCCTGGCGGCAAGCCCGCGACCATCAAGCCGGCGGTCAAGGTGCCAGACAAGGCCATCACCGGCCCGACCGACAAATCGATACCGCCGGTGAGAATCACGCAGGTCATGCCCACCGCGATAATCGCGTTGATCGACACTTGGCGAGCGATATTCGAAAGATTGTTGACGGTGAGAAAATTGTCGCTGGCAACGATCATCACCAACGTAACCACCAGCAGCCCGACAAACGGATAAAATGCCGGAGAACGGATCAGCCGCGCCAGGTTCAGGCGCAGCCGGGCGGTCCCGACCGTATCAATGGACGTATTCACTTGAGCCCCCTGTTGCATGGCGCATGACCTCTTGAGGATTGACGGCGGACGCTTCCAGTACCTTGACGATGGCGCCCTTGTGGAACACGGCGACGCGGTCGCACATGCCGATGACTTCCGGCAACTCCGAGGAAATCATGATGATTGCGTAGCCTTGTTCGGTGAGGCTGCGCATCAGTGCATAGATCTGTGCCTTGGCGCCGACGTCGATGCCACGGGTGGGTTCGTCGAACACCAGCACATCGCAGTGGTGGTTGATCCAGCGGGCAATCACCACTTTCTGCTGGTTGCCACCGCTGAGGTTGAACACCCGGCTTTCACCGCTGGGCGCCTTGATCGACAACTGGCGCATCAACGTTTCGACGCTGGCGCATTCCTTGTCCTTATCGATCAGGCCGCTGTGGCCCTGGTACTTGCGCAAGTTGTTGAGGGAGATGTTTTCGCGAATGCTGAAATCGGTGATCAGCCCTTCGCTCTTGCGGCTTTCCGGCAGCAGGCCGATGCCGTGAGCCAAGGCCTGGGCCGGGTCATCGAGGGTGACTTTTTCACCCCGCAGCCACACGTCTTTGCTCACCGACGGCAGCGCACCCATCATGCCCAGCGCCAATTCGGTGCGGCCGGAGCCCACCAGGCCGGCAAAGCCGAGGATCTCGCCCTTATGCAACTGGAACTGGTTATGCGGCCCGTTGCGCACCAACTGGATGTCCTTGACCTCCAGCAGCAACGGCCCGCGCTCGCTGGCGGCCTTGGGCGGGAAGCTGCACTCCAGGCGCCGGCCCACCATCATCTCCACCAGACGGTCGATATCGCTGTCAGCCACGTCGGTGACGCCGACATTGCCGCCGTCGCGCAACACGCTGATGCGATCGCAGACCTGGAAAATCTCCTCCAGGTGATGGGAAATAAAAATCACCGCCACGCCCTGGCGCTTGAGTTCACGCATGATGTCGAACAACAGCTCGGCTTCATTCGGTGTAAGCGTCGCGGTGGGCTCATCGAGCACCAGCAACCGCGCATCCAGGGCCAGGGCCTTGGCAATCTCGACGAACTGCTGCTCGGCCACACTCAGGTGCCTGACCGCGCATTGCAGGTCAATGGACACCCCCAGGCGTTGGAATAGAGCGGCCGAGGCGTCATGCATCTCACGTTTGCGCAACAGGCCGAAGCGGTTGCTCAGCTCATGCCCGAGGAAGATATTTTCCACCGCGGTCAGGTAGGGAATCAGGCTGAATTCCTGGAACACGATACCGATCCCGGCGGCAATCGCATCGCGGTAGGTCGCAAATTGCTGCACTTGACCGTCAATCAGAATCCGCCCTTCATCCTGATGCTCGACACCGCCGAGGATCTTCATCAGGGTTGATTTGCCGGCGCCATTCTCCCCCAGCAACGCATGAATCTCACCCCGCTCCACCTGCAGGTCGATGCCCTTGAGAGCTTGCACGCCCGGGTAGCGCTTACAGATGTTTTCCAGCTTCAGCAGACTGCTCATACCGCCGACCTCTTATGCAGAAGGATGACCTTGGCCCCCCTGGTGATAGGGGGCCAAGGGGGATTACCAACTGAAGTCTTTGGCCTTGGCCTGGTCGATCAGGGCAATGTCCACCGGAATGCTGGCTGGCACCTGCGACCCCCACTTCTTGGCCAGGGCAATGCCCAGGGCCAGGCGGATCTGATCACGGGGGTATTGCGCCGAGGTGGCGATGAACTTGCTGCCGGGCTTGAGGATAGCCTTGATCGCTTCCGGCGCACCGTCGACGCTCACCAGCTTGACGTCCAGGCCGCTGGCTTCGATGGCCGACAGAGCACCGAGGGAGCCGTTGTCGTTGACGCTGAAGATACCCTTGAGGTTGGGTTGGGCCTGGAGCATGTTCTCGGTGACCGTCAACGCCTGGTCACGCTCCTGCTTGCCGTTCTGGATACTGACAATCTTGATGTCCGGATGCTTGCCCACGGCCTCCTTGCAACCCCGCACCCGCTCCAGGATCGGCACCACGGCGATGCCGTCGAGGATCGCAATATTGCCTTGGTTACCGATGTGCTTGGCCAGGTACTCACACGCCTGGAACCCGGCGTCGAAGTTCTTCGAACCAACAAAGGAATCCAGCGGACCTTCGGCCTGGGCGTCCACCGCCACCACCACGACACCCGCGGCGTGGGCGGACTTGACGGCAGACTGCACGCCCACTGAGTCGGTGGGGTTGATCAGGAGGATGTCGATGCCTTTTTGCAGCATGTCTTCGACGTCGCTGACCTGCTTGGACACATCGTGGCGGGCGTCGGTGATGATCAACTGCGCACCGATCGTCGCCCCGGCTTCCTGCAGGGCGTCTTTCATGGTGACGAAGTAAGGGTTGTTGATTTCCTGGAAGGACGCACCGATGCGGATGGGTGCGGATTTGGTGTCGGCCTGCGCCAGGGTGGCGGTGCCAATATTGATACTTAAAGCCAGCAAACACAGGGTTTTCGGAAGCGTTTTCATGGCGAGGATCTCTGTTTTGTTTTTATTTTTAGAGCAAATGTTATCGTTAACATTTTGCGAGAAGCTAGCAAAGAAATGGGGGGGTCGCAAGTCTTCTGTTCTTCTTGATGGGGGTAGCTGACCGGGGGGTGTTTGACTGGGTGCATATCCGGTACCGCAGCAACAGATATGTACTCCGCCCCGATCGGCTATCAGCCCGCGCATAATCCCCACAACCAACTAACCTCACCCCCAATAAAAAAACAACAACGAGCCCCGCCCATGAACCACCCCACCGAGGCCTTCCGCACCCGCTATCGCGCCAGCGTCCACCCCCGCTACAACCCCTGGCTGCATGCCAGTTTCGTACTGGGTTACGGCCTGCTATGCATCACCCTATCCTGGCGCAGCACCCACCAGATCCAGCCTTGGGAATGGCTGACCATCCCCCTGGCCCTGGTGTTCTTCAACCTGTGCATCTACCTCGTCCACCGCTACCTGGGCCACCACAAACACGGCTTTGCCAAGCTGTTCTACGCCCGCCACACCGGCGACCACCACAGCTTTTTCACCCCCGGCCACATGACCTACGACAGCCCGAAAGACTGGCGAGTGATCCTGTTCCCCTCCTGGCTGATCGTCCTTCACAGCCTGGCCATTACCCTGCCTGCCTGGTGGCTGCTCAAACAGCTGAACCCCAACGTCGCCGGGTTGTTCGCCGGGTGCATGATCCTCGGCTACCTGCTCTATGAAATTTTCCATGCCTGCGAACACCTGCACGAGAACCATCCCCTGGCCCGCCTGCCATGGATCAAGCAGATGCGCCAGTTGCACGCGCTGCATCACCGCCGCGAACTGATGCAAAGTCGCAACTTCAATATCGTGCTGCCGCTGATGGATTACCTGTTCGGCACCCTGCACTGGGAGCCGGCCGCCCCTCAACCCCAAGACTCACGGAAATTGTCATGAGTACCCGTTCAAGAAAAGTTCGCCATTTACTCCTGCTGATCCTGATTGTGGTCGTTGCCTTCCTGCTGTTGATGCCCACCAAGGTCCAGCCCGTCAACTGGTCGCCCCCCAAGGCGCCGTCGATGAAGGATGGGCCCTTCGCCGAAAACCAGCGCCTCAAGGACGTGCAACGCATCGGCGCCCAGGAGATCGCCGGGCCCGAAGCGTTGCTGGTGGATGCCCAGGGGTTTCTCATTACCGGCCTGCATGACGGCCGCATCATCCGCACCTCGCCCGAAAGCAAAACCCTGGAAGTGCTGGCCAATACCGGTGGCCGTCCCTTGGGCCTGGCACTGCACCCGGACGGTCGCCTGATCATTGCCGACGGTGTCAAAGGCCTACTGGCCCTGGATACCCAGCACAAGCTCACCACCCTGAGCACCAGTGCCAACGGCCTGCCGTTCGGTTTTACCGATGACGTTACCGTGGACGCTGCCGGGCGTTATGCCTACTTCAGCGATGCGTCGAGCCGCTGGGGTTATGGCGAGGACGGTGAAGCAGTGATCGAACACGGCGGCGATGGTCGACTGTTGCGCTACGACTTCAGCAACAACCAGACCGAGGTGCTGCTCGATCAGTTGCAGTTCGCCAATGGCGTGGCGTTGGGCCCTGACGAGAACTATGTACTGGTCAACGAAACCGGTGCCTATCGCATCAGCCGCTATTGGCTCAAGGGCGGCAAGGCTGGCACCCATGACCTGTTTATCGACAACCTGCCGGGGCTGCCGGACAACCTCAGTTTCAACGGCCAGGACCGTTTCTGGGTGGCCCTGTATTCGCCGCGCAACCCGCTGCTCGATGGCTTTGCTGGTTATCCGCTGATGCGCAAAGTGATGGTGCGAGCGCTGATGGTGGTGCCCAAGCCGATAGAGCGCAAAGCCTTTGTCCTGGGGCTTGACGTCAATGGCCAGGTAATCGCCAACCTGCAGGATGGCAGCGCCGGCAACTATTCACCCATCACCACCGCCCGTGAATATGGCGACTGGCTCTACCTGGGCTCGCTGAAGAACACCAGCATGGCACGCTTGCCGATGAAGCTGGCGCTGGCGCACTAACGAAAAAAAGGTAGTTGTCGAACTTTAGCGAGGCTACGTTGGCCGCAACACTGCCATCAAGCCAGGCAAAAGAAACGCGGCGCGCCTGACGCAGCCTCGCCAAAGCTTGACCATGAACAGAGTTACGGCCCGCAGACCTAGTACCCGGTCATCTCCAGATACCCCACCCCACCCTGGAACTTCACCGGCCCTTCCCAGTAAGGAATGCTTAGGTTCATCCACGCCTTGGGATTAACTGCTTCGGTGGTGATATCGAGATTTTTGCCAGGGACTTTCAGCGACCAACGCGTGGGTACGCTGCGCCCGTCGATCTCGGTACTGGTTAACGGCGTGAGCTGGATATCCTGATTGTGCAGGGTCTGGGTGCGGCCCTGATGGTCGATCCAGGTGCCAGTCAGGTAGGCCGCGCCTTCTTTTTGCCGCACACGAAACAGCATCAACTGCTCGCCGCTGTCCAGATGCAGGGAGAACCAGTCCCAGCCGGTCTGGTTGGCGGTCAGGGGTTGGCTGCTCCACTCGCGGTCGAGCCAGGCGGGGCCGCCGACCTGATAGCGTTTACCGTCGATAGTGACCGTGCCATGGGCCCGGAAAAACGGCTGGCTGTAGTAATACGATGCCTGGCCCCGGTCGGATTTGCGGCTATAGCCTTGGTCGCCCTGGAGTACCAAGGGGCGGCTGGAAGTCAGTTGCAGGTCGTAGTTGAAGTGCTCGCCGCTGGCCTTGAGTCGCATGTCGGCCAAGGGGCTTGCAGCATCGGGGTGGGTGACGAAGTTCCAGTCGTCGATCCAGGCATTGAAGGGCACCGCGTTGGCCCCCGCCTGGCCGACGCCGCCTCGGGCGTAGCGCTCGGCGGAGTAGTGGCTTGTGGCCGAGGTGACGGCGGCGTGGCCCAGCCAGACGGTAGAGTCGCGCCAGCCCGGCTGCACGGGGCCAGCCTTGAGGGCATTGCGAAACAGTGTCCATTGCACGCCGAACAGGTTGCCTTCAGCGTCCTTCAGGTTGGCGGTGACGTACCACCACTCGATGCGAAAGCCATCATGTGGCCCGTGATCCTCGGGAAAACTGAAGACCTTGCCGGGCACTACTTGGGCAAAGTCCGAGGCGTCGCTGCCAAGGCCGGCGAAGCTTTCCTCGGGCGGCGCCTGCTGGTCGCAAGCAGCAAGCGACAACAGCAAGGCAGCCCACAGCAGGCACTTAATCTTCATTGGCAAAGGTCCTCAATAAATCCGCTGGCCGGCTGCGGTACAACTGCCACAGCGGCCAGGCCGAAGCCAGCAGCGTCGCTACCATCGCCAGCCCCAGCAACTGCGCCAACTGCCAGGGAAAAACCTGCAACGGCAAGCGCCAGCCAAAAGCCTGGACGTTGATCACCGCATCCAGACACCAGGCCAGCAGCAGGCCCAGGGGCAACGCCAGCACCAGGGTCAGCATCGCCAGCAGCCAGGCTTGCCCCAGGTTGAGCAGCATCAATTGGCGCCGCGTCACCCCCAACGCCCACAATGGCGCCAGTTGGCCGAGGCGGCTTTGACTCTGGGTCAACAGGCTGATAAACAGCGCAACGCCGGCTACGCCCAGGGTCAGGCTATTGAGCGCAGCGGTGGCGGCGAAGGTGCGCTCGAAGACCTGGCTCGACCAGCCCTTGAGTTGCTGTTGATCGACGATGCGGCTGTCTTCCAGCGCGAACTGCTTTTGCACTTCACCGACCAGAGCCGGCACATTGGCCGGCAATACCCGCAGATTGAATCGCGCCGGCGACAAGGCCGGCCAGTGCTGCAACAGGTGCCGGGCATTGACCAGCAGATGGCCCTTGGGGTTGCCGTAGTCGGCATAAATTCCCACGACTTTAGGCGACCACGGCCCCTGGGACGTGGGAATCGTCACCACATCGTTCAACTGCACCTTCAGCCGACGCGCCAGTTGTTCGCTGAGCATCAGCGTGTCGCTTTGCAGCAACTGATCCCAGGGATCGCCGGCCACCGCTTCCAACAGCGGCCAGTGCTGGCGATAGGTCGGGTCATCGACCACGCCAAAGACCTCCGCCGGCCAGCCCTGCAATTGCACCGCGACTTGCCAGGTGGGCAATACGGCCTGGACCAGCGGTTGCTGTGCCAGCCAGCTGTGCAGGTGTTCGGCCTGAGCCGGGTTTTGCGGGTTGAGGTACAGCTCGGCAGTCAGGCGTTGCTCCAGCCAGTTGTTGAAGGTATGACGAAACCCCGAGGTCATGGAGCCGGCGCCAATATTTGCCGCCAGCGCCAACAGCAACGCCATCAGGGCCAGGCTCAGGGCCGGTAACTGCTGACGGCAATCGGCGAGAAACCATTGCCCCAGCACCGAACGGCTGCGCCCCAATACCGCCTTGAGCAGGCCGTTGAGCACTACTGGCAAACCCAGGGCCGCCCCCAGCAACAAGGCGGCCATCAACACAAAACCGCTGGCCAGGCTGTCGCCCAGCAGCAGCGCCAACAGGGCGATCAGCAGTGCCGTGCCGGCCACCCAACCCTGACGCCGCAACCAGCGCCCGTGGGCCTGGTGCCAGGCTTGTGCGTTGGCCAGGGCCAGCAACGGCAAACGCGCCGCCCGCCACAAACTGCTGGCGCCGGCGAGCAAGGCGCCCAGCACACTCAAGCCCAGGCCACTGGCCCACCACAGCGGGGTCAGGCTCAGTTGGCCCTGCACCTCGGCGCCATACAAACCCCGCAAGCTGGCCGCGACATCCGCCAGCAACAGGCTGGCCAGCAGGTAGCCGCTGGCGACACCCGCAAGACCGCCCAACAAGGCCAGGCCACCCAACTCGACGCTCAGGCTGACAATCAGCATCCGCGCGCTGACCCCACAGGCGCGCAAGGTGCGCAGCAGGCCGCGTCGTTGCTCTAGGGCCAGGCCGATGGCGGCGTGGGCGATAAACAGCCCTACCACGAACGACAAGAATCCCAGGGCATCGAGGTTCAGGTGAAAACTTTCAGTCAGGCGCGACAGGTTGTTTTCTTCGCCGTGCTTGAGTTGCAGTTGCCCACTTAACTGCGCCGGCAATGCCGGATCGCTCGCGGCAAAGTCCTTGTCCAGCAACAGCCGCGACAGGCGCTCGGGCATGCCCAGCAGCGGTTGGGCGAAGCCGATGTCTGTCAGCAGCAAACCGGGGGCCATGTCCGGCTGTGCATGCAGCGGTGGCAAGGCTTGCCCGCTGGCGCTCAGCGGCTGGTCGCCCTCGTGCAACCCCAACGCCTGGAGGGTCTGGGGCGCAATCCAGGTGCGTCCCGGCGGATTGAAGAAGGCGATCATCTGCGCCCGATCCAACGTCTGCCCGGCGACCGTTCCACCACCAGGCAGCGAGACGGGGTCGATACCCATCAGTTGCAAACGTTGCTCTTCATGGCCCTTGAGGATCAACCGCCCCTGCACCACTGGCGACACCGGCCAGCCCGCGCGGCGCAGGGTAACGAATATCGCTTGAGGGAAACTGGCGCCGTCCGGCGTGCCGAGGCTGGCCTGGGGCTCGCCGCCAATCAACTGGCTGGCCCGTGCGTAGCTGTCCCGCGCCTGGCTGTTGAGGGCTTGCACGCCGGTCAACAACGCAGTGGCCAGCCACAGGCCAGTGAGCACGCTGAAGAACTGCACGGGGTGGCGGCGCCAATGGCTGAGTAACGCGCGCAAGGTCCAGTAGAAGACACGCACCTCAGTGAGTAGCCGCAGTCAATACGTGGCCGCGCTGCAACATCACCTGCCGGTCCAACTGCGCCGCGATGCGTGGGCTATGAGTGACCATCAACAGGCAGGTCGGGCTATCGCGCAGCAGGTCCAGGAGTAATTTCAGCACTTCGTCGCTGGTAGCTTCGTCCAGATTACCGGTGGGCTCATCGGCCAACAGCAGGCCGGGACGGGACGCCAGGGCGCGGCCCACGGCCACCCGTTGCTGCTGGCCGCCGGAGAGTTGTTCGGGATAGCGCTTGAGCAAATCCCCCAGGCCCAGGCGCTCCACCAATTGCGCCTGCCACAGCGGATCAAAACGCCCGGCCAACCGCGCCTGGAAGGCTAGGTTGTCCTCCACCCGCAAACTGCCGATCAGGTTGAACTGCTGGAACACCAGGCCGATGTCGGTGCGCCGCCAGTGAGCCAACTGCGCCTCGCTCATCTGGTCCAGGCGCTGTTCGCCCACCTGGATGCTGCCGCGATCAACACGGTCCAGCCCCGCCACCAGATGCAGCAAGGTGCTTTTACCGCTACCGGATTCGCCCATCAGCGCCAGGCTGCTGCGCTCGGCCAGGTGAAGGTCGACACCCGCCAGCACCGCCAACGGACCCTGAGGCGTGTCGTAGCTTTTGAAGACACCTTGCACCTGAAGCATAGAAAGACTCGCTTGCCGATGGACTGCGGTCGAGGATAACGGCTGACTGTCCAACCCATGCAATTTTTTCACATTGATTTCACCGAGTTGCCACCTGCCACACTTTAAATTACTCACCAAGCGCAGGTAACTACATTGCTACCTGAAACTTGTTAGTTTCCTCACGCGCACAATTTTAATACCCACATGTTCAGCAAAAAGACAGCGGTCCTATGACAGGATTTTGCTCCACCACAGGCAGTTGTCTGTTAGCTGCGCCTGTTCAATTCAATGCCGCCAACAGTGCCCCATGGTGAAAAGTGTGGTTGATCTGACCCTGACCAAGCCCCGCTCCCGCCGGGCCCCTGTAAAACGCCTGAAAAATCTCTGCCTGGGCCTGGCCTTTATCGGCCTGCTGGTGGCTGGCGTGATGTTCTGGCCCTCTTCGCCCCTGGACCTGGGCGTCGGCAATCGCCTGCTGACCTCGGGGGTATTGGCCAGTTGGCACAATGGCGACCTGATCGTACTGGTGCGCCATGAAGAACGCTGCGACCGTTCCACTAATCCCTGTCTGGGCCCGGAAGATGGCCTGACCCTGCCTGGCAGCCAGTCCGCAAGCGCCCTGGGCAAGGCTTTCCAGACCCTGGGCATGGACAGCAGCGATGTACTGAGCAGCCCCGCCACCCGCACGGCGCAGACTTTATTGTTCATGTTTGGCAAGACCCAACTGTCCCCCGGCCCACTGGCCATCTGCGGCGACGCCATGGGCGAGGAAATCCTCGGCCACAAGATCCCTGGGCGCAACCTCCTGCTGATCACCCACAGCGCCTGTATCAGCGACTTTGAACGGGCCCTGGGCTTTGAGCATGCCGACGCCGCTGAATACGGCAGCTCACTGTTTGTCGAGGTGAGCGCCGACGGCACGCTCAAGGCCCTGGGCATCATGAACAGCCAGGATTGGGCCGCCGCGCTTAAACAACTCTAGGCACTTTATTACCTGTAATAACACCGGGAATGTTCAGCAAAGCGACAGCCACGACGTGGCATCGTTAGTTGCTGTAACTCAGACGCATGTCGAGCCCTTCAATAGTTCACTAACGGTTATTACCTGAAGTCTTATTTCAATTACCGAGTGGACACTCTGTGATTCCTTTACCTATTAGCGCACACGCCCGCCTTAAACCATTGCTGCTACTGGTCTTGGCATTTGCCCTGTTTTTCCTGCTGCCTCTGGGCAGCCACGGCCTGTGGATTCCCGACGAAACCCGCTACGCCCAGGTCAGCCAGGAAATGCTCATGAGCGGCAACTGGGTAGCGCCGCACTTTATGGGTGTGCGCTATTTCGAAAAACCCGCCGCTGGCTATTGGCTGATTGCCATAGGCCAGGCAATGTTTGGCGACAACCTGTTCGGCGTGCGTATCGCCTCGGTCCTGACCACAGGCCTGAGTATGCTACTGACCTGGCTGATCGCCCGCCGCTTGTGGAACGAGCCGCGTAAAAGCTTCGCCTGCGCACTGTTCTACCTGAGTTTTGGCCTGGTAGCCGGCCAAGCGGGCTATGCCAACCTCGACCCGCAGTTCAGTTTCTGGGTCAACCTGAGCCTGGTGGCGCTGTGGTTTGCCCTGGACAGCAGCACCCGTTGGGCGCGACTCGCGGCCTGGGCCTTGCTCGGCCTGGCCTGCGGCATGGGTTTTATGACCAAGGGCTTTCTGGCCTGGCTGTTGCCGGTGCTGATCGCCGTGCCCTACATGCTCTGGCAGCGGCGGCTGGGTGAACTGCTGCGCTATGGCCCGCTGGCGATGGGCGTGGCCGCGTTGGTCTGTCTGCCCTGGGCCCTGGCAATCCATCTGCAGGAAGCCGATTACTGGCGCTTCTTTTTCTGGCATGAACACATTCGCAGGTTCGCCGCCGACAACGCGCAACACACTCGGCCCTGGTGGTTTTACCTGCCGCTGATGGTAGTGTCCGCTCTGCCTTGGGCCGGGTTGCTGCCGATGACCCTGCTCAAGACCTGGCGCGAAAAAACCGACCCGCCAATTCTGTTCCTGGCACTGTGGCTGTTACTGCCCCTGGGCTTTTTCAGCCTGAGCAACGGCAAGCTGGCGACCTATATCATGCCGTGCCTGCTGCCCCTGGCCCTGTTGATGGGCCATACCCTGATGGACCTGCTGGCACGAAGCAAACGCCGCGCCATTTGCCTCAACGGCCTGCTCAACTTTGCTATCGGCATGGCGGCGATGGTCGGTCTGCTGTACCTGCAAATCACCGATCCGCTGTACAGCAATAGCCACCGGGAAATGTTCAGCCTGTCCCTGGCCTTTATCGTGCTGATGGGCTGGATGCTCGCCAACCTGCTACAAGCCTTTCGCCCACTGACCTTATGGGCCATGCCGGCACTGGGCATCTGGTTGCTGGTGGCACTGTTGCCGGCGGGGATGCCGGCCATGGTAGCGGATAACCAAATGCCCGATCAGTTCATCCTCGAACACCTGGATGAGCTTCAACAAACCCGCTCACTGCTGAGCAATGAACTGGGCTCTGCGTCGGCCCTGGCCTGGCGTCTGCGCCAGCCCGACGTGGCGTTCTACGACACCGTCGGCGAGTTGAGTTACGGCCTGCAATACCCCGACGCCAGCCATCGCAAGGTGGACCTGGACAGCGTGCAGGCGTGGATGAGCGACGCACGCCAGCGAGGGTCGGTGGGGGTGCTGATGCGGGTCAAGAGCACCAGCGAAATGCGCGAGGCCGGGCAATTACCGCCAGGAGGCAAGCGCTATCGCAAGGGCAATCTGGTGATCACGATTTACCCGCAATTGCCGTAACACAGCATCGCTATTTTGATTCGGCTTGCACCTCCAAACCTCACCCGGACATCACCCATGACCTTCTGGAAAACTGAACGAGGCGCCCTGTTCGTGCTCCTCAGCGTGTCCGCCGTGATCCTGTTGCTGGGCCTGGGCAGCCGCGATGTGTGGGGGCCGGAAACCCGCTGGGCGAACATCACCCTGCAGATGCTGCAAAGCGGCGACTACTTCGACCCTTACCTCAAGGGCACGCCGTACTATGACAAACCCCTGCCCTCATACTGGTTGATCACCGGGTTCGCCAAGCTGATGGGCGGCCTCGGGCCATGGTCGTTGCGCCTGCCCTCGGTGATTGCTGCCTGGCTGAGCATCTGGTTGGTGTACCTGATCGGCGAACGCCTGTACCGCAAGGGCACCGGGCTGATGGCCGGGTGGATGCTGGCGACCACCTTCTACTTCATGTTCTGGGCCCGAGTGGCCACGGCCGATGTGCTGACCGTGTGCGGAGTGCTGGCGGCGGTCTGGTGGTACTGGCGCGGCCCGGACGACACGCGACTGGGCCGCTACACGGTATTTTTCCTGCTGCTGGCCGCGACCTCACTGTTCAAGGGGCTGATTGGCTTCGTGCTGCCGGGGCTGGTGTTGCTGCCGCATCTGCTCAGCGAGGGACGCTACAAACGCCATCTCAACCTGCGCCTGCTACTGGCGCTGGTGATCGCTGGGGCGTTCTATGCCATTCCCTTTATGCTGTCCCATCTCTACGGCGCGCCCACCTATGGTGAAAGCGGCCTGCAATTGGTCTTCAGGGAAAACGTGGTGCGCTTTTTCGACCCCTTCGACCATATGGGACCGATCTACACCTACCTGATCTACCTGCCGGCCTACACCTTGCCATGGGCGCCATGCTGGATACTCGGTTTGTGGCTGGCGCTGCGGCACTGGCGCCACACCGTACCCAACGTGCGCTGGCTGGTCTGGGGCCTGGGTTTACTATTCCTGTTCTTCACCGCCAGCGGCAGTCGGCGCAGCTACTACGTGTTGCCACTGGTGCCCTTTGCGCAGTTGCTGGCCGCGTGGTGGGTCAGTGAGCGCGTTGCCCGCAAACACAGTGCAGCCGTTTGGAACCGTGGCTTCGCTGTCGCCGCCGTCGTATTGATGCTGGTCCTCGGGGTGATCTATCCATGGACCAACGGCAACGGCGGCGTCACCCGCTTCGCCGCCGACGTGCAAGCACAGGCAGTTAAACGCGCACCCTGGGACCAATGGCGGATAGTGATGGTGGAAGTGGATAACAAAGTGCCGATGTACCTGCAAAACCACGGCGCGCCGTTCTACTACGTGGCGCAAACCCAGGACTTTCCGCGCGAGGGCGACAGCGCGGCGTTCATGGCCTGGCTGGACAAGGCCAGCGGCCAACACTTCGATACGCAACGCACGATCATCGTCGCGCAGTCTGCAAAAGATGACCCGGCGCCACTGGCTTATCTGGGCAGCGATCATCAGGTGATCCGCACCCAGCCGGACAATGGCGAGCGACTGTTTCAGCGTCGTGACGGCGGGAGCGTAGCGTTTGTGCCAAACCCGCACTAACGCTGGATAACGTTTGTTAACTCGATGTTCCCCCAGGGTTAACCCGGCAACGGAATCACCCGCAACGGCCGCACCGACTTATAGGAGAAACTCGAATAGATTTCCTTCACACACGGCAGCGTCTGTAACACCTCCCGCGCAAACTCGCCGAAAGACTCCAAATCCTTGGCCACCACTTCCAGCAGAAAGTCATAACGCCCGGACACGTTATGGCAGGCCACGATCTCGGGGATCTCCAGCAAGCGCTGTTCAAACGCCCTGGCGATTTCCCGCGAGTGGGTGTCCATCATGATGCTGACAAACGCCGTCACCCCATACCCCAGCGCCTTGGGCGAAAGGATCGCCTGATAGCCGCTGATCACCCCGCTGTCTTCCAGGTTTTTCACGCGGCGCCAGCACGGCGATGTGGTCAGGGAAACCCGTTCGGCCAACTCGGCGACGGTGAGGCGGGCATTACCCTGCAACGCGTTTAACAGGGCTTTATCGGTACGGTCCAGGCTCGCAGGCATGTCTTGCCTCAAAAAGTCATTTTTATTGGTTTTCATCCCAGACTGGAGGGTTTTCCCGGCAAAGTATGGAATGTTCAGCTGCGGTTATGAGCATAGCATTGTAGGAAATAAGGAGCCTGAGACCATGAAAAATAAACATAATACGTTCGGCTTTTCTACACGTGCCATCCACCACGGCTACGACCCGCAAGACCATCACGGCGCGCTGGTGCCGCCGATTTATCTGTCGGCAACCTTCGCCTTCCCCACCGTCGAATATGGCGCAGGTTGCTTTGCCGGCGAGGAAAGCGGGCACTTCTACACCCGCATCTCCAACCCCACGCTGGCCCTGCTGGAATCGCGCATGGCGACGCTGGAAGGCGGCGACGCGGCAGTGGCGTTCAGTTCCGGCATGGGCGCCATTGCGGCGACGTTCTGGACCCTGCTGCGACCGGGGGATGAGGTGATCGTCAGCCAGACGTTATACGGCTGCACCTTCGCCCTGCTGCACCACGGCATCGGCGAATTCGGCATCAAGGTGCGCCACGTCGACCTGACGGACCTGGCCGCCCTGCGCGATGCGCTGTCCCCCGCGACCCGCATGATCTACTGCGAAACCCCGGCCAACCCCAACCTGCAGCTGGTGGATATTGCCGCCGTGGCCGAGATCGCCCACCGACAACCCGGCATCACTGTGGTGATCGACAACACCTATTGCACGCCCTACCTACAGCGTCCCCTGGAACTGGGCGCCGACGTAGTCGTGCACTCCGCCACCAAATACCTCAGCGGCCACGGTGATATCACCGCTGGCATCGCCGTCACCAGCCACGCCCTGGCCCAGCGGATTCGCCTGCAAGGCTTGAAGGATTTGACCGGCGCAGTGATGTCGCCCCAAGACGCCTTCCTGCTGATGCGCGGCCTCAAGACTCTGGCTCTGCGCATGGATCGCCATTGCAGCAACGCCCAGGCCGTGGCCGAAGCCTTGCAGGCGCACCCGGCAGTGGAATGGGTCACCTACCCCGGCCTGCCGTCCTTCCCACAATACGAACTGGCCGCACGGCAGATGAAATTGCCCGGCGGCATGATCGCTTTTGAACTCAAGGGCGGCATCGAAACCGGTCGGCGCTTCATGAACGCACTCAAGCTGTTCACCCGCGCGGTCAGCCTGGGGGATGCCGAATCGTTGGCGCAGCACCCGGCGAGCATGACCCACTCCACCTACACGCCGGAGCAGCGCGCCCACCATGGGATCAGTGAAGGTTTGGTGCGGCTGTCGGTGGGGCTTGAGGATGTCGCGGACCTGTTGGCGGATGTGCAGCAAGCCCTGGCCAGGAGCACGAAAATCACCGCGCCTCGCCAAGCTTCGATGGCGTCGCATGCATCGAAGTGACGGGGCTGGCGCAGCACGGCGGTGAGGCTACTTGATCAGGCGGATTTCTTTCGACGGCCTGTAGCCAAAATACGCGCTATAGCATTTGCTGAAATGGCTGGGGGAAACAAAACCGCAGGCCACCAGCACATCGACCTGAGACAGTTCGGTGTGTTGGAGCAGCCGCCGCGCCTCAGTGATACGCAGCTCCAGATAATAACGTTGCGGCGTTGTCCCGAGCTGCTCTCGGAACAGCCGCTCCAACTGGCGACGTGAACGGCCCGCGTAGCCCGCCAATTGTTCCAACGCCAAGGGCTCTTCGAGGTTGGCGTCCATCAGCCTCACCACCTCACGCAATGGCGCGCTCACACAGATATTTTCAGCAGGCTTTATGCGCCGATAACGAGACTCCTCAAATGCCAGGATGTCCTCGATACCCTCCACCAACGCCTTACCGTGCAACCCCTTGATCCAGTCCAGCGCCATATGGAAAGCACCCGAGGGACTGGACGCGGTGAGCCGGTCGCGATCAATCACATAGGGCTCACTGCTGACATGGCTGGCCTTGGCGATCTCTGTGAGTGCGGGCCGATGTTCGGGGTGGATGGCGCAACGATAACCGTCAAGCACGCCGGCCTTGCCCAGGAACCATGCGCCATTCCACAACCCGGCCAGGCTGACACCCTGCTGCGCCGCGGCTTGCAGCAAGTGAATGAACGCATCATCAGCCTTCAGCGCAGTCCGGTAGCCGCCGCAAATGACCAGCAGTTCGAGGTCTTGAGTCACCGAACAATCGATACGAGCATCCGGGCGAATGACCAGGCCCAAATCGCTGATGACCTCTGCTTCGGTCAATCCGAACGTGCGCGAAGCAAACAAGCCGGGGCGCAGAAGGTTCGCGGTGATGATCGTATCCAGGGCCTGGGTAAACGCGGGCAACGAAAAGTGTTCAAGCAGCAGAAAGCCTGCTCGAACCATTCGCGGCACCTGGCCTGGATTTTCATTCAGATAGCGCAGGTTCTTGCCCTTCATGCCTGTGCTGAATTGCCGTCTTTGCGTCACTGTTCGAGCTGCTCCGTAGCGTTAACCAACCTGTTGGTTCAGGGCTTGATGCCCTTTAGCTCATTGAGCAACGCCAACAACTGCTCCAACTTCTCCTCGCCAAACTGTTCCTGAATCTTCAGGTAGTTACTTTCCATCCCCGCGCTCATCTCGACAAAGCACTGTTGCCCTTGCTCGGTCAGGGCGACGAACATCCGGCGCTGGTCTTCGCTGGATTTGCGCCGCCGCACGATGCCATCGCGTTCCAGCCGTGTCAGCACGCCGGTCATGCTCGGCTTGAGGATGCAGTCCTGATGAGCCAGTTGATGACTTTCCAGTTCGCTTTGTTGGCGCAGGATGCGGATCACCCGCCATTGCTGCTCCGTCAAACCATGTTGGTTGAGGGAAGGACGAAAGAAACTCATGGCCGCTTCACGGGCCTGCAACAGGGCCAAGGTCAGAGATTGCCGGGGTTTGAGCATAGGGTCAGGGTCACGATTTATTTAGATAATAATTTAACGAAACTCTAACACCCCGCTCCCCTGGGCGCGCTATAGCTTCTTGGTTGCCATTGGGTTCTGGCGGTCTCGGCACCCAGGATCAAGATATCCACCCCGCCAGGGCCCCTAATGGCAGGCATCCGCTTTGGCGCCTTCCTTCACTTCCCAGGCTGCGCCATGATCACTATCGAAACGCCCACCTATTACACAGCCACCAAGAAATACAACCTCAGTTCCCCGACCCTGGAACAGGATGTTGAAGCTGACGTCGTGGTGATTGGCGGCGGCTTTTCCGGCATCAACACGGCCCTGGAACTGGCCGAAAAAGGCATCACCAACATCGTCGTGCTGGAGGCGCGCTACCTGGGTTTTGGTGGCAGCGGGCGTAACGGCGGGCAGATCATGGCGGGCATCGGCCACGATCTGGAGAAGATCAAGAAGGACGTTGGCGCGGCCTGCGCCCGCTTGTACGCCGCCGAAGGCACCAACCTGGTGCTCATCGGCCGCCGTCGCGAACTGCTGGAACAGGTGGTCGGGAAGACTGGTGGCCTGGCGCTGGTGGGCGAGGTTTGAAACCACGCTGTTTTTTTAACGAAACGTCCTACCACGCGGCCAGATAACCTCTACTCCCCGGCCTTGTAAACCTCTGCAAAGTCTCTCGTCTGATCACTCAGCGCGAGGGAACGCCGATGCTTTTTCCAATTGATGCCCTACCCAATGGGCCTGCCTCTTGAATCCCGCCATTGGCTTTATGGTCCTGGCGGCGATGGACTCGAAGACGCGCGACGTCGATTCGGTCCTCAGCGACTTCAGGCAATGCCTTAACACCTATGACGAGTGGGCCGAGAGCTTCTGGAGCTTTTCGGCGCTGGATGTCGACCAGGTGTTCAAGGTGGGGGATGAGGTCGCGCTGGTGACGCCCGTTACCCGCTCTCTCCTTCCCAGCAGCACCGTCGCCATGTGCAAGGCCAGTGGTTCATTGACGCTGGTGCATATGTTCCAAAGTGCTCGCTTTGTGCCGATTGGTAATACGCCGGTGATGCTGCAAATGGTCTCCAGGGACGATGGACCGCTCGGCGACCCCATCCATAAAACCATCGGCCCCAGCGGCATTCTTGAAGTCACTGAGTGCACCCGCGACCAGCAGTATCGGGTCAGCTTTTATCCCAACGTTTCCAGGGATCACGTCAAGGCGCTGTATGCGTCCTATCAGGCGCAGATCAGCTCGCTGGAAGGCAGCTTGCGCGGTGAGTGGACGGACACGTTCAAGCCGATATGGGAGAGCTACTCCAAGGCCGGTTTTGTCGAGCGTTACACCTCGCTGCAACTGGCGTATGCGCAGGGGTTTGGAAACGTGCTTTACGGTCTCTGGGACGGTATTGCGCAATTGT
>NZ_VOBG01000011.1 GCF_008369295.1 Pseudomonas sp. ANT_H4 | reverse complement strand
CGGCGCCGCCGCTCCTGACCCAAAAGCTCACCACTCTTATCGTTGCTATTAGTCATAAACATAACCGTTTGCCTATCCCTTATCGTAAGGGGGAAACGGTGTCCTGTCTTTCATGGGGCTCGTTCAGTTTGATCTTACGCGATCTTGATTACTACCTTACCAAACGCCCCTCTGGCCAAATGTTCGTAAGCTTGGCGTGCTTGATCAAACGGATAGACGTGATCGATTACCGGGCGAATCTTGTGCTCATTCAAGAATTCGTTCATGCGGTCAAATGAGGAGCGTGGAGCAACGGCAATGCCACGAATCGTTGTTTGCCGAAAGATCAGAGGCATCAAGTTCAGCGCAGAGGTTTGGCCCGTCAGAAACCCGATCTGTGCGATACGCCCTCCTGCCTTTGTCGCAGCAATGGATTGATTGATGCCATCCCCGCCTGCCACATCCAGAAGGAGATCCACCCCCTTGCCATTGGTGAGTTTTAGCACTTCTTCTGCCCACTCAGGGTGAGTGCGATAATTCACGCCCGCAACAGCACACAGTTTTTTTACAGCTTCCAGGTTGTCATCTTGACTGGAGGTGACGATAACTTTGGCACCCAGTGCCATTGCAATTTGTGCTGCGAAAACAGAAACACCTCCAGTACCCTGAACCAAAACAGTTTGGCCGGCCTCGATCTGACCAAAATCAACGAGCGCATACCATGCCGTCAGAGCAGCAATTGGAAGGGTCGCCGCTTCTTCATCTGACATGTTGTCGGGGGCACGTACCGCGCTGTCCTCGTGGATGATCATGTATTCCGCCAGCCCGCCCGGTAATGGCGAGCCGAAGCAATAGTTGGGCTCATCTGGCCCTGGCATGCCATCCAGCCACCGCGAGTAAAGGTGTGAGTTCACGCGGTCTCCGATAGCGAAGCGGGTGACGCCATCGCCGACTGCCACGACAGTACCCGCCGCATCGCTTACGGGAATTAGTGGCTTGGGCACCATATGAGGCTCATAAATACCGTCAACGATTGCCTTGTCCCGGAAGTTGAGCGATACAGCGCCCACTTTTACCAGCAGTTCTCCAGCCTTGGGCACAGGTGTTTCAGTCTCCCCCTGTACCAGGTTGTTCAATCCGAAATCTTTCAGAAGCCACGCTTTCATTTTCTGTCTCCAGCAATTTTGAATGTGCAGAGGGAGGCAGGTTCCTCCTTTGCGCTGAGGACATTGTTGAGGTATCGCGACTCTAGATAAATGTGCAGAAACCAACAGGATTGTTATCCTGTTAAGCAATAATCACCCCAATGCCATGCTTGCCGAGAAAGATATTTATGGAGCTTCTACAGTCGATGCAGGTGTTCGCCAAGCTGGCGGAGTTGGGTAGCTTCACCAAAGTTGCTGAGGCCATGCAGGCAGGACGCCCGCACGTCACACGCACCATTCAGGATCTGGAAGCCTCGCTGGGTGTACGTCTGTTTCAACGCACTACGCGTAAAGTGAAACTGACTGCTGAGGGCGAGCGGTTTTATGAGCGTGTCAAAGAGATTTTGGTAACCATCGCAGAAACCACATCCATGTTCGACCGTAGTGGATCGACGTTGCGGGGACGGCTTCGCATTGACATTCCCACTGCATTTGCCCAGCACAGTTTCGTGGAAAGCCTGAGAAGATTTACGGAGGCATTTCCCGAAATCGAGCTTGCGCTGGGCGTGACGGACCGCGCGGTAGATCTCGTAGCCGAGGGCATCGATTGTGCACTGCGAATTGGTGAACTCCCGGACTCAAGCATGGTAGCGAGAGAAATTGGCACCGCCACCATGGTGACCTGTGCATCTGCAGGTTATCTCCAGGCGTGTGGGGTACCCAAAACCCCACAAGATCTAAAAGATCACCGATGCGTCAGCTTCATCTCCGGTCAAAATAACAGACCGCTGCCTTGGCATTTCTCGGTGGACGGCGAAGATCGTCCTCATACGCCTCATGGAGGTATCACGGTGAATCAGTCGAATGCCTACGTGCAATGTGGTGTTGCAGGCTTCGGCATTGTTCAAGCTCCGGGAATCACTGTTGAGACATTCCTAGCAACAGGAGATTTGGTTGAAGTGCTCAGAGCATTTCGTCCAAGGCCGCGCCTTGTATCCGTGCTGTACCCCAGTAGAACGCATCTTGCACCACAGGTGGATGCATTTGTGGACTGGCTGAAGGAGCATTTCCCCGTGCTTCACCCCAACTGGTTCAACGCTCATTAAACTGCGCACGTAGGCTGATTCGGCGGTGAATCATTAAGGCTGAAAAGAGAGCAGAGACAGGTTCTGTTCGTAAGGTGTGTTGGACAGTTAATCGGAAATAACAGTCCTGTTTCTTCCGCTGGATTTGGCGATATAAAGTGCCTTGTCAGCAATGTCGACCAGGTCTTTAGGCGTCTCAGTCATTGTGCCTGACAATGCGCTAATGCCAATGCTAATGGTCACTACTCCCATAGGAGATTCAGTGTGTTGAATTGCATTGCGCTCTAACTCAGTTCGAATTTTTTCGGCTACGAGGAAGGCGCCAACGTAATCTGTGCCTGGAAGTACGATGGCAAATTCTTCTCCGCCGTATCGTGCAGCAAGGTCGCCTGCCCGAGTGACATTCTTTTTTATTATGGTACTCACGATCTTGAGGCATTCATCGCCTTGTACGTGACCGTAATGGTCGTTGTACTTTTTGAAGAAATCAACATCAATCATGATGAGTGCGGTGTCATCTGATTTTCGGTTTTTTCTGCTGATTTCGGCTTCGATAAAAAAGTCGAATTGACGGCGATTGGAAAGTCCCGTTAATCCATCTTCAAGAGCAAGTAGGCCAAGAGCTTTGTTAGCTTCGATGTAAGTTTTTTGTGAGAGCTGTAATTCTTTTTGTGCCTGAATTTGTTGGCTCATGAGTTTTATTAGTCGATATCCCAGGAGGCTCAGCACCACCAATAATAGGGATGATATAAATATGCTGTCGAGGGACTCGCTACGCCAATTCGCAAGTACTTCATTTTTATCAAATGCAGTAATAATTACAAGGGGGTAGCCATTGACACGGCGAAAGCTGACGACTCGCTCTACACCATCGACAACTGATTTTGTTGTTGCAGTCCCCGAATTTACCGAAGGGACTAATAGGGAAAACACTTGTCCGTTTGAAATATCCGTGCCGACGTCAGCGTCACGAAACGGCTTTCGGGCTAAAATTTTCCCCGTTGAGGATGCAAGGTTAATAATGCCATTGCTCCCCATGTCTATGTCATCGTAAAGGGTGATGAAATATTTAAGATAAATCGTAGCTATCGTGACACCGGCAAAGCTGCCGTCAGGATGATTTATTCGTCGCGATACTGTTGTGATCCATTCGTTTGTTGATCGGCTGCGTATAGAGGGGCCAATAAAAGTAGCCGGGTCGGTGTGGTCGCGGTGGTAAATAAAATAATCGCGGTCTGAGTTGTTTGCACCCGCTGGTATTATGCCGTTTGAGTTAAACAGCCAACTCCCATGCTCGTCATAAATAAAGAAGCCATGTATTTGAGGTAGGTGTTTTTGTTGTATTTTTAGTATCCCCCCCAAGCTTTTTAAATTCTCCGCGCTGGTACCTTCTGCTTCCAGCTGTTCCTTGACCCCCAAAATCACTATGTCAGCTTCAGTTAGAGTAGCCCCTATGCTGGATGACAAGGTTTTGGAAAGGTTTGACATCTCGGTTGTTTTGTTGTTCAAGTGGCTCTCTAGAGAGCTAAAAACTCCCCAAATACTTATCACTATCAATGAGAGGCATACCGCGGCAATAAAGAGGACAATATGACTGACTTTGAGTTTGGCATTAGCCCACTCGACGTGAAAAATAGTGGTGATTTTTTTTAACATAAAATCCTCCATGCTTCCTTTCTAGTAATCTTGAGCATATCCGATTTTTTCTGAGGAGAATTTTTTAAAAAAGTGGCGGGTGGATTAGTTGGGTGGGTTGTATTCGGCCTACATGCGGCCTTAGTGTGGCGAATTGGACGGTAGATTCATGATCCCAGGAGACTGAAGGTATTTATCGACCGCCAGAATCGCCCAGGGCTGATCAGCAAGAACAGTCGTGCCTTCGTCAGCCCGAGTGAATGCCAGGCTGAGTTCGATGCGCAGTCGTGTAACACGCCACAACGCCGCGGCCCGTCCGCCCAACAGTGAGGGGCGCGCTCGTGAGGTCGGTGTGTCGTGTTGCCACTGGTGCTGATCGGTGCGCTCGTTGGCGCGGCCGTAGATTGAGTCCCGCTCAATCGAAGCGAAACGAGGCGCCGTAGGCCGAGCCTGGCAGGCGATCACCGCCATCGACGCTGAGGCGCGAGCGCAACGTGCCGGCCTGCGGTCCGCTGCGATACAGCCCGCGCTTTTGCAGCGCCGGGATCACCCATTCGACAAAGTCATCGAGTGAACCGGGACTGATCAGCGGGTTAAGCATGTAGCCACTGGTGCCGGAGATTCTTGCGTGTTCCTCGATCTGTGCCGCCACCTGTTCCGGTGTGCCGACCAGGATCAGGTCGCTGCCGCGGGTCACGTTGGCGAAGCGTTGCCTGACCTCGCCGGCGGTCAGCGGCTTGCCGCTACCATCGGGTTTCATGACGTAGGAGGTCATGCCTTCGGTCTGGGTGGACAGCGCCTCGTTGTCGGCATAGCGACTGATATCAATGCCGGTGTCGCCCGCATAACTCACCAACTGCGCTTGCAGGTGATAGTTGCTTTGCAGGGTTTCGTACTTTTTCTGCGCCTCGATGGCGGTGGCGGCTGTGACGATCCGTAGCACGGTCAGCGACTTGACGTCCTCTGCCCTGCGACCACGGGCTTGGGCCTGGCGCCAGATATCTTCCAGCCCCGCGCGTATTTCCAGTGGGTTGGATTTGGCGATAAACACCAGCTCTGCGTGCTTGGCAGCGAACTGACGCCCACGCGCTGACCAGCCCGCCTGGATCAGCAGCGGTGTGCGTTGCGGCGAGGGTGATGTCAGGTGCGGCCCGGCCACCCGATAATGCTCGCCGGCATGGTGGATGGGCCGCACCCGTGAGCCATTGGCATAGGTCTGTGTGAGCTTGTCGGCCACCACAGCATCATCGGCCCAGCTGCCTTCCCAGAGTTTGTACACCACGTCGAGAAACTCTTCGGCGCGCTCGTAGCGGTCGTCGTGCTTGATCATTTGCTCAAGACCAAAGTTGCGCGCGGCGCTGGACAGATAAGACGTGACGATGTTCCAGCCGATGCGCCCATCGGACAAATGATCCAGGGTGCTGAAGCGCCGGGCATGAGTGAACGGGTGTTCGTAGCTGGTGGTGACGGTGACGCCGAAGGCCAGTTTTTCGGTCAGGGCAACCAGTGCGGGAATGATCGTCAGCGGATCGTTGGCCGGCGCCTCGACGGCCCACTTCAGCGCCATCGCTTCGCTGGCGCCGAACACGTCGTAGAACCCTAGGACGTCGCCGAAGAACATCAGGTCGAGATTGGCTTCATCAGCGGTGCGTGCCAGGTTTGACCAGTATTTCAGGGTGTTGATGCCCAGTCTTTCGTCGGCCGGATGGGTCCACAGGCTGGGCGCGCCGCCGCAGCCGACACTGGCTTGTTCGTAGAGTCCGAATAACAGCGGTTTTGGATCTGACATGGTGCTTCCTGCATGCAAAGTGTGGGCGATGCACTATCGCCCGTGAAGGTAGGCCTTGGCGTAGTGCCGTTCCAGTCGCGCCTGGATCAGCTCCAGGCCAATGGACATCAGCCAGTAGATGACGGCGGCGGTGGTGAGCATTTCGATGTAGCGGTATGACGAGCGTCCGTAGGACTGCGCCAGGAACATCACCTCCCAGACCCCCATGACCGAGACGAGCGAAGAATCCTTGAGCATGGAAATGAATTGGCTGGTGGTCGGTGGAATGATGGTGCGCATCGCCTGGGGCAGGATGATCTGCCAGAACGTCACCGCCGGGCTCATGCCCAGGGCTGCCGCTGCCTGACGTTGGCCCGGCGAGACGCCGATGATGCCGGCGCGAAAGATCTCGCTCAGGTACGCCCCGTAATTGAGCGACAGCGCGATGATTCCGGCACTGATGGCGCCCGGAACCACACCCAACTGCGGCAGGCCGAGGTAGATCAACAGAATCTGGATCAGCAGCGGCGTACCCCGAAAGAACGAGGCGTAGAAACTGGCAATGCCAAAAGCCACCGCGCTTTTCGACAGGCGCGCCAGGGCCGTGGCAAAGCCCAAGGCCAGGGACAACCAGATCGAGCAAAAACACAAGAACAGCGTCAGCGCCGCACCTTGCAAAAAACCGTTGGGTGACAAGTGCAGTCCCACCAGGTTCTGCCACTTGGCGGCAACAATCGCAAACTTCAGGTCGAAGCTCATGAACAGCCCGGCAAACAGGCACAGCATCACGGCCCAGGTCAGCCACAGGCGAACCTGGAATGACAGCCACTGACGCTTGATGGGCGGTGGTTTGACGAGAGAGGGAGGTGTTGGAAATACACTCATTGGCTGATATCTGAACCGATCCATTTTTGGGAGATATTTGCCAACGTGCCATCGCTTTTAAGCTCGGCCAGCACCTGCGTCAGCTTGGCGTCCCACTGCGGGTCACCTTTCTCGGTGGCCACCACGTTGGGCTCGGCGTAAAGCGCAGCACCGGTGATCTTGAAGCGTGGGTCGTGATCAATACGCTCCTTGGCCGTCACCAGGTTGGTGACCATGGCATCCAGGCGTTTGCCGGTGCCCAGAGCCAAATCCTGGAAGGCCACGATTTCATTGTCATACGGCACGGCTTGAACGGTATTGAACGGGTAGTCGATAGGCGTGTTGGCACCCTCGATGACCAGGTCCTTGTTCAGATAGGCCTCATAGGTCGATGCGCTGCCAACACCGACTTTTTTCCCGGAAAGGTCGGCAGCCGACTTGATCGATTGTTCGTCGGCGTTGACCACGACCACCGCCGGGGAGGCGTAATACTCGACCGGAAAGTTGAACACTTGTGCCCGTGCGGCGCTGGGGGTCATGGAACAGATACACACGTCATAACGGCCTTGCCAGCGTCCTGCCGCGATCACTTCCCAGGACGGCGTCTCCAACTTCAACTTGACCCCAAGTTTCTCGGCAACGGCCTTGGCAACATCGACGTCGAATCCATCCAGTTGGTTTTGTTCGTTGAGAAAAGAGAAGGGCGGGTAGTTCTCCATCAGTACGCCGACCAACTGTTTGGATTGGGTGATGCGGTCCAGCGTCGGCCCGGCAAATACTGCCGGGCTCGCCAATAGCAGGGCCAGGCCCAAGGGAACAACAGGGCGTAAATTCATATGGACACCAAGGTAAGTTAATAGGCGTTTTTTATATTAAAACGCGATAACCAATTTATGTTTAATGATTTTATGTGCTGTTGAGTAGGGTTTTAGTTATATGTTTTTTAAACTGTTGCTCAGCCAACAGTGACTATAAGCAACCGATAAATACTGAGTGTGCATTTGTTAATTCGATTCTGGGCTTGGCGTGGGCTTGCGTGACCTGCCGATCAACCGGGTCTTCCAAGCTCAGACCTCATCAAGGATAGGCACATGCGCCTGCGACAACCTTTGCTTCTTCTCTGCCCTCGCCTGCTCGGCTTTGGCGCGGCCATGACCCTCAGCCAACTGGCCCCGGCCCAAGACTCTATAGGGACTCTCCAACTGGCCCCGGTCGAAGTGACCAGCACCGAAATCAGCGAGGGCGAAGCGGCCCAGGCGCAACTGAAAAATGTACCGGGCGCTACCAACTACATCGATCTCGATAGCGTCAAGCAAGGCCGGGTGAGCACCAACGAAGACGTGCTCAAATACCAGGCCGGTGTCTACGCCAAGGCGGCGAACAACGAGGGGGTGAAGATTTCCATTCGTGGTTCGGGGATCAATCGCGGCCCTGGTGGCCATGCGTCCGGGCTGTACGAGACCTTCGACGGCCTGCCACTGACCGGCCCTGGCGGCACGCCTTATGAGCTGAAGGACCCGTTGTGGCTCAGCCGGGTCGAAGTGCTGCGGGGCGCCAACGGTTTTGATCGCGGGGCGCTGGCGTTGGGCGGGGCGATCAACTACGTCACCCGCACTGGCTACGATGCACCCAAGTTGCAAGTGCGCTATGAGGCCGGCAGCCATGGTTACGCTCAGCGGGAGATCAGTTCCGGGCAGGTGCTGGGCGATGCCGACTATTACATCAGCCTGACCGACTCCGAATACGACGGTTTTCAACACCAGAGCGCGGGCAGTGGCAAGGGCGTGGCGGCCAACGTTGGCTACCGCTTCAATCCCGACCTGGAAACCCGTTTCTACTTGCGCTACCGGGAAACCGCCAACGATAGCCCCGGCAAGTTGACCCGCCAGCAGATCAGCCATGACCCTCGCGCGGCTAACGCCCTCAACCAGGCCCGGGACTCCAAACGCCTGCAACCAGGCTCGACCTGGATCGCCAACAAGACCACCTTGCGTCTGGATGACAACGCCAGGATCGAGGCCGGACTGGTTTATCACGATTACCCGATGGACCTGCGCGAAGGCACCAACCGCCTCAAAGTTGCCTACACCGATATCAGCGGCACCTTGAATTACATTCGCCAGGACACCCTGTTCGGTCGCGACAGCAAGACCACTGTCGGCCTGCGTACCACCCAAGGCATGCCCAATAACGGCGCTTCTGAATATGTGCGGGTGCCGACCGACAAGACGGCCCCCTATGCTCCCGGCACCAAGACCCGCGACTATAGCTACCTGGGTTCCGACACCGTGCTGCATATCGGGAATGACCTTGAACTGGTGCCGGACCTTTGGCTGACCACCGGCCTTGCGGCGATCTATACCCGCCGGGAAACCGAGGTCACCTATCCGGATACCCATGCGCCCTTGAGCAAGCACGACTGGGATTACGCCCCCCGCGTCGGTTTGCGCTACGACTTCAACCCGCAACTACAGGTGTACGGCAACCTCAGCCGCTCGGTCGAGCCGCCCCATGCGTGGTCGATGATCTGGGGTTCCAACAAGTTTTTCCCGGATAAAAGTGGTCCGGCCAGCGGCTTGGCGCGTGAAGGCGTGGACCTGCAAAACCAAACCGCAACCACCCTGGAAGTGGGCGGGCGCGGCGAAGAATGGTTTGGGCAATGGGACCTGGCGCTGTATCACTCCGAGGTGCGCCACGAGTTGCTTACCGTGGAAACCCAGGCCGCGAGCCCCACCCAATCTCAGGTGCTCGCCGAGTCAAATGCCAGCCCCACAATTCACCAAGGCATGGAGCTGAGCCTGATCAGCCCGCTGTGGGACGGTGGCAACACCGGCAAGCTCGCCCTGCGCCAGGCCTACACCTACAGCGATTTCCACTACCGCAACGATGACCGTTTTGACGACAACATGCTGCCGGGCATCCCCAAGCACTATTACCAGGCGCAACTGCGCTACAGCCATCCCACCGGTTTTTACACCAGCCTCAATGGCGAGCACTCGTCGCGGGTTGCAGTGGACTATGCCAACTCCTACTACGCGGCGGCCTACACGCTGCTGGGTGCAACCGTCGGCTACGACGCGCCCAAGCAGGACTGGCAAGCCTGGGTTGACCTGCGCAACCTCACCAACAAGCGTTATGCCAATACGATAACGCCGGGTTATGACGACAAGGGCCGCGACGTTGCACGCTCCACGCCCGGTGACGGCATGGGCGTGTACGCCGGGGTTTCATGGAGTTTGCGTTAAGGCCAGGCCTCTACCCGTTTTTTGAGAGTGCTGATATCTGTGGCAAGCCCTAATGCCGGTAAGTTAAGCGAAGGTGATCCACTGTAGGAGCGAGCTTGCTCGCGATGGTCGCTAACGATAACGCGGAAAACCTGGCACCCCGTGGGTGCCTCAAGTTTTTCGCGAGCAAGCTCGCTCCTACAATTCGGCATTAGGGCTTGCCCGCGCTGGGCTGCGCAGCAGGCCTGAAACCAGTCACCACGGACGGTCTGAAAAGTCGTAGTGACCTGATTGGGGGTACTTTGCGGCCCAGTGGGAGCAAACCCCTCGCACCGAAGGCAATTTGCTGGCCCCGCTGTTACAAAATAATCGCCAAAATCACTTTTATTTTCAGGTGGTTAGGTGGGGTTTAAATGCGCATTGTAACAAGCACGCTGATCGCCTTATCCCTGGCGGGCGGGGCTGTGTCTGCCCAGGCAAAAGAGCTGCGCGAGAACGATCGCTTCATGTGCAGTTGGGGGGCGGGCACGGCGGCAAGGGCCCAGGAACTGAAGTTGTCCGGCGTTTCGCTGTATGCCGCACGACAGAAGATTCAGACGTACAAGTTCAACAAGTCCTGGATGCACATGATGGCCATGGGCATTACCGAACAGACCTACGACAGCCCCTCGCGCCTCAAGCCACCGGTAATCCGCAAGAGTTTTTATGAGGAATGCGTCCGGTACAAACTGGCGCGTAAATGACCCGGCCGATTCAGTCGTGGCAGAAGGCGTGGTCGCCTAGCCCCTTACAAAACAACCACAATCATTGTGTTTATTTACCCTCGCGCCACTCCCTACAATCCAGCGTTTCAATGGAGGAGGTGGCTATGACGTCGGTCGTCAGGGTGGCAACGGTTGGGGATATTGAAGTGCTCTTCGAGATCCGCACCTCGGTGGTGCAGAACCATTTGAGTCGTGAGCAAATGACTGAGTTGGGCATAACCCCGCAAGTGCTGGCGGATAGCATCAATGAGTCGCCCTGTGCCTGGATCGCCGAGGTCCAAGGCAAGCCTGTGGCGTTTTCCATGGTGGATCTCGCTGAAGGCGAGGTATTTGCCATGTTTGTCCTGCCTGCTTATGAGAATCGCGGGCTGGGCCGGTTGTTGATGGCCGTGGCCGAGCAGGCGTTGTTCGAACACCACGAAGAGATTTCCCTCATCACCGATGGCCGGGGTGACGTCAGGGCCAACGGGTTTTACCAGCGACTCGGTTGGTCGGTCATCGATGACGTCGACGGTGACGACGTGCGTTACCAGAAGCGTAGGGCCTGAAGCTGCGGCGACACCGCTCAGTGCCCATATTCGATCTGCCGCTGGCCGTCATTGTCAGGAATCAAGTGCTTCCACCGGCATCGGATGAGAGGTCGCTACGTGGTTTTTTTGGCGCCATTGAACAGGCAGTTTTGCGAAATTGTGGGGTAGCTAACACTTTCGTACTAATTGTCCGCGCACGGTGTAAAAGCTCATCTAATCTAGACGGATAAAATCCGCCGAGTCAGGTCCCAGGAAGGGTGTCCAGCATGATCTCGATCGTTGAATTCAGTCGCATCATGGAGTCCGGCTTCCTGCCGCTTTCGTGTGACTGCACCCTGAGCAAGGACGGCTCGCTGCGGATTCGCATCTTTGAACCCGAGTCTGGGCGGGTGGACTTGCTGCTGACGGGTGTGTCCACCAACGTCCTGGACAGCATCCGCTCCATCTCCAATTTGATTGGCGAGCTGCGTACCGAAATCAAGGCCGGTCGCCGGGGTTTTGCGGCGGTGGGGTAGGGGGCGCAGAGCGTTCCAGGGCAATACTATCCGTAGCGTGTGCCTGGCGGCGCCTAGAGGCGGCGCAGAAAGGACCTGACAATACGCTTGGTGGCCTGCGTGGTATCCAGTTGGTCGATGTCTCCGTAGGCGTGCCACTGACAGTCGATGATTTCGCTGCGTGGCTGGGCTTCGTCGATGTTCACCACTGAAGCCTCAAACACGTGATGCACGGTGTTGTCCGCCGTCAACTCCTGCAGATACAGCAAGCCATCGACGTTCAGTCCGGTTTCTTCCTCCAGCTCACGAGCGGCCGCGCCGACCGGCAGTTCATTGCGCTCGACCTTGCCGCCTGGCAGCGCCCATTTCGATCTGGCCTTGCGCACGAAGAGGATGCGCCCTTCGTGTTCGCAGATGACTGTTGCCCGTATTTTCATCGTCTGTGCCCCTGCAGTTGGATGATTGTCATAAAAGTGTAATGCAATTGTCATGATGGATGTTTGAGGCGCAGGCTGGAGAGGACGTGGGAAAACGCAGATACTGCCCCACTGGAAAAAACACGACGAAGAGGGATGCAGATGAACACCGTGCGCTGGGGCATGATCGGCTGTGGCAGTGTCACTGAGATCAAGAGTGGACCGGCATTCTACAAAGCGCCAGGTTCTGCCCTTGTGGCCGTGATGGGGCGCCGGGAGGAGGCGGTGCGCGATTATGCGGCACGCCATGGCATTACCCGGTTCTACACCAATGCCCAGGCGCTGATCGATGATCCCGAGGTGGACGCGGTGTACATCGCCACACCGCCCGACAATCACCTTGAATACAGCCTGCTGGTGGCCGCCGCTGGCAAGCATTGCTGTGTCGAAAAGCCCATGTCGTTGAACGCCGAGCAGAGTGTGCTGATGCAGCGCACGTTCGAGCGGGCAGACCTGCATTTGTTTGTCTCCTACTACAGGCGGTCGCTGCCGCGTTTTCAGCAAGTGCGGGACTGGCTGCTGGACGGGAAAATCGGCGAGTTGCGTCACCTCACCTGGACGTTGTGCAAGCCGCCGTCCCCGGCTGATGAGAGTGCAGGTAACTGGCGTACCGACCCTCAGGTCGCCGGTGGCGGTTATTTTGCTGACCTGGCCAGTCATGGCTTTGATCTGTTTCAGTTCCTGGCGGGGGACATTGTCGATGTTGCCGGTTTCAGTGCCCACCAGGCTGGGCGTTATGCGGCTGAAGATGCCGTGACCGCCAGTTGGCGTTTTGCTTCGGGGGCCCTGGGAATGGGCTGCTGGAACTTTGTTGCGGATCGGCGGGAGGATCGGGTCGAGTTGATCGGCAGCAAGGGGCGCATTACGTTTTCGGTGTTCGATGAGCAACCGTTGCGGCTTGACGGTGTGTTCAACCTGACCCTGGAGGTACCTAACCATGCGCATATCCAGTGGCATCACGTGCTGGGGATGAATGCACATATCCGGGGCGAGGCGCAGCATCCGGCGGTGGCGATCGAGGCGCTGAAGACGGATCGGATCATGGATCGGATTCTGGGCCGTAGTGTGGCCTAGCGAGGCTAGGCTGGCGGCAACACAGCCATAGCGTGTTGAATTTGCTCTTTAGCCAGCTTCACCACGTTTTCCACGGTAAACCCGAACCTGGCCTGCAGCTTGGTCAGCGGTGCCGAGGCGCCGAAGCGGTTCATCACCACCTTGGCCCCGGTCTGCCCCACATAACGATCCCATCCCAGGGGCCCAGCCTGTTCTACGACCACCCGCGCTTTCACCGCCGGCGGCAAGACACTGTCGCGATAGGCTTGGTCCTGCTCTTCAAACAGCTCCCAACTGGGCATCGACACCACCTGCGCTGTCACGCCATCAGCCGTCAGCTGTTCATAGGCGTCCACTGCCAGACTGACTTCGCTGCCGGTGGCGATCAGGATGACTTCGGGCTTCCCGGCGCCGGCCAGCACATAGGCGCCACGGGCCGTACCTGACGCCGCTGCGTATTTCGTGCGGTCCAGGGTCGGCAAGGCCTGGCGCGACAGTACCAGACAACTGGGCCGATGGGTCTGGGCCAGGGCGACTGTCCAAGCCTCCAGGGTTTCATTGGCATCCCCCGGACGCAGGGTCAGCAGCCCCGGCGTGGCGCGAAGTTGGCTTAGGTGCTCGATGGGCTGGTGGGTCGGGCCGTCTTCGCCGACGCCGATGGAGTCATGGGTAAACACGAAAATCACCGGCAGTTCCATGATCGCTGCCAGGCGAATCGGTGGCTTCATGTAGTCGCTGAACACCAGGAAGGTCGAGGTGTACGGGCGCAGATAGGACAGTGCCATGCCGTTGGCAATGGCGCCCATGGCGTGCTCGCGAATGCCGAAGTGCAGGTTGCGCCCACTGTAGTCCTCGGCACTGAACCGCCCGGCACCGTCGAAGGTCAGGTTGGTCTTGGTGGACGGCGACAGGTCTGCCGAACCGCCCAGCAACCAGGGAATCTGCTGGGCGAACGCGTTCAGCACCTCGCCACCCGAAGCGCGGCTGGCGACGCCTTTGGCATCACTGGCAAAACGGGGCAAGCCCTTCTGCCAATGCTCAGGCATTTCCCCGGTGCGCATCCGGCGCAGTTCGTCGGCCAGTTCTGGTTCGTGCTGTTCAAGATGGGCCAGGGTTTGTGTCCAGTGCTTGTACAAAGGCTGGCTGCGCTCCACGAGCGCATCACGCAACACGGTGCGCGCCTCATCAGGCACCAGGAAACTGGAATCCTGAGGCCAGCCATAGACGGCCTTGGTCAGGCGAATTTCCTCGTCCCCCAGGGGCTCGCCATGGGCAGCGGCGGTATTGTGCTTGTGGGGCGAGCCATAACCGATAACGCTATCGACCACGATCAAGGTCGGTGCGCCCGTATTGCGCTGGAACGTTTGCAGGGCGTTGCTCAGGGCCTGCAGGTTATTGGCGTCGGTCACGTGCAAGGTGTGCCAGCCGTAGGCCTGGAAGCGCTTGATCACGTCCTCGCTGAAGGCAAGCTCGGTATGGCCTTCGATGCTGATGGTGTTGTTGTCGTAGATCCAGCACAGGTTATCCAGCTTCAGGTGGCCGGCCATGGACGCGGCTTCGCTGCTGATGCCTTCCATCATGTCGCCGTCGCCGCACAGGGTGTAGACGTTGTAGTCGAACAGCACCTGGTCATCGCGGTTGAAACGCCGGGCCAGCCAACGCTCGGCCATGGCCATGCCGACGCTGTTGGCGCAGCCCTGGCCCAACGGCCCCGTGGTGGTTTCGACGCCGGTGGTCATGCGGTATTCGGGGTGGCCCGGGGTCTTGGAATCCATCTGCCTGAACTGCTTGATGTCATCCAGGCTGATGGCCGGGAGGCCGGAGCGTTTGCCGTGCTCGTCAATCTCCACCACGCCGGCCAGGTGCAGCAGCGAATACAGGAGCATCGAGGCATGACCCACCGACAACACGAAGCGGTCGCGGTTAGGCCAGTCGGCGTGTTCGGGGTGGTAGCGCAGGAAGCGGCTCCACAGGGTGTAACCCACCGGCGCGAGGCCCATGGGCGTGCCGGGATGGCCGGAGTTGGCCTTCTGCACGGCGTCCATGGCCAGGGTGCGAATGGTGTTGATGCATTGGGTGTCGCAAGCGTTGGCGGCGTGATTCATTGAACCGGTTCTCCCTCGGGTGGCGATCTACAGTGGAGGCCGCTGGGGAGTAAAGGTTTTATCCATCAACCTGTGCCGCGACGAACGGGAACGCAAACACGACAGGCTTAATCTCAAACATGACAAAAGCCCCTCGGATGGGCTAGCTTCAAAGTGTATTCAGTCATTGATCAACTTGCGGAGGTACTCCATGCCAGTGAAACACGACCTGTATCAGGACCTGGATCTCACCAAGGAAGACATTCAAAAACGCAGGGCGGACGACAAGTATCTGGATTCGCTGCTCCACCAATACGACAGTGCCGACAAAGAGGTGGTGGACTTTGAGTCATCCGGCGGCGTAGATGAAGAGCTAGAGAAACTGAAAAAGAAACGCTTGTTGGTCAAAGACAAGATCGTTAACCAACTCGGTTCCTGAGGGTCAAGAGGATCGCAAATATTTGTTCAGAATTGTTTGAAGGACAGCGGTGATACCGCTGTCCTATCATGCCAACCGTTCGCCCGACCCTGGGGTACGTTGACTGCGCATGGAATGCGTTGTGGCGTCGGGCGAACTCTTTCCCTTCACGCCAGTGCCGGCAACCCCAGCGCCGTGGCGCACTCAGCGAGCGAGCGTTGTTGGGTCTCGCCATACAGCTGCAGCTCATCAATAGTCCAGCGTCCCAGGGCCTTTTCAAATTCCGCCTGATTGGAGTTGGTCGCATAGTGAGTTTGTGCGGCATCCCCCAGGTTCGACTGGAAAATTCCCGCTGCACTTACCGGCAGGAAATCCTCATATACCAACGGCTCCACATCCACATGACCGGTCGCGATCAGTTCGCTGAGGCTGCATGACGGATCAGCTTGTGCTCCACGACCCTTGTCGGTGACGAAGTAGCGAAAGAACGCCAACCCTTGCTCACGCATCTGCCGATGATCATCCGGGAAGGCCTCGAAGTGCTGCGCCATCAGCTCGGTGTAGCGTGAGGCATTGGCTTCATTGGGAAATGCCCCCAAGTCATCGCGTGCAGCATTCAGCAGTTGGTCGTACAGCGCCCGGCCCTTGGGCGTCAGCGCCACGCCGCGCTGTTCGATCTCGCCGAAGCGTGCACTGTGACTGCCTTTGGCGTCAGTAAAGGTAATGGCTTCGTCCAATGCCTTGAAACTGGTCTGGCGCAACAGGATCGGGCATTGGCGCCGTGGTGGGCCTTCGATCACGGCCTTTGGTGTGATGCCTTTGCCGGGCATGGCGGCCTGCACCTGGTCGATGTCCAGGGTGCGCGGTGTCAGGTGGTTGATGTGCGGGCCCTTGAACGCCACCACATCGGCGACCAACCGGTGCTGATTGCTCAACTGCTGGTACTGGGCAGCGCTGACGGTGGCGGTGTGGTGCCAGCGAAAGGTTTCCAGGGCTTGTTGGATAAACTGGTCGGCGTCTGCCTGCTCAAGGCCGCCGTCGGCTTCACACTGCTCGATCAGCGCCAGGGCGCGAGGGGTGAAGATCGAGCGCTTGGCCAGTGCCGCCTGGGCAAAGGCGCGCAGTTCAGGGTTTTCGATCAGCTCCAGGCGTAGCAACGAGGTGAAGACCCGAAATGGGCTGGTCTGCAACGCGCTTTCATGCACGGCGCGAAAGGCCGTGGAATGCACCGGCACCCCGGCCGGGGTCAGGTCGTAGTAACCCACCGGCTGCATGCCCATCACTGCAAACAGACGGCTAATGGTCGCCAGTTCGAAGGCGGTGCCCAGGCGGATGGCGCCGTGGCGTTCCATGTCCAGGCGCTGGATTTCCCCGGTGCGCTGCAGTTGCCGCGCCAGGCCGGTGTCTGTCGCCAGCACCCGTGCATTGGTCTCGGCTACCAGTTCCATCAACGCGCCATACAGCGGCACTTCATCGCGATACATGTCGGACATGGCCTTGGAGAAGCCTTTGCGGATGTCGTCTGGGCTGACATGACGGGCGGTTGGCATAGAAAAATTCCTGGCAGCTGTTAGAAGGGCTTGGCCGTTTGCGCTGATTTTGTTGGGCGCCGCGATGCCTTGCAAACGAAGATTCCTCTGGACTTCATTCTGCAAATGAATGAGCTGAACCGGAGCTGAACTTGATTGTGTTCCCGTGCATCTGATCGACCGTGGGCTCTACACTGGCCCTTACCTCAGTGCGCGATGGAAGACTCGATGACGGCCAAGCCTTTGACGAACATTCTGCAAACGATTGAAGGCCAGCGCTTAGCTAAAGATGACGCCGAGCGCTGGCGCGACTGGGGCCCCTACCTCAGTGAGCGGCAATGGGGCACGGTGCGCGAGGATTACAGCGCCGATGGCGATGCCTGGCGCTACTTCCCCCACGAACACGCACGCAGCCGCGCCTATCGCTGGGGCGAGGATGGCCTGGCGGGTTTCAGCGACAAGGCGCAGCGCTGGTGCCTGGGCCTGGCGCTGTGGAACGAGCGCGATGGCATCATCAAGGAGCGCCTGTTCGGCCTCAACAATGCCGAGGGCAACCACGGCGAAGACGTCAAGGAACTGTACTTTTTCCTCGATGGCGTTCCCAGCCATGCCTACATGCGCATGCTCTACAAATACCCTCACGCCGCCTTTCCCTATGACGACCTGATCAGCGAAAACGCCCGCCGTGGCTTGGCGGATGCCGAATACGAAATCCTCGACACCGGGGTGTTCGAAGACAATCGCTATTGCGACGTCAGCGTCGAATACGCCAAGCACCAGCCCGACGACCTATTTATGCGGGTGACCGTGCACAATCGTTCCGATCAGCCGACGCGCTTGCAGGTGATGCCGCAGGTGTGGGCGCGCAATGACTGGAGTTGGACGGCCGATGTACCCAAGCCCGAACTGCGTCTTGAGGGCGAGCGGGTGTTGGCGCGTCACCCTGAGTTGCTTGACCGCCACCTCAGTGCCTGGGGCCAGGACGGCGTCGAATGGCTGTTTTGCGAGAACGAAAGCAACTTCCCAATACTTGACGGGCAGCCGGCGCCGGGCCAGTTCAAGGACGGGATCAACGATTACGTGGTGGCCGGCGCTGAGACGGCGATTCGCTGGGACGCGGGGACCAAGGTCGCTGCCCGTTTTATCCTTGAGTTGGCGGGGCTGGAAAGCAAAACCTTATACCTGCGCTTTGCCCCGGTGGATGCGCCACATGTCAACGCGCGCAAGCTGTTCGAGCAGCGCCGCCAGGAGACCGACGATTTCTATGCGACGCTACAACAGGGCATAGCCGACGATGACGCGCGCAATGTTCAGCGCCAGGCTCTGGCGGGGTTGCTGTGGTCCAAACAGCTGTATTACTTCGATGTCAAACAGTGGCTTGATGGCGATCCCGCCCAACCCGCACCGCCGCCCGAGCGCCTGCATATCCGTAATATTCATTGGCGGCACCTGTCCAACTTTGACATCGTCTCCATGCCCGACACCTGGGAGTACCCGTGGTACGCCTCCTGGGACCAGGGTTTCCAGGCGGTGGCCTTTGCCCTGATCGATCCTGGCTACGCCAAGCAGCAATTATTACTACTGGTGAAAGATCGCTTCATGCACCCCAACGGCCAATTGCCGGCCTACGAGTGGCGTTTCGACGATGCCAACCCGCCGGTCCATGCCTGGGCCAGTTGGCGGGTGTATCAGCAGGACAAGGCGTTGACCGGCGTGGGCGACCTGGACTTCCTGGAGCGGATCTTCCACAAGCTACTGCTGAATTTTTCCTGGTGGGTCAACCGCAAGGACGCCGAGGGCCGCAACCTGTTCCAGGGCGGGTTCCTGGGGCTGGACAATATCGCCTTGTTCGACCGCTCGGCCACGTTGCCCCCCGGCTATCAATTGGATCAGGCCGACGGTACCGCCTGGGTTGCTGCCTATGCCCTGGACCTGATGCGCATCGCCCTGGAACTGGCCAAGCGCAATGGCGTGTATGTCGACATTGCGGTGAAGTTCTTCGAGCACTTTCTTTACATTGCTGGCGCCATTAATCGGGTCGATGACAGCGCTGAAGGCCTGTGGGATGAGCACGACCAGTTTTTCTATGACGTGCTGCACCGCCCCGACGGCCACAGCGAGCCGGTACGCCTGCGCTCCATCGTCGGCTTGATGCCGCTGTTTGCCGTGCTGGTGCTGGAGCAGCACGAGCATGAAGGGCTGGAAGGGTTGCGCGAGCGCTTGCTGGGCTTTATGAAGCATCGGCCGGATTTGGCCAAGCTGGTGTCGCGCTGGAACGAGCCGGGGCAGGGCAATCGCCTGTTGCTGGCGTTGCTGCGGGGTGAGCGGACCAAGGATTTGCTCAAGCGCATGCTCGATGACACGGAGTTCCTCTCGGCTTTTGGTGTGCGTTCACTGTCCAAGTCATACGCCGAGCAGCCGCTGGCGCTGAAGATGAATGGCGATACGTTGTGTGCCCGCTATGAGCCGGCGGAGTCCGACTCGCGGCTGTACGGCGGTAACTCCAACTGGCGTGGGCCGTTGTGGATGCCGGTCAACTACATGTTGATTGAGTCGCTGCGCGAATTTCACCGCTATTACGATGACAATTTTTCCGTGGAATACCCGACGGGCAGCGGTTATCTATCCTCTCTGGAAGAGGTGGCCGACAGCCTCAGCCAACGCCTGACGCGACTGTTTTTGCGGGATGAAAATGGCTTGCGCCCGTCGATGGCGAGTTACCCGCAATTGGAGGCAGACCCGCACAGCCGTGACATGGTGTTGTTTCATGAGTACTTTCATGGCGAAACCGGGCGTGGTTTGGGGGCTTCGCATCAGACGGGGTGGAGTGCGTTGGTGGCGTTGCTGTTGCAGCCCAGGGTCTGAAATGAAAAATCCCGCCAGAAGGCGGGATTGGTCTATCCAGGGTTTCCCCTTGGATCAGGCCGGGAACAGCTCGCTCAGCTTCATCGCCAGCATCATGTCGCCTTCGGCGCGCAGTTTGCCGCCCATGAAAGCCTGCATGCCGTCGGTGGAACCGTCGACGATGCCTTTCATGGTCTCGGCGTCCATGACCAGGGTCACTTGGGCGTCGTCATTTACGCCTTCTTTCAGTACGCAGGTGCTGTCCTTGACGATCAGCGAGAAGTTCTCGGTCTCGTCGATACGGAAACCGAACACCAGGTCCAGGCCGGCAGCAGCGGCTGGGTTGAATTTGGCTTTCATTGCTTCTACGGCTTTAGCTACGTCAGTCATGGTTCGATCCTTTTATGGGTGATTCCAGCGACCCAGGGGTCACGGTTGGCCGCAGCTCATCGGAAAGTGATGAGCTGCGGCGCCTTCAACAGTTGCAAGTGGGTATGGCTGTTGAAGGAAGCCAGTGCCACCTCGCGACTACGGAACTTCAAGTGGTTGAGCGAGGTGTTAACGATTTGCCAGTTCAATTCGAAGGCCTGGGTGGCAGGCATTCGGGTAATCAGGTGGAGCAGGGCGGTGATGGTGCCGCCGGAGGTAAACACGGCGATCTTGTCGCGGTTATCGGCGGCTTCAAGGATGCGTTGCAAGCCCCCCTGGACGCGTTCGATAAACCCCAGCCAGCTTTCCAGGCCCGGTGGATCATAAGTGCCGGCGAGCCAGCGTTCGATGATCAGGGCGAAGATGCGCTGGAATTCACTGCGGTTTTGCGCGGCATTGCGCAGGATATCCAGGGCTTCGGGTTCGCTATTGAGCAGGTCAGGGAGCAGGGCCCGGATGATGGCGTCGGCGTCGAATTCGTTGAAGGCACTGTCGATTTCCAGGGTAGGAACTGAAAGGCCGAGGGCGCTGAATTGTTCGAAGGCGCTGGTCGCGGTGTGCTGCTGGCGGCGCAAGTCACCCGAAACACAGCGGTCGAAGGTCAGCCCCAGTTCTGCCAGGTGGCTGCCCAATACTTGCGCCTGCTGCACACCAATGGGCGACAGCACGTCATAGTCGTCTGCACCGAAGGAGGCCTGGCCATGTCGAATCAAATAGATGCTGCCCACGTCCGTTCACCCGGTACGTTGAAAGTCTGGCGAGGTTATGAGGATGCCGAGAAGCTGTCAATGAAAAAACATACGCTTGTTTTAAAAGCTCGTTAGAGGCCCGCTACAAGTGGTTTCATCACTGGCTCCCCGGCAGTCCCGTCGGTATGCTTGGGCAATCCGCGCCCGCACTTGACAGAGGGCGCGCCGCATTTAAGGAGTTGCTGTGGATTTCCTTGCTGAGTACGCAAGTTTTCTGGCTAAAACCGTCACCCTGGTGGTTGCCATTCTGGTGGTCTTGATCAGTTTTGCTGCGCTGCGCAGCAAAGGCCGGCGCAAGAATGCCGGCCAGTTGCAGGTCAGCAAGCTCAATGATTTCTACAAGGGCCTGCGTGAGCGCCTGGAGCAGAACTTGCTGGACAAGGATCAACTCAAGGCCCTGCGCAAGTCTGAAAGCAAGGCCGAAAAGAAGACCAAGAAAAAGCCTGAAGCCAAGCCTCGGGTGTTCGTGCTGGATTTCGACGGCGACATCAAGGCCTCGGCCACCGAAAGCCTGCGTCATGAAATAACCGCGCTGTTGAGCCTGGCCACGCCCAAGGACGAAGTGGTGCTGCGCCTGGAAAGCGGCGGCGGCATGGTCCACAGCTACGGCCTGGCCTCTTCGCAACTGGCGCGGATTCGCCAGGCGGGCGTGCCGTTGACCGTGTGTATCGACAAGGTCGCGGCCAGCGGCGGCTACATGATGGCGTGCATCGGCGAGAAGATCATCAGCGCGCCGTTTGCCATCCTTGGCTCCATTGGCGTCGTAGCGCAGTTGCCCAACGTCAACCGCTTGCTGAAAAAGCACGACATCGACTTCGAAGTGCTGACTGCCGGCGAATACAAACGCACCTTGACGGTGTTTGGCGAAAACACCGAGAAGGGCCGGGAAAAGTTCCAGGAAGACCTGGACATCACCCACCAACTGTTCAAGAATTTCGTTTCCCGCTACCGCCCGCAACTGGCCATTGATGACGTGGCCACCGGCGAAGTCTGGCTCGGCGTCGCGGCGCTGGACAAACAACTGGTGGACGAACTGCAAACCAGCGACGAATACCTGTCCACTCGGGCCAAGACAGCCGAGCTGTACCACCTACACTATGCCGAGCGCAAAAGCCTGCAAGAGCGGGTTGGCCTGGCAGCCAGTGGCTCGGTGGACCGATTGCTGCTGACCTGGTGGAGCCGCTTGACCCAGCAGCGCTTCTGGTAATACGGATCAAGGGTGCGCAGGCCTCGATGAGGCCTGCGGCACTGCTGGTATTGGATGCCTCATCAACGACCCCACCACCAACGCCCCCAGCAAGCCCAACAACCCGCCACACAACACGTTCGGCTGGAGGCGTGTAGGGAAGCAGTTCCAGTCTGCACGAGCGCTTGCTCGATCCAGTCAGGGTCAATCAGGCGGGTGAAACGGTCGAAAGAGGAAGGAGTCAGGTTGGTGGCTTCTTGAAGAGAAAGCTGAAGTGACATCAACCGGCCTAACAGAAAATAAGCGCGCTTCTACAATTGGCTGTGTTGTGTGTCAATTCAGGATGAGCGCTGTCCTGTGGCGAGCGGGCTTGCCCGCGTTGGGCTGCGTAGCGGCCCCCAAACCAGCAGCCTAGGTCGATCAGAGACACCAAAGCGACCGGCCAGGGAGCGCTTCGCACTCCAACGGGAGCAAGCTCCCTCGCCACAGATATAAGCACTCACAAAAAGAAGTGTAGAAACCAATGCTGCAATGGGTGCTATACCAGCCTGGGCTCAATGGAGTCCGCCAGCCTTGTCAGTATCAAGCAGCACGATACGGCCCCGGCATCCAGTACCCCCAACGAACGCTCACCCAACCGGCTGGCTCGACCAATCCTGGCCACCAGATCCTTGGTCGAATCACGCCCCTGTGAGGCGGCGCTTTTCATCGCATCGAGCGCGTCGTTGAAGGACGCGCCCGCCGCGTGGGCCTGCTCAAACGCCTCCACCGCCGGAATCAAGGTGTCCATCAAGCACTTGTCACCCACACCTGCTTCAGTGATGTCCTGCAATGAGGTCAGCCCACCGCGCAGCAAGTGGGCGAAGGTGACAGCATCAATGTCGTCACTGCCCCGCACTTCATCCGCCATGCCGATAAACAGGCTGCCATACAGCGGCCCCATGGAGCCGCCGATGCCTTCCATCAGGCTCAGGGTCAACTCATCCAGCGCCTCGGCCAGGGTCAGTTGCAGGCCTTCAATTGTGCGGCCGCAATGGGCAAAGCCCTTGGCCATGTTGATGCCGTGGTCGCCATCGCCGATGGCGCCGTCGACTTCACTGAGGTATTCGCGGTTGGCGACGATCACGCTCACCAGGTCGGCGACGATGGCGCTGCCGTCGTGGGTGGAGAAATGCTGGCTCATGGTTTATTCCGCCTGGGTCATGCCGATGGAGCGGCAAGGTTGGTCGATCAGGGTTTTCAGTTCGGCGTCCAGGCCCAGCAGGGTCAGGGTCACGCCCATCATTTCCAGGGAGGTGAAGTAGTTGCCGACGTAGCAGCGATGGATCTTCAAACCCTTGGTGGTGAGTTGACGCTCGACCTCGGCGTAGAAAATGTACAGCTCCATCACGGGCGTCGCGCCCAGGCCGGAGACCAGTACCACGACGCTGTCGTCCTGGCTGAAATCACGGTCGGCAAGGATCGGCGCCAGCATCCGTTCAGCCATGGCGGCGGCGGACTCGATGGCGATCACTTCGATGCCGGGTTCGCCGTGGTGGCCGATGCCCAGTTCCATCTTGCCGTCCGGGATCTGGAAGTTGGGCTTGCCCACCGCCGCAATGGTGCACGGCGTCAAGCCGATGCCGATGGAGCGGCAATGATCAACGGCTTTCTGGGCGACGCGAATCACCCCGTCGAGGTCGTAGTGTTGTGCGGCGGCGGCACCGCCGACTTTCCACATGAAGATTTCCCCGGCCACCCCGCGTCTCTTGGCAATGTCGACCTTGGGCGCCGAGGCTACGTCGTCGTTGGCGACCACGGTGCGGATTTGCATGTCTTTGCTGGCGGCCATTTTCATCGCCAGTTTCACGTTCATATTGTCGCCGGCGTAGTTGCCGTACAGGCAGGCCACGCCAGCACCGTGGTCGGCGGCGCGGAAAGCGTCGAAGAAGCTTTTGGCGGTGGGCGAGGAGAAGATCTCACCGACGGCCACGGCGTCTACCAGGCCGGGACCGACATAGCCGAGGAAGGCCGGTTCATGGCCGGAGCCGCCGCCGGTGACGATGCCCACGCGGCCCTGTGGAGACGGCTTGGTCTTGCCGATCACCCGTGGATTGGTTTCGTATTGGCGCAGCTCGGGATGCGCGACCAGAATGCCGCGCAGCATGTCCTCGACTACTTGGTCCGGATCGTTTATCACTCGATTCATAACGCGGTTTCCTGTGTTCTTTTTATAAGGATTGGGCTGCTCACGGTTCCAATACCACTTTAAGCGACTTGTCCCCGCGCTCCATCACCGCAAACGCTTCCTTGAACTGTGCCAGTGGGAATTTGTGGGTCACCACGTCGCGCATGTCAATCTTGCGGTTGCCGATAAAGTCGATGGCTCGTGGGTACATGTACGGTCCCAGGTGCGAACCCAGCACGTCCAGTTCCTTGCGGTCGCCGATGATCGACCAATCCACCGTGGCCTCGTCGTTGAACACGCTGAATTCGACGAAACGTCCCAGCTTGCGCAGCATCGCCAGGCCCTGGTTCACCGCCTTGTGGTGCCCGGTGGCCTCAATATAAATGTCACAACCGTAGCCTTCGGTGATCTCGCGAATCTTCGCCAGCACGTCGACTTCGGCCGGGTTCCAGACTTCGTCGGCGCCCATGCGCAGGGCCAGTTCGGCGCGCTCGGGTTTCATGTCGAGGACGATTAGTTTTTTCGGATTGCGCATGCGCACCGCACCGATGATCCCCAGGCCCAGGGTGCCGGCGCCGGCCACCACCACAATGTCGTCGAAATCGACATTGGCCCGTTCCGCCGCGTGCAGCGAGCAAGCCAGGGGCTCAATGAGGATGGCTTCGTCCGGGGCGATGGAGTCCGGGACATGGTGGATGATGCCTTCCTTGGTGAAGATCATGTATTGGGCCATGGCGCCCTGGACGTTGTTCTGGAAACCGTAAAGGTCATGTTTCTGGCACATCCAGTACTGGCCGTGGTTGCAGAAACGGCAGCCCCAGCACGGCACGATCTGCTCGGAGATCACCCGGTCACCGACCTTCACGCCACGCTTTTCTGCGCCAGGGCCAAGGGCGACTACGCGGCAGACAAATTCATGGCCGGGAATCATTGGCGGTTTGACGTAGCGTGGCTGCTCGGCATCGCCCCAGAACGACGGCGCACCGCGATAGGTCTTGATGTCGCCCATGCAGATGCCACACAGCTCGACCTTGGTGAGGATCTCGTCGGGGCCGGGCGTTGGCACGTCGACGGTTTCCAGGCGGTAGTCTTCCGGGCCGTAGCAGACCACGGCCTGCATGGTGGCGGGGATCACCGGGTTGAGTTGCTCGGGGGTGCGTTCGGTAACGGTGGACATAACGATAAACCTCACGACAAAAAATTGAATTACTGAATGCTGTAGCCGCCGTCGATCACCACGTTTTCACCGGTGATCATCTTCGCGGCGTCGCTGAGCAGGTACAGCGCCAGCCCGGCGATTTCTTCCGGCTGGGCAAAACGGCCCGCAGGGATCTGCAATTTGGCCAGCTCCCCCAGTTCGCCGGCCCAGGCTTTCTTGCCCAGGGCGGTCTCGACGATGGTGGGGGAGATGGCGTTGACGTTGATCTGCGGTGCCCATTCCATGGCCAGGACTTTGGTCATGCCGACGATGGCGGCTTTGCTGGCGCAGTAGGCGACGTGACGGTCCAGGCCGATCACTGCGGCTTGGGACGCGAGGTTGACGATGCGTCCGCTGCCCTGGGCGAGCATGTGCCTGGCGCAGGCCTGGGCCACAAAGAAGCTGGCCTTGAGGTTGATATCGAGGGTGGTGTCCCAGGCGTTTTCGCTGACGTCCAGGGCCTTGTCCAGCAGGGCGACGCCGGCGCTGTTGACCAGGTAATCAATGCGTTTGAAGTGCTCGAACACGTAGTCGACGGAGCTTTGCACCTGGTCCAGTTGGCGCAGGTCGACAGCGATGCCGATATGCCCGGCACCGAGGCTGGCGGCGACTTCGGCCACGGCCGGGTCGCGGTCCAGCAGCGCTACCCGCGCCCCGCGCTCCACCAGCAGGCTGGCACAGGCCAGACCGATCCCGGCGGCCCCGCCGGTGATCACGGCGCAGCGGCCGGTAAGGTCGAAGGCCTGATTCCAGAATCCAGACATGAACATGACTCCTGTGTTGTGGGCTTTCTGTAGGAGCGAGGGGGACGCCTAGTTCTTGCTCGCGAAGGTCGTTAAGGATGACGCGGGAAGCCTGGTACCCCACTGCGCTCTCAGGTTCTTCGCGAGCAAGCTCGCTCCTACAGTGGATCGCGGGTGTTATTTGGTGCCACTGACCTGCTGATACAGTGCATCCGCATTGGCATTGGTCACTGGCACCCACGGCAGGATGTAGTTCTTGTCGGTACCGTCGCCCCATTTCACGTCCTTGGCATAGCGCTCCCAGATCACCGACTGCGGTTTGTAATCCTTGCCGGCCAGCGCGCGCAGGGCGACATCGAGGGCGCCTTGCGACTGGGCCTGGGCGTCTTGCAGGAAGGTGGTGACTTCGTCTTTCTTTGCTGCCTGGATTGCATCCGGCATACCGTCGATAGAGGTGACGGGCACATCCTTGGATGACAAACCATGGGATTTCAGCGCCTGCACGGCGCCGAGGGCCATGTCGTCGTTCTGCGCGATCACCCCGTTGATGCCTTTGGGGTGAGCGTTCAGCCAGTCTTCAGTCAGCGCCAGGGCCTGGGCACGGTCCCAGTTGGCGGTCTTCTTCTCGATGATCTTGATGTCGGGGTGCTTGCCGAGCACTTCCAGTTCACCCTTTTCCCGGTCGATCTGCGCCGACTGGCCAATCGGGCCCTGGATGATCACCACGTTGCCCTTACCCTTGAGCTTGTCGACCATGGCCTGGGCCTGGAGGCGACCGCCCTCCACATCGTCGTTGCCCACATAAGGCACGCTGGCGTCGGCGACCTTGGTGTTGGAGGCGATGACCACCACATCGCTGGCCATGGCCTGTTTCACCGTGCCGACGCCAGCCTTGGTGTCGATCGGCACAAACAGGATTGCGTCGTAGTGCTGGGTCACCATGTTTTCAATCTGGTTGTTCTGGGTCAGCGCGTCGTAGTTGCCATCGAATACGGTTAACTGCACGGTGCCGTCCTTGACCGCTGGGTGCTCCTTCAATTCACGGACCCAATTCTGCATGAACTGGCCCTTGAGCCCGTACACAGCAGCGCCGATTTTGTAGGTCTTGCCATCGGCGGCCAGGGCGATGCTGCTGGCGAGCAGGGAGAGGGCCGCAACAGCGGCAAAGGATGTAGCGAATTTCATGATGAGAACTCCGTTTATTGTTGTGGTCGTTCAGTTCGTTTCAGAGGAAAAGCGACTAGCGTTTTTTCTTGCGCCACACATCAATCAGTACCGCGAACACGATGATCAGGCCCTTGGCGACCTGCTGGTAATAAGAGGAGACACCGAGCAGGTTCAGGCCGTTGTTGATTACGCCGATCAGCAGCGCGCCGAACAGCGTGCCGACAATGCTGCCGGTGCCACCGGACAGGCTGGTGCCACCAATCACCACCGCCGCGATGGCGTCCAACTCATAAGAAGTGCCGGCCTGGGGCAGGGCGGAGGTGGTCCGTGCCGACAACACCACACCGGCCAGGCCTGCGAGCAACCCCGACACCACGTACACCGAAAACATCACCTTGCGCACGCCGATCCCGGAGGTGCGCGCGCTTTTTTCGTTGCCGCCCACCGCATACACGTAGCGCCCGTAGGTGGTGTAGCGCAGCACCATCCAGAAAATCAGCGCGACCACGGCGAAGATGATGATCGGCACGCCAATCGGGCCGATCTTGCCGATGCCCAGCGCCAGGTACGCGTCCGGAAGGTCGGTCACCGGGCTGCCGTCGTTGAGAATAAAGGTCATGCCTCGGGCAATGCTGAGCATGCCCAAGGTGGCGACGAAGGGCGGGATCGACAGGTTGGCGACCATAAAGCCGTTGACCGCGCCGATCGCTGCTCCGGCAAACATCCCGGCGCTGACTGCGGCCAGCAAACCGTAGCCTTGAGCCGCGACGAGCGCGCTGCACAGCCCGGCGAAAGCAAGGATCGAACCCACCGACAGGTCGATGCCCTTGGTCAAAATCACATAGGTCATGCCCACGGCGAGGATGCCGTTGATGGAGGTCTGGCGCAGGATGTCCATCCAGTTACGCCAGGTCATGAAGTATTCGCTGGCGAAGGCCATCACCACGCACAGCAGGATAAACACCAGTGGCAGGCCGAAGCGGTCCAGGGACAAGCGCAGGCGACTGCGCGGGGCAGTGGTGATAGGCGCAGCAATGGTTTTGGCATTCATGAGGCAAGACTCAACAAGGCTTCCTGGGAAAGGGCGGTGTCGCTGCTGATAGTCACCAGCCGGCCGCCCTTGAACACAGCGATACGATCGCTCAAGTGCAGCAGTTCCGGGGCTTCCGACGACACCACAATGGCCGCGCCGCCAGCGCGCACGAACTGGTCCAGCAGGTGATAGATCTCCTGCTTGGCGCCTTCATCGATGCCCCGTGTCGGTTCATCGCACAGCAGGCAGACCGGCTGGGTCGACAGGCACTTGGCGAGCACCACTTTTTGCTGGTTGCCGCCGCTCATGGATTCCACCGGCAGATCCAGGGACGTGGTCTTGATTTGCAGGCGCTTGACCATGTCCTGGGCTAACTGGTTTTCCTTGCGCGCATTGATCAGCGACCAGTTCGACAGCTGCTTGTACGCCGACAACGCGATGTTGGAGAGGATGCTGCCACTGAGCACCAGGCCGCTGTCCTTGCGATCTTCGGTGACCAGCGACATACCGGCGCTGATGGCCGCCTTGGGCAACCCGACTGGCATGGGTTTTCCTTGCAGGGTGACGGTGCCGGAGTCTGGCGTGGTCAGGCCATAGATACAGTTGAGGAACTCGCTGCGCCCCGAACCCATCAGTCCATAGATGCCGAGGATTTCGCCCTGGCGCAGTTGCAGGCTGATGTCCTGGAATTCGCCGCTGCGGCTCAGGCTGTCCACCTCCAGGCAGCACTCGGCGGCGCATTCGCGGCCGACCTTGTGGTCGATCCGCACCAACTCCTGGCCGACGATGCCGCGCACCAAGTGGGCGCGGTCGATATCGGCCATGCGCCCGGTTTCGACGAAAGCGCCATCGCGAAAGATGCTGTAGTCATCGGCAATCTGCGCCAGTTCGCTGAGGCGGTGGGACACATAAACAATGCCGGCGCCGCGAGCGGTGAGGCGGCGGATGGCCTTGAACAGAGTTTCTGCTTCGCGTTCGCCGATGGCCGAGGTGGGCTCGTCCATGATCATCACCTGGCAGTCATGGCTGAACGCCTTGGCGATCTCCACCAGTTGGATCTGCGCCACGCTCAAACGGTGCATGGGGCTGGTCGCGTCGACCTCGAATTCCAGGCTTTCCAGCAGCGCATGAGTGCGCCGGTTGAGCTCCTTGCTATCGACGATGCAACCGGCGCGGCGCGGTTCGCGGCCCAGCCAGATGTTTTCGGCGACGCTCATGTAGGGAATGGGTTCCAGTTCCTGGGTGATCATCGCGATCCCCGAGGCCAGGGCTTCACTGGGCCGGTTGAATTGCACCGGTGAGCCGTTGAGCAGGATGGTGCCGGTATCACGCTGGGTGATGCCCATCAGGATGCTGAGGAAGGTGGATTTACCTGCGCCATTGCCGCCGCACAGGGCATGCACGCTACCGGCACGCAGCGAGAGGCGACCCTCGCGCAGGGCGGGAATGCCGGCGTAGGCCTTGGCGACGTGTTCAGCCTGGAGCAGTAATGGCGTGGCCATCGGCGTGTCCTCGTGCTGTGAGTTCTTATTAGGTGCACAGTCGTGTTGCTCTGTGAGCATATGTGTATCAAATGAAATTCTGATCAGTCAATCTCTTTCACTTAAAAGTTGTAAAAGCCAGGATTTGCGCAAAGCATGCCCTTTTATAGGGCTTTGACTAAAGAGTCAGCTAAATCATGCTTGACAGGAGGAGTGGAATATCCGAGAAATGACTGAGTGAAATTTCACTGATTGATCATCTGATCAGTCTTAAGCACGACCACGGCAGCGGAGCCAAACGCCATGAACACACCTTTCCCGGTGGCTATCGGATGCGATGAAGCGGGTTATGAGCTCAAAGAGCTGTTGAAGCGCTATATCGAAGCGCTGGGCTATCCGGTGACCGACTTCGGCACCCATTCCACTGCGCCGGTGCTCTACCCGGACATTGCCCTGGCGGTGGCCACGGCCATCAATGCCGGGCAGCAGCGCCTGGGCGTGCTGGTGTGTGGCACGGGGATCGGCATGGCCATCTCGGCCAACAAGGTGCTGGGGATTCGCGCGGCCCAGGCCCATGACACCTATTCAGCAGAGCGGGCGCGCAAGAGCAACGATGCGCAAATTCTCTCTATCGGTGCGCGGGTGATCGGCGTGGAGCTGGCGAAAAGCATCGTCAAGTCGTTCCTGGAGTCGGAGTTCGAAGCAGCGCGCTCCGGGGCCAAGGTCGATCGCATCAATGCCATCGAGCGCGATGGGCATCAGTAGTGGACGTGACGGGGCAAGAGTCGGGAGAATGCGCCTTTGACGCCGAAACGGAAGCCCGTCCCCATGAGTGACAGTACCCAGCGCATTGCCAGCGATATCGATCTGATGACCGAAGTGGCGATGCTCTATTACCTTGAGAACGTCACTCAGGAAGCTATCGCCAAGCGCTTCGACCTGTCCCGGGCAAAAGTTAGTCGCCTGCTCAAGCGCGCGCGCGATGAAGGGATTGTCGAGGTGCGGGTGCTGCAGCATCCGGCCATGAACAACGAGCTGGAGCAGGCGTTGGTGGCGCGTTTCCAACTGGATCGCGCGCTGATTGCGGTCGATCACAGCGACCCGGACACCCAGCGTTCGGCCGTGGCCAGCCTGGTGGCCAACTACCTGAATAAAACCTTGAGCGACGGCATGATTGTCGCCGTCGGCATGGGGCGCAATGTCGGCGCGGTAGCCGATAACGTGTTTTTGCCGGTGACTCGCAACTGTACGTTTGTTTGTGCCATCGGCGGTTCTCTCAAGGCCGGCGAATACATGAACCCTGACCATATCTGCCGTCGCCTGGCCCTGCGCTTTGGCGGTGAGAGTGAAAGCTTGTACGCCCCGGCCCTGGTGGCTAACCCGGAACTGCGTGGCGTGCTGATCAGCAACGACACCGTGCGCTCGACTCTGGACCGCGCTCGCCGCGCCGACATGGCCTTGATCGGCATTGGCGATATGAGCGAGAACAGCAACATGGTGCGCATGGGCTGGTTCTCGCCTCAGGAAATCGCCCAGGCGCGGTTGTCCGGTACGGTGGGAGACATGATGGGGTATGACTTTATCGACATTCACGGGCAGCCGGCGGTCAACGCGATTCAAGGGCGGGTGATCGGGTTGACGGTGCAGGAGTTGTTTCGCATTCCCGATGTGGTGGCGATTGCCAGTGAAAACACTAAGGCGGCTGCGACGCTGGGGGCGCTGCGGTCGGGGGTGATCAATACTCTGGCGACCACTGTTACCAATGCGCACACCATTCTGGCGTTGGATGATGCGACCCGTAAAAGCTGAGTGCTGATCGGTGGCGAGCGGGCTTGTCGGATCGCCGCACCGCCCTGCGAAGCAGTCCTAAAACCAACTACTGCGGCCTGACCTTATTGGGGCCGCTGCGCGCCCCAGCGCGGGCAAGCCCGCTCGCCACAGGGCGGGGCATTATTTTTTATAGGGGGCTGTTACAGATCTTGTAATAGTTTTGCGTGGTAGGGGATTTGGCTTTCGGTTGTAGGATTCAAGTCCTTTTTCCGCTACAGGACTTGCATGAACACCCTCTCGGAGCCCCCCAGTCGTCTTTCTCCAAGACATCCGCTGCCGCTGTTCCCGCTGAACGCCTGCCTCCAGGCCAAGCATCCCGTTTTCCGATTGCCCACTGTTTCCCGGCCTTCTGGTCGTGCCTTGCCGTGTCTGGCATTCTGAAATCAATAACGAGATAGAGATATTTATATGGAATGGTTAGCGGATCCAACGGCCTGGCTCGGCCTGTTGACCTTGATTGTGCTGGAATTGGTTCTGGGTATCGACAACCTGGTGTTTATCGCGATCCTGGCGGACAAGTTGCCGCCGGAGCAGCGCGACCGTGCGCGCTTGATCGGTTTGTCCCTGGCGCTGTTGATGCGCCTGGGCCTGCTGGCGAGTATTTCCTGGCTGGTGACCCTGACCCAGCCGTTGTTCGAGGTGTTCGACAAGAGCTTCTCCGGACGAGACCTGATCATGTTGTTCGGTGGTGTGTTCCTGTTGTTCAAGGCCACCATGGAACTGCATGAGCGCCTGGAAGGCCATATCGCCCAGCGCACCGGCAACGCCGCCTATGCGATGTTCTGGCCCATTGTTGCGCAGATCGTGGTGCTGGACGCCGTGTTCTCCCTTGATGCGGTAGTTACCGCCGTGGGCATGGTGGATGAGTTGGCGGTGATGATGATCGCCGTGATCATCTCCATTGGTGTGATGATCATTGCCAGCAAGCCGCTGACCCGCTTCGTCAACGCGCACCCGACGGTGATCATGCTGTGCCTGGGCTTTTTGATGATGATCGGCTTTGCGCTGACCGCCGAAGGCCTGGGCTTCCATATTCCTAAAGGCTACCTCTATGCGGCCATTGGCTTCTCGATCCTGATCGAGGTGTTCAACCAGATCGCCCGGGCCCGGCGCAAGAAATCTGCGCAAGGTACGCGGCCGATCCGCGAGCGTACTGCCCATGCAGTGATGCGCTTGTTGGGCGGGCGAAACCTGGCAGTGGAAGAGGTGGGTGAAGATGTTAGCGACCTGCTGGGTGATGCTCAGGCCAACGAAGGCCCGTTGTTCGACCGCCGTGAGCGGGTGATGATCAGTGGCGTGTTGCAGCTGGCCGAGCGGCCGATCCGCACCTTGATGACGCCGCGAGCCAATGTCGACTATATCGATCTGGCGGATGATCCCGACACCATCCGCTTGAAACTGATGCATTCGTCCTACTCGCGGCTGCCGTTGATCCGCAATGGTGCTATCGACGAGCCCTTGGGCTTTGTGCACAAGAAGGAATTGCTCAAGGAATACCTGGCCGGCAACGAGCCAAACCTGGAGCACCTGGCGCGCCGGGCGATCAACCTGTTGGAGAGCTTTTCGATCCTTAACGCCCTGGAGCAAATGCGCCAGGAATCGACCCACATCGCCTTCGTGATCAACGAATTCGGTGACTTCATGGGCGTGTTGAGCATGACCGACATTCTTGAATCCATTGCCGGTGAATTGCCCGATGCCAGTGAAGTCGAAGGTCCGGACATCGTCGAAGAACAAAGCGGTTTCCGCGTCAACGGTGCCTTGAATCTCAACCTGATCCGCCAGCGCACCGGCTTTCAGGCACAGGCGACCGAGGATTACCAGACCCTTGCCGGCCTGGTCATGAGCCTGCTGGATCGCTTGCCGGTGGTGGGCGATAGCCTGGAGCATGAAGGCTGGCGCCTGACGGTGGCGACGGTGGCGGAGCGGCGGGTGACCCAAGTGCTGCTGGCGCCCGCCGACCCCGTGTAAGAGCGAGGGGGGCGCCTAGTTCTTGCTCGCGAAAAACGGCAGGGCGCCACGTTTTTCAGGCAGCCTGCCGTAGCGGCTAAATGTCTGCTCCAAGGTTGGCTCCTGGGTCCCCCAGGTGCCGAACCCTTTAAGCTTCTCGACCATTTCGCCATTCTGGAAAATCAGTAGGGTGGGGGTGCCAGTCACCTCCGGGTGCCTGGGGGTTTGGGCGGTGTCGAGCACCAGACTTTCCACGGTTTCGGTATATTTTCCGGCAATGCGCATAAAGAGCGGCACGGCTTCCTCGCACGCCGGGCAGTGCTGTGAGACAAACAGCATGAAGACCGCTTTTGGCGTCTTCAGGACCCGCTGGTAATCCTCGTTACTGGCAATAACTGCGGTGGCAATTCCCATGATGATCTCCTTCTCGAAAGCCCGATGGCTCCTGCACTCAAGCTAAGCCAGCAAGCGGATACGGTCTACTGTCAGAACTCACAGGTAGCCAACTGATCCCGGCGGCTATACCTGCATCTCTTTTGTGCGCGTAAAAGACTCACGTGTGCACCCAAATGTGACTTGTCACCGATACGTGGGGCCATCGGTAGCAATCCGAGTTTCGTTATTGGCTTAACGGCGCTTCGTTCGTAAGTCTCTATCTATCTGATTTACAACAAATTTAATCCTTGAATGTTTTTCTGCTACGGCCTGTGGCACACTTTCTGCTGTCTATTCCGTTGTTACATACCAAGTTCCGGTATAGCGGAATATACAACTCCTGGAGTGCTTGTCATGCATCAGCGACCTTCCGTATTCAAAGCGTGTGCTTTTCTCTTCGCCGCATCGGCTTCCCTCGCAAGCGTTGTGCAAGCGGCGGACAGCAAGCTCGACAGCGTGCTCTCCCGTGGGCATCTGATCGTGGGTACAGGCAGTACCAATGCGCCGTGGCACTTCCAGGGAGCGGATGGCAAGTTGCAAGGTTTTGATATCGACATCGGCCGAATCGTGGCCAAGGGGTTGTTCAACGACCCCAGTAAGGTCGAGTTTGTGGTGCAGTCCTCCGACGCGCGGATTCCCAACCTGCTGACCGACAAGGTCGACATGAGCTGCCAATTCATCACCATCACTGCCAGCCGTGCGCAGCAAGTGGCGTTCACCCTGCCGTACTACCGCGAGGGCGTCGCCCTGCTGCTGGCGACCAACAGCAAATACAAGGAAATCGAAGACCTGCAAGCCGCAGGCGACGACGTCACCGTGGCCGTGCTGCAAAACGTCTACGCCGAAGAGCTGGTGCACCAGGCGCTGCCCAAGGCCAAGGTCGACCAGTACGACAGTGTCGACCTGATGTACCAGGCCGTGAACTCCGGCCGTGCCGACGCCGCCGCCACCGACCAGTCTTCGGTTAAGTACCTGATGGTGCAGAACCCCGGCCGCTACCGCAGCCCAGCCTACGCCTGGAGCCCGCAAACCTACGGCTGCGCCGTCAAGCGTGGCGACCAGGACTGGCTGAACTTCGTCAACACCGCGCTGCATGAGGCCATGACTGGTGTCGAGTTCCCGATGTACGCGGCGTCGTTCAAGCAGTGGTTCGGTGTTGACCTGCCAACGCCAGCAATTGGTTTTCCCGTCGAATTCAAATGATCGTGAGCGCGGGGCGGTGCTGCTGGCGCCCCGATTAAGGTACTGCTGACCATGAATTATCAGTTGAATTTTGCCGCCGTATGGCGCGATTTTGACAGTTTGCTGGTGGGGCTCGGTTTGGGCCTTCAACTGGCATTGCTGTCGATTGCCATTGGTTGCGTGATCGGCCTGCTAGCGGCCTTTGCCATGCTGTCCAAACACCGTGCGCTGCGAATCCTGGCGTCGGTGTATGTGACGGTGGTCCGCAATACGCCGATCCTGGTGCTGATCCTGTTGATCTACTTTGCCTTGCCGAGCCTGGGGATTCGCCTGGACAAAATCCCCTCGTTCATCATCACTCTGTCGCTGTACGCCGGTGCCTACCTGACCGAAGTGTTCCGCGCCGGGCTGTTGAATATTCCCAAAGGTTTGCGTGAAGCGGGGTTGGCCATCGGCCTGGGCGAGTGGCGCATTCGTGCCTACATCACCGTGCCGGTGATGCTGCGCAACGTGCTGCCGGCGCTGTCGAACAACTTCATCTCGCTGTTCAAGGACACCTCCCTGGCGGCCGCAATCGCGGTGCCAGAGCTGACCTATTACGCCCGCAAGATCAACGTCGAAAGCTACCGGGTGATTGAAACCTGGATGGTCACGACCGCGCTCTACGTGGCCGCCTGTTACCTCATCGCCATGCTGCTCCGTTACCTGGAACAGCGTCTGGCAATTCGCCGCTAAGGAGGCCCCATGTACGAATCCCCCAGCTGGCTGCATGAGTTGTGGATCGCCCGGGAAACCCTCTGGGCGGGGTTCCAGACCAGCGTTTATTGCTCGGTACTGGCGATTATTTTTGGCACGCTGATCGGCATTGTCGCCGGGCTGGTGCTGACCTACGGCAAGTTCTGGATGCGCGCGCCGTTTCGCCTGTATGTCGACCTGCTCCGTGGCACACCGGTGTTTGTACTGGTATTGGCCTGCTTCTACATGGCTCCGGCCCTGGGTTGGCAGATCAGCGCGTTCCAGGCCGGCGCATTGGGCCTGACGCTGTTTTGCGGTTCACACGTTGCCGAAATCGTCCGTGGCTCGCTGCAGGCTATTCCTCGTGGGCAACTGGAAGCGGGCAAGGCCATCGGCCTGACGTTCTACCAGTCTCTCGGTTATGTACTGTTACCCCAGGCATTGCGGCAGATCCTGCCGACCTGGGTCAACTCGTCCACGGAAATCGTCAAGGCCTCCACACTGCTGTCGGTGATAGGTGTCGCCGAGTTGCTGCTCAGCACGCAACAGGTGATCGCCCGGACCTTCATGACCCTGGAGTTCTACCTGTTCGCTGGTTTTCTGTTCTTTGTCATCAACTACGCCATCGAGTTATTCGGGCGCTACATTGAAAAACGGGTGGCCTTGCCATGACTCCTTCTTACACAACTGCAGTAAACAATAGCCACCCGCTGCTGGACATTCGCGGCCTGCGTAAACAATACGGCCCGGTGGAAGTGCTCAAGGGCGTCGACCTGGCCATGGATCGCGGCAACGTGGTCACGCTGATCGGTTCCAGTGGCTCGGGCAAGACCACGCTGTTGCGCTGTGTCAACCTGCTGGAAGAGTTCCAGGGTGGGCAGATTACCCTCGACGGTGAGTCCATCGGTTACAACGAAGTCAACGGCAAGCGCGTGCGCCACGCCGAGAAAGTCATCGCCCAGCATCGCGCGATGACTGGCATGGCGTTCCAGCAGTTCAACCTGTTCCCGCATTTGAGCGCATTGCAAAACGTCACCCTGGGCCTGCTCAAGGTCAAGAAAATGGGCAAGGACGAGGCGGTAGCGCTGGCGGAAAAATGGCTGGAGCGTGTAGGCCTTCTGGAACGCCGTAACCACTTTCCAGGTCAGTTATCTGGCGGCCAGCAACAGCGTGTGGCGATTGCCCGGGCGATTGCCATGAATCCCAGCCTGATGCTGTTCGACGAAGTGACCTCGGCCCTCGATCCGGAATTGGTGGGCGAAGTGCTCAGCGTCATCAAGGGCCTGGCGGAGGAGGGCATGACCATGTTGCTGGTCACCCACGAAATGCGTTTTGCCTATGAGGTCTCGGACAAGATCGTCTTCATGAACCAGGGTCGCATTGAAGAGCAGGGGCCGCCGAAGGACATCTTTGAGCGCCCGCAATCGCCACGCCTGGCGGAATTTCTCAAGAACATTCGTTTTTAATTGTTTTAATCAGGAGAACCATTATGAGCATTACTCGTTACGGCGCAGGCAGTACCGCTGGCGGTGGCCAGCCGCGCCCTTTCGCCCGCGCCGTAGAAGCGGATGGCTGGTTGTATGTGTCGGGCCAGGTGCCGGCGGTGGATGGCGAAATCATCCAGGGCGGGATCGTCGAACAGACTCGCCAGACCATGCGCAACGTCGTCGCCATTCTCGAAGAGGCCGGCTATGAGCTCAAGGATGTGGTGCGTGTTGGTGTGTGGCTGGAAGACCCACGGGATTTCTGGAGTTTCAATAAGGTGTTTGGCGAGTACTTCAGCCCGGAGCACGCCCCGGCACGGGCCTGTGTGCAGGCGAACATGATGGTCGATTGCAAGGTTGAGATTGATTGCGTGGCCTACAAGAAAAAAGGCTAAATGCCCGATTGACCTGTGGATAGGGGGCAAGCCCCCTATCGACAAGGTTTTGCCAGTTTTCAAAGATGTGTAGATGCCCATGCACACATTAAGCCTTTGACGGGACCCGACACTGCCATGACCGAAGACACCATCAAGCGCCGCGCCAAAGGCCTGGACCGGGCGTTCGATATCCTCGATTTCCTCAAGGAAGTTGGCCAGCCCCTGCGCCCCAACGATATTGCCAGCGGCATCGGCAGCCCGAAATCCACGGTCTACGAACTGGTCGCTTCGCTGCTGGAACGACGGATTCTCGAAACCGTGGGCAAGGACGGTCACGTCTACCTCGGCCGTCAGTTGTACTTCCTTGGTCAGGCGCATTTGCGTCATTTCGACCTGACCCGCGAGGCCGATCACGCCTTGCAGGAAATCGTCAGCCAGACCCACGAAACCGCGCAGATGTGCCTGCTTAACGGGCGCAAATACACCGTGGCGCTGATGCGTGAAGGCGAGCGGCATTTTCGCATTTCCTCGGACATCGGCGAGAACGCGCCGATCCCCTGGACCGCCTCCGGACGCTTGTTGCTGGGGCATCTGAGTGACCAGCAAATCATCGACCTGATCGACCATGACGACTTCATTCTGCCGGACGGTCAGCGCCTGCCCCTGGAGACCTTCCTCGGGCAAATCCGTCAGGCCAGCGTCGATGGGTTTTTCTCCTTCGACAGTGTGGCCGACACCTTTACCCATTGCTTTGCCGCCCCGGTACGGGACGCGCAGGGCATCAGCATTGCGACCCTGTGCATCGTTGCCCCGCGGGCTGATGCCAAGAACAACTACAACGACTATCGCCGGGTGTTGATTGAAAGCGCTAACAACCTGGCCCGTCGCATCAATGAATAGGAGATTGTCCATGACTGCCTTCAATGCTGTCGAAAAAGGCGCCGCTCAAATCGGTGCCCACCTGGTGCGCGACGTCAGCCTGCCAGCGCTGGTACTGCACCGCGACGCCCTGGAACACAACATTCGCTGGATGCAGGATTTCGTCAGCAGCAGTGGCGCGCAATTGGCGCCACACGGCAAGACCAGCATGATGCCGGCGCTGTTCCAGCGTCAGCTTGAGCAGGGCGCCTGGGGTATCACCCTGGCCACTGCGGTGCAGACTCGCGCCGCCTATGTCGGTGGCGTGCGGCGGGTGCTGATGGCCAACCAATTGGTGGGTGCGCCGAACATGGCGCTGATCGCCGAGTTGCTGGCCAACCCTGAGTTCGACTTCCACTGCATGGTCGATCACCCGGACAACGTTGCCGACCTGGGGGCCTTCTTCGCTGCACGCGGCCTGCGCCTGAACGTGATGATCGAATACGGCGTGGTCGGCGGGCGTTGTGGCTGCCGCAGCGAGCAGGAAGTATTGAACCTGGCCAACGCGATCAAGGCGCAGCCAGCCCTGGCGTTGACCGGTATTGAAGGCTATGAAGGTGTGATCCACGGCGATCAGGCCGTCAGCGGCATCCGTGAATTCGCCGCCTCGCTGGTGCGCCTGGCGGTGGACCTGCAAAACAGTGGTTCTTTCGACCTTGGCAAGCCGATCATTACCGCGTCGGGTTCGGCCTGGTACGACCTGATTGCCGAATCATTCGAAGCGCAAAACGCTGCCGGTCGCTTCCTCAGTGTGCTGCGTCCGGGCAGCTACGTGGCGCACGACCATGGCATCTATAAAGAGGCGCAATGCTGCGTGCTCGACCGTCGCAGTGACCTCAATGAAGGCCTGCGCCCGGCGCTGGAAGTCTGGGCGCACGTGCAGTCGTTGCCGGAACCAGGCTTTGCGGTGATAGCCCTGGGCAAGCGCGACGTGGCCTACGACGCCGGGTTGCCGGTGCCGCTGCTGCGTTACAAAGCTGGCGTGGTACCTGCGGTGGGCGATGATGTCAGCGCCTGCAAGGTCACGGCAGTGATGGACCAGCATGCGTTCATGACTGTAGCGCCTGGGGTTGAGTTGCGTATCGGCGACATCATCTCCTTCGGCACTTCCCATCCGTGCCTGACCTTCGACAAATGGCAAGTGGGTTGCCTGGTGGATGAGCAGTTGCAGGTGATCGAGGCCCTGCATACCTGCTTCTAGACCTAAAGCACACCATGAGAACCAAGGCATGAACACCCCCCCCCGCATCGCCCTGATCGGCGAATGCATGATCGAACTGCAACACCGCGCCGACGGCAGCCTGCAACAAAGCTTCGGCGGCGACACCCTGAACGCCGCTGTTTACCTGCGACGTGAACTGGGCGAAGGCGCCAGCGTTGATTACGTCACGGCCCTGGGCGATGACAGCTTTAGCGACGCCATGTGCAAGCAGTGGTCTGAAGAAGGCCTCGGCCTCGGCCTGGGCATGGTCCAGCGCTTGCCGGGTCGTCTGCCGGGCTTGTACTGCATCCAGACCGACGCCCGCGGCGAGCGCAAGTTTCTCTACTGGCGCAACGAAGCGGCGGTGCGCGACTGTTTCACCACGTCGGCGGCGGAACCTATTCTGGCCGCATTACCGGCTTACGATGTGCTGTATTTCAGCGGCATCACCCTGGCGGTATTGGGCGAAGTGGGGCGTGAGCGTCTGTTGGAAACCCTGATCGAAGCCCGCAAGCGTGGCGCCAAGGTGGTGTTCGACAACAACTACCGGCCGCGCTTGTGGGCCAGTGTCGAGGCGGCGCGAACGGCTTATCACCCAGTGTTGGCGCAGGTAGATATCGCCTTGTTGACCGAGGATGACGAGCGGGCGCTGTTTGGCTATGAGGACAGCGAGCAGGTGTTTGCTGCTTATCCGGCGATTGGCGAAGTGGTGCTCAAGCGCGGCGCGGATGAGTGTCTGATTCGCTGTGACGGCGAGCGTTTTACCGTCCCGGCCCTGGTGGTCGAGAAGGTGGTGGACACCACGGCGGCGGGGGATTCGTTCAGTGCGGCATATCTGGCCAGTCGGCTCAAGGGCGGCACGCCGCAGCAGGCAGCATTGGCCGGGCATCGCTTGGCGAGCCGGGTGATTCAGGTGCCTGGAGCGCTTATCCCAAGGGAATAGAACGACCTAACCTGTGGCGAGCGGGCAAGCCCGCTCGCCACAACAAGTCTGCTGGCCATAAAGGCTCATTAGTCGCGGTAAAACACCTGCACCAGGTGATAGCCAAACTTGCTCTTGATAGGCCCATGCACTACCCGCAGAGGCTTTTTGAAGATCACCGCATCAATCACCCCGACCATCTGCCCTGGTTGCACTTCACCCAGGTCGCCGCCGCGCTTGCCGGACGGGCAGGTGGAGTACTTCTTCGCCAGCACATCAAAGGCTTCGCCCTTGGCAATACGCTGCTTGAGCTGTTCGGCTTCTTCGCTGGTCTTCACCAGGATGTGACGGGCTTGGGCTTTCATTGATCAATTACCTGGCTTGCTTATGTCGTAAGGCGTAGGGCGCGCGATTATGCCTGAACTCATTTCTTGGTGCTGATCATGCTGCGGATTTTATTGGCCAACAGGTCAATGGAGAACGGCTTGGCCACCATGTCCATGCCTTCTTCCAAAAAGCCCTGGCGCTCGGCGGCCATCTCGGCATAACCGGTCATGAACAGCACCTTGAGCCCGGGGCGATGCTGACGGGCGATCTCGGCCAATTGCCGGCCATTCATCCCCGGCAACCCGACATCGGTCACCAGCAAGTCCACCCGCAGATCAGATTCCAGCAACGGCAACGCCGCCCGCGCATCGGCGGCCTGGTGGGCGGTGTAACCCAGTTCATCCAACACATTGACCACCAGCATGCGCACCGCGGGATCGTCCTCGACCACTACCACAGCTTCGCCAGCCAGGGCCACTGGGGCTTCCCCGAGGCTGGTGGGCACGGTTTTTTCAAGCGCGGTGCCATGCAGGCGCGGCATGTACAGGCGCACGCAAGTGCCCTGGCCCGGCTCGCTTTGAATCGTTACGTGGCCGCCGGATTGCTGGGCAAAGCCATAAATCATCGACAGCCCAAGGCCTGTGCCCTGGCCGATGGGCTTGGTGGTGAAGAATGGATCGAAGGCCTTGGCCAGGATCTTGGCGCTCATGCCAGCGCCGTTGTCGCTAACACCGAGCATCACGTAGTCGCCGGCCTTGACCGGCTCCAGGGTGGAGATGTCGGTGCCGTCCAGGTAGCTGTTGGCGGTCTCGATGCACAGTTCGCCGCCATCGGGCATGGCGTCGCGGGCGTTGATCACAAGGTTGAGCAGGGCGTTTTCCAGTTGGCTGGCATCGGTATTAACCGGCCAGATATCGGTGCCCAGCCGCACCTTGAGTTCGATATGGGCGCCCTTGGTGCGGCGAAATAGCTCTTCCAGGGAGGCGACCAGTTGGTTGGGGTCGATAGGTCGTCGGTCCAGCGATTGGCGCCGGGAAAAGGCCAGCAGGCGGTGGGTCAGCGCTGCCGCCCGATGGGCCGAGGACACGGCGGCGTCGGTGAAGCGGCCAATCTCATCGCTGCGCCCGGCGGCGATGTAGCGCTGCATCAAGTCCAGGCTGCCGATGATGCCGGTGAGCATGTTGTTGAAGTCATGGGCGATACCGCCGGTGAGCTGGCCGACCGCTTCCATTTTTTGCGCATGGCGCAGGGCGTCCTCGGCGCGTTCGCGTTCGTACATCTCGTTTTGCAGGCGCTGGTTGGCCTCGGCCAGGGCCTGGGTGCGCTGGCTGACCCGCTCTTCGAGGTTATCGTTGAGGTGGCGCAACGCCTCTTCGGTGAGTTTGCGTTCGGTTTCATCGATCACAAAAATGTAGAAGCCATTCACCGAACCATCGCCGCTGAAGCGCGGCAAATACTTCATTAGCGCATGCCGTGGCCGGCCATCCCGATGGGGGGTCACGGTGACAAAGCTACAGGCCTTGCCCTTGAGCGCGGCGGCAATTTTATTGGCACGCCCGGCATAGACCTCCTCACCGAGTACTTCGCGAATGGTCTTGCCATACAGCTCTTGCGGGGTTTTGCCGTACCAGTCCAGGTAGGCGCTGTTGTTCAGGCGAAAGCGTTGTTCGTGGTCGACGTAGCCAATGAGCACCGGCATGGCGTTGATGATCAGTTGCAGCTCGGTCTGGCTTTGGCGCAGCGCTTGTTCGGTGTGTTTGCGTTCAGTCAGGTCCAGGGCGGCGCCGAGAAAACGCGCCGGGCGGCCATTATGATCCTTGTAGCAGCGGCCACGGGCGAACACCCAGCGCACCTTGCCGTCGGCCTGCAGCAGGCGGTATTCCTCGGCGTACTCGGTGCCGTGGGTGATGCAATGCTTGATGCTGCGGGCGACCATGCCGCGGTCTTCAGGGTGTACGCCGTGCAGGTAGTCGCTGATGGGCAACAGGCTCGCTTCATGGGGATCGACCCCGTACAGTTGCGCGAAGTGGGCGTCAGCGATGAAGCGGTCTTCGCTGATGTCCCAGTCCCAGGTGCCCACGGCATCGGTGGCCGCCAGGGCCAGTTGCAGGCGTTGTTCGGTGTTGTGCTGAGCCTTGAGGCTTTCTTCGGAGCGTTGTTGCAACTCCAGGGTGATACGCCGGCGCTCGCTGGTCTCGATGGCGGTGACCAAAATGCCGGCGACGTTGCCGCGCTCGTCGCGGATCGGGCTATAGGTCAGGTCCAGCCAGATATCGGTGTCGCGGTGGTTGCGTTGCAGGACGAAGCGCTGCTCGGTGAACGCGCGTACCTGGCCGGCGAGTACCGCACTGTAGATCGGGTCGGTAAAAGGTTTCATCTCCGGCCAGACCAGGTCCACCGGCTGGCCGAAGGCAGCAGGGTGCTTATTGCCGGCCAGCAGGGCGAAGCCGTCGTTGTAGATCTGGGTAAGTGACGGGCCCCATAGCAACAGCATTGGCATGGGCGAGTGGATCACGATGTCGACGGCAGTACGCAGGCTTTGCGGCCAGTCGCTGGCATCACCGAGGGGGCTTTTGGCCCAGTCTAGCCGGGTAATCAGTGCTGCGGCCTCGCTGCCGGCGGGTGATCCGTTCATGTAAAAGCCCTGTGCGTAACGCTTTGAAAAATGACAAAAACCGATTATCCCGCGAGACGGGAAAGGCTTTCTACCCTCGAAAAATAGCATGCTTGAGGGGTTTGTCTTCAAATGAGTGCGCCAAGGCTAAAGCGTTTTACCTTTCTGTCAGGTCAGGTGGTCAGCTCCTGGCGATTGCGAAACTGCTCCAGCGCCTCAGGATTGGCCAGGGCGTCGGTGTTCTTGACCGCCTCGCCATGCACCACGTTGCGCACCGCCAGTTCGACGATTTTGCCGCTGATAGTGCGCGCAATGTCCGTCACCGCGAGGATCTTCGCTGGCACGTGGCGGGGCGTGGTGTTGGCGCGGATCACCTCGCGGATCTGCTGTTGCAGCGCCTCATCCAGCTCTATCCCGTCATTGAGGCGGACAAACAGCACCACCCGCACATCGTCCTGCCAGCGCTGACCGATGGCCAGGCTTTCCAGTACCTGGGGTACTTTCTCCACCTGGCGGTAAATCTCTGCCGTGCCGATGCGCACGCCGCCGGGGTTGAGCACTGCGTCGGAGCGGCCATGGATCAGCAGGCTACCGTTGGGCCGTTGCTCGGCATAGTCGCCCTGCGCCCAGACGCCGGGAAACTGGCTGAAATAAGAGGCGCACAGCTTTTCCTGGTGCGGGTCGTTCCACAGGCCGATGGGCATCGCCGGGAAGTGTCGGGTGCACACCAGTTCACCCTTTTCACCGATCAGGGGGCGTCCCTGGTCGTCCCACACTTCGATGGACATTCCCAGGCTCTTGCACTGCATTTCGCCGCGTCGTACGGGCAGCACAGGGTTGCCGATCACAAAGCAGGAGACGATATCGGTGCCGCCGGACATGGACGACAGGCACAGTTCTTCCTTGACCTCGCGGTACACGTAGTCGTAGCTCTGGGGCGACAGTGGCGAACCAGTGGAAATCAGGCCCTTGAGGCTACTCAGGTCGTGGCTCAGGCGCGGCTTGAGGCCAGCCTTTTCCAGGGTTGCGAGGTATTTCGGGCTGGTGCCGAAGATGCTAATTTTTTCCTGGTCGATCAGGTCAATCAACCGCTCCGGCCCGGGATGAAACGGCGAGCCGTCATACAGCACCGCCGTGGCGCCGATAGCCAGTACCGAGACCAGCCAGTTCCACATCATCCAGCCGCAGGTGGTGTAGTAGAACAGGCAGTCGTCCCTGGACAGGTCGGCGTGCAGGCCGTGTTCCTTGAGGTGGGTCAGCAGCACGCCGCCGGTGCCGTGGATGATGCACTTGGGTACGCCAGTGGTGCCGCTGGAATAGAGGATGTACAGCGGGTGATCGAAGGGTACGGCGACGAATTCGGGCTCACCGCCGACGGTGTAGAAATCTTCCCACAGCGCAACCTTGGCCTGGGTCCGATAATCCTCAGCGCGTGCCTCGGGCCGGGCGTAAGGCACGATGATCAGTTGTTGCAGGGACGGCAGGCGTTCGAGGATTTCATTGAGCTTGGCGCTCTGGTCGATGACCTTGCCGGCGTAGCGGTAACCGGCGCAGGTGATCAGCACCTTGGGTTCGATTTGGCCGAAGCGGTCGATCACCCCTTGAGTGCCGAAGTCCGGCGAAGAGCAGGACCAGATCGCACCCAGGCTGGTAGTGGCGAGCATGCCCACCAGGGTTTGCCAGGTGTTGGGCATGCAGGCGGCAACCCGATCCCCCGTGCCAACACCGGCTGCCTGCAGGCTGTGTTGAAGGCCGGCGACGTGCTGGGCCAGTTCGGCGTAGGTCAGTTGTTCGCGCTGTCCGTCTTCGCTGATGGCTACCACCGCCGGATGATCATCACGACGGCGCAGCAGATGCTCGGCGAAGTTCAGGGTGGCGCCGGGAAACCAATGGGCGCTGGGCATCTGCGCGTCTTCGATCAGTGCCGCGCTGGGCGGGGTACGGAACTGCACGTCGAAGAACGCGACAATCGCGCGCCAGAAGTCCGGGCGCTCATCGATGCTCCATTGGTGTAGGGCCGGATAGTCATTGATCTGCACGCCGTGGCGCTCATTGATAAAGCGCCGGAACTGGTCCATTCGGGTGGTGCGGATGCGTTCGGGGCTGGGTTGCCAGAGGATGTTGGACATGATTGGCCTATTGTTATTTTTCGATAGTGCAGTACTGACTATGGCGAGGGGGTAAGCCCTCCTCGCCACAAAAGTGCTTTTGTCATGGCAGGTTTACTGGGCCAGCCAACCACCATCAATATTCCACGCCGCGCCACGCACCTGGCTGCCGGCTTCGCTGCACAAGAACAGCACCAACTCGCCCAACTGTGGCGGCGTCACAAACTCCAGGGACGGCTGCTTTTCAGCCAGCAAATCATGCTGCGCCTGCTGCGGATCAACCCCGGCGGCAATACGATCATCAATCTGCTTCTGCACCAGCGGGGTCAGTACCCAGCCTGGGCAAATGGCGTTGCAGGTGACGTTGCTGGTGGCGGTTTCCAGGCCCACTACCTTGGTCAGGCCGATTACCCCGTGCTTGGCGGCCACGTAAGCCGCCTTACCCACCGAGCCGACCTGGCCGTGCACCGAGGCGATGTTGACGATCCGTCCCCAGCCCTTGGCCTTCATGCCTGGCAGGCTCAGGCGCGTGCTGTGAAACACCGAGGACAGGTTGATGGCGATGATCGAATCCCAGCGTTCCACCGGGAAGTCTTCCACGGCGGCTACGTGCTGGATGCCGGCGTTGTTCACCAGGATGTCGACGCCGCCGAACTCGCGATCGGCATAGGCGATCATCTCGGCGATTTGCGCCGGGTCACTGACATCCGCCGGGTGATGGCCGACCTTGCCGCCGAACGCCTGCACCTGGGCGATCACCGCACTGGCGTCGCCGAAGCCATTGAGGATCAGGTTGGCGCCGGCCTTGGCCAGGCTCAGGGCAATCCCCAGGCCGATGCCGCTGGTGGAACCGGTGACCAGGGCGGTCTTGCCGTTCAATGTCGTCATGAAAACCTCACACAATACCGGTGGCATAGAAAGTACCGATCACCACGAACACCGCAAGGGTCTTGATGATGGTGATGCCGAAAATGTCTTTATAGGCTTCGCGGTGGGTCAGCCCGGTCACCGCCAGCAGCGTGATGACGGCGCCGTTGTGGGGCAGGGTGTCCATGCCGCCGCTGGCCATGGCCGCGACCCGGTGCAGCACTTCAAGGGGGATATTGGCCGCATGCGCTGCCGAAATAAAACTCTCGGACATCGCCGCCAGGGCGATGCTCATGCCGCCGGATGCAGAACCGGTGATGCCGGCCAGCAGGGTCACGGTAATCGCTTCGTTGACCAGTGGGTCGGGGATGCCCTTGAGCCAGTCCGCCAGCACCAGGAAACCCGGCAAGGAGGCGATCACCGCGCCAAAGCCGTATTCCGAAGCGGTGTTCATTGCCGCCAGCAGCGCACCGCTGACCGCGCTTTTACTGCCTTCGGCCAGCTTGCTGCGGATCGCCGAAAAGCCGAACACCAGCACCATGATGATCCCCACCAACAGCGCCGCCTGCACTGCCCAGATTGCCGTGAGCTTAGCGATCTCGGTCTGCACCGGCACGCTCATGCCCGGCAGGCTGAGGCTGTGGGTCTTGCCGTACCACAGAGGAATCCAGTGGGTGAACAGCAGGTTCATGACCCCTACCAGTAGCAGCGGCGACAGGGCGATCCACGGGTTGGGCAGCTTGATGTCTTCAGCGGTTTCCGGTTCGTTGCGCAGTTCGGTGCCGTAGCCTTCACCGGCGCGCTGGGCCTTGTTGCGCTGGCGGGCCAGGTAGAGCATGCCGGCGCAGAACACGAAGATGGCGCCGATCACGCCCAGCAACGGGGCAGCCCAGGCGGTGGTGTTGAAAAAGGTGCTGGGGATGATGTTCTGGATCTGCGGCGTGCCGGGCAGTGCGTCCATGGTGAATGAAAATGCACCGAGGGCGATGGTCGCCGGGATCAGGCGCTTGGGGATATTGCTCTGGCGGAACATCTCGGCGGCAAACGGGTACACCGCGAACACCACCACAAACAACGACACGCCGCCGTAGGTCAGCAAAGCGCAGACCAGCACGATTACCAGCATCGCCTGGCGAGTGCCGAGCAAACGAATGGCGGCGGCGACGATGGAGCGCGAGAAACCGGAAATTTCGATCAGCTTGCCGAACACCGCACCCAGCAGGAACACCGGAAAGTACAGTTTGATAAAGCCGACCATTTTTTCCATGAACACCCCGGTGAAGGCGGGCGCGACGGCGGAAGGGTCGGTGAGCAATACGGCGCCGAGGGCGGCAATGGGAGCAAACAGGATGACGCTGTAGCCACGGTAGGCCGCCAGCATCAGCAGCGCGAGGGCTGCGAGGGCAATGATCACACTCATGGAGTGTCTCCAATCGGATTGTTATTTTTGTGGGGGTGAAGCTGTGGAAAGGGGCTATAGCGGGATTTGTGCCAAGTTGTTAACTTGTTGAAATATATGGATATTATTTTATTTTAGTAAAAGTTATTCAGCAGTTATCTCTGTTTTGAGACGAGTACTGGCCCACTGTAGGAGCGAGCTTGCTCGCGATGGTCGTCAACGATAACGCTGTCACCCAGGATGCATGCGGTGCCTTTGCGCTTTTTGCGAGCAAGCTCGCTCTTACAAGGGGTGTCTCTATTTCGGGATTTTCATCTCTTTATTGAGATTGTTCGATGCCCAACGCCACCATTTTCTTGTACAGCGTCGACCTGCCCAGCTCCAACCGCTTCGCTGCTTCAACCACATTCCCCTCACACGCCTTAAGCGCCGCCCCAATCATCTGCCGATCAAACCGCTCCCGCGCCGCACTGAAGGTTTCACCTTCAACCGACTCCACGGCACTGCGCTCCACCGGACTGAACGTGCCAATCGCCGCGCGAATCTCGCGGGCATCCAGCACCAGGTCATCACTGAGCAGCGCCGCCCGCTCCAGCACGTTGCGCAACTCGCGGATATTCCCCGGCCAGGCGTGCTGTGCCAGGAGCGCCAAGGCCTCGCGATCCAGTTCATGCTCGCTGCGCAGTTCCTCCAGGATTGCTTCACTCAACGCCGGCAGGTCGTCCAGGCGGTCGCGTAAGGGCGGGACCTGGATCGGCAGGACGTTAAGGCGGTAATACAAGTCCGCCCGAAACTCGCCGCGTTTGATCGCGGCTTCCAGGTCCATGGACGTCGCGGCGATCACCCGCACGTCGCTGTGGATCATCTCGTTGGAGCCCACCGGCTCGAACTCCTTCTCCTGCAACACCCGCAGCAATTTGCTTTGCAGCGGCAGCGGCATGTCGCCGATTTCATCGAGAAACAACGTGCCGCCCTGGGCGATCTGCAACTTGCCGGGGCGACCCTTGCGGTCGGCGCCGGTGAAGGCGCCGGGGGCGGTGCCGAAGAATTCGGCTTCCAGCAGGTCATGGGGGATCGCCGCACTGTTGATGCTGACAAACGCCTTGTGGGCGCGTGGTGAGGCGCCGTGAATGGCCTGGGCTAACAATTCTTTGCCGGTACCGGTTTCCCCCAGCAGCAACACCGGGGATTCGGCGCTGGCGCTGCGTCGGGCGCGGCGTTTGACTTCCAGGCTGGCGGCGCTGGTGCCGATAAAGTGCGCGAAGTTGTACTTGCTCTGGCGTGAGCGCAGCAGCGAGCGGGTGGAGGCCAGCTCCTGCTGCATGCTCAGGTAACGTTCGATCAGCGGCGACAGGTTGCGCAGCTCATCGAACAGGGCAAAACCAATGGCGCCGATCACCGCGCCGGCATCGTCATGGATCGGCAGGCGCATCACCACCAGCGGGCCTTTGGGGGTGTCCTGGATATCCAGCAGGATGGGCAGGTCTGTGCGCACCACCTGGCGCAACAGGCTGTTGGAAATCACCTGCTCGCACGGTTGACCGATGGCCTGGTCGGCGCTTTTGAGGCCGAAGCGCTTGGCGTAGCGCTCGTTCATCCAGACGATATTGGCGTCGCTGTCGACAATCACCGTGCCTTCGCTGGACTGCTCGATGATCTTGAACAACGAGCGGATCGCCAGGGCGCGAACGCGTTGGTAGTCCTTGAGGCTTTCGGTGGTGTTCATGTCAGGCAATCCGTTTTACACGCATGCAGCGGCGAGAAGTTCTTGGGTGTAAGGATGCTGTGGCGATTCAAATACGTCATGGCTCGGCCCGCGCTCCACCACCTTGCCGTCCTTGATCACGATCATGTCATGGGCCAGGGCGCGCACCACCGCCAGGTCATGGCTGATAAACAGGTAGGTCAGGCCGTATTTTTCCTGGAGCTCACGCAGCAGAGCGACCACTTGTTTCTGCACCGTACGGTCAAGTGCCGAGGTCGGTTCATCCAGCAACATCAACGCTGGCTTGAGCACCAGGGCGCGGGCGATGGCGATGCGTTGGCGCTGGCCGCCGGAGAATTCGTGGGGGTAGCGATGGCGGCTGGCGGGGTCCAGGCCTACGTCTTCGAGCACCTGAATCACCTGCGCCTCGCGGTCCTTGAGGCTGCACGGGGCATGGACTTCCAGGCCTTCGCTGATGATCTGCTCCACCGACATGCGCGGGCTGAGGCTGCCGAAGGGGTCCTGGAACACCACTTGCATTTGCTTGCGCCAGGGGCGCATTTGCTTGTGGGTCAGGCCGTCGAGGGCTTCACCCTGGAAGCGAATGCCGCCGCTGGAATCCAGCAACCGCAGGATCGCCTGGCCGAGGGTCGACTTGCCGGAGCCGGATTCGCCAACGATCCCGAGGGTCTTGCCGCGCTGCACGCTCAGGCTGATACCGTCCACTGCCCGCAGGTATTGCTTGCGTCGAAACAGGCCGCCGCCGATCTGGAACTGCACGCTCAAGTCATCTACCTGCAGCACGGTCTCGTACTCGTCGCGGCACAACGGGGCGCCAGCCGGTTCGGCGTCCAGCAACAGGCGGCTGTAGGGATGTTGCGGGGCGCTGAACAGGGTTTGGCAGTCGGCCTGCTCGACGATTTCCCCGGCACGCATCACGCAGACTCGCTGGGCAATACTGCGCACCAGATTGAGGTCGTGGCTGATCAGCAACAGCGACATGCCCAGGCGTTGTTGCAGGGACTTGAGCAGCACCAGGATCTTGCGCTGCACCGTCACATCCAGTGCCGTGGTGGGTTCGTCGGCGATCAACAGTTCCGGTTCGCAGGCCAGCGCCATGGCGATCATCACCCGCTGGCGCTGGCCGCCGGACAGTTGATGGGGATAGGCCTTGAGCCGTTCCTGGGGTTTCTGGATGCCTACCAGTCCCAGCAGCTCAAGGATGCGTGCTTGCGCCGCCTTGCCACTCAGGCCCTTGTGCAGCAGCAGGGTTTCGCCGATCTGTTTTTCGATGCTGTGCAGCGGGTTGAGGGAGGTCATCGGCTCCTGGAAGATCATCGCAATCCGGTTGCCCCGCAGCTTTTGCAGGGTGGAGGCGGATGCCCCAATCAACTCCTGGCCGCGATAACGCACGGAGCCTATGGTTTCAGTGCCGACTTCGGGCAGCAGTTGCAGGATCGAGTGGGCGGTCACCGACTTGCCGGAACCAGATTCACCCACTAGCGCCAGGCACTCGCCGGGGCGCACATCCAGGCACAGCTTGCGCACCACGGTCTGGCCGCTGAAGGCGACGCACAGGTCGCGGATCTCGATCAGGTTGTCGGTCATAAGTTCGCTGCCTTTCATGATCGTGGGTCGAAGGCGTCACGCAACGCCTCGCCGATAAACACCAGCAGCGACAGAATCAGCGCCAGGGTGAAAAACGCCGTCAGCCCCAGCCAGGGCGCTTGCAGGTTCTGTTTGCCTTGGGCGATTAGTTCACCCAATGAGGCGCTGCCCGCCGGCATGCCGAAACCGAGGAAGTCCAGGGCGCTCAAGGTTGAAATCGCCCCGGTCAGAATGAATGGCAAATAGCTCAAGGTGGCATTCATTGCGTTGGGCAGGATATGCCGGCGGATGATCTTGGCGTCGCTCAGGCCCAACGCCCGTGCGGCTTTGACGTATTCGAGATTGCGACCGCGCAGGAATTCGGCGCGTACCACGTCCACCAGGGCCAGCCACGAGAACAGCGCCATGATACCCAGCAGCCACCAGAAATTCGGCTCGACAAACCCTGAGAGAATGATCAGCAGGTACAGCACCGGTAATCCCGACCACACTTCCAGTATTCGTTGGCCGAGCAGGTCTACCCAGCCGCCGTAGTAACCCTGCAAGGCCCCGGCGGCAATGCCGATGGCGCCGCTGATGACAGTCAGGGCCAGGGCGAAGAGGATTGACACCCGCGCACCGAAGATCACCCGCGCCAGTACGTCGCGGGACTGGTCGTCGGTGCCCAGCCAGTTCACCGTCGACGGTGGGCTTGGGGCAGGGCGGGTCAGTTCATAGTTGGGGGTGTCGTCGCTGAAGGGGATCGGCGGTAACAGCATCCAGCCGCCGTCTTTCTTGATCAGCTTTTGCACGTAGTCGCTGCGGTAGTCAGCCTGGAACGGCAGTTGGCCGCCGAACTGCTGTTCGGTGTAGCGCTTGAAGGCCGGGAAGTACAGTTCGTCCTGGTAACTGAGTACCAAGGGCTTGTCATTGGCGACCAACTCGCCGCCCAGGGTCAGGATGAACAGGCCGATAAACAGCCACAGCGACCACCAGCCGCGCCGGTTTTTCTTGAAACGTTCAAAGCGCCGGCGAGCTACGGGGGACAGTCTGAGCATCAGGCGTTCCTCGCGGCGAAGTCGATGCGCGGGTCCACCAGGGTGTAGCAGAGGTCACCGATGAGTTTTATCAAAAGGCCGAACAAGGTGAAGATAAACAACGAGCCGAACACCACCGGGTAATCCCGCGAGACGGCGGCTTCGTAGCTCATGCGGCCCAGGCCGTCGAGGGAGAAGATCACCTCGATCAGCAGGGAGCCTGCGAAGAACACGCTGATGAACGCCTGGGGAATGCCGGCGATCACCAGCAGCATCGCGTTGCGAAACACATGGCCGTAGAGCACGCGGCGTTCGCTCAGGCCCTTGGCGCGGGCGGTGACCACGTATTGGCGGGTGATTTCATTGAGGAACGAGTTTTTGGTGAGGATGGTTAAGGTGGCAAAGCCGCCGATCACCAGGGCGCTGACCGGCAACACCAGGTGCCAGAAGTAGTCGGCGATCTTGCCGATAGTGCTTAACTGGTCGAAATTTTCCGAGACCAGGCCACGCACCGGGAACCAGTTCAGCGAGGTGCCTCCGGCAAAGACCACGATCAGGAACATCGCAAACAGGAACGCCGGCATTGCATAACCGATGACGATGGCCGTGCTGCTCCATATGTCGAACTGGCTGCCATGGCGCACGGCCTTGCGAATTCCCAGGGGAATCGATACGAGGTAGGTGATCAGCGTCGCCCACAGGCCCAGGGAAATGGTCACGGGCATTTTTTCCAGAATCAGATCAATCACCGTCGAGCCGCGAAAGAAGCTGTTGCCGAAATCCAGTTGGGCGTAGCTCTTGAGCATCAGCCACAGGCGCTCCGGCGCTGGCTTGTCGAAGCCGTACTGTTTTTCGATGTCCTTGATCAGTTTCGGGTCCAGCCCACGACTGGCCCGTGAGCCGTTGCCGATGCTTTCGCCGGACGAGCCGCCAATGCCACCGCCGCCAATCCCTTGCAGGTGGGCGATGGCCTGTTCCACCGGGCCGCCCGGCGCGGCCTGGACGATGACGAAATTCACCAGGAGGATGATCACCAGGGTGGGGATGATCAGCAGCAGGCGCTGCACGATATAGGTAAACATCAGTGGGCACCTCCCGACTGGCCGCGCTTGATCAGCTCGGCGTCCATTTGCTCATTGGTCAGCGGGGTGTGGCTGACTTCCCACCAGGTTTCCAGGGCTTCGTCATTGCTGGCTGCCACGGCCGGGCGACCGAAGCGGTTCCACCATGCCGCCGATGAGCCGGGCGGGTAGTAATTGGGGATCCAGTAGTAATTCCATTGCAGCACCCGGTCCAGGGCGTGGGCATAGCTGAGCATCTGCGCCTGGGTGGTAGCGCGGACCAGCCCGGTGATCAGGGTATCCACCGCCGGGTTTTTCAACACCATGTAGTTGTTGGCGCCGGGATCGAAGGCGGCAGACGAGCCGAAGTAGTTGTATAGCTCCATCCCCGGCGAGGTGGTGACCGGGAAGCCGGTGACGATCATGTCGTAGTCCCGGGCCATCATGCGATTGACGTACTGCGAGGAGTCGATACGGCGGATATTGAGAGTGATGCCGATCTGCGCCAGGTTGCGCTTGTAGGGCAACAATAGGCGTTCAAGGCCGCCTTGGGCATTGAGGAAGGTGAACTCCAGCGGTTCGCCGGCGGCGTTGACCAGTTTGTCGCCTTTAGGCTTCCAGCCGGCCTGTTCCAGCAGTTCCAGGGCTTGCAGTTGTTTGTCGCGGATCATGCCGGTGCCGTCGGTGGTCGGCGCCTTGAACACTTTGGTGAAGACTTCGTCGGGAATCTGCCCGCGTAGGGGTTCGAGAATCGCCAACTCCTGAGCGTCCGGCAACTGAGTGGCCGCCAGCGGGCTGTTGGAGAAATAGCTTTGCTGGCGGATGTACATATTGCGCATCATCTGCCGGTTCGCCCACTCGAAATCCCAGAGCATGGCCAGAGCCTGACGCACGCGGCGGTCCTGGAATATCGGTTTTTGCGTGTTGAACACGTAGCCCTGGGCCGGTTGCGGCGCGTCCTTGGCCAGGTGCGCTCGTTGCAGGCGGCCGTCGTCCAGGGCCGGGCCGTTGTAGCCGATGGAGTAGCCGGTGGCGGAGAATTCGCGGTTCAAATCGTAGGCGCCACCCCGCAGGACTTGGCGCGCGACTTCGGTGTCACCGAAGTACTCCAGGCTCAGGTGATCGAAGTTGTACAGGCCACGGCTGATGGGGAGGTCCTTGCCCCACCAGTCAGGGTTGCGCTGGAAACTGATGGTGTTGCCCGAATCGACCTTGCTGACGCGGTACGGGCCGCTACCCAGTGGCGCTTCGTAGCCGCCGCCGTTGGCGAAGTCACGGGTTTTCCACCAGTGCTCGGGGAAGACCGGCAGGGTGGCGATATCCAGGGGCAGGGTGCGGTTTTCGTTGCTGGAAAAGTCGAAGCGCACTTGCCGAGGGCCTTCCACTTCGACGTGCTTGACGTCGGCGAACAGGGTTCTGTAGCGCAGGCTGCCCTGGGTCATCAGCAGGTCAAAGGTGTAGCGCACGTCTTCGGCGGTGATCGGCGTGTTATCGGCAAACTTGGCTTTGGGGTTGAGGTAGAAACGCAGAGACAGACCATCGTCTGAGCGCTCCATTTTTTCCGCCACCAGGCCATAGACGGTATAGGGCTCATCCAGAGAGCGCTGGGCCAGGGGCGAGTACACCCAGCCGTCGAGTTGGCTGACGCCGATGCCTTTATCGATATACGGCAGGACGTGGTCGAAACGGCCGATCTCCACGGCCGAGCGTCGCAGGCTACCGCCCTTGGGGGCCTTGGGATTGGCGTAGGCAAAGTGACTGAAGCCGGCGGGGTATTTCGCCGGTTCTCCGTAGACGGTCAATGCCTGTTGCGGCGCGGCGACAACGGCTGCGCTCGCCATTAGCAGGGCCAGGGTGGAGCAAAGCAGGGTCGAGCCAAATAAGGTGAAGAAGTCCAGTCGCATTATCAGCCTTGGGCGCCGGGTGAAGAAGGAAGGGGATTTGTACGCTAACCGCGCACGCGTCGCCAGTCGCCATGCTGTCGCACAAACACAACGGCCCACCAAAAGGCGGGCCGTTGTTTTATGCATCAGTGTGCACGGATCAGTCCTGGCGGCTGGTCACTTCCAGCAGGTGATAACCGAACTGGGTTTTCACCGGGCCTTGCACGGTGTTGACCGGGGCGCTGAAGACCACGGCGTCGAACTCCTTGACCATCTGGCCTGGACCGAACGAGCCCAGGTCGCCACCTTGACGGCTGGATGGGCAAGAGGAGTTGGCTTTGGCAACTTCGGCGAAATCGGCGCCGCCTTCGATCTGGGTCTTCAGTTCGTTGCACTTGTCTTCAGTGGCAACCAGGATGTGGCGGGCGGTGGCTTTGGCCATGAGGGGTAACTCCTTGAATAAAAAAGGTGAGCGTACCGGATTCAGGCGGTTATTTCCCGGCAAAGTTCCGATGATGTTCACGCAGCCGATGGGCAGCGTCGCGCAGCAACTGGTCTGTCCCGTTCCAGCCCAGGCAACCGTCTGTCACCGATACCCCGTAGCGCATCGACGGGCCCAGTGGTTGACAGCCTTCGAAAAGGTGGCTTTCCAGCATCATGCCGATCAGTGATGTGTCGCCTTGCAAGCGCTGCTCCAGCACATCATTGAACACTGCCGGTTGGCGTAAAGGGTCCTTGCCACTGTTGGCGTGGCTGCAATCGACCATGATCCGAGTGGCTACCTTGGTTTTCGCCAGGTCGTCTTTCACTTGGGCCACGCTCTGGCGGTCGTAGTTCGGCCCACGGTGGCCGCCGCGCAACACCAGGTGGGTGTCGGGGTTGCCCTGGGTCTGGATGATCGCCGGATGCCCCTGGCTGTCGACACCGAAGTGGCGGTGCGGATGAGCGGCAGAGCGCATGGCGTCGCAGGCGATGGCCACGCCGCCGTCGGTGCCATTCTTGAAGCCCACGGGTATGCCCAGGCCGCTGGCCATTTCCCGGTGGATCTGCGATTCGGTGGTGCGTGCGCCAATGGCGACCCAACTGAGCAGGTCATCGAAGTAGCCGCCGGCCATCGGTTGCAGCACCTCGGTGGCGACCGGCAGGCCCAGGCGCAGCATTTCGCGCATCAATTCACGGGACAGGGTCAGGCCGGCGGCCATGTCGTCGCTGCCATCCAGGCGCGGGTCGTAGGCAAGACCCTTCCAGCCGATGGTGGTGCGGGGCTTTTCGACATAGGCGCGGATCACCAGCAGCATCTGGTCACGGACCTCATTGGCCAGTTTTTTCAGGTTGCGGGCGTATTCCATGGCCGATTCAGGGTCGTGGATCGAGCAAGGGCCAACGATGACCAGCAGGCGTGAGTCCTTGCCATCGAGAATGGCGCGCACGGCCTGGCGATGGGCGCTGACTTGCTCGGTCAGGAACGGGCTCAGGGGCAGTTGCTGCTTGAGTTCAAGGGAACTGGGCAAACGCTGGGTCAGCGTTTCATTGGCACAGGACAAGGTGCAAACAGGCAGGGCGGCGATGGACGAGTTCATATTCGGGCTTCCTGGGCAAGCGGCGGGCTGTTCCCGCACGCTCGGCCCTACTGGGGTGTTCGACAATTGGCCAGACTGGCTACGTGTGTTGGCTTGCCACCTGTAGGTGACCGGTCGGAGGCGGCAGGCTGTCCCGAGCGGAGCTTGCTAAATCGCCAGGCGGTGCAAGTGTCGTAGCGGTAATAAGTGATGCAGTTCATGTCGCGATTCCTTTAAGTATTCTGGATCAAGCAAAAAGTGAGGGGCCGAAAAAACAAAACCCCCGGTCGGGGAGCCGACCGGGGGTTAGATTTCTCTGGCAGGCGACCCCTTGATTCGTGGGCGCCGATTTCAGGTATCAGGCGCGCCAGTGGCTAAACCAATAACCAAAATAAAAGCTGACCAGTGCGCTCAAACCGTTCACGCGGGTAGCCACGACCGAACGCTGGGCGTTGGCGGTAGGGCGAACCTTAGTTTGGGTGAGTTGCAACATGGTGTGTCTCCAAATGATAGGTGGAGCTTAACTGAGGCGTGCGGGTGGATTCAATCAGTAATTTCTATTGCGCTTGGGTACTTACGGCTATGGCTCAACTGCCGATATGCTGCATGAAACTTCACGATGATTGCTGGGACGCGACCACATGACTGCCTTGACCCTTGCTGCTGCTCAATCCATGCCCATTGCTGGTGGCGTGCCAGCGAACATCGCCCGCAGAAATGCCGGGCGGTGGAGCGGGCAGCAGGTGGTGATTTGATCTAAGGGAGCGCATTCATATGGCGTTTCAACTGCGGGTCGCGACGGACGAGTACTTGGCGTTTGCCCGAACCCTGACGCATCAGGCGATGGGCAATTACTACCGTCAATATGATTTGTCGTGGTCCGACAAGGGCTTCGATACCGCCTGGGTCGGCCGGGAAAATTGGCTGATCTGCCGAGACGACACAGTATTGGGCTTTTTCAGCCTGAGTCGGGATGCCGAGGCGCTCTATATTCGCGAATTGCACATCCTCGACGCCTTTCGCCGGCAAGGGGCGGGTGCCTGGGCCCTGGAGCAAATGACGCTCAAGGCGCACACGGAAGGGCTTGGCCTGCTACGGCTGACAGTATTCAAGACCAATCCGGCGAAAAGACTCTATCAGCGCATGGGCTTGGCTATCGTGGGCGAGGAAGACTGTTTCTGGCGCATGGAGCTTGATTGTTTGCCCGTCAACGTGCGGTGAACAGGTGGGTAATCCACTCATTTCAGCAAAACAGGCACTCGATTCTAATAAGCGCATACTGACCCTACGAGACGACTTCCTGATCGTACTTCGGGGTTTCATCCACTGACGCGATGATGCCGTCTTTCATGCCCAGCAGGACTGCAACCTTATGGGCCCTCCACGCCGTCTCTTTTTGCGCCCGGCGAACGCTTGAAAAGACTTGCCTTGATGCCCCAGCCAGGCCGTGGCTTGTGTGCAGCAGTGCGAGTACCGGGCATAGTTCAAAACCGTTCAGGTTTGTGTAAAACGAGATGAGTGTGTCACCTCTAGGGGTGTGCAGAACAGGATATTACATCCAAATGAGTGGAATCGGTTCGCGGTTAAGGCTGGAAAGAGAGCGGCTTGGCCTGTCGCAAAAAAACTTTGGCGAAATAGGAGGCGTAGAAGCGAACGCGCAAGGTAAATATGAAAACGGTGATCGGGCGCCGAAAGCCGACTACTTGTCCCGTGTGGCTGAAAGAGGTGTGGATATCCTGTACGTGTTGACAGGTAGCCCTACGCCCATCCAATTGGATAACTTGAGCCAGGTCGAAGAGAAAGTGCTGGGTAACTACCGAGCAATGTTCAAGGAAGACCAAGACGCAATCCGCCGATTGACTGCTACCCTGGCGGAGCATTCATTCGCGTTTAATGGAAAAGCCAAGCCGGCGGCCCAGGATTCCTGACCCTTTGCTTGGGAAAGAACCCCGTCTGCCGCTCGGTAGACGCTCGTAGTGTATTGAAACTCTATATATATGACGCTTGCAGCTAGGTCTGTGCCTTGGTTTTTTGCTAAGGTGTTCAGCAACCTATAAGACCATATCGCGAGGTGTCTGCTTGATTAGGGTGCTAGTAGTCGATGACCATGATCTCGTTCGTACAGGCATTACACGAATGCTGGCTGACATCGATGGCCTGCAAGTAGTCGGCCAGGCCGAGTCAGGGGAGGAGTCCCTGATCAAGGCTCGGGAGTTGAAGCCTGATGTGGTTTTGATGGACGTCAAAATGCCCGGTATCGGCGGTCTTGGCGCCACTTGCAAGCTGTTGCGCAGCCATCCGGACATCAAGGTCGTCGTAGTCACTGTGTGTGAGGAAGATCCATTTCCTACGCGGCTTCTACAAGCGGGTGCCGCCGGCTACCTGACAAAAGGCGCGGGTCTGGCAGAGATGGTCCAGGCCATTCGCCTGGTGTTTGCCGGCCAGCGTTACATCAGCCCACAGATTGCCCAACAGTTGGCTATCAAATCGTTCCAGCCCACCAGCGACTCGCCGTTCGATGCGCTGTCGGAGCGGGAGATCCAGATCGCCTTGATGATTGTCGGCTGCCAGAAGGTTCAGTCGATTTCCGACAAGCTGTGCCTGTCGCCGAAAACCGTGAACACCTACCGTTATCGAATTTTCGAGAAGCTGTCCATTAGCAGCGATGTTGAATTGACCCTGCTGGCGGTTCGCCACGGCATGGTGGACGCCAGCGCCTGAAATGTCGGTATCTGAAATGCCAAGCGCTGAAATACCAAGCTCTGAAATACTAAGCTCTGAAATAAGTGCCCCGTTTAATTCGAGTGCCTTTCTCGCAACCTGCAGTGGCCGTCCCGGCGTGTATCGCATGTTCGACAGTGATGCGCGCCTGCTTTACGTCGGTAAAGCCAAAAACCTGAAGAGCCGCTTGGCGAGTTATTTTCGCAAGTCCGGCCTGGCGCCGAAAACCGCTGCGCTGGTGGGGCGTATCGCCCAGGTGGAAACCACCATCACTGCCAACGAAACCGAGGCGCTGCTGCTTGAGCAGACGTTGATCAAGGAATGGCGGCCGCCCTACAACATCCTACTGCGTGACGATAAATCCTACCCGTATGTATTTTTATCGGACGGTGATTTTCCGCGCCTGAGCATCCATCGTGGCGCAAAGAAGCAGAAGGGCAAGTACTTTGGACCTTACCCCAGCGCCGGCGCGATCCGTGAAAGCTTGAGCCTACTGCAAAAGGCTTTCTTTGTGCGCCAGTGCGAAGACAGCTTCTACAAGAACCGTACCCGTCCGTGCCTGCAATACCAGATCAAGCGCTGCAAGGCGCCATGCGTGGGCCTGGTCGAGCCCCAGGAATATGCCGAGGACGTGCGTCACTCGGTGATGTTCCTCGAAGGGCGCAGCAATGCCCTGGCCGACGAGCTGTCCGGCGCCATGGAGCAGGCGGCCAGCACCCTGGATTTCGAGCGCGCTGCCGAACTGCGTGACCAAGTGTCGTTTCTGCGTCGGGTCCAGGACCAGCAAAGCATGGAAGGTGGCACCGGCGACGTCGATGTCATCGCCGCCTTCGTTAACCCGGGCGGCGCCTGTGTGCACTTGATCAGCGTGCGTGGCGGGCGGGTATTGGGCAGCAAGAACTTCTTCCCGCAAACCGGTATACAAGAAGAGGTCGCCGAGGTCATGGCGGCGTTCCTGGGCCAATACTACGTCAGCAGCCCCGAGCGCGACTTGCCTGGCGAACTGATCGTCAACGTGGCCCATGAGGACTTCCCTGCGCTGATCGAGGCGATTTACAAACTGCGCGGCCGCGAACTGGACATCAGTCACCGGGTACGTGGCACCCGTGCCCGCTGGCAGCAGTTGGCCGTGACCAACGCCGAACAGGCCTTGAGCGCGCGCCTGGCGAATCGACAGCACGTCGCTGCGCGTTTTGAAGCCTTGGCCGACGTCCTCAAGCTCGATGAGCCGCCCCAGCGCCTGGAGTGCTACGACATCAGCCACTCCAGCGGCGAGGCGACGGTGGCGTCCTGCGTGGTATTTGGGCCGGAAGGACCGATCAAGTCCGATTATCGGCGCTACAACATCGAAGGTATCACCGCTGGCGATGACTACGCGGCCATGCATCAGGCCTTGACCCGGCGCTTCAGCAAACTGAAGGATGGCGAGGGCAAGCTGCCGGATATCCTGCTGGTGGACGGCGGCAAGGGCCAGCTGTCCATGGCCCGCGATGTGCTCAATGAGCTGGCGGTGCCTGACCTGATCCTGCTCGGCGTGGCCAAGGGTGCTACCCGCAAGGCCGGTTTTGAAACGTTGTACTTGAATGATGCGGCTCATGAGTTCACTTTGCGGGGAGATTCGCCGGCGCTGCACTTGATTCAGCAGATCCGTGATGAAGCTCACCGTTTTGCCATTACCGGCCACCGTGCCCGACGCGGAAAAACCCGGCGTACCTCAACCCTGGAAGGGATCGCAGGCGTGGGGCCCAAGCGTCGGCGGGAACTGTTAAAACATTTTGGTGGCTTGCAGGAACTATCGCGTGCCAGCATCGACGAAATAGCCAAAGCCCCTGGTATCAGTAAAAAGCTCGCTGAGTTGATTTATGCAAACCTGCATAGCGAGTAGAATGCCAACTCACCTCGTAGCCAGTTGTGCCGATGAATATCCCTAATCTGATCACCGTACTACGCGTCCTGCTCATTCCGATTTTCATTTTGCTGTTTTACCTGCCGTACGAATGGAGTTACATGGCCTCCAGTTCGGTCTTCGCCTTTGCGGCGGCGACCGACTGGCTGGACGGCTACCTGGCCCGTCGCCTGGAGCAGAGCACGCCGTTTGGCGCGTTTCTCGATCCCGTGGCCGACAAGCTGATGGTGGCGGTTGCCCTGGTGCTGCTGGTGCAGGAACACGGCAATCTCTGGCTGACCCTGCCAGCCGCCGTGATCATCGGTCGTGAGATCGTCGTCTCTGCCTTGCGCGAATGGATGGCCGAAATCGGCGCACGCGCCCACGTGGCGGTCTCCAATATGGGCAAATGGAAAACCGCGGCGCAAATGCTCGCCCTGGTGATCCTGCTGGCTAATCCGTCGAACTTCACCTTCTGGGTGCTGCTGGGCTATGCTTTGCTGCTGATTGCCGCAGGCCTGACCCTGTGGTCCATGATCCAATACCTGCGCGCCGCCTGGCCTCATCTGCGGACCACCGTTGAAAAGAAATAAAACTTTTTTGAATCAAGGGGTTGACGGGTGATGTGGATTCTATAGAATGCGCACCACCAAGACGCGGGAATAGCTCAGTTGGTAGAGCACGACCTTGCCAAGGTCGGGGTCGCGAGTTCGAGTCTCGTTTCCCGCTCCAAATTATGATCTATAGACGTCCACTGAAGCCTATAAGTCATTGAAGTAAGGGCCGTAAGGCCCTTTTTTCGTTCCAGTGAAATCCACTGTAAACCACCCCCAGCCAGGACGTTTGAGTCCAGTTTTAAGTCCATCTTACGGGGCGCGTGGTTTCCGGATTGTTGCTGGAGGAGCGTGGCCTGCGAGACAAGCATCTAGCCCTGACCTATGTTCAGGAGCTATACCATGGCGCTCACAGACGTCACTGTCCGGCAGGCTCGGGCGACTGGCAAAGACTATACCCTCACCGACTTCGATGGCCTTTCTCTGGCGGTATCTGCCGCTGGCGGAAAGTCTTGGCACTTCAGATATTACTGGGCTACCAAACAGAAACGAATGTCGCTGGGCACCTATCCGAAGGTTAGCCTTCGGGAAGCACGTGCATTACGCGATGAGGCCCGCGCCCTGGTGGCGAAAGGCATCAATCCCAAGATTGATCGTAAGCAAAAACTTCGAGCTGTCTGTTTCGCGACGGAGAACAGCTTCAAGGTGGTGTATCTGCAGTGGCTTGCGCACCGAAAGCTGGAACTCAAGGAAGGCAGGCAAAGTACCCTCTCGCAGATCCAGCGTATCTTCGATAAAGACGTGTTGCCCGCGTTAGGCTCCGTATCCATCTTTGATATTTGCCGTCCCGACCTGTTGGACGTGCTCGTGAGTATCGAGCAGCGCAGGGCATTTACCACTGCCGAGAAAGTGCGCACCTGGCTCAGGCAGTTGTTCCGCTTTGCGATGGTGAAAGTCGCAGGGCTGGAAAGCAATCCAGCATCGGACTTGGATGTTGTTGCTATCCCCAAGCCACCTGTGGTCAATAATCCCTTCCTGCGGCTACCTGAACTGCCCAATCTGCTGAACAAGCTACGCCGCTATAGAGGCAGGTTCACCACGCAACTTGGTATTCGTCTGCTGTTGTTGACGGGTGTGCGTACTGGTGAGCTGCGCCTGGCGACCCCTGATCAGTTCGATCTTGAGCGCGGCTTATGGATCATTCCCCCCGAGGTGGTCAAGCAACTCCAGGATGGCATGCGCAAGCGTGGACAGAGGCCGCAGGATATTCCGCCCTATATCGTGCCGTTATCGGTCCAGGCCATCGAGATCGTTCGCTATCTGCTGGAGCAGACCAAGCCAGCCCAGCGCTATCTACTTGCACACCGAAGCGAGCTGAGAATGCGCATTAGCGAGAACACGCTGAACGGCGCGATCAAGCGCATGGGCTATAAAGATTTGCTCACTGGTCACGGCATCCGTGGCACGCTCTCCACGGCGCTCAACGAGTTTGGTTACCCCAAGAACTGGGTGGACGCCCAGCTCTCGCACGCGGACCCCAACAAGGTCAGCGCCACGTACAACCACGCTCTGTATGTGGAGCCCCGCCGGAAAATGATGCAAGACTGGGCCGATCGGCTCGATTTGTTAGAGCAGAACAAGGTCAAAGCGGCCAGTACGCACCTTACTATCCGCTTCGATGGTATGCGGCTGCTGGACCAAGGTGCGGAAATGTCCGTCGAGCCTGTTGATGATGGTAAGTCGCTAGTTCTGGTCTCGTCAGTTGGTGGGCCTATTGAGCGCCTGTCGATGGTGGCTAGAGCTTAGATTTCAGTTATTGCGGTGTGCTTGGCCTGAAAGGGATGTTGGGCCGGCACCGCCGGCTGCTCTGATGACAGTAGGCTGTAGCGGCGATTGCATTTCCGTTAGCTTGCTGGCTAGCCAGGGGTAGAACACGCCCCTCCAGAAGTGAAGGGGCTAATCTAGATTCGGCCGTTGGCTTGGTGCAGGCGTTTGACGAAACTCTCAGCGTCGGTTTCGCCAACAGTGCGGAGATCTTGCCATTCTTCGCCATTGGGAGCGAATAACTGCAGTGCCGGTGGGCCGAACAGCTGGTAGCGGTCGAGCAGGGTGCGTTGCTCGGCATCGCTACGCGTTATGTCGAAGCGCACCAGCCGGTAACCGGTTAGTTGCTCACGCACGGCGGGCGCTGCCAGCACTTCTCGTTCAATTACCTTGCAACTGATGCACCAGTCGGCGTACCAATCCAATAGCAGTGGTTGGTCGGCATCTTTCGCTGACAGCAGAGCGGCATCCAGAGCAGCTGGTGTATCCACAGTCTGCCAGCCGGCGTTAGCGCCGGTCGGAAGTACGGCATTGGCGTCCAGCTGACCCAGCGGTCGCAGCGGATCGGATTGACCTTGCAAAGCGCCGAGCCAGGCGCTGACACCGTAGACCAGTAGTGCCACACCGAGTAGTTGGGCGAGTCTTTGCCGGCCGGACTTGAGGGTGAACTCCAATGCACCGAGCCAAATCGCGCTGCCAACTGCCAAAAGGCCCCACAAGGCCAAAGCCACTGGAGCGGGTAGCACGCGTTCCAGCAGCCATACAGAGACAGCCAGTAGCATCACGCCGAAGGCTTTACGCACACCGACCATCCAAGTGCCAGACTTGGGTAGCAATGCTCCGCCGCCGATGGCGAACAATACCAACGGCGCGCCCATGCCCAACCCGAGGGCAAACAGCTTAAGGCCGCCACCCAGTGCGTCGCCGGTGGTGCTGATGTAGAGCAGTGCGCCGACCAGAGGGGCAGTCACACAGGGCGAAACCAGCAGGCTCGACAGTACGCCGAGCGTGGCGGCGCCCAACATTGAACCCCCGCGGGTTTGGCCAGCCAGGCGATCCAGTCGTTCGGTGATCAAGCGCGGCATGCGCAACTCGAATACGCCAAACATGGCCAGAGCGAAAACAGTGAAGAACATTGCAAAGGGCACCAACAGCCACGGTGACTGCAGGCGCGCTTGTAGGTTGAGTCCAGCGCCGAACATGCCCATTAGCGCACCAAGCAGGGCGAAGCTGGCAGCCATGGGGAGTACATAGGCAAGCGATAGGCGTAATCCACGCATTCCGCCGAGTTTTCCGCGTAATACCACGCCAGACAGAATTGGCAGCATCGGCAGCACGCAGGGTGTGAAAGTCAGGCCCAGGCCAGCCAGGAAGAACAGCGCCAGACTACGCCAGTCAATGGCAACCCCTTGTTGCACGGCTGCAATGAGGGAGGGATCACCTACCTCGAAGCTGCGAATCTCTGGCGGATAGCACAGCCCCAGATCAGCGCAGCCCTGATAGCTCACCTGTAAGGTGAACGGTGTGTTCAGGGGGTTATTAACGGGTAGCAGCAAGTCGGTAACGCCGTAGAACACCTCGACATCGCCGAAAAATTCATCGGTTTTCGGTTCGGCCGCGGGCCATTGCGGGGTGCCGATTGACACTTGCGGGTGGTCGCTGGTGAATGCGAAGCGATGTTTATAGAGGTAATAACCCTCGGCATTTATGAAGCGCAGGCGGACACTGTCCTTACCGGTTTCCAACAGGTCGAGGCGGAAGGCCCTGTCTACCGGAAGGAAATCCTGGCTGTTATTCAGCGGAGTGCCGAACAGAGCCGACTGAGGACGCGAAGAATCAAATATCTCGGCGTTGGCTGGCAAGGTAAGCAGTAGCAGCAGCAGACACAGCAGGAGGCGGGACATGACCATCTCGCGGGCTAATAACGAAAAGGAGGTGAATTTCAGCTTGTTAACGGAGCCGGGCTTTTTGAAGTGCGGGCTGGGGATGGTCTCCGCTGCGATTCAGTGCATCGCAGGATGCCAGCCAGTACCAGCCCGCCCGGCGAGCTGCTATTAATTCGGGGCTTGTTCCAGCGGATAATTGGCAATGACCTTTTCTCGGCCAGTGCGAGTTATCCCGATCACCTGGTAGGGATGTTTGACGTCGCCATACTCCATGCCTGGTGAGCCAGCCGGCATGCCTGGCACGGCGATGCCCAGCAGGTCAGGGCGCTTGCGAAGCTCCAAAATCTGCGCAACGGGCACGTGGCCTTCAACGAACTTTCCATCGATCACGCCTGTATGGCAGGAAGCCAGACGCGGTTTCACGCCGAGGTCTTGCTTGACCGTGTTCATGTTGCGTTCGACGTGATCGCGGACTTCGAAGCCGTTGTTCTCCAGGTAGGTAATCCAGTCCTTGCAGCACCCACAGTTGGCGTCGCGGTGCACATCAATGATCAGGGGTTGCGCGGCCTGGGCGGCGCCACTTAGCAGCAGGGCGGCGAGCGCCGCGGTAGTCAGTGTTCTGGACATAAAAAACCTGTTTCCAATGGTTTGCTCACTTGCAACAGCAGCCACCGCTGCCACCGCATCCGGTTTTCCTGGCGGGGCTAGATGAGGCCGCCGGACTGCTCAGTTGGGCGGGGTATCCAGCATCACCCAGGGCGGCGACAAGCACATCGCTGTCGCACTCAGCGCTGACCCGCACACTGGCCGCTTGCAGATCGACGTCGACCTCGGTGACGCCTTCAACTGCGTTGAGCGCCTCGGTGACATGCAGGACGCATGAGCCGCAGCTCATGCCTTTGACACTCAATTCAACGGTGCTCATGACAATCTCCTTGCGAGGTTGCTGCTGGGGTTGAGGCAATTCTCAACCTTGCCAAGGTGGCAAGGTCAAGAGTTTCAGTCGATTGATACCTTGCGCAGTCTCAAGGCGTTGAACACCACCGAAGCGGAGCTCATGCTCATCGCCAGCGCTGCGATTATTGGTGACAGCAGGAGGCCGGTCAGCGGGTAGAGCAGGCCGGCTGCCAAAGGAATGCCCAGAGCGTTGTAAAGAAAGGCGAAGGTCAGGTTCTGGTGCATGTTGCGCACGGTGGCCACCGACAGGCTGCGCGCGCGCAGGATGCCGAGCAGGTCGCCCTTGACCAGCGTGACCTGGGCGCTGTTCATCGCCACATCGGTGCCGGTGCCCATGGCAATGCCGATATCGGCGCGCGCCAGGGCCGGGGCGTCGTTGATGCCGTCGCCGGCCATGGCCACGCGGTGCCCTTGCTGTTGCAGCGAGGCGGTCAGGCGTTCCTTGTCCTGCGGCTTGACCTCGCCGTGCACCTCCTCGATACCCAGTTCGCGGGCTACGGCACGGGCAGTCGTCAGGCCATCGCCGGTGGCCATGATCACCCGTATGCCGTCTGCCTGCAGGCGCTGGATCGCCAGTTTTGAGGTCGGTTTGATCGGGTCGGAAACCGCCAGCAGACCGGCCAGTACGTTGTCCACGGCCAGGAACATGATGCTCACGCCTTCGCCGCGCAGCTGTTCGGCATGCCCCTTGAGCGGGCTGGCATCCACGCCGGCATCATTCATCAGCGCGGTGTTGCCCAACTGCAAGTCGCGGCCGTCAACCTTGCCACGCACGCCGATGCCGGAGGCCGATTCGAAGGTTTCAGGCGTGCTCAGCGCAAGGCCCTGGGCACGGGCATGATCGACGATGGCGTGTGCCAGGGGATGTTCGCTGCCCTGATCCAACCGGATAATGCCGCTATCCGTCTAACTTGCGATGCAGATCCTCATTGCGGGTCTGGTTGCAAATAGACAACCGAAGGAGGACCCAACCGGGCTGCACGGTAGTGGCCTCAATAGCTGTAGCACCCCTTGATGCTAATTTCTTGGCCTGTTACCGTTCGCCCCCCCTTTGGGGAGTAGCCTGCTTCTGATCCGCTCAGGAGCGTCCGTATCAACATTCTCGGCAACCTGCCGTGGTGCGGACACCTTTCGGTTGGCGAGACCATCGGCATATCCACCCCAGAGCCGGGCGTGTGGGTATGTCGTGGACTCGATGCCCGGCTGGAAGTGTTTATGAATCCGTTTTCCCTAGTAATGCTCGCTCTAGCCATGTCTACGGATGCCTTTGCCGCTGCTGTCGGTAAAGGCTCGAGCCTGCACAAGCCTCACATTACCGAAGCACTGCGCATGGGTTTGATCTTCGGCATAGTCGAAGCAATCACGCCCATCATCGGCTGGCTGATCGGCCAAGCGGCGTCGCAATTTGTCGCAAGCTGGGATCACTGGATCGCCTTCACGCTGCTGCTAATCCTCGGTTTGCACATGATGTACAACGGTTTCAAGGCGCCTGAGGAAGAGCCCGCGAAAACCAAGCAACATTCCGTGTTTCTGCTGATAGTCACCGCCACTGCCACCAGTATCGATGCTCTGGCAGTAGGTGTGGGCTTGGCGTTTATCGACGTCAACATTCTTGTCGCCGCGGTGGCCATTGGCTTCGCCACCATGACCATGGTGACCCTTGGCGTCATGCTTGGAAGGGTTATCGGCGCGCTCGTCGGGCGCCGAGCGGAGATTGTAGGCGGCGTGGTTTTGGTCCTTGTTGGCGCGACCATCCTCTACGAGCACTTGGCGTAATGATGCCAGTACCGCCACAGCCCTCTAACTACGCCCGTAGAACGCTGAGAATCGACCGGCACTTAGCGCATTTTTCCGCGAATTCTTTCGGCTTCCCAAAATAGATGAGGATTCCATGCTGGAAAACACCACGACCCGGAGCCGTTGATTTAACCGCCCTGAGCCTGCGCAATAACCATCGGATTCGTAACCGGCCATGGTGCTTCCTGTCCTATACGCGTGTGTTCGGTATGCGGCTGGGTTGACGTCCTATTCATATTCCTTTGACAAGAATTTCATCGTCCCACCGGTACAGTTTTAGCTATCTCCTTCCTAGGGGCTGTTGCCGTTTCGCGCTAACCAGTTGATATATAAGAGCAAACTCGTATCGTTGAAGCTCTGATCCAACATCGATACGAGTTTGTAATGCCCCGATTATTGCTCAGTGATGAGCATTGGTCGAAGCTGCGGGAAATTCTGCTGCACAAGGCCATCTACAACAAGCGTGATCTACGAATGACTGTGGAGGGCATGCTGTACCGCATGCGCACGGGATGTCCCTGGAAAGATCTACCCGAAGCGTTCGGTAACTGGAATAAGGTCTATAAACGCTTCAATGCGTGGTCCGCAACTGGAAAATGGCTCAAGGTTTTCAAGGCGCTTGTGGCGCAGCCCGACATGGAATGGGTGTTCATTGATGGCAGCTATGCCAAGGCTCACCAACACAGTGCAGGCGCTGCCAGTGGCAACGATGAGGCCATAGGAAAAAGTCGAGCTGGCAATACCAGCAAGATTCACCTGGCAGTTGATGCTCATGGACTGCCCATCGAGTTTGAAATTACGGGGGGTCAAATCAATGATTGCACCCAGGCTCCCGCATTGATTGCCAAGCTCCCGGAGGCAGAAACCATTGTCGCGGACAAGGGCTATGACAGCGAGAGAGTTCGGGAGCAGGTTGAGCAACAAGGGGCCAAGGCCGTGATCCCGAGAAAGCGTAACTCCGTGAAAGGCAATGCGGATCTGGACAGAGGTCTTTACCGCAACCGGCACTTGGTGGAGAACGCCTTCGCCCGGCTAAAGCACTACCGGGCGGTGGCATCTCGGTTCGACAAACTCAAGAGAAATTACGAAAGCGTCGTGGCCATGGCCTGTGCCTTTCTCTGGTTACCTATGTGAAACGGCAACAGACCCTAGCGCAATCGCCTCGACAAGCAAACGGTCGGCCGTTCGTCCACCTGTCAGGAGCCGTTTCGGCGTCTGGCTTGTCCCATCTTCTGTAAGTGGGTATTTGCCCTGAGCTCAGGCTTCACTGAGGAGGCTTGCGGATGAACACCCTGAGCATCGACGGTTGGCGCAAGGCCGACAATGACAGCAAATCCATCCCCATCGGGACCCTGCAGTTCTATGTCAGCGAGGCCGAGCACCTGCGCCTGGAGCAGGCCGAGGAGCAGCTGCAACGCAGCGGGCTCAGAGACACGATGATCGACGCCGAGATGCAGACACTGGAGCTGGTCATGCCCGACGGCTTCGGCCCGCTGAGCGAATGCAAATGGCGCGTGTACCTTGGCGGCGAGGAAGGGCGTGGCCAGTTTCATCTGGTCGGCTACAGCGCCGAAGATGGCTGCCTGATCTACAGCAATGCGGTGATGGTCGATCTGCTGGGCTGACCGGCACAGGCAAAACCTTGCCCTGCGGTGGCAAGTCGCTGCCGCGAATGTGTGTGCAACCCGCGTAGTGACTGGCCGGCAGCGACTGGCCCGGAATCTGCTTTGCATCAGGCGAACGGATTTCGCGGAGGCCTCATGACCAGTATCAACAACAGCACGCCTGCCATGCTCAGCTACTACGGTAGCCAGCTCAACAATCGCTCGACTGTGACCAGCGGCGAAGCCGACGGTCAGGCCAGTCAGGATCCAGTTGCCGACTTGCGGCGTTTTGCCAAACAGGTGGTGGCGCGCAGTGAGGGTGGACTACTACGCGCGATGAATGGTGGCGCGGCGCAGCCCAGCAATACCGTGCAGCGCAGTGGCGACAGTCAGCCGACTAGGCCTTCGGTGATTCAATTGCCGGATGTGACGCAGCTCGATCGCGACGATGCCGCCAAGCTGCTGGCGCAGGTGCAGAAGATGGTGGATGCCGGCATGGATGGCAGCGTGCGCATCGCCGGTTACAACGGCGACCAGCAGACCGACTCGCTGGAAACCTACCGCCAGTGGCTGCAGGAAAAGGGCGGAGTCAGCATCTACGTCTGATCCGCAGCCGTTCAGCCCAGAATGGGTTCTACCTCCTCTCGGGTGATCACCCGGTTACGCCCGGCGCGCTTGGCCGCGTAGGTGCGCCTGTCTGCCGCCAGCATCAGCTCGTCCAGTGATTGCCCATCTACCCCGAAACAGGCCACGCCAGCGCTCAACGTCATGTGCAGCGTGGTTTCATCCACCGTCAGCGATTGCGCAACCAGGCGTTCGCGCAGGCTTTCGGCGATTTCCCGAGCTTGCGCTGCCTTGCTGCCTGGCAGCAGCACCGCAAATTCCTCACCGCCCAGGCGGCAGAACAGATCATTGACCCGTAAACGCTGCGCCAGCACCTTGGCGAAGTGAACCAGGGCACGGTCACCGACTTCGTGGCCAAAGCGGTCGTTGATCTGCTTGAAGTGGTCGATATCGACGAATACCAGCGAAAGCGGCGTGCCATTGCGCAACGCATGGGCACGCTCACGCTCGAATACCTCGGCCAGCTTCAGGCGGTTTGGCTGGCTGGTCAGAGAGCCGGTGGTCGCCTGCTCGGTCAGGCGCTGCTCATTGAGCAGGCGGCTGCGCTCGTAGATGTGCGCGAAAATCATCACCGCCAAGCTGGCGAGGCCGAGATTGGCGATGATCTCGACGTTTTGCAGCAATTCATCGGACGAAAACCGCTGACTGAAGACGAACAGGCCGACACCGACGAACACGATCGAGCCGTACATCCCCAGGCGCAACCCCAGTAATAGGTAGCAGATGATCGGAATTGTCTGGATCCAGGCGAACACCGCGAAGGTAGTGGTGGTCTGAGAGTATGCGCTCCATAGACCCCATCTTCAACTGACCTCTCCGTATCCCGGATGCTGGGCTCCCTATTTTCCCGTGGAGTTCCGTCATGATGCGTCCCGACGCCAAAGTGCAGAAGGTCTATCTCTACCCAAAGCCCGTCGACTTCCGCAAATCCATCAATGGACTGGCCGCGCTGGTCGAGCTGGACATCAAGGTGGAGATATTCAACCCTGTGCTGTTCGTGTTCCTCAATCGCACACGCAGCCAGGTCAAGATTCTCTACTGGGAGCGCAATGGCTTCTGCCTGTGGCTCAAGCGACTGGAAGCCGAGCGTTTCAAGACCAAACCCGATGCCGGTGACGAGGCCATTGAGCTGACGGTCGACGAACTGAACTGGCTGCTCGACGGTATCGACCTGTGGCGTAACCGTCCGCATCAGGTTCTGACGCCGCGTTACGTGGCCTGAGCCGGTATAATCCGGCGCCATGAAATTTGGCGCCGACAACCTTCCCGATGATCCCGTCCTGCTCAAGCAGATGCTGCTGTTGGCTCAGGGAAAGGTGGCGCAACTCCAGGAACAAGTCGCCCTGCTGCGCCACAAGCTGTTCTCGCCCAAGTCCGAGCGCAGCCCTGAAGACGCCGACTCGCCGCAGTTGGCCATGTTCAACGAGGTCGAAGAGCTGATCGAAGCGCCGGCCGCCGAGCCAGCCGAAGCCGAAGCCGAAGAAGTCGTTGCGCCGGTCAAGCGCCGTGGCAAACGCAAGCCGCTGCCGGCCAACCTGCCGCGTATGGAGGTCATCCATGAGCTGCCCGAGCATGAGCGCACCTGCGCCTGCGGTGCCTGCAAGCAGGTGATCGGCGAGGAGACCAGCGAGCAGCTGGAGATCATCCCGATGCAGGTGCGGGTCATCCGCCACATCCGCAAGACCTATGCCTGCAAGGCCTGTGAAACCGCGCCGGTCACCGCCGACAAGCCGGCACAACTGATCGAGAAGAGCCTGGCCAGCCCCAGCGTGCTGGCGATGCTGCTGACCACCAAGTACGCCGACGGCATCCCGCTGTACCGCTTCGAAAAGATGCTCAGCCGCCACGGCGTCGACATCCCACGCCAGACCCTGGCGCGTTGGGTGATCCAAAGTGGCGAGCAACTGCAACCGCTGCTCAACCTGATGCGCGACAAACTGTTCGAATACCCCGTGCTGCACTGCGACGAAACGCGCTTACCTTGAGGTATTCACCAACCGTTCGAACCGGCATGAGAAAACCACAGCGCTGGCGGATCAGTTCTCGCACCGCATCACGCGTCCAGAGCGCAAAGCCGAGCTTGAGTTGGTCGGGCATCTTATCGGTCATCAAGGTGCGAATCAGCACTTCCTGGCTGGAGCTCAAACTGCGGCGATCACCCTGGCGCACACCACGCTGGCCGCCGGCAATGGCAGCCTTTTCGCCTTTATGTTCTGCGACCTGCGCCCAGTGAGCAATAGTGCGGGGGTGAACACCAACCGCTTCGCCAATAGCCTTGTAGGTGTAACCCTGCTCACGCATGCGTAGGGCCGTGGAGCGCTTTTCACGTTGTTCTTGGGGGCTGAGTTTACGGGCATCTATTTTCATGGAGACAGATTATCTAATATGCCCTATTTATTTGCCAGGTTAATAAGTGACTTCGGCCGGCAGGCGCACCAGCAACAAAAATGTGAATTCAGCCTCACTCATCAGGCGATTATGCGATGGCCATTCGACTCTGCCCGAGCAAAACGCTAGGATGCTGCCACCCGCGGCGACGCAGATTGCCCGGCACACCCTTTAGTCTTTAACCGCCAGGCCGTTGTCTTGTGCCACTTTACGGGTCGTACACGAATATCGCGCACATGCACGATATGCCCGCGACCGTCTAGCACGTTGACTTGCGGGACTTGGCGACTAAAGTCTAAAGGCTGAAACAATGATGAAATGTTTTATTGCATGTCGCCGTAAGAGCGACCTTCAGAGCATCATCCAACGAGGAGAACAAGAAATGCTCAAGACCCCAATCGCCCGGGGCGTGGCCCTGGCCACTCTGGGAGCAACCCTAGCCATTCCTTCCATGGCTCAAGCTGCTTTTATCGAAGATACAAAGGCTGGCCTGGAGCTGCGTAACTTCTACATGAACAGTGATAGCCGCCAAGACGGCGCAGCCCAATCTAAAAGAGACGAGTGGGCTCAGGGCTTCCTGCTACGAGTTGAGTCAGGATTCACCGAAGGCACTGTCGGCTTCGGCGTCGATGCTCTGGGTCTGTTGGGGGTAAAACTCGACTCCAGCCCTGACCGCACCGGAACAAACTTACTGCCGGTCGATAATGATGGGTCTGCACCCGATGATTATTCCCAGCTTGGCCTAACGGCCAAAGCAAAAATCTCCAAGACAATTCTGAAAGTTGGCACGCTTGAGCCAAATAACATGGCTCTTTCCCGCAGTGACGTTCGCCTGCTCCCACAAACCTTCAAAGGCGGACAGATCGTCTCCAATGAAGTTGAAGGATTGACATTAGATGCGGGTTACATAACGGAAGTTAACCAGCGTGACAGCTCGAACTATGAAGACCTGACAGCAATTCTGAACGGTGCTTCATTAGGCGGCGGTAGCATTGATGATTTCATTTTTGCTGGTGCTACTTACAAGTTGATGGACAACCTTACCGGTGCCTATTACTACAGCAATCTTGAAGAAGCCTACAAGCAGCACTCTTTCAATCTGATTCATGTTCTACCGCTTGGTGAGAAGCAGTCGCTGAAAACCGATCTGCGCTATGCCCGCTCGACAGACGATGGTTCTTCTAATGTCGACAACAAGGCCTTGGGCGCAATGGTCACCTACTCGGTCAGCGGCCATAGCTTTGGCTTGGGCTATCAGGAAATGAATGGTGATACCGGCTTCGCCTTCGTCGGCGGCTGGTCCAATGCTTATCTGGTGAACTTTGTAACGATTGGTCCGGACTTTGCCAAAGCTGATGAAAAATCATGGCAGGCCCGCTACGACTTCAACTTTGCCTCCATCGGCATTCCCGGCCTGATCCTGATGACCCGCTACATCACCGGTGATGGCTTCGATAGAACTGACGGCTCCAACGGTAAAGAGTGGGAGCGCGACACCGATATCAGCTACGTATTCCAAGAAGGCGCCTTGAAGGGTCTCGGTGTTAAATGGCGTAACGGTACATATCGCAGCAACTACAGCCGCGGCGATATTGATGAGAACCGTCTGATCGTCAGCTACACCATCCCGCTGATGTAATAGCGGCTAACCCTGCTCACGCATGCGTAGGGCCGTGGAGCGCTTTTCACGTTGTTCTTGGGGGCTGAGTTTACGGGCATCTATTTTCATGGAGACAGATTATCTAATATGCCCTATTTATTTGCCAGGTTAATATCAGGCCGCGATGTCGTGATCTTCGAGGACATCGACCGCTTCAACGACTCACACATCTTCGAGACACTTCGAGCGCTGAACACGCTGCTCAACGTTTCACCTCAGATCAAGAAGCCAATTCGATTCATCTATGCCATCAAGGACAGTATCTTCGACCGTACCGACACCGCGCAGAACGTGGTGCTGATCGGTGGGCCAGGCACCGGTAAAACCCACCTAGCCACCGCGCTGGCCGTGTCCGGCATCACCCGGCATGGCAAGCGCGTGCGCTTCTACTCCACGGTCGATCTGGTCAATCTGCTGGAGCGCGAAAAACACGACGGCAAAGCCGGGCGGATCGCCCAGGCACTGCTGCGCATGGATCTGGTCATCCTCGACGAACTGGGTTATCTGCCGTTCAGCCAGGCTGGCGGTGCGTTGCTGTTTCACCTGCTGTCCAAGCTGTACGAACACACCAGCGTGGTGATCACCACCAACCTGAGCTTCGCCGAATGGTCGAGCGTGTTCGGCGACGCCAAGATGACCACCGCCCTGCTGGATCGGCTGATGGTCCAGCCCTCGATGCCGCTCAGCCGGTGTGACGAACCGGATGCGGCTATGTCGGTGCTCGTTGTTGTACCACCGCATAAAATTCCTCACCCAAGCCCGAGCAGCATCCAGACTGGCAAAACCATCCAGCGGCCATTGCGGGCAGTATTTCAGCGTTCTAAACAGCGACTCCGAGTAGGGATTGTCGTTGCTCACACGCGGTCGGCCCCGCGAAGGCGTGATGCCCAGGTCGTACATCTTGCTCAGCAGCGTCACCGATTTCATCGGCGCTCCGTTGTCCGAGTGCAGCACCAGCGGTTCGTGTAAACACTGCTCACCGATCACGCTGCGTTGCAGCAGCGCGGCGGCTTTTTCACCGCTTTCCGCGTCGTAGACCTCCCAGCCCACGGCCTTGCGGCTGTAAATATCCTCGATCAGATAGAGGTAGTAATACTTTCCGCGTATCGGCGAGGGCAGATACGTGATGTCCCACGACCACACCTGATTGGGCGCTTTGGCCGCATGCGTTGTCGGTGCTGCGTGCCTTCTGGGCCGCTGGCTGCGGCCTCGATGTTGTTGTTGGCCTGCCGCACGTAGAACGCGATAAAACGTCGCCTCCGACGCCACATAACGCCCTTGATCGGCCAGCCGCGGCACGATCTGGCTCGGCGGCAAGTGGGCGTACTCCGGGCTGTTACACAGCGTCACAATGGTCTGACGCTCGACTTCGCTCAGTGCATTTCGCGGTGTTGGCCGTGTGACAATCGTTCGGGCATCGGCCTGGATAACCTCTGTTTCAGTCCAACGTTGCAAAGTCCGCAGCGATAGACCGATTTCCTGGCACGCCCTGATTTTTCTGGCTCCTGCCGCCACCGCGCTACCCAGCCAGGCAACGATTAACTGGCGCTCTGGCAAAGATGTTAGTTGTCCTCGTTGTCGTTCGTCCCCCAGTAGTCGTTGAGCTTTTTTCGCAGCACCAACAACGCGGCTGTTTCAGCGAGCGCCTTGTCTTTGCGGCGCAGTTCGCGCTCAAGTTCCTGGATGCGTTTCTTGTCCTTGCGAGATTGCTCGCGATCTTCTTTTTGCTGAGCCTTTGTCGATTTCTGGCCGGTGATAAAAGCTTGTCGCCAAGCCGTGATTTGTTCGGGGTAAAGACCTTTGCGGCGGCAATACTCGCCGAGGTCGATCTCGGACAAACCGGCGGCTTCAAGCACGACAGCAAACTTGGTTTCGGCTGACCAGTTCTCGGTCAACGGCTTGTTTTCGGACACTGCATTTCCTTCAGAACTGAGCTGCTTGCGCCAGTTGGACAAAGACATTTCGCTGACCCCTTCGCGCCGGGAAACCTCGGCCATCGACAGGTTCAGCGGGGGAAGCAGCATTTTAAGTAATGCGGCTCTGCGTTCAGGTGAATAGTACGGCACGACCAGTCTCTTTCCGCCCCCGATATGCTTTTTTAGGAAAAATCGGAGAGGCGACAACTATCCTGACACCGGGGGCCACAGACGGGAGACTAAGAATGTATTACAACGATGTTTGTATTCCCTATCATGAAAAGGAGTATCACCATGCAAAGTGAAACGTTGAATGTAACCGGTATGACGTGTGGCGGCTGCGCCAGCAATGTGGCGAACGCGCTGAAAGCAATTCCCGGAGTCGATGACGTAGTAGTGTCGCTCTCGACCGGCGAGGCTGCCGTGCGTTATGACGAGCAACTCACCTCGCCCGATCAACTGAAATCGGCCGTGAAAGGCGCGGGCTATGGAGTGAGTGCGGCCAAGGCCACGCCCAATCATTAATCCAAGGGTGGTTGCTGCGGTTAACTCGTCCCTATGATGCTCAGAAGTTGGACCGCAGGCATGACTCGATGGCCTGCGGCTACATGAAGGTCACCAGCGCGCGCTCAGCAGGTTTGCCCGTAGCGACTACGGCCGCGCTTATGCTCGGCGTGTTCACTGTGTCGGTTGGTTTTGGCATCGTGCTTCCGCTTTTACCCTACCTAATTGAGCGACTCTTGGGAGCTGAAAGTGATGCTGCGCTAGTTTCCCAGCACACTGGGTTACTGACTGCTGTCTACACTCTCTCACTTTTTTTATTTGCACCCATGTGGGGCCGACTTTCCGATCAGCGCGGCCCGCGAGGTGTACTACTTGTAGGACTTCTCGGCTTTGGCGTAACCATGCTGGTTTTCTCTTTTGTTGAGTCTCATCGCTGTTTACGCCGAGCGCTTCATAAGCGGCATGTTTGCTGCAGCGGTGACGCCTGTTGCAGCGGCTGTATTCGGCAACGTCGCGACGACCGAGCAGGGACGGGCCCGTCGGCTTGCGTTCGTCAGCATGACAGGGATTAGCGGCTTCCTGCTTGGACCGATGCTGAGCGTGTTCGTAACGCGCTTTGCCGGCAGGATCCGTCGCGGTTCCGCTCGCGGTGACGGGACTGTTCGCCTTTTTAGTGGCCGGTGGAGTTGCGTTTTCAGTACCAAGTATTGAAGGCCTTGGTCGGACAAAGAAGATATCTAATGCCTTGGCCGATCAAAAAGCATGGCTCGTGCCAAAACTACTCATCCTCACTTTCATCGTTTCGGTGGGCGTCGGGACCTTCGAGGTCGGGCTCGCCCTGCGTGGGAAACAGGAACTAGGTTTGAGTCCATATCAGATTGCGCTGATGTTCACCGAGTGCAGCCTGGTCATGTTTGGGATGCAAGCAATCGTATTCTCACCTTGGTTTAAGCCGGACACGACCCGATGGCTCATCGCACCCGCATTCTCCGTGCTGGCTGCTGGGTTGTTCCTTGTACCTTGGGCATCTGATTTTATGTTGATGCTGGTCGTGATCGGTGCGGTCGCTGCCAGCGCCGGCATCCTGTCGCCGATCCTCACTTACTGGATCTCGGCCAAGCCTGGAAGCGCGCAGGGCTGGTACTACGCTGAACGCGCGGGGCCTGACATTCAAGTGAGTATCGCGGACCAACAAGAAATCTTCATTTCCTCGTGGCACTAACCGCTCTAACGCAGCCTTTTCGATCAAACGGCGCTGTCATCGAACTGCTATCACATTGCCACTTTTCTGTAATGGTCTCCGGTAATAATGGCGCCAGTTTTTAGAGCGCGGGATAACTAGTCCTTTTTTACGCGTCTTTAAGGCTGGCTTTTTCTTGAGGTGGCCTGCGCCATCTCATCTTATTTTGGAGATCAATATGCGTTTTGTTTCTACACGAATTGCAGCGGGCTTGTGTGGTGGCTTGGTGTTGGCCATGAGTGTTCCGGCCGGTGCCGCAGTCGATGCGAAACTGCTCGAAATGCTCAAAGCCAATGGCTCCATTACGCCAGCGCAGTATTCTGAGTTGAAGACCGAGTTGAATCGTGACATGCAAGCCAACCAACAATTGGCCGGTCAACAAATCAAGAAGGAAGACTTGACGGCGTTTGAACAGAAGTTGGCCTGGGCTGCCAAGACCCAAATCAAAGGCGACGTGCGCGTGCGTCAAGAGACAATCAAGATTGACGGTGAACCCAACAACGGTGGTCGCGACAAGGATCGCCAGCGTATCCGTGCTCGTCTCGGTGCCTATAGCGAAGTCAACCCACAAGTTGACGCCGGTATCCGCATCGCTACAGGAGGTGGTGACGATGCCCGCTCCACCAACCAGGACCTGGACAACTACTTCGACAAGAAACAACTGTGGTTGGACCAGGCCTACATCGATTTCCACCCTACAGCCGTGAAGAACCTTCATATTATCGGCGGCAAGATGGCGCAGCCATGGGTGAGCATGGGAGATGTGATCTGGGACGGTGACATTAATCCTGAAGGTTTAGCTGCCACCTACAAATACCCGCTCGGTGACGCAGAGCTATTCGGCAGCGCTGGTCACTACACGCTCAAGGACAGCGTAGATGGCGAGGGTGTGCAATTTCGCCACGATCTGCGCTTGTACGCCGGCCAGCTCGGTGCCCGCTTCGCTCCGTCCGACAACCTCAAGGTCACCTTGGGCGGTAGCGTCTATAGCTATGACAACGACAAGGACAGCCGCTGCACCAGCACCAGCACGCCGTGTGCGCTGGCTGTCAATGGCAACTCCACTAACGAGTTTCGCCTGTACGAAGGCTTTGGCCAAATCGACATCAGCGGCTTGCCAATCCCACTCTCCCTCTATGGGCAATATGTGGTCAACAACGAGACCGACAGCAACCAGGACACCGCTTGGTTGACGGGCCTCAAGACTCGGGTGTATGACTTCAACCTCGATTACAACTACCGCGATGTTCAGCGCAACGCTGTGGTCGGCGCCTTCACTGATTCCGATTTTGCCTACGGTACTACCGGCTCGCGTGGACACAAATTCAAGGTGGGTTACGACATCGACAAGAACTTTGGGATCGGTGCTACATACTTCTTGGCTGATGCAGATTACTCCAGCCGCTCTCAGCAGAACGCCGATACCAACACCCTGCAGTTGGATCTGGAAGCGAAATTCTAAGGTCTGCCCTTGCGTCGTGATCGGAACGCTGAAGTCATTCAGCGTTTTCCGCTATATATCGGCGAGTATTGGCGTGTAGATCCTCATCACATCAATCAATTGCGAGCGCGCCATACTGAGACATTTACTGACCAGCTTCACTGGTCGTCCCCCGGCAACAAGTGTGAGTGCGCGATTCATTTTCGCGAGCGGGTGATCTCCGTCGCTTTTTGAGGGGGTGTACCGAATTTTGTGTGCGAAATAATTTACCCATTAGCTTGTGTAGTGGTCAACTAATCCCGGACACGACGTTAAGTTTTTCTTCGGCCCGAGCTGGCGCCAGCCCACCGTTGAATTGATGGGGTCGAATCCAGTTGTATCTATGCATCAAGAAATGGCTGATATCGCGCTGGGCTTCTTGAGCCGTTCTGTAACCCGTGGTCGGTATCCATTCCGTTTTCAAGCTGCGGAACACGCGCTCCATTGGCGCGTTGTCCCAGCAATTCCCCCGGCGACTCATGCTCTGGCGCATGCGATAACGCCATAGCCGCTGGCGAAATAAACGACTCGCATACTGCGACCCTTGATCCGAGTGAAACAGCAGACCCTGAGGCCTTCCTCGTTGTTCGTAAGCCATGTCCAGCGCCTTGATAACCAGATCGGCGTCCGGCTTTTCCGACAACCCCCAGCCCACCACCCGGCGTGTGCAAAGATCCAGCACGACCGCCAGGTAATGCCATTTCCCTTGGGCCCAGATGTAGGTGATGTCACCGCACCACACTTGGTTGGGTGCCGGAACATCGAATTCCCGATTCAAGATGTTCGGGATATCCAACCGTTCAACCGTCGCTCGTTTATAGGCATGTGATCCGGGCTGTTTACTGATGAGGTCAAGCTCGCGCATCAGACTGCGCACTTTGAATCGACCGAGCTGCTCACCGTCGTCACGCATCAGCGACAGGATGCTGCGGCTGCCCGCAGCATTGCGACTTTGCGTGAACAACTCGCTCACCCGACTGCGCAACCGAAGCCGTTCAACATCTGGCGTGCGGCGCCTAAGGCGCTGGGCGTAGTAGCACGAACGGGGGACTTCAAATACTTTGCACAGCCAATCCACCGGCTCATGGACGCTCAGCTGATTGATCAGCGCGTACGCTCGTGATCTTCCGACATCAAGAGCGCGGTAGCCTTTTTTAATATCGACTTCTCCCGTTCAAGGCGGGCGATCCGGGCTTCCAGCTCCTGGATTTTCTGTTGTTCCGGCGTCAGCGCTTTGCTCTGCGGGGTGACGCCTTGGCGCTCCTGCTGAACCTGATCGACCCAGCGGCGCAGGGCCGACTCGCCGACGCCGAGTGAACGGCTGGCTTCGATGTAGCTGTAGTTTTGCTTGAGCACGAGGTCGGCAGCCTCGCGTTTGAATTCAGCAGAAAAGGAACGGCGTTGTTTGGTCATCTGACACCTCGATCTGGCGAGCATTCTCGCCTAAATGGGTGTCCGGTTTCATTAAACCACTACAAGGTAATTCGCTAGTGGCCTGAGCGGTTAATCCATTAATTTATTTTTTATCACGCTCAGCTTCGCCTTATGTACCGAGCTAATGATGGCCTCAGCCGTTTTATTCCACTTAAACGGCTTGGCTGAATGCTCATTGTGAGCCTCGATAAATTGGCGGATAGCCGCCTTCAGGTCGGCGACGCTGGTGAAGGCGGCTCGGTACAGCGCTCGTATTTCCAGTTGCGCAAACCAGCCTTCCACGGCGTTCAGCCAAGACGCGCTGGTCGGTGTGAAGTGCAATTTGAACCGCGGATGTTTTTCCTGCCACTGCTTGATTGCAGCCGTTTTGTGGGTCGAACTATTATCCAGGATCACATGCAGATCCAGTCCGGCTGGCGTGCCGCGTTCAATCTGTTGCAGAAATACCAGAAATTCCTTGACTCGATGGCGCTGGGTAATCTGTCCGATGACTTGGCCGGTCATGATGTCGAAAGCCGCGTTCAGACTCGCCGTACCATGGCGTTTCTAATCGTGCGTGCGACGTTCAACTTGACCTGGGCGTAGCGGCAGCATCGGTTGGGTGCGATTCAACGCCTGGATCTGGGTTTTTTCGTCAACCGACAACACCAGGGCGTTATCCGGTAGGTTCATAGAGTTCGACCACATCGACTACCTTATCGGCGAAATGAGGATCGTTGCTGATTTTGAAGGTCTTCAGACGATGGGTTTGAGGTCGGAAGCGTGCCAGACCTGGCGAACCTGCCACATGGTGACCCGCGCATACTTGGCCATCAAACGAACGCTCCACTGAGTGGCTTCCTGGGGACGCCGGGTGGCCATTGTCAGGATCTCGTTGATTTTTTCGGGTCCCAGTTTGAGTGGCTGGCCGCTGCGCCGCAGATCGCTCAAGCCTTAAATTCCCGCCTCCAGATAACGTTTTCGCCATTTGAATACCGTCGGCGGCGTGACCTGCAACTGCTCGCTGACAGCCTTGGGCGTCAATCCATCAGCCAGTAGAAGCAGGATGCGCGCACGCTGGGCGAGGCTCTGTTCCAGCGTACTCATACGCAACCAACTTTGCAGGGCGATGAGATCAGAAGGCGTTAAAGCGAAGGGGGAAGTCGGTCGGGCCATGTGCATAACCAATCCATGACATTGGACGCACAGTATATCGTTACCAATAAATAAATAAATTAACCGCTCAGTCCACTAGTGTGCTGTCTCGTAATTAAGCTCTCCTATGCCTGCGAGGCCATTGCCTCACAGGCATGAGGAGCTTTGTTTGTGAGACAGCACACTAGCAACGTGACCGGTCATTTCGGTAAGGGCGTGACCGGCTGTTTCGGAACAGGCAGAAATCGGTCACGCAAGGTGTGATTGGCGGACGCTTAGTGCGCCAGTTAGCTGGCGGAGGATAGTCGATGAAAGTTCGATACTGGTAAGAAATGGCGAATCAACCAGACCCCGAGTCATGCACGTTGCACCGTGAGGTGCAGGGTGAAGCGTTGACAGGGGAAACCGATGGGCCAGCCATTGAGCCGCGAAATCAGGAACGCCGATGCTGTTATGCGAAGCAGAAGGCAATGCGGAGCATGGCGTTATACGCCAGTCATGCTCTGGTCCCGCGCGGTTGGAGATGGGACTTGAAGGTGTACGTGAAGCAGCCCGGAGGGACAAGGGCATGCATTTCACTGCATTGCTGCACCACATCACACCGCAGCTACCCGTGTGGTCAGTGGATATTTCAACTACCACACGGTGCCGGGAAACCTGATACGCCTTGGCGGTTTTCGGTTGGCGGTATGCCGTCTATGGCGGCAAGCCCTCAAGCGGCGCAGCCAGCGTAACCGACTCCAATGGTGGCGCTACGGACGCCTTGCAGGCCTCTATATACCCAGACCCAGAGATGCACTGCCTTACCCTGAGGAACGCTCGCGTCACGTACCTGAGGCAGGAGCCGTATGCGGTAGTTCCGCACGTACGGACCTATTGGTATGGACGCCCCATCCACAAACCAAAGGTCTCAACGTGCAATAGTGGAAGGGCTTCAGAAACCACAAACCAAGAGGAGCGTTCGGTATGAAAATTATGACCGTTGGTATCGACTTGGCGAAAAATGTATTTCAGGTGCAAGGTGTTAATGAACATGGCAAGACCGTTCTGAGGAAGCAACTCAAACGCGACCAGGTCGCCACCTTTTTTGCCATCATGCCGCAGTGTCTGATTGGTATGGAGGTCTGTGGAAGCGCCCACCATTGGGCTCGCAAGCTGCGCAGCTTGGGTCACGATGTGAGGCTGATGGCCCCGCAATTCGTAAAGCCATACGTGAAAACGAACAAAAACGATGTAGCTGACGCTGAGGCTATCTGCGAAGCGGTGGGTCGGCCAACCATGCGTTTTGTGCCGATCAAGGACATTGAGCAACAGGCCGTGCTGTCGCTGCATCGGGTTCGTCAAGGATTCGTGAAGGCACGGACAGCGCAAGCTAATCAGATCCGCGTGCTACTTGTCAACACCGGTTGAAAACTGACCCACCCTACCGAAGTAAAACTGACCCACCCCGGCGGTGTTTGATGTCTGTTTATTTCTGTGGCGAGGCCGTTTCTCTCGGCACCACCTGACCTGATTTCAGCTTGTCCTTCAGTCGATAACTCTGTCCGCTGACCTGGACGATATGCGCATGGTGCAGAAGTCGATCCAGCAGCGCAGCGGTCAATGTCGAGTCGTCCGCGAAGGTCGTTGCCCACTGGCTGAACGGCAAGTTACTGGTCAGCACCAAGCTGCCATGTTCGTACCGTTTGGCGATTACGTTGAAGAACAAGTTGGCTTCGTCACGGCCAAACGGCAAATAGCCGATCTCATCGATTACCAGCAGTTTCGAGCGTTGAACAACGCGACTGAAATACTGAGCCAGGCGCCCTTGATGGTGCGCGGCGACGAGTTGCAACGTCAGGTCGGCGGCGGAGATGAACCGGGTGGAAATGCCTGCCATGATCGCCCGATGAGCCAGAGCGCTGGCCAAGTGTGTTTTGCCAACGCCCGAAGGCCCCAGCAGCACCACATTTTCCTTTCGCTCGATGAAGGCCAGCCCGGCCAGTTCCAGGATCTGACTTTGCGGTGCGCCGCTGGCGAATTTGAAGTCGTATTGTTCAACCGTTTTCACCGCCGGCAGCCCGGACTGTTGCAGCAGCGCTTGCCGCCGCCGCTCGTTTCGAGCGCGATCCTCGCTCAGCAGAAGCTGTTCCAGGAAGTCGGCATAGCTCGTTTCTTTTTCGGCCGCTTGCTGGGCCAGTGCCGGCAAGTCCGTCGCAAAAGTGTCCAGCTTGAACTGTTGGCAAAGAGACTCGATGCGCAGATGTTGAAGGTTCATGGACGTACCTCAAGCAGTGCCTGATAGACCGAGAGCGGATGCTGCAAGCTTTCCACCGGCATGGGTTGGACGACCGAAATCATGCTGCTCGCAACCCCTTGGATCTCTGGCAGGGGCAACAAGTGGTGCACTTCGGTATCCAGTCGGTGTTGCGGTATTTCGCCCGTCGTCGCATGTGTTCGGGCGTTGGCGACCTCCATCAACCAAGGGCCGATCTTGCTGTTCGCGACATCAACGTCCAACAGCAAGTTGACCTGGTTAAGTGACGCGGCCAGTGGCACTACGAAGCTGTTTTTCAGGTAGTGGTTGAAGCGCTCGACCTTGCCCTTGGTCTGCGCCCGATAAGGCCGGCAGACTTTCGGTGTGAAGCCGTAGCGCTCTGCCAAATTCAATAGTGCAGGATTCCAGCGGTGCTGACCGGGGCCATAAACATCGCGTTCCTGGATGATGGTTTTGGCGTTGTCGAAGAGTAGCTTTCGCGGCGTACCGCCGAAGAAACGCAGCGCCTTTTCGATACCGGAACACCAGGCTGCGGAGTCTTCGCGACGGGAGAAAACGACGTAGGTCGCACGGCTCCAGCCCAACGTTGCAACGAATGCCAACAACGGATCGCGGCCACGCCGAATGACGGTGAAGTCCACCTGCATCTGCTCACCGGGCTCGGTTTCAAAGCGAACGACGGCTTCGTTTGCCTTGGATTTCAAGGTCAGCAGAAAGCTGGTGAGAATTGAGTACCCGCCTTCGTAACCCTGTTCGCGGATCTCCCTCAACAGCACGATGGCGGGAATCCAATGTGGTCGAGCGGCTTCTACGCGCTGGCGCAGATAGGCCTCGAAAGGCACAAGCTTGCCCACGCGCTGCGCGCGCGGGCCATAGACGACGGGCTGGCGCTGGGCCTGTAATTTGAGGTGGCGTCGAATGGTATTGCGAGAGCAGCCCATCTGCCGAGCGATGGCCCGGATAGACAAACCCTGACGAATAAGAACACTGATTTCCACGTGTTGCTCCTGGGACAGCATGGGCAGCTCGCAAAAGCTGCATTTTGCCCAAGTGGGTCAGTTTTCAACCGGTAGGGTGGGTCAGTTTTGCATCGGTACTGACAGCTACTAGCCGATTTGGTCTTGTAATCCCGCAGGGCATCGCACATGTGGCCAAGCGCGTGCCGGAGTTTATTGAGGATGAGCGCAACGAGTTGCCGGGCTCGTTTCGTCTGCTTGTGCAGCGTCTACTGGAACAGTTGAAGGGGTTCGATCATCAGGTTCATGAGATCGAGAATCAAATTGTCGCTTGGCATCGCGCGAATGAAAACAGCTGCAAGCTGGCGAAGATGCCAGGCATCGGGCCGATCACGGCCAGTGCATGGTAGCCTCTCTTGGCGATGCCAAGAGTTTCAAGAATGGCCGAGAGGTGAGTGCTTGGCTTGGGCTGGTGCCGAAGCAGAACTCCACTGGCGGTAAGACGGTGCTGTTGGGGATGAGTAAGCGGGGGGACTCCTATTTACGGACGCTACTGATCCAAGGGGCACGGTCGATGATCTACGCAGCACAGCGAAAAGAGATTTCTGACAGCTGGCTTAGCCGGCTACTTAAGCGGCGTAACGCCAATGTGGCAGCCGTTGCACTGGCTAATAAAAACGCCCGAATTATATGGGCCTTGTTGGCCGGTGACCGCGAGTTCCGTTCCGATTACACGACCGTTGTCGCGTACGAAGCGGCTTGAAGACGTCAACTTAACCCCGTAGCGGACCAACTCTATTGATTGCTCAGGTGATCATGAATTGATGGCAAAACTGGTAAGACCGTGGCCAAGAAAATCTGACCCGCACAGCGTGCCCTGAGCACACGGATCTATTGAGAACTCGGCCAGCGGATTCCATCTGGGATAGCGGCAACGCCGCACCGAAAGTCCGGATGTATGAGTGCAATCTCTACCATCAGGCCGTCACAGATTGAAAGCTTGGCAACCCGGGGGCGTGGGGCAGGTAACTACCATTCCTACCGCGACCGCTTCACTTCGTTCACTGTGGTCAGCTTACGAGGGGACTTTCACCCACAAAATCCCGGCCCCCCCGGCGTACATAAAAAAAGGCGCCACAAGGGCGCCTAAGCCGCCTCCCACCAAAGGAGCAACAAGGAGACGGGTTGTACCTGGTTAGCGAACGTCTATGAAGACGTTCGTCAGAACTCCATTTATAGAAGTTGCAGTGGGTACTCCACGATCAGGCGGACCTCATCCAGATCAGATTCAAAGTCGGTGGCCCGTGTCGTTGCTTGGCGCACACGGAAGGACATATCTTTCAGAGAGCCGGTTTGAATGATGTACTTAGCCTCGATGTCACGCTCCCAACGCTTCTGGTCCTGCAGTGGGGCGCCATCAGCTCCTCGGCGCATATAGACGTTGTTCGCATTCGAGTAGTCAGCATCCCAGCCCTTTGCGTAACGAGTCATGAAGCTCAGGCCAGGAATGCCAAAGGGCTGCATATTCAAGTCATAGCGTAGCTGCAAGGATTGCTCTTTCGGGGAGTTGAAATCGCTGTATTGGATAGAGTTATCCAGGAAAATCGAATCAGATTGGCGCAGGTAATCAAAATCGTCATCCCCATTGCTGCGCTGGTAGCCAACGGTCAGCGTGTGGGCGCCAAACTGGACACCGGTCTTACCGCTCCAGATGTTGTTATCGAAGCTGCCCAGCAGTTTTTTCCCCTCGTCGACTGCTCGGTAGTAGTTCAGGCTACCAATCAGCGCGACATTCTCGGAAAGTGGGTAGCTTAACGTAGTGCCTGCATAGTACTGGTTCCACACATCTTTGAAGCGGCTGGTATAGAGACTCACACCGACATTTTTGTTGACGGCGTAATCGCCACCCAGGTAGGCGATCCAAGGCGCGTCGACAGATCCTGCATAGAACGTGGCAAAACCGTCGCGCATGCTGCTTGAGTTCGGTTGGCTCATCGCATGCAGGCGACCACCCTGCAAGGTCAGGCCTTCAATGCTGGTGTTGGCAAACGTGGCGCCACGAAAGCTCTCAGGCAGCAGTCGTGAGTCCCCATACGCCACAACAGGCGTGGAAGGAAATACGTCCCCAACCTTGATGACCGTATCTAGCAAGCGAAGCTTGGCTGCTCCACCGACTTTTGAATAGGTATCCTCAGGTTGACCTTTGCTGTTGTAGGGCATGATGTCTATTGTGCCACCGGCTCCAGAACGGCCATCACCCGAGTCAAGCTTGATCCCTTGCATTGCGAATGCATCAATGCCGAAGCCCACAGTGCCCTGGGTGAAGCCTGACTCAAAACGTCCGATGATTCCGTGAGCCCACTCTTCGGAGTAACCATTTCCAGTTCGACTGGACTGACCGTTGCGAAAGTCGCGATTGAAGTAGAGATTGCGGTTGAGAATGTTAGTAAGCGTCCGAACTACACCGCCTTGCATCTCAGACCTTAATCCCCTTTAACCGCTGATTGACGCGCTCACACTCAAAAACTGCGAAATTGCACCCCACTTGACCACCCATTTGCGTTGCAACTGACCAATCATTTGCATTCGAAGTGATCAGGACTCTCGGCTCTGTAGGGTAAGAGCGTGGCTAAAAGCAGACCGTAGGTTTGGCCAGTCAACGGGGCTCATTGAGCGCCGCTCTTTTCCTGTTCAAGCCGACAAACAGGGGGGCAATGAAACGGGAAATCGTAGGCTAAGGCGCGAAGTTTTCGTGGCTATCTATTCCATGCAGCGAATCGATCAGCGGGCAGCTAACCGTCCCGTGGCTCGCGCAACAGTCATCAACCAACTGCGCCAGGACCAACTCGATCCGCCGCAGATCCGCAAGTTTCCCCCGCACGTCTTCGAGCTTCTGCTCGGCGTGCACACGCGCATCATTGCAGTGCGTACCGTCATCGAGCCGCAACAGTCCGGCCACTTCATCGAGGCTGAAGCCCAGCCGTTGTGCGGACTTCACGAATTTCACCCGTGCAATATCCGCCTCGCCGTAGCGACGAATGCTGCCGTAGGGCTTGTCCGGTTCGGGCAACAGCCCTTTGCGTTGATAGAACCGAATGGTTTCCACGTTAACCCCGGCTGCCTTGGCAAAGACGCCAATGGTCAGGCTTTCCGCAGTGTTTTTCATACCGCTTGACTCCGTACCTGACTACGGAAATAACCTTAACCCATCGATCAAACATTCGAAAGGTTGAACCCATGTCTGAATCACAAAAGGGCCGTGGTGCACTCCTCGCTGGAGGTCTGGCGGCGATCCTTGCGTCCACCTGCTGCCTGGGCCCGCTGGTGCTAATTGCCCTGGGCTTCAGCGGCGCCTGGATCGGTAATCTCACCGTTCTGGAGCCCTACCGCCCGTTTTTCATCGGCGCGGCATTGTTGGCGCTGTTCTTCGCTTACCGGCGCATTTTCCGCCCGGCTCAAGCCTGCAAACCCGGTGAGACCTGCGCAATTCCGCAGGTACGAACTACCTACAAGTTCATTTTCTGGCTCGTGATGGCACTCGTGCTGGTCGCGCTCGGTTTCCCCTACATCCTCCCGTTGTTTTACTGATCAGGCAGGAGTCTCCCATGAAAAAGCTGTTTGCCGCTCTCGCGCTCATTGCCGTGGTTTCCCCGGTGTGGGCCGCCATCCAAACCGTCACCCTGTCGGTACCGGGCATGACCTGCGCCGCCTGTCCGATCACGGTCAAGAAAGCGCTGACCCAGGTCGAGGGCGTGACCAAGACCGAGGTGAGTTTCGAGAAACGCGAAGCCATCGTGACCTTCGACGATGCCAAGACCAACTCCGAGGCCCTGACCAAGGCGACCGAGGATGCCGGCTATCCATCTACCATCAAGCAATAGGAGGAAATACCAATGAGAAATCCTCTCAATCTGTTCACGCGGATCGGTGACAAAGCCAGTTCCGTCGGTGTGCTGGTTTCAGCCCTAGGCTGCGCCGCGTGTTTTCCTGCTCTGGCTAGCTTAGGCGCTGCAATCGGTCTGGGCTTTTTGAGCCAGTGGGAAGGCCTGTTCATCACCACGCTACTGCCCTTGTTTGCGGCCCTGGCGCTGCTCGTCAATTCCCTTGGCTGGCTCAAACATCGGCAGTGGCAGCGAACTGCACTCGGCCTGATAGGCCCTGTCCTGGTCTTGGCTGCGGTGTTTTTGATGCGGGCTTATGGCTGGCGGAGCGGTTGGCTGCTCTATATCGGTCTGGCCCTCATGCTTGGGGGCTCGATCTGGGATCTCGTGTCGCCCGCCCACCCCCGTTGCGCCCCGGGTGCCTGCCCACCACAGCCAAAACAGTAATGCCGCAAAGAGACCCATTTGAGGAAGTAAACGCTATGACCACACTGCGAATCCACGGTATGACCTGCGCCTCCTGTGCCGACCGCGTCAGAGATGCTCTGGAGGGAATCTCCGGCGTGCACCGGGCGGACGTCTCCTACGCCGGTGGGAAGGCCGAAATGACGGCCGACGCGGCTGTCAGCCGTGAACAAATGCAAGCCGCCGTCGAGGCCCTTGGGTATCAAGCGTCGTTCGAAGTCGCCTCGCTACAACCGCGCCCCGGCCAGCTCGATAAGGCGCTGGGCTGGTTGCGCAGCGACACCGAGGTCGGCAAAAACGGCGACGCGCTACACATTGCAGTCATAGGCAGCGGCGGTGCGGCAATGGCGGCCGCCTTGAAGGCGGTGGAAGCCGGCGCCCGCGTCACTCTGATCGAGCGCGGCACCATCGGCGGCACTTGCGTCAACGTCGGCTGCGTGCCGTCGAAAATCATGATTCGCGCCGCGCATGTGGCTCATTTGCGCCGCGAGAGTCCGTTCGATGACGGAATGCCCGCCACGCCGCCGACCGTCCTGCGCGAGCGGCTGCTCGCGCAACAGCAAGGCCTTGTCGACGAACTGCGTCACGCCAAGTACGAAGGCATTCTGGAGAGCACACCAGCCATCACCGTGCTGCGTGGCACCGCTCGCTTCCAGGACGGCCACACGCTCAGCGTCGAACTGGTCGAGGGGGGCGGGCGCGAAGTCGCGTTCGACCGCTGCCTGATCGCTACCGGCGCCGGTGCGGCCGTGCCGCCGATTCGCGGGCTGCAAGACACCCCCTATTGGACCTCGGAGGAGGCACTGGCCAGCGCCAGTATTCCGCAACGGCTCGCCGTGATCGGCTCATCCGTGGTGGCCTTGGAGCTGGCGCAAGCCTTTGCCCGGCTGGGTAGCCGCGTCACCATCCTGGCGCGCAACTCGCTGTTCTTCCGCGAAGATCCGGCCATCGGCGAGGCGCTGACCGCAGCCTTCCGCATGGAGGGCATCGACGTGCTTGAGCAGACACAAGCCAGTCAGGTGACCCACGCCAACGGCGAATTCGTACTGACCACCAACCACGGTGAACTGCGCGCCGACCAACTGTTCGTCGCCACCGGCCGCACGCCCAACACCCAAAGCCTGAACCTGGAAGCGGCGGGTGTACTGTTGGATGAACGCGGCGCCATTCAGATCGATCAGGGCATGCGCAGTAGCGCAGTGGATATCTATGCAGCCGGCGACTGCACCAACCAGCCGCAGTTCGTCTACGTCGCGGCGGCGGCTGGCACCCGTGCGGCGATCAACATGACCGGCGGCGAAGCTACGCTTAATCTCGATGCCATGCCGGCGGTGGTGTTCACCGATCCGCAGGTGGCCACCGTCGGTTACAGCGAAGCGGAAGCACAGCGCGCAGGCCTCGAAACCGACAGTCGCACGCTGAGCCTGGACAACGTGCCGCGTGCGCTGGCCAACTTCGACACGCGAGGGTTCATCAAGCTGGTCGCCGAAGCGGGTTCTGGTCGGTTGCTCGGCGTGCAGGCGGTGGCCCCGGAAGCGGGCGAGCTGATTCAGACGGCGGTGCTGGCTATTCGCAACCGCATGACCGTGCAGGAGCTGGCCGACCAGTTGTTCCCCTACCTAACCATGGTCGAGGGCCTGAAGCTCGCGGCGCAGACTTTCACCAAGGACGTAAAGCAATTGTCCTGCTGCGCTGGATGAATGGAGAGCACCATGAAATTTGCCCGCTACATTACCGAGATCGCCGAACGTCTCACCCCGACCAACCGGCCCAAAGGTTTTGCGGAGTTCTTGGTCGCGCTACTGGGTGAACTTGCCAAGGGACGCCCGATTTCGCGAACTACGCTTGCCAGGACTCTTGGCTGGCCCGCTGAGCAAGTGGCGGCTGTGCTCGAACAAGCCACCAGTACCGAATACGACAACGATGGGAACATCATCGGCTATGTCCTCACCTTGCGCGAGACGTCGCATGTCTTGGAAATTGACAACCGCCGGCTGTATGCCTGGTGCGCGCTGGACACCCTGATGCTCCCGGCGTTAATCGGCCGTACAGCTCGCGTCTCGTCGCATTGCGCTGCAACTGGAGCACCCGTTTCGCTTACGGTTTCACCCAGCGAGATACAGGCTGTTGAACCTGCCGACGTGGCAGTGTCACTGGTATTGCCGCAGGAGGCGGCCGACGTTCGTCAGTCCTTCTGTTGCCATGTGCATTTCTTCGCATCTATCCCAGCGGCAGAAGATTGGGCCTCCAAGCATCAAGGATTGACTATCGTAAGCGTCCAAGAGGCGTTCGGCGTGGGCCAGGAGCTTAATCGACATCTGTTGCAGACCCTTCCAATGAGAACATCGTGATTGGATTTCGACTCAATGTCCTACGGAGTGGGCATCGGATTTCTCTTTCCGACTTTGATCCGGTGATCCCAGCCATCGCCAAAGTCATAGACCTAGCGGAATGTCCTTTTCCCGTTCAACGCTTTGATCAGAGTCTTGCGGGTCTCCGAGTTCACGGGAGGCCCCCATCCATCGGAGTCGGGAATACCGTAACTCTCACCAGCTATTTCAAACTCATGCAGATGGTCATCGTGCCAGCCCATTGCGATCTGGATCACCGCGTGCAATTTGCCTAAGGTGATGTTCTCGGGCACCGCCACACGGCGCCAGATGGCAGGTTCGATCCACTTCAATTCAATGTGCAGTAGCAACAAATCAGGTTCGGGTTTTGGCAAGCGAACAGTTTTGACCATGGATCAGGCGGCCTCGCAGAGTTCCGTGGAGGCGAGAGAAACGTTCCAGGGCAGCAGTTCGTCGACCCGATTGATCGGGTGGTCGGCGATGCGCTCCAGCACGTGTGTCAAATAGGCTTGCGGGTTCAGGTCGTTGAGTTTGGCTGAACCCACCAGGCTGTAAATCGCAGCCGCTCGTTCGCCGCCGGCGTTGGAACCGACGAACAGATAATTTTTTCTGCCTAGCGCGACAGCACGTAGCGCGCGTTCGGCAGCGTTGTTGTCGATCTCAATTCGCCCGTCATCGCAATAGCGCACCAAGGCCTGCCACCGATTGAGGGCATAGAGAATCGCACCGCCCAATGCCGATTTTTTCGACAGTTGAGTCAGCGTCTGGTTGAGCCACGCGTGGAGTTGTTCCAGCAGCGGACTGGCTCGGCTTTGCCGAACCACTTTTCGCAGGTTGGGCGGTTGCCCTCGAATCTCGCTTTCGATGGCATACAGGGCCGCAATCCGTTGCAGCGCCTCGGCGGCAAGTGGTGAAGCCAGGTCTTTGTAGACCTCGTAAAACTTGCGCCGGGCGTGAGCCCAACACGCCGCTTCCTCAATGGTGCCCGTGGCATATAGTTGAGCAAAACCGGCATAGCCGTCCGCCTGCAAGATCCCGCTGAAGCGCTTGAGATGCGCGCGGGGATGTTGCCCCTTGCGATCCGGCGAGTAGGCAAACCAGACCGCCGCCGGTGTCGCGTCCCCCGTAGGTCGGTCGTCCCGCACGTACGTCCACAGGCGCGCCGATTTGGTCTTGCCGTTGCCCGGCGCGAGCACGCCAATCGGCGTGTCGTCGGCATGGACTTTGTGTCCGCTCATGACGTGGTGCTCAAGGGCGTTGATCAGTGGTCGCAGCAACTGACTGCTCTGGCCAACCCAGTCGGCCAGGGTTGAGCGCTCCAGCTCCACGCCCTCACGGGCGTAGATCTCGGACTGCCGATACAACGGCAAATGATCGACAAACTTCGAGACCAGCACATGGGCCAACAACCCTGGGCCGGCAAGACCTCGGGCGATCGGGCGACTCGGTGCCGGCACCTGGGCGAAGTGCTCGCAGCAGCGGCAAACCCACTTCGGACGGACATGGCGAATGACTTTGAAACGTGCCGGAACGTACTCCAGCACTTCGGACACATCCTCACCTAAATGGCGAAGCGTCCCACCGCAGCCAGTGCATTGCGACTCGGGCTGATGAACGTGGGTTTCGCGAGGTAGGTGTTCAGGCAATGGTTTACGGCGCGAAACTGCGCGAGGTGCCGGCTCGACTGGAGGTGTCATTTCGGCTTGGCTGATTTGCAGCTCATCAAGGCTCAACTGGAGCTGGTCGATCATCGCTTCCAGTTGCTCGGAGCTGCGACCGAACTGCGTACGACGCAGCTTGGCGATCATCATCTTCAAGCGCTCAATCTCTGCGTGCTGGGCAGCGATCAGCGCCTTCAAGGCTTGAAGATCATTCGGCAGGGAGTCGGTCACGAGGGTCATGCCCGAATATTACTGGGGATTTTTTCAGCGCGGCAAGTCAGACCGCGAGGACGGGTGCTGTACGAATTGGCCGGCGCCAATCAATGCCCTCCAACAGCATCGACAACTGCGCGGTCGTCAGCGACACGCTGCCGCTGGTTGCTTGCGGCCAGACAAAGCGTCCTTGCTCCAACCGTTTGCAAAACAGGCACAAGCCGTCGCCATCCCACCACAACAGTTTGATCCGGTCACCACGCCGTCCGCGAAAGGCGAAGATCTGACCGGAGAAGGGATCGGCTTCCAGTTGAGTCTGCACCATGGCCGCCAAACCGTCGAAGCCACGACGCATGTCCGTGACGCCAGCGGCGATCCAGATACGGGTTCCAGCGGGAGGGGCAATCATCGCACTAACTGCTGCAAGACGAGTTGCAGCGTCTGCGGGTCTGGTGCTCCGGTGATACGCAACTTGGCTTTTCCTACCTCAACTGCGATCTCGGAATGACACTCTGCCTGTGGCTGGAAGACTGGCGGCAGATCCATTGGCGCCTCGATCACCTGGACTGGCAAAAACGAAGCACTCTGGCTGACCGGGCCGAATAGCCCTTCTTGGTATTGCTGCCGCCAGCGAAAGACCAGATTGGCATTGACGTCATGTTCGCGAGCGATCAATGACACGGAGGCGCCAGGCTGGAAGGTGGCCTCGACGACTTGGCGTTTAAAGTCCAGCGGAAAGTTGGGGCGGCGACCGGCTCGACGGGCTGGGGCAACTGTATCCAAGATAGTGTCCACTAAAAAATGGTGTCCACTATCTTGGCCAATTTGGAGGGCTGTCAGGAGAGGGTGCTGGCCGGACGGTTACGAATGTTAAAGCTACTCCCCTCAATGAACCCCTCTGGTTTTTGCTCAACGGCCACTGCAACCTGCCCCATACTCATGCCAAGGGCAATGAGGGAAAGCCCATAAAAGCTTTTATTATTCATGTAGCACTCCAGGCTATAGCTTGGCAGAGTTTCTATGTGAAATATTTTTATGATTATGGGAGTGCAGGTAATTTACCCTGCGTTCCGTCGTCGATAATTCCACATGGAACATAACTGTAGCGTGACCTGAAAATTACTTTTTTGTCAGCAAAAAGTAAGGCGTTGTTGAATTTTCAGTGAGTTTTTTTACGCGTTCCTGTATTTGGCTGGTAAGCGATCAACCGCCATGAGGGCAATTGCTTCCCAACACTTGGTATTCGATAGTGTTGAGCTTGCCACTCGAGTCTTCGTAGGTCATACGCGAAGGGACCAACCCACAATACTTAGCGGCTGTTGGAGTCACGCTAACCACTTTTGCGATATCGAGGTCCAACCCATACTTATAGTGGACAATTTCAGGCACGGCTTTACCGTTTTTGCTGGCATATTGCTCCATTGTTTGCTGATTCTCTTGCAACATCCGACCGTAGACGCGATCCCCTCCGCCTTCAGCCAAGGCCGCGGAAGAAGCTGCCAATATTGCAATAGCGATGCCTGCATTCAATATTTTCATGATTTTCTCCGCGCTCTAACTAATTTATAGTCAAATAGTAGTCCGCGATACCTGTCAGAAGGCTGCCGCTAACATTACTAATCTGTCAGGTATGATCTTTGCTCTGTTAATGGCATTCCGAGCGGTGCACCTATTGTGGTTTACGCCTCGTCAGCTAAATAGGCTCGGATGGTGTTAAAACCCATGCGAAACGAAATGCTAACCGACTAGAAGCTGACAGAAATGTAATATTAATTTCTATCGACTGTCCGCCGAGCGTGGCCTAGGGTGAAATATGAACCATTGGGCAGGCGCTAACTTGAATGCTATGAAACAGTATCTTGCGCGCATTACGCTTGGCGTTTGTCTGCAATATCCTCATCCGCGATCAGTCAAAAATGATCAGCTGTTTTTAATGGAAATTGTCGAATGCCGCTGCTCCCAGTGCCACTGCTAGCGTTGTCTTTCCTTGGATGCAATGGAGAACATAGCTATGAGCGACACCCCGATGACCCCTCGCATGGTCACTCACCAACACCTGCTGCCTTGCGTTGAGGCGTGCAGTCACTGCCAAAAAACCTGTCTGAATACAGCGATGACCCGTTGCCTTGAGGTGGGGGGTAAACACCTTGAGGCCGAACATTTTCGCCTAATGATCAACTGCGCCGAAATCTGTCAGACGTCGGCCAATTTCTTGTTGAGTGGTTCCACCTTCCACCACCACGTTTGCGAGGTTTGCGCCGAGATCTGCGAGGCCTGTGCCAAGAGCTGCGAACAGGTCGGTGATATGGAAGATTGCGTCAAGGCCTGTCGCGAATGCGCAAAGAGCTGCCGCGAAATGGCTGGTGCCCAAGGTTAGTCGATCCCCCATGCAGGTACAGAAATAGCGATATCCGTGCGCGGGGGCAATGGTATGCATGTGCCAACCCTCCGGCCTCTAACAGGAGATTCACAATGTCACAGCATATCAAGCACAACAGTTCTGGTCGGTTCACTTTGTCGATGAGGGCGGCAGCGATGGCTGTCGCGGTAATGGTAGCAGCGCCGACGTGGACCAATGCCGCAGAACCCGCGAAAAGTGAAACGATGCCGATGACTTCCGAGCAGATGGATCAAACGAAGATCACGAAACAACTGGGCGGCATGTCCATGACCGGTGATGTGGATTATGACTTCGCGGCCAACATGCGCATGCACCACCAAATGGCAGTCGAGATGGCGCAGGCCGAACTCAAGAACGGGAAAAATCCGGAGATGCTCCGTATGGCCAAGGACATAATTGCCGCACAGAAGAAGGAAATGGCTGAATTCGATCAGTGGATTAAAGCGAATGAAAAACCATGACTATGGTGATGCCAAAGTCGATCTGTGCGCTGCATCCTTGAAAGAAATAGCCGCGCCGGTTTGGACGGTAATTTGCTGCCGATGCATATCACCTTGAACTGGTAGTGGACGAAAACTAAGCTCCGCTTGGTCTATAGATCTCCAGAACCATTCGAGATAGGCCAAAGGTCAGAGGCACTGATCTGAGCCCGAGACGATGCTCTGACTCTGTCACTGCGCCTTGAGAAGCCCAATCGCTTGAGCGCGGTAGAGACATTCCGAGTCCAGAACGTGGGCCAAAGCGTTCTTTTCGGGCTAATTTCGATGACTGCATGATGGCCGGTACTGGCTAATGACGCTGGCGTCCGACAGCATCGGCAACAACTGGAGAGCCAGATGACAAGCAAGCGGGCTCAATGTCATGTGCTGGATTGCCTTATTGTCGGTGCAGGCCCTGCCGGGCTGACAGCAGCTATCTATTTGGCGCGGTATCGCCGACAGGTTCTACTGGTCGATGCCGGCCAGAGCCGTGCAGGGCTGATCCCGATCACCCACAACTATCCGGGTTTTCCTCTGGGTGTTTCGGGCGCCGAGTTGTTGACACGGCTACGCAAACAGGCAGAGCGCTACAATGTTTATGTCCGACGAGCCACCGTGAAAGCGCTATCAAAGCAAGGAGACGACTTCATCGCCGATATCGATGATGACCGCGTTGTGGCGTCGACTGTGGTTCTTGCCACCGGCGTTATTGATAAACACCCAGAGATACCCGACCTGCGTGAGGCCACTCTCGGTGGCTATGTGCGTTGGTGTCCGATTTGCGACGGATACGATGTCATCGACCAGGACGTTGCGCTTCTCGCCTCCGCCAAGGAAGGCTTCAGACATGCGCTATTTCTTCGTACCTACACCCGCCAGCTCACACTATTTGTGCAACCGGGTGGCAGAGAACTAGACAACGAAGAACGTCTCAGAATTGCACAGGCAGGCATCCGGCTCATCGAGGATCCGATCGCGCAAATCCGCATGATCAAAGGGCATCGTGTGGCGCTACGCTTGGCTAGCGGTGGCGAACTCAGTTTCGACACCCTATACCCGATGCTTGGCTGCAACGCACGGACCGAGTTGGCGAAAAGCGTCGGCGTAAATGTTGACAGCAATGGCGAGCTGTTAGTGGACACCGACCAGCGGACGTCAGTCCAGGGGTTGTACGCGGCGGGCGATGTAGTCAATGCGCTCAATCAGATTAGTGTTGGAGTCGCCCATGCGGCGACTGCGGCGACCGCGATACACAACACCCTCAAGGACAACTATCGCTGACAAGTTAATATCCAAGGACGATCTGCTTCGGCCATACGGCGACAGCAAATACTGCCAAGTGGCGACTTTACGGTGCTGGCGAGGTGGGGCTCGGACTGAGCCGTGGCCTTTACCTAGGGGGGTGGTCGGTATTGCTGCGCTGCATGGTGGTAGCGTTAATGACAACCTGGTGGCTCCTGCCTGAGAAGCCCCCGCACCTCATCGTACAACTCTGTACCATAAGACTTTCAAAATGACGCCCCGGGGGCTATGCGCAGACTTTTTACCGCTAGGAGGGATTCCCTTGGAGAACGCAGTCGAAGCCAATTGGCATGGACATGATTACCAAGCTCGCTTTTTTTGGATTTATGCGTCGGCGCTTAGAGATCCCGATCAGACCAATGTGATTGAAGTATCCTACGAAACGGATGGGCCGAAAGCGTGCGATGACATCATCGTTTGCTATGATCCGGGCAGACCCAGCTACGGCCCTCACCGGGTGGTTGTCGATTACCATCAGATTAAGTACCACGTCGCCTTGGGTGGACGCTTTGGGTATGAAGATCTCATCAATCCGGCTTTCATTGGTGCTAAGTCCTTTTCAGTACTGCAGCGGCTCAAGCAGCAAAGAAAGATGCTCCTGCCAATTTCGCATTCACACTCGTAACCATCGATAACATCTTGGACGGCAATCCTCTCCCAGACATTATATCGGCGAAGGACAATAGCCTGCGCTTCGACAAGCTACTCATAGGCGGTGAGGCGGGCATCAAGGCATCGATAGAATCTTGCCCGATGAAAGCTGCCGGCATAGCGATGATGGGGATGTGGAGCCGGACTGTTGCCACGAGATGGGCAGCCCCTCCGATCATGGCGAGCCCTGCAAGCCCGGTCAGGAGTGCAAGACCTCCAGCATGCTGCAAGTGTCGATCGTGAAGCCTCCCGTCACGCAGTCCAGCCCCATTGCGGTTTCCTTCTCCAGCGATTTCCTTCCCGTTCAAGCCCTTTCCGGGGTATGGCGACCTCCGCGCGTTTGATTCCTGTTCCACACTGAGTTTCATCCCGCACCGTCTGGATGGCTTGCCTGCATGCGCTAGAGCGCTGCGCAGTGGATCATCGCAGCAATCGTGAACATACACCCAAACGCTATTGCACAGGCTGGCCCGTCGTGGCTGCCCTGGCGGTGACCGTGCAGGCATTGCCCAACGACCGCCCCTGACACTCAATGAAGCCTTATGGTTGGCCGAAGATAATGCCCCTTCGCTGACCGTCCAGGCGGCCAAACTGGAGATCGGGTTGCCGGCGGCGCTGATTGCCCAGGTGGAACGCAGCGGTAAGATTCAGCCGATCTTAGCCCTCACCAGCCCCATACCTGAAGAGCGCCTGGTCCGAACATGAAGATACTGGCGACAGTACTGAGCGCGGCCTGGTCGCCGCGATTCGTGAAGGCGCCGTGCAGCGTGTTCGACCCAAGGCCATGACAGTGGTGATCATTGCCGGCCTGCAGCCGATTCTCTGGGGCAGCGGTGCGGGTTCCAAAGTGATGAAGCGGATCGCTGCACCGATGACCGATGGTGGGAGGGGTGATCACCGCTCCACTGTTGTCGATGCTGGTGTTGCCGGCGGCCTATTGGTTGATGCGACGCAAAGGGAGGAAATCAGCGTCCGGCACAGAAAGGTAACTGGGCTGCCAGGAACCCGGGTAACTTGGCGATGAGCACGGGTTGCCCAGTCATTTCGGCACTTGATTCTTATCTACAGCTATTAAGAAAAGCTTCTTACACCCTGCAATTACGAAGATGTAATTTTCGCTTCATCTTAATGACAGGTTCGCACGTTTATACTTTTACCACGTGAGCGGAGGAGTTGAACGTGAGTATCTTAAAAGCAGTACTGGCAGTTTCGGTTATTTCCGCCTCGTCCTTGGTAATGGCCGAAGGCGGCGGCGACCGTGTCTATGGTCGCATGATTCAGGACAACGAAAAGGCGATGCAGGAGTACGCTGTATCCCGCGGCAAGAACCCGCCCGAGGTAACCCACTATCGGTACGGCATGAAGCTGGACATCGCCAAGCTCGTGCATATAACCTCTACCGGTTCCAGCTGCGAGGTTATGCCGGTTCAAATGACCTATGAGGACTCCAACGGCAATCTGCAGATTCTTGAGTATCGCGAAATGGGGACAGCTTGTCGGAATCAAAACTGAACTGCAGATTGAACTTACAGAACGCTGACTGAAAAGTAACTTAAAGTCGCTCTGCCGTTATTTGGCGTGTGTGAATATGGTGTGAGCACACGGACGATGCCCTGCGCACTATGGCAATTACTACAAGAAACTTGACAGAGATCACACTGCCAGAAAACATAGGAGCGCTACATGAGTAGTGAAGCCCTGTTGGGTCTATCACTGATTGCTCTCAGCGTCAGTGCCGGACAGGTCACAATGGCTACTGAAGAGAAACCAAAAGGTTTCGTCGAGGGCTGCGGCCTCACCATTTTGAACCGCAATATCTACTTCAATCGCGATTTCCGCAAAGGGCAGGCGAGCCGCACAGGCAACGGCTACTCGGAAGAATGGCCTCATGGGATCATAGGAGGATTTGTGTCTATCTTCACCGAGGGCGCTGTGGGCGCTGTGGGCTTTGGGGGCGACGCCTTTGCGATGCTGGGCCTGAACTCGACTCTGGCGACGGGCAATCCGGTAGTGGCGGCTCCTGCCTGAAAGCTTTTGCGGTATCACTATGGCCAACACCAGTATCGATGGCTTGGCCCTTCAGGGTGGCCGCCTCCATTCAATGAGCGAGCCCAATTTCAGCAGCATGCGCGATGGCCTCACTACGTTCTACGCAGGCACCGTCGACTCCCCCTGGATCGCTTATTTTGGCGGCGACTATACGGTCAACGACAACGTCGGCATCAGTCTCTATACAAGCCGACTCAAGGTGCCTGGAATCAGTACTACGCCGGCACCACGTTGAGCTAGCTGCTCTCAGATGATGTCGCCCTGATCGGTGGACTCAACTACTACAACGCCGTCGATGAAGGGAAACAACAGTTGGGTAGCTTCGATAACAACATCTGGAGCGGTAAGGTCGGGGTACAGTTCGGTGCTCATACCGTGATGGTCGGCATTCAGCGCAACAACGGGAGTGACGACTTCGACTACCTGCGCCTGTCCACTCGATCTACCTGGATAACTCCATCCAGTACATCGACTTCAACTCGCCCAAGGAGAAGTCCTGGCAGGTGCGCTACGACCTGGACGGGCAGGATACGGACTACACCAACGCCAACGAGGTTTACATGCGTCGCGACGAGGACGGCAATCCGCTGACCAATCAAAAGCGTTGGGAGAGCGACATCGAAGCCAATTAGGTTGTTCAAGCAGGAACACTGAAGGACGTGTCCTTCCGCATGCGCCAAGCGACTATCGGCGCAACCGATTTCGAGTCGGATCTGGATGAGGTTCGCCTCATCGTCGAACACCCGCTCGCAGTGCTTTAAGCTACGTCGGCGAGCGGCCTCCACCGGCGCTCGCCTTTTTTTCGTACCAAGGAAGACGATGAGCCATCCGGCTCTACAACAGCCTATTTCTAACCATCCAGGGCCTGAAGAGGAAAGAGGATGCTTAGGTTTATAGACAATTATGCTTGGCAGCATAAATTATAAACGCGAACATAATTGTCCATAAAGCGGCCATCAGCCTCGGCAGGCAGCTGGCTTCTTTTGGAGAAAATGGGTGTTTACGGAGCGCGTTGCCAGGATTCCGAGCGCCCGACCTTGAGAGGGAAAGTCGAGCGCTCGGCATCTAGCAGAGATGCTACTTGGTGGGGTAGTCGGCAATGACTTGGTCGGTACCGGCCTTGGTCAATCCGGTCACTTGATAGGCGTGCTGGGTGCCACCTGCCTCCATTCCAGGCGAGCCCGCCGGCATTCCAGGAACGGCTATGCCGACCAGATCATTTCGCTTGGAAAGCTCGATGACCTGGGCAGCAGGCACGTGGCCCTCTACGAACTTACCATCGATCACTGCGGTATGGCATGAAGCCAGCCGCGGAGCAACGCCCAGTCGCTGCTTAACCGAGGTCATGTCGTGCTCAACATGATCGATAACCTGGAAGCCGTTCGCTTCGAGGTGCGAGATCCATTTTTTGCAGCATCCGCAGTTGGCATCACGGTGCACATCGATTGTCAGGGCATCCGCTGCTTGAGCGGTCGACGCTACGAACAAGGCGGCCAGCACCGCCAGGCGCGCCCCTTTGCTTTTAACTTTCATGTACGTGCTCTTTGCCATCGGCAGGGGTGTGAGTTTTGGGGGCAGCTACCGGGGCCTTTTCCTCATGGGCATGCCCGGTGTCATGATGACCGGCACCGCTTTTCGCCTTTGAGCTATCTGCAGCATGGTGATCTGCACCGTTTGCAGGCTCAGCGGTATTCGAGGAGTGATGATCCGCACCGCCTGCAGCATCGCCGTGATGGTCGGCATTGGCATTTACTGCTGAACTGTCCGAAGCATGGTGATCGACGCTGGCGCTTTCATGCTGCCCCTCATGGTTGTGCATCTGGGTTTCGCCGCCCCCATGCTCGTGACCGCCGCTTGATGCAACCAGGGCTCGATACTGTTCAGCATTAAGTTTTGGCAGTTCGTTTAAGAATGCCACCATGCCCCAGATGTACTGATCGCCCATGCTCTTGCCCCAAGCAGGCATGCCCGTGGCTTTGATGCCATGCTTGATCACCCAGAAGGTTGCAGCCGGATTAGCATCGACACCGACCTTGGCCAGGTTCGGCGGAGCTGGATAGAGAGCTTGGCTTAGTTCGGTCTGGGCGACACCTGGGGCCAAGTGGCAGCCAATACACATGGAGTTGTAGTTGCCTGCCCCGGCACGGATCATGGCCTCGCCATTGAGGTTGGGAACCTGAATGTCCTGGGAGCGCACCTCAATAGAACGATCACGGGCCATCGACAGGAATGCATACACAGCTGGGAAGTGGGGATCATCGGCACCAACATTGACCAGGCCAAAATAGGCACCGGCAACAACCGCAGTGCTTCCGACGACGCCCGCCGCCACTAAGGTCTTAATTGTTCTTTTCATGTCCGCCCCTTAGAACCACATGCGAATACCGGCTACAAATCGAGCCTCGTTGGTATCTTCCCCTTCGTCGCCGGCAAAATCGGCGGTGTTGCCATAGGAGCGACTCCAGGTGACTCCGATATAGGGAGCAAATTCACGAACAATCTCGTAGCGCAGTCGCAAGCCCACTTCGGTATTGGCCAAACCAGAGCCAATCCCACGCTGAGGATCGTTTTTGCCGTAGAAATTCACTTCGGCTGTCGGCTGCAAGATCAGGCGATTGGTGAGCAGAATGTCGTATTCGCCTTCTAATCGAGCGGCGGTCTGGCCGTTTTCGCCGATGAAAGCGGTTGCTTCAGCTTCGAAGTTGTAGAGGGCCAAGCCCTGAATGCCGAAGGCGGCCCAAGTCTGCGGCGACTCCGGTTTGAAGTCCTGGCGGACACCCGCGACGACATCCCACCAAGGACCGATCGAGTGCCCGTACAAGGCCTCCAGCTCAGCATCTTCGGTGACGCCATTGGTGCGTTCGCCCTCGGAGCGAAGCCAGAGACGATTGATGTCTCCGCCGATCCAACCGATCGCATCCCAGGCTAGTGTGCTGCCTTCATCGGCATCCTGGTATTCGAGCTGGTCGAGCAGGAAAAAGTTGTTGATGGCACTGTCGTGCACCTTGTGGCCCGGCAAGGGCGGAAACGCGGCTTCACGATCTGCGTCCGTTAGAACCGGGATTGGGCTGCGGCTAGATCAGGTGCAGCCCGGCACACAACGCCGGGGCATCTGGTCGTCGATTCAACGCATTACGAACGTTCCCACCATCCCTGCCTGATAATGTCCCGGAAGGGTGCAGGCAAAGTTCAGGTTGGACGCATCGGCGAATGTCCAGACGAATTCCTTCGTCGTCCCAGGCTCAACGAGGATGGCGTTAGGATCGTCATGTTTTGCCTCAATGACCTCCGGATATCCCGGAGGATCGGAATCGCTAGGGGCAGTGAAGTGCTCCCGCCAGACGATCGACTTCGCCTTGCCCGTCGGCGTCAGCGTGCCGTCTTTGAATAGAGCCGCCATCTCGCGTTGATGTTTCAGCTGCGATTCGGCCTTGCCGATGTTGAATTCGTGCATCAGCGCCCCTTCGTTCTTTAATACGAAGCGGACGGTCTCGCCAGGCTTCACATCGATCGACTTCTGGCCGAAGCTAATGTCATCCATCTTGACGAAAACGGTACGCGTAGCAGGGGTTGCTTGGGCCTGTCGGCCAATGCTGGTTTCACTGCCAGGAGTTTGCGCAAAGGCTGGAGTTGTCGCTCCGAAGAGAAGTGCGGTGATCAACAGTTGGAGACGTGAACGTTTCATGATGAAACCTCACTGAGGTGGTTGGAAATCCTATGCTATTCCCCGGTTCCTGCCGGGGGGCTTACCCCAAAACTACAAATTAGTCAGCTTGAAAAAACGCGGCGCCGTTGTGGCGCCGCTAGGCCAAAGGAGCAATCACGGAAGGCCTTGAAGGGGGATTCTTATCGATGGCACTCTTTGTCAGCCATCATTAGCTTGTGCTCCCGCATCATCTGCCCGAGGGCGTCATCCACCAATTTGTCGTGCTTTTCCATCCAAGCGAGATGCTGTTCCGTAGATATACCGGGAGCTGGGTGTTCTTTGTGAAGCTGGCTCATCATCTCTTCGAGCATCTTCATGTGCTCCTTCATGTGCACATGGCGCTGGCCAGGAGGAGCCTTCTCCGCCTGGATCAATACGGCTTCGGCCTTCTCCCGCATTTTCTCGATGCGCTCTAGGGCGCGATCACTCCCTCCTTCAGCCCAGACAGCTGAAGACAGCAGGAGCGAAACAATCAGAAATAAAGATTTAAGCAGTTTCATAGGACAGTCTCCTCACAAGAAGCTGTGGCCGGCCCCTCTGGTTGTTGTTCATACGAGGGCCGAGAGCACAACCTAGTGCTCATGCATGCACCCTAGACAAAGCTCCCTGACAGAGGCATGAAGCTAGGATTACATTTTCGTAAGCTTCAGGTTGGGGGGGGGCATTTGGCTGCACACTCAGGTCACTCTAAATTTGGAAACCGCCCACATGAAACTTCTGGTAGCTGAAGATGAGCCAAAAATAGGCACTTACCTGCAGCAGGGCCTCACTGAGGCTGGGTTCAACGTCGACCGCGTCATGACGGGAACGGATGCACTTCAGCATGCACTGAGCGAAGCGTATGACCTGTTGATTCTGGACGTGATGATGCCGGGCCTGGACGGCTGGGAAGTACTGCGGATGGTGCGAGCAGCGGGGAAGGATGTCCCAGTGCTGTTTCTGACGGCACGTGACGGCGTCGAAGATCGCGTGAAAGGATTGGAGCTGGGTGCCGACGACTATCTGGTCAAGCCATTCGCTTTTTCCGAATTGTTAGCCCGGGTCAGGACGCTGCTCCGCCGGGGCAATAGCTCGCCCACGCAGACCACCATGAAAATAGCAGATCTTGAAGTTGACTTGTTGAAACGTCGTGCCATACGCAGTGGAAAGCGGATTGACCTGACGGCAAAGGAGTTCTCGTTACTCGAACTACTGCTGCGCCGGCGCGGCGAAGTGCTTCTGAAGTCTTTGATTGCTTCCCAGGTCTGGGACATGAATTTCGATAGCGATACCAATGTGATCGAAGTTGCAGTTCGGCGTTTGCGAGCGAAAATTGACGATGATTTCGACATGAAATTGATCCATACCGCCCGAGGTATGGGCTATATGCTTGATGCCCCGGAGTCGGAATGAACCATCTGTCACTGACAGCGCGCATGAGCTTGATGTTCATGCTTGCGGTGATCGCCGTCCTCACCGTAGCAGGACTGAGCTTCAATGAACTCAGTCGGCATCACTTCAGAATGCTTGATCGGCAAACGCTGATTGAAAAGCTCGAATCGACTCAGAAAATTTTGAGCAGCGCACGTGGTCGCGCAGGCTTCATTGAGGTGCAGCCTCAGCTTAATGCCCTGCTGGGGGCGCATGAAGACCTGGCGGCGATCATCCTCGCAAATGATGGCACAGTTCTTTTTGCCGAGCCGAGGCCTTTCAATGTCCCCGAGAAATATCGACTCCACACTGACCACGGCATGTGGGAATGGCAAGAAGGCGGGCACATGTACCGCGGGATAACAGCGCAAGTGTCTGGCCCTTATCAACCCGAGCCCCTCACAGCCTTGCTGATCCTCGACGTCACCAATCACATGCACTTCTTTGAGACGCTGCTGCGATGGTTCTGGATCGGGCTGATCATCAGCGCCCTGATAAGTGCCGCGTTAGGATGGGTTGTCGCTCGCAGTGGGCTGAGACCTTTACGACAAGTGACCCAGGTGGCTACGTCGATGTCCGCAAGGTCACTGAAAGAGCGTATCCCACTGGAGCCAGTCCCCCTTGAGCTGCAGCAGTTGGTCACCTCGTTCAATGCGATGCTTGCCAGGCTAGATGATGCGTTTGTTCGGCTTTCGAATTTCTCTGCCGATATCGCCCATGAACTGCGTACTCCGGTGAGCAACCTCATGACACACACAGAGGTGGTGCTTACCAAGAAACGCGATGTCGACGCCTATGAAGAGAACCTCTACTCGAACCTGGAAGACCTGAAGCGCATGTCGCGGATAATCGACGAAATGCTGTTCCTGGCTAAATCGGACAACGGCTTGATCATTCCGGAGCTGACGCGTATCGAGCTCAGCGAGGTGGTCGCCAAACTGTTCGAGTACTACCATCTGCTGGCGGACGAGTGCGGCATCCACCTGACCGTATCCGGTTCAGGCAATGTCCTGGGTGACAAGTTGATGCTGGATCGTGCGATCTCAAATCTGCTGTCCAATGCACTGCGTTATACCCCCGAAGGGAAGACGATCTCAGTAACGATCCGTCAGACTGGTAACGCCGTCACCCTAACTGTTGAGAACCCTGGCGAGGCCATCAAGCCTGAGCACCTGGGTAAACTCTTCGACCGTTTTTATCGCGCCGATCCCGCCCGTCGCGAAGGCAATCCGAGCAATGCGGGGCTTGGCCTGGCTATTACCCGCTCCATCGCTGAGGCTCATCAAGGCAAGATCTGGTGTACCTCTGCCAACGGCTGGACCGCCTTCCACCTGGAGTTCCCGGCGTTATGAGGGGCACGGGAGATAGTCAAGGCTGGTCACACTTGGCCCTTGACTCCGAAAGTTGACTGGAAAGCACCGCGTTATCTTGCAGAAGGAGCTGCTTGTCTGTGGTCAACTCGGTCAGTTGGGTTTCAACTCGGGTTAAGCGTTCCGCCAGCAGGGCACGCTCCCGCTCGCTTACGGCCAGGTTCGTCTGCGTCTCAGCCAAAGCCTGCGCGCCATGCCCATGACGCTGCTCCAGTGTCTGATGCATTTGTTTCACCTCGGTGAGTTGAAGTACCACCTGCCATGCGCGCTGCGGATTTGAGTGAGCGCTTCCTGGGTCGTGAGCAGCGTGTTCTGTAGGTGTGTTGCCGCTGACCGAAAACTGACCCATCAGGTCAGTTTTGACTGGCAGCATTACATCCCACTCATCGAACGCAAGCCCGGTGCGCTGCGCAATGGCGCGCCGTTTGTCGATCTGCCCAAGCCGTTGCGGCTTCTCAAGCAGGGCCTGAGACGTCACACCAACGGTGATCGAATCATGACGCAGGTAGTGGCTGCTGTGCCCATCGCTGGTCTCGACCCAGTGCTGGTGGCGGTGGAATTGGTGCTTGAGTCGGGAAGCCTGAGCGCCGATCACATCCTGAATGTTCTAGCCCGACTGACCTCCACTGCACCACCTCCTTCCGTAGAAACCAACCTACAACTCAAGGCAGCGCCTGTTGCCAATACGGCACGCTACGACCGGCTCCGTGCCACCGATGAGGAGACTCGCAATGCGTGATCTTATGGCGGAACTCAAAGAACTGCGTCTGCATGGCATGGCCAGCGCCTGGGAAGAACTGGCGTCCCAAGGCGAAGCCTCGACGGCGTCGTCGAAATGGCTGCTCGAACATCTGCTCCAACAAGAACAAGCAGATCGCGCCGTACGCTCGGTTAACCACCAGATGAACATGGCCAAACTGCCCATGCATCGTGACTTGGCAGGCTTCGATTTCAGCGCTTCCAGCGCAGATGCCCGTCTGGTCAAAGATCTGTCCAGCTTGGAGTTCACAGAGACCGCGCAGAATGTCGTGTTCATCGGCGGGCCCGGAACCGGCAAAACACATTTGGCCAGCGCCCTGGCCGTGTCCGGAATCACAACCCATAACAAACGCGTGCGCTTCAAACTTGGTTTCGGCTGACCAGTTCTGAGTCGATTGCTTGTTTTCGGACACTGCACTTCCTTCAGAACTGAGCTGCTTGCGCCAGTTGGACAAAGACATTTCGCTGACCCCTTCGCGCCGGGAAACCTCGGCCATCGACAGGTTCAGCGGGGGAAGCAGCATCTTGAGTAATGCGGCTCTGCGTTCAGGTGAATAGTACGGCACGACCAGTCTCTTTCCGCCCCCGATGTGCTTCGGAAAATTCGGAGAGGCGACAACTATCCTGACACCGGGGGGACTCCTCCGTTGCAGCGAATGCGATTATCCAGCCCTGTGGAATCGTACCGGCGTCAAAGCTAGAACAGATATTGGCCCATCAGCGAATACTGGGCGAGCACGAGGAGGCGGGACAGAGCATAGTGGGCCCAAATGTGCCACGCATAGTGGCTGAGGACTTGTAATGACTCGTTCGAGAAATCTAACCCCCGATGCTGTTGAGCAGATCGTCTCCATCCTTGACGGCTGGTCTGGGAAATTGACTTGGGACCTGCTGATCATAAGCGTCGCACGTCGTTTGCGGAGGACCTACACGCGTCAAGCGTTGCATAAGCATGAATGGATAAAGCGCGCGTTCATGTTGCGTAAGCAAATACTGTCAACTTCGGTTGGGACGAGAAAAGTCGTCAGCTCCGAAGTGCAAGTGGCAAACGACCGCATTGCACGTTTGGAAGGTGAAAATGGGCGCCTGAAAATGGAGAATGATCGACTACTCGAACAATTTGTGCGATGGGCCTATAACGCTTACAGCGGGGGCTTAGATGAGCAATTTCTATCCCGGCCTCTGCCCGTCATCAATCGAAAGCAGACGCCCTAGGCGGTGTACGAAAAGTAATGTCGTGAACATCGCAGGTGCACCCCCCGAAATCGATGGAGCCCTATATGGCTACTGAAATGCGGCGGAACACGGCATCTATGACGCTTCTGACCGATTACTCGAAAGGCCGCGCATTTTGCACCCTGCGCTTGAACTGCAAGATCGCGAGTTTATCCCTATTGTTCACAGGGAGTGTCAAAACTGCTCTGACCCACTCATCATATGACCCGGATTGTCATCTCGGCATGTTGTCCGCTGGCGGACGGAAACCCCATCGGCAAGTGCCGAAGCCTCAATATGGGACTTCGAAAGGCGTTAGCACCACCCACTTCCCATCCGTTGAAAATTCGGTTGCACAGGATGAAAGCTGTCCGAAGAGTTTGAAGGACACATCTGACAAGCAACCACAGATATGCGTGGAATCAGCCCTCGATAAAAACCTTCAACGGTGGTTCGTGCATCAGGAAGTTCTGGTGCGAGATGTTCCAGGCATAAGCGCCCGCGAGAGTGAATACCAGCAGGTCACCAATCGCTAGCTGCGCCACTGGTTGTTGTCTGGCAAGGACGTCCTTTGGCGTACACAACTGGCCCACCAGCGTCACGGACTGATCGCTGATTTGTGCCGGCTGCGAGCCTCGCAGTACCGTGAACGGATGGTCGTGGCCTTGAGCCGCAGGCGTGCGAAAGTGATGGGTACCGCCACGTCCGATGGCAAAAAACTCGCCGTGACTGCTTTTGATGTCCAGCACCTGCATGACGTAGTAACCACAGGCAGCGCTGATGAAGCGGCCGATCTCGAAACGTATGCGGGTCGCGCCCATGTCGTACTCATTGATCAACCCCTGCAGGCCCTGACAAAACCGTGGCCAGTCGAATGACTTGGCCGCGTCCTGATAGTTGATGCCCATCCCTCCGCCGACATTCAGTAGCGGCAGTTGCAGGTCGTGGTCGGCGCACAGCTGGCGGAAGGTCAGGAAGTAGCTGCGAATCAATTCAAGGTGCGCATCGACATCCAACTGGTGCGACAGCAGATGAAAGTGCAGCCCCTTGAGCTCCAGAGACGGTTCTTCGCGCAGCAATTGCAGGGCGCTTGCCAGACCTTCTTCATCCAGACCGAACGGCGTGGGTTTGCCACCCATGACCAATCGGCTCTGCGGTGTCTGGGCCAGCTTCAGATTCAGCCGCAGCATCACCGGAGCCCGCACACCGCGTTCGCGGGCGATGCGCGCCAGACTTCGCAGTTCGGTCACGCTCTCCACGTGAAACGCCGAAATCCGGTACTGCAGGGCGATATCCAGTTCGCGATCGAGTTTGCCGGGGCCACCAAAGATCAGCGGCTGGTCGGGGCACTGTTCATGCAGCCACGTCAGCTCGCCGCCGGAGGCAGCCTCGAAACCGTCCACCCACGGCGCCAGGGTTTTCAGCACCAGGGCTTCCGGGTTGGCCTTGGCGGCGTAGAACAATTCGCAGTTTTCGGGCAGTACCTGACGCATTGCCTTTACGTGCCGTTCAAGGGCAGGCAGGTCGTAGACGTAGGCGCACAATGGCGCGTCGTGTTCAGTCTTGAGCTGCTCGATGCGTTGGGTGACGGAGGCAGGAAGGCTCATGCGTGTTTCCTCTTTTCATTCATCGCCAGCGGGCTGGGCAGTAAGGTGTAACCGGCCTCGCGGTCGGCGCGCATCATCAGGCGCGTCATGAAGTTTTCCTTGCTTGGGAAGGGCGCGCCGGCGCACAACTCACGCAGTTCTGTCGGATGGCCCAGACGCGTGGATTGCGCGTGCAGCAGGTCGCCGATTCGGTCCCACAATTGTTGTTCCAGCGCGCCGCTGCCGTTGGCCAGATGGAAGATAGCTTCGCCGAGATTGTTCACCAGTGCGCAGTAGCCCACTCGTTGCCAGGCCTTTTGCGCGCTGTAGTACACCGAGCTGCGGGTACGTTCATCCAGCGCACTCAGGCGTTCAGCGGGCCAGATTTCAGGGACCAGCTTGGTGCCTTCCAGATCGCGAATCCAGACCTGGCTAGGCAGTCCGTTTTCCGCGAAGCCAATGACCGTGTTCTGCAAATGCGGCTCCAGCGCCACGCCCTGACGGAACAGGCAATACAGCACACCGCCGAGCATCTGACTGGCATAGGCATCCAGCCAGTTCAGCGTGGCTTGCTCAATGGTCAGGCCCGTGTTGTCGGCGTAGCGCTGTACCTGTTGGCGGCAGACACTGCGACCCTGTTTATCCCAGGTGAACAGTGCCATTGCCACTTGTGGCTGGTACCGCTCGCGGTCGACGACGGGAAGGTTTTCCCGGTAAACGATGCCGAAGCATTCGGTGACTTCGCGGGCCTCCTCCAGCGTACCCAGGGCGCTGAGGTCCAGGCTGGTGGCGCAGGGTTCGGGCATCAACATGAAGCCCGGTTGTTGCGTCGCCAACTCGCTCATGATGGGGCCGAGCAGGCGAGTGAGGGCGACGGCGCTGTCGAGTTCATACCAAGCGTTCTTGCGCACGCAGTTGGTCAGGCGCACGTGCATCGAGAACTTCATGAAGTAGGCCATCTGCGGATGGTAGAGCGTGCGCACCGACGACGTCGGGTACATGGCCTGACCCAGGGGGCCGAGGTAGGTGATCAAACCCTGTTGCTGCGCCCGCCGCACCAGCGGGTCGGCAAGCACGCGGGCGACCTCCCAGGGGTGGCACGGATAGGCGTCGTCGCGCCCCGACAGTTGGCGCAGAGTACTGCGTGGATCTTCACCCTGATGACGAATCAGCGTCGGATCAACCTTGAACCAGTGCAACTGAAAGCGCGCCCCAACTTCCGGCGAGCAGGCCAGCAAATCGTCATGGGAGATGCCCTCGCGACTTTTCGGTGTCGGATGCAGGGCATGGCCCCACAGTTGATGTTGCTCGGACGTCAGCAGGCTGTCGGCTGCTTGGTTGGCCGGGAGTGAATGCCGCAGAAAGGTGCGGGTGATCTGCAGGCTGTTGCCGATCTGTTGCAGCATCTCGCCGACGCGGTCGGCTCCACTCAGCGGGGTACAGAGCAGGCGCGCCAGTTCGTGGGCGTTCAACGGTCGCCAGCTCTGGTTATTGCCTTTGAAGTAGGGGGCGCTGATGTAGTGGCAGCGGCCCAGAAGACTGGCGCGGTCGATGCGTACGACCATGCGGCCACTGGGCAGGTGAATGCTGATGCAACGGCCATTGGCCTGGCGCAGGCTCATCGGCAGATCCTGGGCTTGATCGTTCAGGTTCACTTCGTTGCGGGGCAATGCGTATTCGCGCAAATAGCAATTGAGCAGGCACTCGATGCCATGCCGTTGGGCTTCGCCATCGAGGGCATGGTCATGCTGGGATACGGTGTTCAACGATACGGTATTGATAGCGAGCGTCATGCCGGAATCTCCCGGGAGGTCATCAATAGAGGGTGCGCGAGTACCATGGCCGCCATGGCCGCCAGGCACGCAACGAGAAAGGGGGACGCAATGCCGAAGGTCTGACTGACCAGAGCGGCTGCGACACCAGCAGCGGTACCGGCCCATTTGCCACTGGAGTCGAACCAGCCGAACAGGCGACCGGCGCTGCCTTTTCGGCTGCGTTGGCTCAGGCAGCGGTGCAGCCCGACAAAACTGAGCAACATGCCGGCTCCGCTGAGCAGACGCAGAATGAACAGGGGTTCGGCCTGCACGCTCCAGAATTGCAACGCGTTGCTGATTGCCAGCAGTGCCAGCCCCGGCAATAGCAGGTTGCCCTGATGCTTCTGAACCCAGGGCAGGGCCAGCAGGTAAACCAGATGCGGCAGGCTGTAGAGCACGCCGATCATGGCATCGCTGCCAATTCCCAGTTGCTCGCCGAAGGGCATGAAGTAAGGAAAGGTGACGACCATCGCGAAGCTGAACAGAAACTGCACCGCCATTAGCCGCGGCATGTCTTCCGGCAAGTCGCCCAATGCCTCTGCTTTTTTGCTGTCCAAGACATGCTTGGGGGCGTCCTTGGGCAGCGGCAGGATGAGTACGAAGGCCAGCAGCGGTAACCAGGTCAGATAGCGATACAGGCTCAATCCCATGCCTTGCGCGGTCAGCAGCCCCAACAGGATCGGGCCGCTGATCATCGCCAGGCGCGCCGAATACTGTGTCCAGTTCAGGGCGCGGGACAAATCGCCGCCCTTGAACTGGGTCGACAGGTAGGCGTTGGACGCCGCCATTGCGCCGCCGAAGGTGCCCTGGATGATCAACGCCAGGACGAACACCGTCAGATTAGGGCTGAAGCCTGCCAGCAGGAAGCCCGCGAACAGTCCGGTATGTGCACGCAGCAACGACAAGCGACAACCGTTGCGATCGGCCCATCGTCCCCAGATCGGCGCCGCCAGTGCGGTGCAGAGTGTCGGCAGTACGAACAGCACACCGATGGCCCAGCCTGGTGTGTCAGGTGCGAGGTCGGCGAGGATGCGCGGCAAGTACAACGGAATACCCAGTGCCGTGAAGGCCGACAGGTAATGCCCCAGCAGAACGCTGGTGATCAGACGCCGTTGCATGGAGCATCCTCCAGCAGGAAGTTCGCCGCGCTGTAGCCATAGAACTTGTTGATGTCACTGGCACCGGAATGCGCCTTGCTGAACAGGCTGCCGGCGCTGAGCAGGTATTTCACCGGCAGTTTCGGGCTGTCGAGCAGCCATCGACGCGCGTCGTCACAGTCGATGCCTTCTGCTTCGAGATGTTGCAGACAGGTCATGAGAGCTGACGCAGCGTGCCGTACAGACCGGATCGAGAGGCCAGGCCTGCGGTCGCTATCGCTTCCAGGATCGCAACAATATTCAGCTGCAAGGTGATGGTGCAGAACATCTCGGCCAATGGTTGGCTGCTGTCGACGCGAATGCGCTCGTCCTGCAAGACTGCCGGCAGATCAGCGAGATCCGGGCACGCATGGGTGAAGCGCTGAGGCCACAGGCGAGCGGCGTCGTTGTCCTTCATCAGCAGGCGCAATGGCTGACCTTGTTCGAACATCAAGACGGCGTTCTGCTGGTTGGCCTCCAGCGCGATGCCGTAATGCAGCCACAGCCGCAGATGGACCTGCAGCAGCAGATCGAGATAATCGTCCAGCCAGTGTTGCAACGAACCTGCGTAGAAGCGCTCGGCCAACTGTTCGAGGAAAAGGCGTCCATCGGCAAGCGGGCTGGCCAACGCGGCGACAGGTACGAGTGTGGTGTTCTCAAGACCCGTCGGGTAACGGCGCACGATATAGGCTAGGTGACGACTTTCGGCGGCATGACCACCGTGTTTTTCGTCAACGTGCAGATAACGTGACGCCAGTGCCGGATCGCGCTCGGTCAAGGCCTGCAGGGTGGTCTGGAACCAGTGACCGTCGTATAGGGTGCTGGGCTTGATCAGGCGCAAATTGCGCGTACCGAGCGTGCTGACTAACAACGGTAGTTTGATGTGCCACTGAGGTTGATTGATGCAGACCACCGTGCGCACGGACAGCGTAGGTTCGACCTGCATGGCCGAACGTGGAGCCTTGAGCGTGCCTTCAGGCAGGCCGTATTGCTCCAGTTCGCCCCATGTCAGCGGGTGTACTGGCAGTAATGAATGGCTGTTTTGCAAGGTCGGTGACAAGCCGACGTCCTCGAAGTCCGGCCAGTGCAGCGGCTGTGGGCTGGTCAGGGTCAGGGCGTTGTTGGGAATCGCCAGCCAGTTGAGTTCGAAGCGCGGCGCAAACTCCGGCGCGTAGCCTTTGAGCGCGGCGGCATCGAAGCCGCTTTTGGCCCGCGCCGTTGGATAAAACGGGTGATCCAGGTAGCTCGCCAGTTGATCGATCTTCAGCAGCCTCTGCGACCAGTCTTTCAGGGCAGTCACGTCGCTCAGCGCAGGGCCATGCTGGCGATACGCCTGATTGCACAGGGTCCGGTGTTCGGTCGCGCAATCTGCTTCTTTCAGGTACGCCGCGAACAGCGTCAGACTTTCTTCGTCCAGACCGTGGCTCAGATGGCCCAGCCAGAGCCCGTAGCCGTGTTGAACCTCGCCGTGGCTTTGCGGCGACACTTTGATCCAGGCGTCGCCTGTACCGATCCAGTCCTGCAACGGATACGCCTTGACCACCGGCAGCCATAGTTCGTCGGCGCCCAGATGGGCGATTCGCAGCCAGCTTGCGTCGGGCTGATGCTGCAAGTGTTGACTCAGTTCTTCCGGCAGCCGACAAATCTGTCCTTTGCTGACGATCCCACGGATGTCCTCGCGCAGGCAGCAATCGATGATGCGTCGACTAATGAGCGCCTGATCCGCGTCCTCCGGATGCAGGCTCATGCCACCACCCACTTCAGGTCGTTCAGGGTCGAATTCAGTTGCGCTTCGAGGCTCACGTCATCCGGCGCGATCAGTCTCAGTACGCCGACGTAGTCCTTGTTGGAATGGCTGATGGTCACGGTGTCGCCGGTATTGTGCAGTGCACGGTAATCGCACCAATGGCCTTCACGTTCGACGTTGAAGCTGGCGCTGGCCTGATCCAGACGCCCCGCGCGATCGGCAACAAGGTAATGAACGGTTGCTTCGGCTTGCGCCGGTTGCGCGTCGATCAGGTTGTCTCCCAAATGCAAAGCGACGATGCGGTCGAACCAACCCTGTGGCAGCAGCCGATCAAGCAGGAACTCGCGACCATCGCCGATGCTGCGATAGTTGATCTCAACCAGCACCGGGCCTTGAGCGGTCAGAATGAATTCGCTGTGGCAGACACCGAAATTGACTCCGAACGCTGCTACTTGAGCCATCGCGGCGGCACGATGAGCGCGGCTGAGTTGTCCATTCCAGCGCGCGGCGAGTTCTACAAAATGCGGCGGTGGTGAAAGGGTGACATCGAAGCCACCGATGGCTTGCAGATTGCGCCCGTCGCCCAGGGTTTCGAGGGTGAACAACGGACCTTCCATGTACGCCTCCAGCAACAGCGCCCGGTCCGGTTGCTGCTGCCAGAACTGCTCGCAGTAAGCGCTGAGCTCGGCGGCGTTTTGACACAGTCTGACGTCCAGGCTGGCGACGCCTTCACGAGGCTTGGCGACCACCGGCCACGGCGCAGCGGTCGGTAATGTGGCATTCGATGTGAGCACCTGGAACCATGGGCCAGGCAGACCTAGACGTTGCATGCGCTCGCGCATGGCCGCCTTGTTCTTCGCCGCATAGCACAGCCGCCAGTCCTTGCCTGGGCATTCGAATGCCTCGGCCACCATCGCTGTCGCGGTCTGCAGGTGATCGCTGTTGGAAAATACGGCGATGGGCTGCAAGTCCTGACTGTTGAGTGCCTCTATGACTGCTAGCGGATTGAACACATCACATTCGATAACATGCAGCTCTAGCGGCGAAATGTGCGAGGTGGCGAGCAGGCGCCGGTGCTCCTGAGCGTGGTCGGTGATGACCACGATCGGCAACCCGCGTGTATGGGCGGCAGGCAAGAAGCCCTCGAGAATGGCAGGGTGGGCGACGTGGGCAAGGATGACGAATGGACGTTGCATGGCAGTTTCCTGAGGGCAGCAGTTGCCCGTCCCGGAGGATCGGGCAACTGGTTTACAAGTGCGCAAGTGCGCGGTTTTAGAAGCGGTAGTTGACGCCTAGGGTGAGCGAGCGCTCTGGCGCGGGTTGACGACCCCACGGGCTGGTGTCGATACCGCGGAAGTAGTACTCGCGGTTGAACAGGTTGCTGATGCCCGCGGACGCGGTCAGGACGCTTTTGTCTGCCAGCTCGAACTCACGCTCAATGGCGGTGTTCCAGACCCAGTAAGCAGGCAGTTTGCCCACGCTGGCAGTGGCATTTTCATCGCTTGAGTTAGCGGCATCGGTGTAAGCGCTGCTGATGTACAGACCGTCGAGGTTGTAGGTCCAGTGCTCGGCAAAACGGTAACGGCCGTCTATCGTGAACTGATTGCGCGAAGCGTACGGCACCTCGTTGTCTTTGAATGTGCCGTTGCGTTGCTTGGCGTCGAGGTAGGCATAGCTGGCGTGCAGGTCCAGATCAGGCATGGCTTGCGGCGTCCAGAAAATTTCGCTCTCGAAACCCTGATGACGCGTGCTGCCAAGGTTGTCGAAACGGTCGGTTCTGGCGTTGTAGATGATCTGATCGTCGAAATCGATGCGGTACAGATTTAAGTCGACGCGCAGGCCGTCCCACGGCGTATAGCGCACGCCGGTCTCGTAGTTCCACGCCAATTCGGCGCCGACATCGCCTTCCTTGACGATCTGCGTGACTTGCGGTGGACGCAGGGACTTTTGGGCGTTGGCGTAGACAAACCAGGCGTCGGTCGCCTGGTAACCCACCGTTAGGCCCGGCAGCCATTCTTCGGATTTGTTCTCGCGCGAGAACCCGGTGATGCCGTCTGCGTAATCCATGCGGGCGTTTTCGTAGCGCACGCCGGGGGTGATGGTCAGGCGATGATCGAGCAGACTGATGGCGTTGCTGAGGTAGAACGCGCGGGCGTCGTCATCGAACTTCCAGTCCCGGAACGGCGTCGTCACGCCGGTAGCGACGCGCTGGCGGTTGACCTTGTAGTCGATGTCTTCGCTGACATAACGGGCGCCCAGCAACCAGGTCTGGCCAACCGTGTCACCATCGATGGTGGCACTGATGCGCGGCTCCGTGCCCCAGACTTTAAAGTCGCGTGGGCCGTCCTGTTTGGTCACCGCCGTACCGTCCGGAGTGAACGGCAGGCCGAGCACGAAGTTGCGGTAGCTGTCGTGGGCGAAGTTGGTCCAGCTATATTCTACTGAGTCGAACGGCCCCATGGCGCCCAGGCGCTGGGTGTAGGTGCCCCACACGCGATTGGTGTCGCCCTCGAAGCGGTCCAGCGGACGCGTCGATTGCCGTGGATCATCCTTGTAATCCCGCACGCTGAGTGCTCCGGCCAGGTCCATATCGGCCTTGTAGTGCTGGATACCGAAGCTCAGATCGCGATCGTCGTCGATGTTCCACAGGCCGCGCAGACGGTAGTTCTGCACATCGGTGTCGGAGTGCTCGCGCCCGTATTCGCCACCCAGGGTATTGAGGTCCAGTTGCAGGCCGAAGTTGTCGGTCAGGTAGCCGCCGGTGCCCACATAGTTGTCCCACAACTGGCGCCCGCCAGCGTTGAACGTCAACTTCTCCTGCAGAGTGGTTTCCCACTCGCGCGGAATCGGCTTGCTGATGAAGTTGATCACCCCGCCAACGTTGTTCGGACCGTATTGCACCGCTGCGCCCCCACGCACGACATCAATACGGTCTACAGTGGCCATGGTCACTGGAAACAGCGAAAGACCCGTCTGGCCGTACGGCGCCAGTGCTAGTGGAATGCCATCCGACAACGCTTGAATCCGGCCGCTACGACTCTCGTACAGCCCGCGTACCGATATCTGTGGCAAGGCGCCGGTGCCGGTTTCGTCAAAGATCTTGATGCCCGGTACCCGTTGCAGCGCGTCGTCCACACCGCGGACGCTGGCTTTTTTCAGTTCGCTGGAGTCGACAACGCTGCGACTGCCGGCATAGGTACGCACCTCCTGATCGCTGGCCGTCCCGAGAACGTCACCCTGAATCATCATGGGTGCCAGTTCCATGTTACTGGCAGGTCTGGTGGACAAATCGACGGGTTGATCGGCGGCCATGGCACCGTGACAGATGCCCAAAGTGATAAGACTGAGTGAAAAATGTAGGGAGTTTGTTGTTGTTTTCATGTGGACTACGTTGGCTCATTTTTACTGTTGGAGAGAATGCAGGCGGGCTTTCAATGCGTTATGCAGCAAGCCCCGGTCTTCACCGGCCAGAAAGCTTTGGACCCCGCGAGCGCGCCACAGCGTGTTCTGTTCAGCAGTGCGGGGGTTAGCGCAGAATGGTATTGCGGCGCTGAGGCAGGCATCAGCCATGTATTGCAGCGTTTGCCAGACTTGGGAATTGAGCGGGTCGGGGCCTAGACCGAGATCGAGCGACAGATCCAGTGCGCCTTCCAGAATCATGCCGACGCCCGGCAGTTGCAGAATCTCGCCGAGAGCGTCGACCCCGGCGCGGCTTTCGATCATGGGAATAATAGGGGTCTGACGATTGGCCAGATCGATGTATTCGGGTAATGGCAGGCGACCGAAACCGGTAATGCGTCCGCCGGTTATTCCGCGTTTCCCTAAGGGGGGAAAGAACGCCGCTTCAATGGCGCGCTGAACTTGCGCAGCACTTTCGGTGCGTGAAAGGACAATGGCTTCGATGCCGGCATCCAGTGCCCGACCGATCAGTTTTTCGTCCACTTGAGGTATGCGCAGCCAAGGCGAAATGCCAGCGGCCTCACATGCGCGGACACAATGCATGATGTCTTCTTCGGAGCGCAGTAAGTGCTCAAGATCGAGAATAACGAAATCGTAGCCCGCAAACGCGAGCATTTCGCAGAGCATCGGTGAAGGTAGAGAATTGAGCAAGCCGTAGACGTTGTTCCCTGCTTGTAACCGGGAAAACACCGGAGAGGTTCGTATCATTGACGCATATCCTTCAGGGTGGATGCGCGTTAATAATAATCATTCACAATCATAAGTAAACATTTTTAGTCGCCGATTCGTGATATTCGTGATGGTCCTCATAAAAATCCCGTTCTTGGTGTAATGCTGTTCACTGATTCGCCCCGGATTCCCGCCACGACTCACCCGATGGCATATGAGGGGGCTGGGGCGATTTCTGAGTTTTGTAGCAGGCAGATGTTCTACGAGGTGGATGGACCGGCAGTGGTGACACGGCTCGAAGCCATGCTTCAGCACATGAAGAGTCTGGCTCCGTTTTGCTGCCCCGGTGTATCTGAGTAGTTTTTTTATCATTTCAATATATGCATGAGTGCGCATACATGAACATAATTAATGAGCCCACGGATGTCATCGTTATTGGTGCGGGCCAAGCTGGGCTCGCGTGCGGTTGGCATCTGCGGCAGCAGAACCTCAGGTTTCTAATCCTGGATGCCGAGAGCCAGCCAGGTGGAAACTGGCGCAATTACTACGACAGCCTGAGACTTTTTTCCCCTGCTGCTTACACATCGTTACCTGGGATGCCCTTTCCAGCTGAAGTCAAGCTGTTGCCGCCGCCGCACTATTGACCCGGGTGCCGACGCTATGCTGACCCCAGTCCAGCAGTCTGAAAAGCGAAATGCAACAACGTGTTCGGCGTTCGAAACAGGGTCAATTAAATTCCGGTACCTGGGTCAAAAGTGCATCGGCTGCAACACCAACCTTTTATATTGATCCCATTTGCTGCGCTGCAGAATTTATCGTCGGCAATACTGTGAGGTAGGGGTTATTCATAGGAACGTCATTGAACAACCGAAGAGGGTCATTCAGCAAATAGCCATGCAGCCTGCGTGATTTGCGCGGTCCGGTGACTTCACAGGTCCAGATGTTCAGGCCGTTCTCCTGCTTTCGGTGCAAGTCCAGCTTCTCGAAGCGCTTTTGCACCCACTGCCAGTCTGTCACCTTATCTTCTTTGGCGAAGACGGCTGACTGTGGGTGTTCCTGTGCGTAACGTTGAAACAGCCCAGGACTCACCAGGTACACGGTATCGGCCACGGTATGCACCAGAGCCTTCGCGTCATTGATGATCAGTTTGCGGCTATCAATGTGCTGACGCAGCCAGACCATGAAATGCTCGCCTGACGGCGGTGGTCGTGAGCCTCGTTCCTGTGAGGCAGATGCCGGTGACGTAGCAGGCGCATCGGATTCTTGTTGAACTAGCGCTTGTTTGGGTTCGTTGTTGCCCGGTGGTGAAGGTCGAATGTGGGCGTTATCCGGCGAGGTGAACAACTCCAGTAGGTCATCCAGTCCATCCGCAGAGGCCGCGGTTGCGGCTGGTATCACTGGTGCGGATGAAGGCCTTCCGTTCACCGTCATCGCAGCGGCTTCGCCACTGGGCGATGTGCTGCGGCCGGCCGTTGCTGAAACAGCTTCTTTCTGTACCACCTTCACGGTGCCGCTAAACGGCGGGGGCCGCTCTGCGCTTTCCCAGATCAGGGCAGGGGCCAGCCGCAGCAAGGTGAATGTATGCGACCAACCACCCTCACTCGTGATGACTGCCTTCCAGATGGCCTTGTCATCAACTGTTGGCTGAAGCATGCCGTGATCTTGCAGAACGTTGAATACTGCGGTGTTACTCGACGGGATCCCTTCGATGCCCTGCGAAAGCAGGTGCGCGCGCAGCTTGTCTGAGACTGTCTTGCTGACGAGCCATAAGGCGTCCTGTGTCAGCCAGCCGTCCGAGGCCTGTGGCTGGTTCAACCTCAGCTCCTCCTTGAGCAGGAACCGCAGGCCTTCAAGCAGTTTGCGTTGCAGTGCATGTTTCGGTGCCGCCATCACCCTGGCCGGATCGCCCCCCAACTCCTGAGCGACAGAGGCTCGGTCAGCCTGGGTTACGAGCTCACCGAGCACGCCGGCATGTTCATATTGGCCTGCCAGCACATACAGTAACGACGACCACAGAGCGGGATAGTCGCTGAGCCAGTCCAGGATGTGACCATCAAGCAGGCGGTTGTAGAGTAGTCCGGTCGCAGCACTGTGCAGCCGGTACTCACGCTCCTTGCGATAGCGGAAGCGGTACGGATGCAACAACGGTCCGTGCCAGGGGTGCCATGTGTTGCCGTCGGCATATTCCACATGAAGGTCGATTGCGATCTTGCCAATATCGTGCAGGAGCGCTGCGTAGGCAATGGCGGCTGTCCAGGCTTCGGCTTGTGCTACTTGGTCCTCTGGTGTTGTGCCTGCTGGAAGAAGGTGCGATTGCCGCAGCTTGAGCGCGTAGGCGACGATTTCCAGCCCGTGATCGAGCATGCCGCCTGGATAGGCGTGGTGATGGCTTTCCGAGGCGGGGAATTGCTGGACCAACTCGGCGTAGCGTTCAAGTGGTGCGAGATACAGGGACCTGAACTGCTTGCGTGAGAGCGAAGTACGTTGCCAGATGTGTTCCAGCAGCTTCTGCCGGCGTGGGGTGGCCAGCAACGATGCGGCCGACTCAGGCCGCGTCAGCCCCTTACCTTTTACAGCCGCTTCCGTGGGCGCCATCGGTGCCGACGCCGAGCGTTTTCGTTGGAACAGCGCGAACATGATGTCACCTGAAGTTGCGGTGGACGGGAGAGCCTTTTCCTTTTACGGGTAGAGCCTTTCCCCTTGCCCCCATTCCATTGACCCTTCCCAGCCCTTTGACCTTTATCGAAGCCTTTACATGTAGCTCGGCTCGGGGAGTCGCTCTACAAGCTATCCGGCACGGGGTCAGTCCTTTTTTTGAGGTAAGCGCGATCCGCCTACCGGGGTCTGAAGATCTCGCCAATCTGTCTTGACGAGGAAAGGAATATTCCTTACCGTTGGAAAAACTGTCATCTGAGGAGCACGCCACGCCATGGCAGCCATTCATGAACTAGCCACGCTCACATCGAAGGGCCAGATCACGCTGCCCAAGCCGATCCGTCAGGCGTTGGGCGTCGATACCGGCGGCAAGGTAGCGTTCGACCTGGGCGAGGATGGGCAGATTGTCGTCACCCGTGCGAATGCCGAGCACGAAGATCCGGTCATCGGCGCGTTTCTGAGTCTGCTGGCCCGCGATATCGAGGCTGGCCAGCATGTTCGCGGATTGCCGGATGAACTGGCTCACGCCATGCTGAAGCAGGCTGGGCATGACGTGAATTTGACTAACGATATTGACGGCGAAGTGGCGCTCTGATGCAGCGACATGGATGGACGCTACTCTTCCATGACTGTGTGATCGAGCAGTTGCAGAAGCTGTATGCCGCCGCGCAGCGCGCGGAGCAGAATGACCCGATAGGATTTGCATCCAATGCCAACTTCAAGCTGTTCCGAGCTCTGAGCCAACTGATGCTTGAAGTCGTTCCCGGTGAGCCGGCGTGCGATGAGTACCGTCAAGGCAACACACTGGGGCCGGAATACCGCCACTGGCGACGGGCCAAGATTGGGAGACGATTTCGGCTGTTTTTCCGTTACGACTCGAGGGCCAAAGTGATTGTCTATGCTTGGGTCAACGATGAGCAAATGCTGCGATCCTCGGGGAGCAAGTCCGATCCGTATGCGGTGTTTGAGAAGATGCTGGGCCGTGGAAATCCGCCAGACGACTGGGGCGCATTGGTGACAGCCTGCCGGCAGGATTGGAGCAAACTGGAGTAATTGTTCAAGGCGCGTAGCAGGTGATGACTATGAGCACGAGGACTCGCATCAGCAATGCAGAACGCTTCGGCCGCTGGTTCGGCCGCGGATGGTGCGCTTATGTACGCGGAGAACGGCGTGTATCGGGCTGGCTGGTTGCGCAGGGCGTGCCTGCGCCAGCGGCGGCTGTATTGATCTGGGGTGTCAAGCTCGCGGTACTGGCTGTGCTGCTCTACACCGCTTTCTGGCTGGCTCTGCTGCTGGTGTTCGGCGTGGCCGCAGCTGGGGTGGCTCGCAATATCGATTGGGATGTTGAGCAGGAGACCGAGTGGCGCACAGGTGCTAGCGGATTCGGTTTGTATCGTGGCGACGTTCGCATCGATATTGGCGATCCTAATGAGGACGATTGATACGCCGGACTCGCTTTTTATTTCAGGGGTCTCGAAATCGTCCCGGGTCCCTTGGAACCAGCGGATTTTGCCCCATCCGTTCCCATCGTCATCATCTGGACAAGATTTCCAGCGCGTACACCAGCCCAGCTTAATGCTCCTACCCAGAATCCGGGCAACACAATGAACATCGTCCCCATGACGAAGTTCAGCAACAGATCGCCAAAGGCGTTGTTCAACCCCATCACTGGATCGAAATTAGTGACGGGCCGATTCCAACCCCAGCCCGAGCCGTAGAGCGCGTCGAGGATGGTGCTGTCGATCCAGCGAGCGAGCTGGAACCAGAAGTCGACGAAGAACAGCGCAAACTGGACCACGCTGATGGCGACCACGGTCTTCAGGTCGTAGGTGCCCATCAACAGCACCAGCGGGATGCAGATCACCAGGGCCATCTTCAGCAGCGCGAGTACCATCGGCAGCGCTTGACGCACCACGTCCATCGCCGGAAATGCAGGAATGGCTCCCACCGCAAGACCTACGTCGCCAGTCGTGCGGGTAACAATGTTCGGCAGGGTCTTGTCGATCTGGCCACCATAGTCGGTGTAAACCGTTCCCTGATTGAGCTTCTGTTGGCGCGGGGAGGCGATCGCACGGATCACCGAGTTATCCACTTCGGCACGACTCAAGAATCCGGCCCATCCGGCCATTCGGTTGAGCAGGCTGGGGTCGACTTGGGCCAATAGCCGTGTGCGCAACCCGTTACTGCCATCGCTCCACCACTGATGACATGTTGGATAACCCGCGCCGCTCGGCACCTGTGCGAGTCCGGCGTCTCGGTTGCTATCGTAGGGCCAGCCATCACGGGGTGTCTTGGCATGGTATGTGTCGTAGAAACCGTTGGTGTTGACAAAGTAACTGGAGCCGATCCAGGTCACGTCATGCATCTGTGCTTCATCCAGTTCCGGTCGACTCATGAACAATTTCGCCCTGGCGGGTCCATAGCAGTCGTGGGTGAAGTCCGCCACGTCCTGTGCGAGGAGGGGGTCGTCAATGCGCGTAGTGTTGATGTCCATCCTCATTTGCCGCAGATCTGTTCCGCACGGGATCGCCGCCACCGAGGCCCCTGTCACCGCGCGGGAGAGCGTATGCATGAAGGCCCACCACACCGGCACCTTGGCGCTCTGGTTGTTGAGCGTGCTGAATGACTGCGACCAGCCGGTATCCATAGGTTGTGGAACATTTACCTGGCACTGTGCCGATCGCGCCTGGTCGTACTTGATCGTGCCGAGGTCGATATCGATAAACGGGATACCGGCGAACATCAGCACGACGATGGCCACCCAGATGCGGTTCTCGATGCGCATCGAGGACAATACGCCCTTGTTGCCTTCGTCGGCCCCTTCAGTACGTGCTTTGAGCCATTCCTGGATAATAATGGCTATAAAGGGAATGGCGAACACGCCGCTGGAGACCAGCACCGACAAGATGCCGTTGTGGACGATCCAGGCAACCAGCGTCAGGTAATACTCCAAGTAGTCGGTAGTGAAAAGCGTCATGTTCCACGTCTCCCGCTAGACCGCCTGCATCAGCAGGCTGGCCTCCAGTGCGATGATCGCGATGACGCCGGCGATCTCGGTACGTAGCAGCCGGCGCTGTGTCGAGGCATCCGACTCGCGTGCCAGCAGCCGACGGTGCATCCACATCCAGCCATAGCCCGTCGCCCCGTAGAGACAGAGCCGCCACAGCAGGAAGTAGCCCGCTGCGTCTGCCAGCCAGCGCTCCCAGCCGGCAATGCTGCCAACCAGATAGAGGCCGGCGATGTTGGCCGTCATTGCCAGCGCAACGAGCGGCAGCGTCCACAGCAAAGCCCTGGCAACGCGCTTGTTGAAGAGCCAGTGCGGCCGCAGCCATGCTGCGTTCATGGCGCGCCTCCTGGATGGGAGCGCTGTAACTGGTCGAGGCGATCCGGCACCGGGTCGCCCTCGTAGATACCACGCGAGCCTGACGCACGCGTACCATGGCGCTGAATGATCGTCATCGGCGAGTTGTTTGCCAGCTCGCGCCTGATCTCCAGTTCGGTTTTGAGGTTAAGGATCTCGCGGTCGAGCGTGTCGCTTTCATGATTGACCGCTTCGACGGCCAATTGGTTAGCCGCTACGTTGGGTTCTTTCTTGCCGGTTAATAGTGTGCGCTGCAGCAGCAGAGCCTTCTCCAGTACCGACGCCAGCGCCACCTCGGACGCCAGGCGGTGGGCGAGGACATCTTGGTCGGGCTCGTCACGCAGGGCTTCGATAACGCCGCGGGTAACCGGCAAGGATGTACTGCCGGCTGCACGCAAGTTCTCAGCGGTGGTATGGCGGGCGCCGCTGATCAATTCCTGCAGCGTTTCCAGCTTGGTCTCGTACTCTTCCTGAATCAGCGGCGTCAACCCGACGCCTGGCACGGTCTGGGTCTTGGTGCAGGTCTCGCAGGTGCGCTGCTCCTGTTCGCCGAGCACGCGTGTGGCCCAGTCGGTGGACGCTTGCGGCGACGACCAGGTCTGGCACGCCAGGCTGTTGCAGCTCGCCGGGTCGATGGATGTTGGGTCGGTTGCACTGCGGCCATTGACCAGGTTGTAGCCGGCACGCGTTACGTCGCTGATCACTTTGATCGACGGCTGGCCGGCACCGCCAGCATTGCCGCCGCCCACCCAAGGCACACCATCCTTGCCCCGGCTGGTTTCAGCCTGTTCGATGGCCGACACCGCGTCAGTGCTCGTCACCGCCTGGCGCAACGCCATGCCCTCGGCGAGCTGGCTCCAGCCCATCTGGCCGCCTGCCGTGTCGGCCATCTTCTCGGCCATCGCGCGGCAGGTCAGTTTTGAACGATCAAAATCGAGCCTGGCTTGAAGAATACCGTTGGTTAACAGATTGTAGAGGCCGGGGTCTGCCCGCTGAATGATCAGCGCCGGCAACGATGCGACCGCGCTTGTCGCGTTCTGGATCACGCTGCTCATGATGTTCTGAAAACCATTGGTGAGGCCGTTGAGCTGGTTCTGGATCGTGGTGCTGATGTTCATGTCGCCGCACATCAGGTTGCTGTTCCAGCCTGCGCCCACACCGAGAGAATGCAGGCCGGCCGCGCGGCTCATGGATACCGCGCTGCCGCCACCAATCGAATACATGAGGTCGTCGCCAATCACGCTGCCGCTGTTCTGGAAACCGTCGGTTTGGGCCGATACCAGGTTGCTGACCAGCACCAGCGTGGCGGCCAGAAGGGCCACCTGCCACCGCAACGGCAATGGGTGGAAGAGGGTGACAGGACGCTTCATTGTTTTCCCCTCAGTTGAAGTCTGTACTGCCGAAGAACGTCTGCCCGCGGCGTTCGCAACAGCTGTATGGGCGCCAAAGCGCCCAGGCATAATCACCTTGCTGGGCCTGGGTCAGTGGTTCGCTGTGGGGGAACACCACGCAGCTGTTGGAAAGACGCGGCGTCAGCTCCTGCCACTTGCCGCTCAAGGCATTGCTTTCCTCCAGCGCGCCGGCCGGCCAGTAACCGGGCTGCGAGTTCGCGAGCAATGGCTGATAGACATGCAATTGCCCCCGCCGGGTGACGATGTCTCCGGCGCGTTGGGCGACCACGGCGCCGGCCTTGTAATCGTCGACCTGATGCAGAAATCCGCCGCGCGGATAGACGGTACCCCACAGGTTGAACGTGCTGCGCGCGCCGATCTCGCGCATGCCCGGAATCAGGGCCTCTGGGTACACGGCTTCGGGTACGTTGTAGCGCCAGGCCACGGTGTCGAGCGTGCTCAGCAGGTACGGCATGAACGCCGTGCCGGCACCTTTGCAGGCGTAACCTGAGGTGCTGGCAAATTGGCCGAACACATGGCCGCCGGGATGACCGATCACGTCGGCGTTCTTGAACTTCGCCATGTTGCTTTCATTGTCATGGTTAGTCGTGCCGTCGCCGCCTGCCTGGGCCGTCACGTTGGGTGCGCTCATGGCCCGCACTTCGAGCCACGGGTTCTCACCGGTGTTGGAGTAATTCGAAACCACGGCATCCGGAATATAGTGGCGCACCTTGGTGGAGGTCCGCACCGAGCAGCCGAACGGCGTGCAGAATAGCCAATAGCAGATCCCTACCACTCGGTATTCCAGGCACGATGGGGACAAAGTGGAAGACACGATGGTCGCGGTGTTGAGCGCGAATGATGACGAGGCGGCCGTCAACAAAATGGTGGCGATGCCGGTACGCCGAAGACGGGCACACTTCATGGTTGAGTCCTCCGGTAGGCCTCGATGCGTGCGATCGCCTTGGCGACGCCCGGCTCGCCATAAACTACGTAGCGTTGATCCACGACGATGGCGGGAAGGGTGGTGATGCCCAGGCGCCAGGCATCGGTCACGTCCTGGTAGGTCCTGGCCAGACGCTGCTCCAGCGTGGGGCCGCCGTGCTTGAGGCGCTGCTGTACCAACAGTGACGCTTGCTGGACATCACTTGGAAGATCGGTCGACAGTTCGGCTTCAATACGCGCGGGTGCATCCAGCTCGATCAATCGGTCAGGTGTACCTTGCACGGGATGTTGGCGGTCGCTGATGACCCATATATCCATTGCACTAGCCGCAGAGGCACACAGCGCTATGGCCAAGGCCAGGCACCTGATCGGGCCGGGGGAAAGAGAACACAACATGGCGCAGTATCCGGTGGTTCGTGACCTCGGTAGTGCAACGCATCGCGCTTAACGCGACGACAAACAATCGGAAATGGGAGGTGCCCGGTTTCCATGCGCCAATGAATCGCGGTATTTCGTGGACCGCAGATGCCCCATCGAAAGCATCGCTTCCGATGGGGGGTTGGAGCGTCAGCAAGCTGGCGCGAAGAGGATCAGATCAATCCGTGTTCGGCGAACGAATAAGGATCGCCTTTCCCGATGATGAAGTGATCCAGCAGACGGATATCGACCTGTCCCAATATCTCCTTCAATCGCTGGGTCAACGTTTCGTCCGCCGTACTGGGTTCAGTGCAGCCGGAAGGATGATTGTGGCAGAGCACCAGAGCGGCGGCGTTATAGTCCATACAGCGCTTGAGCACCACCCGTGGATAGACGCTGGCGCTGTCGATAGTGCCTTGGAACAAAGGCTCGTAGGCCAGCACCTGATGCTTCGAATCGAGGAACACGGCGCCAAAGACCTCATGCGGCTGTGCTGCGATTTTCAGCTGCAGGAAGTTGCGCACATCTTCCGGGATTTGCAGCGAGGGGCCACGAGTGAACACTCGCTGCTCAAGGATGAGCAATGCCTGTTCGATGATTTTATCGTCCTCCGGTGTGAAGACGGGACCGAGTGAAGCGCTACCACTGATCATGGCGAGGGATGTGGACATGGGAACCTCCTTTAGGAATTGGAGGCAGCCGTCCCTGGAGGGCGGACCCTCCGGGGACAGTGACGATAGGCATCCGCCACCGCTTGCGCGGATGGCCGTTCGCTCGGGGATGCGTGGCGAACTGGCGTGCAGTCAACGCGGTCGAAACCGCGGCATAGCCTTGAAGACTGCGGGCTATCTGGGCATGTCGCCGACGACGTCGGCAGGTATTTGGTGATGAGGTTGTGCTGTGCTTGGCGCTGTACCGTTGGCAACCAATAGGTCCAAGGCTGACAGTAACGCGTCGCCTTCGGCCGGGCCGGCCAGGATCAGTGACTGGCCGCTGTGGTGGTCGATCAGGTGCAGGGTCGGGGTGGCGCTCACGCCGCCATGGCGTGCTTCGTTGGCCTGCGCCTGGATGATGGTGTCGGGCCGCTTACTGGCGAGGCAGGCTTGCACGGTGGGGTCCTGGCCGGGGTACTCGGTATCGGGCGGCAGGCCCTGGCCATCGCTGCGGGTATGCTGGTAGATCCAGCTGATGGCTTGCCAGAACGCATCATGGCCGTGGGACTCGCCGATGCATTCGGCCAGACGCGCCTGTCGAGTCGCTGCCGGCTCGTGCATGGCTAGCGGCAGGTGGTGCCATTGCAGATTCACCTCCGGGTGCTGGTCGATCCAATGCCGCAGGATGGGGTCATAGGTCTTGCAGTAGGGGCATTCGAGGTCGGCGTATTCGACAATGGTGAAGCGCGCATTCGTGCGTCCATAGCGCCAGGGTGGGCCGGCCGGGTGCTGCGCAGCGGTGGCGTCCGACGTGTGGGTTGTCTCATGGTTGGCCCACGACCAAAGCCAGAGCACGAGCAGGCCAGCAATCACCCAGCCCAGCAGCCAGACTCCGCACGACCAGCGACGGTCGAGGAGAAGAGTGGGCGAAGGCATGGCGGGCTCCTCGACGTCAATCAAACAGGTCGTAGCGCAGCGGCTCGATGCCCCGCGCCCGGTCGATCTGCTCGGCAACCCGTAGCGCGGCTTCCAGTTCACTGATGCCGTGCTGCTGCATCAATTGAAAACGTTCGGCCTTCTCTTCGGGTTCCGTCATTGCCAGCGCCAGGTACAGGCTGGGCGGTACCGCACGGAACAGCAACTCCATTGATTTTGACAAAATTACCCCCTCGGTGAATTTTCCGGCTTCCTTGCGCGCGGACAGCATCAGGGCCTTCTGCGAGGCGTTCAGTTCGCGAAACCGGGCAATCTTCTCCACCTCGTCCGGGGGCATGCTCAGGCAAATCCACCACTCGATCATGTTGAGCATGGGTTCGGCGGCTTTCGGCAGGTCGTCCAGGTTCTGCGTTGCCAGCCAGTACCAGGCGCCCAATTTGCGCCACATCTTGGTGATCTTGACCACGTAGGGCGCGAGCAGCGGATTCTTGGTGATGATGTGACCTTCATCGGTGACATTGATGATCGGGCGGCCGAGGAACTGGTCGCGCTCGGCGATGTTGTTGACGGTGTTGATCAGCGAGATGTAGGCAATCGACAGCTGCGCGTTGTAGCCCTCGCGCGCGAACGTCGCCAGGTCAACAACCGTGATATCGGCCTCCGGCCAGGGCGTCCCCGGCCTGTCGAACATCTCGCCATCGACGCCCTGGCAAAACATGTCCATCGCATCGGCCATTTCCAGCAGACGGGTACGGCGTGTCTCGGGTAACGTCGAATCACGACCGCGTTCGCGCAGCGCATTGCGTACATCACGGGTCAGTACCGTGCGTTTTTCTATCACGCAGTGATGGGCGGCCTCGAGGATGCACTGGCGGATCAGGCTGCGATCGGCGCGGGTCATCCTGGCTTCCTCTTTGTCCTCCCCGCCGGTGATCATCAATCGTGCGGTGATCTCCAGTTCACCCAGCACATCACGTTGCTCGTCACCACTGGCATCGCCCTCGGCGGATTCTTCATCGAGCGCGTCGGCATCGAGTGTCTGGACCTGGCTGGGCGTGTCGACCAGGCGCCAGGCGTCCGCGAACGGCGCAAGGCTCACGCCTGCGCCAGGAGCAAGCCTGACACGATGCACCGACAGCCCCAGGCGCGCGGCGAATTCACCGTAGAGGCCAAAACTGTTACCGGCTTCCACGATGAACAGCCGTGGCCGGTAGATGGCGGTGATCTGGTTGAGAATGTTGTTGAGCGTGGCCGACTTGCCTGAACCGGTGGGGCCAAACAGGAACAGGTGCGCATTCATCTGGCGGTCGAGTCGGTTCAATGGATCAAAGGTGATCGTGCCGCCGCCACGGTTGAAGAAGGTGATCCCGGGGCGGCCGGTGCCGGCACTGCGCCCCCAGGTCGGTGCCAGATTCGCTACATGCTGCGCGAACATGAGCTGCGTGTACCACTGACGTTTGTCGTTGCCCGGGTCATAGACACAGGGCAACCAGCGCAGGTAGCTGTTGAGCGGCGCGACTTCATCCTCTTCGCGTACCGGTTGCAGGCCCGCGTTGAGCAGGACGTTGCCCAGTTGCAGACCGCGGGTATCGAGGTCTGCCACGTCCTGACCCCGCAGGTAGAACGCCAGCGAGGCGCGATACAGCTTGTGTGCACTGCCAATCAGCCCGCGCGCCTGCTGGACGTCCTTCAATGCCTGTTCCGAGGCCAGGGTTTCACCAACTGCCTTTTTCGCCAGGTGATTCAGGTGCGCCTCGAGGATGTCCTGCGGCGTGACGACCATCGTCAGGCACATCACGGTGTCTTCGGGCATCTGATCCATCAGGGCATTGATCGCATCACCGCCCTTGCGGGTTTCCCCGGTGATGTGCCCGGTGTTGGGCGGCGTGCGCAACCGGTCGACAACAACGGTCCGGTGGGGCAGGTCGTCGAAGTACCACAGGCCGTTTTCGACGTCAGAGCGGGGCTGGCCGAAAAACAGGCGCTGCGCGAAATCCGTACCACTGGCCAGTTCCAGCTCGCCGGGTTCGGACTCCGTCGGATAGGACGTGAGGCGGTAGAAGCGTTCGCGGTCTTCTAACGTGGGGCCGAGCATTGTCGGCCGAGGGTTGAACCAGAGTACCAGCCAGGCATGAATATCTGCCGCCTGCAGGCGACGGGCGCGTATGCCCGCATTGGACAGACCCCCGAGCAGCCGGTCGCAAATGACATTCAATGCCTGCTCGGGGGATTGCCCGCGTCGGGCGCGCGTACTCCCAGCACGCCGATACACCACCAGGCGGACGCGGCGCGTTTGGCCGCGCCAGGGTAACTTGGTGACTGTGCGGTCCTCGAACAGGCCGCCCTGCTTGGCAACGGCCCGCAGATGGTGACCGAAAAAGCGCAGGTAGAACTCGCTGAAGGCGCTGCCCTGTGCCCGTGGCTGGAGATAACTGCGCAGGGAGGCAAGGTACGGGTTCCAGTCGGTCTCGTCCTGAGCGTAGAGCTGCATCACCCAGGGCGAGTCATCCAGTTCATCGAAACTGTCCTGTAGTGCGTTTTCCAGGGCGTCGCGCGCCTGGGCAAGCCAGGCCGCCTCACGACCCTCAGTACCGACGGGTATCAACTCAAAAAATGCCGCGACGGAGACGCCGTCTTCGAGCAGCATGCATTTTGAATCGGGCAGGTATTCGACCCAGGGCAACAGATCGGCAAACGAGGGCGCGACGTCATAAAGCGCCTGCTCGTCGGCCTGTGTTGCGGAACGCTGCCTCCGGACGCCGATCTTGCCCGGTACCGGAATACCGTGCGCTTGCAGTTCGGCAACATGGCGCTCCCAGGCATCCGGGGTTGGCCTGTCTGCCTGAGCCGCCTCAGGTACGCGGGAGAATGGCCAGCGCATCAGTAATCCTCAACCCGCTCACCGGACATGGCGTACTGGACCCGCTGGTACAGGGGAAAGACGGTTGTGTACCCGGGAACGGGAGCGGGATCAGTGCCTGCCAGATGAGGAAAGACGTACATTACAAGGTCCGGATTGGGCAGGCGGTGGAACTGCCGGTAGATCTCGTTCTGCGCGGTGCGGGTATAGCTTGCGTTGACAGTCGGCGCAGCGTTCACATCGTCTTGCGTGAGTGACCGGCGCAGCGACTGCCGGGCGTCCAGCAACTGCTGGGCACTCTGCCCGCCACGCGCGGCACCTCCGGTCTCCTCGTTCCAGATATCGAGCATGGTGTTGCCGTCATGCGGCAGCATCTTTTCCTTGCTGGTCGAGCAGCCGGCCAAGGCCGCGGCCACCATGAGGACCGTTAGGCCGTTAATCCAGATCCTGCGCATGGGGAGCGCCTCCTAAACGGTGATCGACGCGACGACCTTTGGGGGCGTAGTCGATGGTGAGGGGTTGTTCGAGATGGACGGCGACCTGGGCGCCGGGCTTGACGTAGACGGCGGCGAAGGCCTGGCCGTAGAGCTTGTTCACCCACTGCGACATGTCCTGCACACCGCCCGCGAGGATGCGGCCCACCGCTTCGTTGCCGGTAATACCCACGGTGCCCATTGAGCCGTTGTTGTTGGCCGCCACGGCGACGCTGTCATTGTCCGATTTGATCAGCGATGCGGCCCCGGCACCCGCCGCCGTAATCAGCGCCTGACTGCCGAGGTACTGCTGGGCGTTGCTGCGGCGTTCACCTGAAACGCACGGGATGCCATAGGAATCGCTGATCCAGCCCAGACCCTCCTGGGTAGCGTTGCTGCCCCTGTTGTCCTGCTGCCGGTTGCCACCGCGCTCGCCCTCTTCGGGCACAGTGCGGATGGTGCCGTCATGGAACACGAACGTCACACTGCGGACCTGGCCGCGCACGCAGGACAGCGTCCAGTCGCCTGATGCGGTACCGCTGACTACCGCGCCGGCCACCTCGGGGAGGTCGATGCCGTTGGCGGTGAGGTTGTCGGGACCAATGAGGACCTTGAACGGGTAGGGGTCATTCACCGTACCGTCCACTGGCACGCGCCCGATCAAGGCAGTCATCGCAATCGAACCCATCAGCGTCGCGTTGGTTGGTACGGTGTAAACCGGCGTTGCGGTGGATACACCCGCCGCCTTGCTGCCAGCTTCCACGATGGTCTCCCGGGTCGCTTCCAGCGTCTTCTGCGCGGGCCCGAAACGGGTGGGGAAGCTGAAGCTGTCGCGCTTGCCGGAGGCGCTACTTTTGCCATCGCGCCTGGCATCGTCCGGTTCAATCCAGTGAATACCGTCACTGCCGAGTCCATCGCCGTCCCCGGGTTGCAGGCCCAGACCGATGGGAAGGTCGGCATCACCACGCTGACTGGACAGCCCTTCGATTTGGCGCTGCAGATCCTGCAGCAGGCCCTGGGCTTGCTGCCGCTCGCCGGAGACCTGTTCGCGGTCGTTGCGCAACTGGTTGCGTTCAGTCTCCAGCGCACTTTGGATGCGCCGGTCAATTGAGCCTTCACGCTGACGCAACCGCTCGTTTTCAGACTTCTGCGTTTTGTTGTCCGCCATCGCACCCTGCAATTCGGTACGCAGTTGTTTGACCTGACCTACCAGCGTCGCCACGGTGTCGCGGGGCGTATCGCCCTCGATACCCAGTGCCTTTGCCTCTTGCGACGTCAGCCGGGGAGTGCCGTCATGGGCCGGTTGGCCGTGATCGCCGGAAAACAACTTGATTCCGACGAACACCAGCAAGAGCGCCATGGGCACCATCAGCCACTTCAGCAGGCCATTACCTTTCATGACGAGCTCCGTCCTTCGGGGTTGGCGTTGAGGGGGACGGCAGGTTCAGCACCGCATTGATCGGGCTCACCCTCGGCAACAGAGATTCGGCCACGCCATGCCCTCGGGTCACCAGGTAAACCACCGAGGTGTCTTCCGGGGTACCGACAGGGCCCAGGGCTGAATGCTGAAACGTTGCGGTCATGAAATCACCCTGCAGTTCGCGCGGATCCAGGGCGAGCCAGCGGGTCGACCTGTTGGCCAACCTGACGGCGGTCACCCACAGATCATCCAGCCGCCAGGCGGCGATGGCTCTGGCCTGAACGGGCAGGGTGGGCAGCAGCGTGTCCAGGGGCAGATGGCGGCGCAGGTTCACGCGTGCCACGCCGGGAACGGACTCGACTGTGCGCAGCGGTGCGTACAGGTTCTGCGCGGCGTAGCGGGTCAGCACCACGGGCACGGGTGTTTCATGGGCAGCACGAGGTGGGCTGGTCGTCTCGGCGCTGCCATCAGAAGCCTGGGATGTCTGCGCCTCGCCGTAGCGTTGAGTCGGGCCCTCAGTCTCAACAATACGCACGGGCTCCATCGCCGCCTGGCCTGCCACAGCGGACTCGGCCGCGATGTCCAGCAGGATCAGTGTCCCGTTGTCATCATCCTGCAGTTGCAGGCGTGTTGGTTCGATGGGCTCACTGGCGCGCAGATAGAGCGCACCACCGGCACTTTGTACCCGCAGGCGTCCGGTGAGCGAGGCAGGCACCCCCACGCGGACGTTGCGGTCGATGAACACGATCCGCTCTTGATCCACGACCAGGGAAACCGCCAGGGGTAGGCGCTCCCAGCGCAGGATCTCCACGGCGTGGACTGCCGGCGACAGCACAACGGTGAGCTGCAGGCTGAAGGCACAGAGCAGGTGTTTCATGGCGTTTCTCCCATAGCGCCACCCAGCCCGCCCGGCGTGGTTCTGGCAGGTGTGACAGGGTCGGGGCTGATGATGCGTTGCGGTGCGCCGCTGTAGCAGTCCAGGGCCAGGCCGAAAGGGTTGCGCTCGGGGTCGACGTCCACCCGTACGACCTTGAGGGGGTAGCGAACAAGGGCCCGCTTGACTTGCTCGGCACCGTAGTATTCATCCGCCGTCACATCAAGCGTGACGATCCAGTCGCGGTCAGAGACGACTTTCACCCGCTGGGTCGGGTTCTCGCCGTAGCCGCGCCCCGGGATCTCATAGAGGCCTCGTACCCGCTGACGCAACTCACCTGCCGTACGGCGGTATTCATAGTCGTTGCGCAGAAAGGTCTGGCAGGCGGGGGTAAAGTAGGGCGCCAGTACATGGATGTTGCGCGCATAGTCTTCGTCACCGTTGGTGGGCCAGCGCTGGAGTTGCTGCCAGATGTAGAAAGAGAAGGCATAGACGCTTTCGGGTGGCACTTCCCACCACTTCCGGGTACTGCCGGAGCGCAGGTCGGGGGGGACGTGCACGGTCAGGTCACGCGGTGCGCTCCACCAGCCGCCGCCCATCACCAAGACGATGACAAGTAGTGCGCCAAGCCCCAGTCGTAGGGTCCTGATGTGCGACTGGAGGTGGGTAATTTCGTTCTTGAACCGGCTCACGCTGCCTTGGTCCTGCGCGTGCTCCAAGAACCCGAGCTGATCACCAGGGCGTGCGCGCCCACAAAAGCGGCTAAGGCTGGATAACGCTGTGCGATCCGCCACTGCAGTTGGCGATACAGCCAGGTGTCGGGTCTGCCACGTTTCTGGCGACGCAGCATGCCTCCACCTGCAAACACCCCGGCAGCGATGCCCAGCATGATGGCCGTGGGCACGATGGCAATCGTCGAAAACACAAAGGCCAGCGGCACGCCTACCACCAGACTGCCTGCTGCCGACAGCCCGGCGCAGATCCACAGCTCGTCTGCGGTAAGGCCGCGGACGACCACGGGGTGACGGTTGAGACGGTGTGGAAGAAACACCACCGTCCCGTCAGGCCGAATGTCCTGATGCGTGCTCATGGCATGACTCCTAGAGCACGCCGGTGGCTTCAGTGAGCAGCCAGACACCAACGACCAGCAGGACGGCGCCCACGGCCACCGTCAGGCCGAATTGCCCCCAGGTTTTGCGGCCCGTGTGGATCTCTGCATAGGTACCGTAGGCGTGGTAGCAGACGCCGACAAACATCGAGGCGACCACCAGCAAGGCGACGAGCATCACGATGTCGTAACCGTAATTGCGCAGCGTCTCCATGATGCCCGAGCCCGTGCCCCGTGACGGGTCTTCCAGGGTTGGGAGATCGGCCTGGGCAAGCGATGGCAGCATGACGAGTGTGGATGCCGAGGCCAGGACGGCCATACGTACCGAATGCAAGCGATGCGAGAGCGGGTTCATGATGTGCGCCTTTGCGTTAGGAGAGCAGGAAAAAAGTCAGCACGACGTACATCGCGATAAACCTCACCGCAACGCCGAGGAACTGACGCTGGGAAATCCGCTGTTCCGACCAGCCGACATAGGCTGTGCGCAGGGCCCATACGCCCCACAGCAGCAGGACTGCGAACACGACACCGAGTAGTACGCCGGCGACAGCAGAGGGAGTGAAGCCTGCATTGGCCTGAAAGGCGGCAAGCTGGTTGGCGTTCATTGGTCATCCCCCTGTTCGGCGTCCTGGCGGTAATCGCCAAGCAGTACAGAGGGATCGCGTGGCTGTGCACGCTGGGGCGACAGGTAATCGTCGATGCTCGACCGCATGCGCTGCAGGTCGGCGTCCAGACGCCGATAGTCGAAGTGATAGCGGGAGCGTGACTCGGGGGCGGTGCTGGCGGATTGTTTGGCCAGACGGTCAAGCAGGTCGAGCTGGCGGGCGACGGCGGCCAGGTGTTCACGCTCATACCCATCGTCAGCGGCGGCGGCGAGCTGAGTGATGAAGATACTGGTGAGCAGCAACGCTACGACCGGACGTCGCCATGCGTAAGCCGAATTGTGAAACCTTGCCATTGCGCCATTTCCGATGGACTCGAACGGCTCGATGCTGCGGGGATGGCTGGTGGAAAGCCGCAAACAATGGGGAGTTACTCCTCACCACTTTCCTTACATACATTTTTCGGTGGTGTTGCGTTGTGCATTCTGAAGAGAGTGGTATGGGCGACTGTTTCATCGCAGAACAGCTATCTCTTCATCTGTGTCTCTGCGTATCGAAATCGTGGACGCTAAGGGCTGATATATTTTCAGATTTCACTTTAGCATTCTGATTGGACTGCTAATCGCTTACTAGCGCTCCCGTGGGATGTTTATTGACAACAGTAACGAGACATGAGGTAATTGTTCTCATGGGAGCTGATAATGGCCTTAAGAATTCCTATGAGGATGATAAATGAGTACACCACTGCCGTTACCCGTCGAGCGGGCGCTCCGCAAGCTCGGCAGCGACATTGAGCTTGCACGCAGGCGTCGACGGATTTCACAGGCCTCGCTTGCAGAGCGAATGGGGGCTTCTGTATCCACTGTTCGGCGCATGGAGAAAGGGGATATGCGGGTGCCTATTCATTTCTTCGCCCGCGCCTTGCACGTGTTCGGTGAGGTACAGGCGCTGGCCAACCTGCTGGATACGGCGCACGACGACATCGGGCTGACGCTGATGGATGAACAATTGCCTAAACGTGTACGCAGTAAACCGCCGGCATCGGGGGCATTATGAAATCGGTTACTTCAGTTCGCCAGCAAGTCCAGGTCTGTCTTGGTAAGGCGGAAATACCTGTTGGCACTCTTATTTACGTCAAGCAGGGGCGCCGCGAGAACACCACCTTTGCCTATGAGCAGGGATGGTTGGGGAATCAGGATGGGTTCAATGTTTCTGCCGATCTCAGCCTGATCTCGGGTTATCAGCCACGTAGAGCTCCCTCAGCTCACGATTCGGTCTTTCATTTCGCCATTGCCGATACAGCACCGGACGCTTGGGGACGTCGGGTCATCGCACGTGACCATGCCAAGCGTCGTAAGGGTAATCCATCGCTCGCGTCGCTGACAGAGATGGACTACCTGCTGGCGGTTGACGATTTCAGCCGGATCGGCGCGCTGAGACTGCGCGATCAGAATGAACAATATTGCCGGACTATTGAAGATGGACGGCGCGCTACACCGCCACTGCTGGAATTGCAGCGCATCTACCAAGCCAGCCGGGCAGTTGAGAAAGGTCAGGAAAGCACTGAAGATTTGCGTTACCTTCAGGGCAAAGGCACATCGCTCGGCGGGATGCGCCCCAAGAGCACGGTGGTTGATGAGGATGGTGCACTCGCCATTGGAAAATTCCCAAGCGTGGGCGACGCCCGTAGCGTGACGCGCGGCGAAGTGCTGGCCTTATGCTTGGCAAAACAAGCAGGTATCAATGCCGCGCCGGCCCGTATCATAGAGCTGGATGGCGTACCGGTCGCTATCATCCGCCGTTTCGATCGCGATGGTGCTGATGGGCGTATTCCATACCAGTCCGCCGCATCTTTGCTGCAGGCGTCGCGCGAAGAGGATCGAAGCTATACCGAAATTGCCGATGCTATCCGTTCCGTGGGGCATGCACCGACCGCAGATGTGCAGCAGCTGTGGCGGCGACTGGTTTTTAACCTACTGATCACCAATGTGGATGACCACCTGCAGAACCATGGCTTTCTTCATGTGGAAAAGGGGCTCTGGCGGCTGGCACCGGCATTCGACGTCAATCCCTTCCCGGACAAAGAGCGAGAGTCGAAAACCTGGCTGTCGGAGGAGGATGGACCGATCACCGATCTTGAGATGCTGCTGGCGCGGAGCACCTATTTTTCGTTGAGTCGGGAGGATGCGTTGGCCGTGCTGGCAGAAGTGTATGACGCCGTGCTGGACTGGCGGCAGATTGCGCTCAGTGCTGTGGTGGGGTTGCAAGCGAGCGAGTTGGACGATTTTGCTCCAGCGTTTGAGCACGAGCAAATGGAGGCGGCGCAGGCATTACTGGCCTGAAATACCGGTCAGCACTTATAGGTATTTTTTGAAGCTGCCTGCTGCGAGGTCTGTTGCGGCACCTAACAGAATTGCGCAGGGAAGCAAGAGAAGAAGCGGGTGTGCGCTGACGGGCAGGGTCAGGTAAAGGACCCAAGGCATGACGGCGAGCGGCATCAGACTGGCCTTTGCCCGGTGGTAGACAAAGCCGGACTCACGGCCCGCACCAAAGCGCCTGATGTCCCGCCGCACCAGGCCATCGACCAGACCGACGAATGCTGCCATCAGAAATAGCGGAATGGTCAGTACCAGCACCAGCAGCCGGACGAGGAACACCAGTAGCGTGTACGCACTGGCGATCAGATAGTTCTCCAGGTACACATAAACCTGACTCAGATAAAAACGGAAATCCCGACCCGCTCCCTGGCTGGGTGAACTGGCCTTGGCGGATGTATCGCGCATCCAGTCGATGAGCCCGCTTTTGACGAACACCCATTGGTAAGCCGTTTCTACCAACCAGGACGCCGTTTGTCCCGGTTCCTGCACCACGGCGCTGCGTGTGAAGTGTTGTGAGAGTTGCGTCAGTTCATAGTCCAGCATGCCTTGCGCGTGCCGCCAGCCTTGATCGGCCCAGAACAGGTGCATACCCACGCATTCGATCACGATGGACAGAAACAAAGACCCCAACAGCACGCCCACAAACCGGAATGGCAGCGTGATGATGCCGGTGATCAAACCCTGCTGTTGGGTCTGCTGGCGCTGCGCTGTGTTGGCCGGGTCACTCACGGTTGCGCCTCTCAGCAGTCGTTTCGGCGGTCGCCATATGCCGGAACCCGTCAAGCAGGTCATCAGGTAGGGGGGCATCCTGCAGGCCCGGTAGTGCTTTGCTGTCCCACCAGTCACCCGCCTCGACGTAGTGTTGGCGCATGTACCCAGCAAGCTGCTGCAGGTCCCTGGGCATCACTTCGTCAGGGTCGGGTGCCGGCAGCGGCATGCGAATCTTCCAGAGGTTGCCGCCTTCGATCAGTGCAAAGCACTGCCCCTTGGGCAGGCCGACAACATGGGCGGGTTCGAGCAGGGGCACACTCGTCGTCGTGATGCGGTCCTGGGTGTTGCTGGTAAAATCGGTCTTGCCGTGAATGTCGGAGCTGTCGGTGGCGCCGCTCATCAGTGAGGTGGTGTACACCTCAACCTTGGGCAACTGTTTCGTGAGTAATTCGGCGGTCGCAGTTTCCCGCACCCTCAACATAAACAGGTTGTTGAAGTTACCGACCACCTGGCCGGCTTTGGCGCGGTTGCCGATACGCGCTTCAATGTCACTGAGCGTTTGCGTGTAGGCGGTGACCTGGAGACCGGCACCGCCGCCTTTGTTGACCATGGGGATGAATTCATCACCCATCAGTTCGTTGAACTCGTCGGCGTGCACGTTGATCGGTACTTTGACCCCAGACGCCGTGCCGGGTAGACCATCGTCAATACCGAACTTGTAGATGTGTCCAGCGACCGACACCAAGTCGCTGAACATGCTGTTGCCCACGGCGGCTGAAACCTCGGCATCCGAGAGTGCGTCCAGGCCCACATACACCACGGCCTTCTTCCGGATAATCTGCATCCAGTCGAAAATGGGACGGGGGTCGGCCAGATCGGCATAGTCCGGGGCCAGCAACTGAGAAATCTTGCCGGTCGTGAGTTTTTCCAGCAGGGGCAGCAACGAGGCGACGATTTTGTCGAAGTAGGTGCGGTCATAGCGTACCGCAGATCTGAGCCCGTCCAGCACCGGATCGTAGACCCTGACCTGTGACAGGTATTGTTCGAGCGCAATGACGCGCTTCTCGCGGCCGATCATGTTGCGGGGAGTGTTCTTGTCGTTGAGCCTGGCCTCGATCTGCACAATGACTTCCCACGCCTTCGGTTCGTTGCTCGCGAAGTAGTGCTGGGCGTACTCGATGAACAAGGCATCGATGTTCACTACATGCCGCTGGATCAGCAGGTAGTCGGGCCGCTGCCCCAGCTCGACGAGTGCACGGGCGATGATGTTGACGAAACGCCAGGCGAACTCGCGAAACGCCGCAGAGTTGCCCTCGCCGGAGAGTTGGCCGGCAATGCGCGTGGCCACCTCGCTGATGCGGCCAAACCGGCCCACGGCGTTGTAGCGCGCACTGATATCCGGCCAGCCAAGATGAAAAACATAGAACTCGCCTTCGCGTCCGGCGCGTTTGGCCTCGACATACACGCGCTTGAGCAAGTCTGCATCGCCTTTGGGGTCGAAGACGATGACCACTTCATGCTCGCCGGCTGCGTTACGCCGCCGGATGTCCTGGGTGATGAACAGCTCGGCGAGTCTTGTTTTGCCCACCCGCGTGGTGCCCAGGACGAGTGAATGCCCAACCCGTTCCCCCAGCGGCAGCGTGACGTCCACCTCATGCGGTTCAATGCCATGCAGGCGCGGCATGCCACCGACTGGAGGTAGCGGCCGCGCCGGATTAAATGGGCTGTCCCAGGTCGTCAGTCGGGCAAGTTTTGAGAGTGGAAAGGGTGCGAATTCCAGCCGCTCTTCCAAACGGCGGGCGATGCGGTAGGCGGCCGTGGGTTCCACATAACGACGAAACTCGGGGCGGTACGTTTGCATCAGCCGATGCGTGTGCCGCTGATCCCAGCGAAACCCTCGGCCGATGAACAGGCGCTGCTGACTGACCGGCACAGCACGGCTGGTCATCACGTACTTCGGCAGACGGCGGACATTGCGCCGATAGCGCAGGATGAACCATGCCTCACGGAGCCGAATAATGCCAAACAGCAGGAACGCCAGGGCTGATCCCAGGCCCAGCAGTGGATTTAACGCCAGCGACCATGGCGCCACCAGGCACAGAAGCGCGGCAACGGCGCAGACGGCCACGGTGTACAGCTCCACCGCTGGCCGTAGCAGGACTTCCACCGCATGAGGCTGGGCCATGGCGAGTGGCTCACTGCTCAATGCCGGTGGCAGTGACCAGCACGGGGTAATGGCGCAACCCCAGACGTTCTGCGAGATCGTCGCCCGATACCGGCGATAGTGTCAGGCCCGGGGCCAGCCCGCGCAAGGTGGCAAGTGCGTCTGCAGATGCCACGTTGACGACCAAGCCGACCGCATTCAATTCGCCCAGGATTGCTGCACGCTCGCGTAACCATTGGCGCGAGCGGTCGTCATCGCCGACCAGAAACATTGGCCGCAGCCCGGGGGCCTGGATGACCCTGCGCGGCTCCTCCCCCGGCGACAGGCGTCCGGAACGAACCGGCAGCATGTCTGTTTCGTTGAAACGTTGCTGTGACGGATGAGGTGCGGCGAGGGACGGGGCTAACGGCTGGTCCTGGTGGGGTCGCAGATTCAGTGATTGGTAGTAGGGCCATGCCGAAACACCGCCACGATCTTCGACCACGATCAACGAGGCGGCGTCTGCGAGCGCTCCCCCGGTGGCCAGGCATAGCAGGCCGAACAGCGATCGGGCGGCGATTCGCAGAGGAAGATGGAGCTTCATAGTGGTTTTCTCCTGGGGGAGTTTTCAGCGAGGGCGCCGCCGAGCACGCGCTGCAGGTGCTTGTGCACACTCATGCGGTAGCGGGCAGCCGCTGCCCCGCCTGCCGGGCGGTGGTAGCGTCCAATGGCGAGCAGCCAGTCCTCGCCGTCGGTGTGCTGTTCGCGCAGAATTTCCGCTGCGATAGCGAGGTTGCGATACGGGTCGAGTAGATCGCAGGGCTGCGGGTAGCGGTGCTTCTGATAACCCAGGTTGACCTGGCCGAGGCCGGCGTCGACCCGTGTGGGGGGAGCCTCCCGCAGCGCCTTTTGCAGACCCGTACATGCTTTGGCGCGGGAACTGAAACGGCGCGATACGCCCGCCACATTCAGGGTCCAGGGCCACGGCACCAGCCGGCCATCGCGTTGCAGGCCGCTCTCCTGCAACGCCACCGCATACAGCACCGCAGAGGGAATGCCAGCTCGGTGCGCGGCGATCTGGTACGCCGGAGGCGGTACGTCCTGCGCGCCGGCGGGGGCGATGATGGTCATCCAGCCCAGTACCACGAGCAGATGACGCCAGCGGGTCATTGCCGTTGCCGTTGCCATTGGCCATTGACCTGCCGCACAACGGCAGGCAGGTCCCCCGGCAGGCCCAAAGACAGCCAGCGTCCGGCATCGTGGTTGAGCGTGATTGAACCGTTGCGTACGCGATCTGGATTGATGCTGGCTCGCTTCGCCCAGTCGCGAATGAGCGTGTCGTTGGCGCGGCTGCCGACCATGTAGAGGTCGAAGCCGACATCAGATGCCTGCAACTGCTGAACCGCCAGGCCACATGGCGCGCAGCCGTCCTTGATGAACACGGCGATGCGGTCCGTGCTGTTGACGGTGGTGGAGGAATTGCCTGGAGTATGGCCGGGCAGGGTGACACGTTGCATGCCCGGGTGTAGACGTTGCCAGGCGGTGTCGTAGGCCCGCTGGTATGCCAGCGTCTTTTCGGCGCGGCGGGCTTCAACCTGAACCTGCAACTCGGCATAGCGACGGCGCTCCTTGTCGGAGCGCGCTTCGATGCCAAGTGCGGTCAATGGGTCGAGGTTGGGCGAAAAGAGGCCCAGCGGTCCCTGCATTAATTGGCGATAGCGAGCCCATTCTTCCGTGTGCAACCCCCAGTCACGGGCCTGTTGTTCGTCGCTGACGCGTGAGGTCGCTGTTTGTTCCTCGCTGGGCGCGACGGTGGAGGCAATCGTGAGAGCGTTCTGTGCGATCACCGGAGAGTTAAAGAAGGCGATCAGGCTCAGCGTTAACGCGCGGAAAACAAGATTGCTGTTCATCCGGAGCCCCTATGGCAGCGTCAATCGGTGCATCTGGCCACCGTTCTCGCGCTGGAACACGGCGGTCTGGCCATCGATGGCTTGCAGGCGCCAGCCGCTGTCGGTCTCACCGGGACGCAGGACGCGTATCTCGGAAAAGGCGGTAGTGCCGGTTGGCAGGATCGACAGGAATCGTTCGCCGCCGCGAAGCTCGGTCCCCATAACCGTGAACGGTAGGCTCGCTGCTTGGGTCGGTTTTGTCGGGTGTATCACACGGGCGCGTACCGATACTGGAGTCGTCTGGTTGGGTTTATCCAGACGACTGGTCAATTGGTCGATGCGTGTTTCCAGGGAGGAAAGGCTGGCTGCTGTCAGACGCTGATCAAGCCCGCTTTCAACGGCGGTCATCCGTTGGGCAAGAGCTTTGCTATCAGCCTCATAATGGGCTTGGGTCAAGGCGACAGGCTGTTTCTGCAATGAGTCGAGGCGCTGGCTCAGCTCAGTCAGACGGGTTTCCAGGGCAACAACCTGGCTGGCCTGAGCGTTGGCTCTGGCCTGGGTGGCCAGACTCGACAGCGAGACGTGGTTGACGATCGTGGCTGCGCTGATGAGGGTCAGCCATGCGATGCTGGCCGCACGTAACAGCATGCTGAGGGAGTCGCCTGGGGTGGATTGAAATCCCCTCATGGCCTGGCCTCCGTTTTCAATGGAGGCCGCGCTATGTCGACAGGGGCGACCGGTCCGGATTGGGGAAGTGCACCACCGGTGGTGGGCTGCACTGCGCGTGTGAAGCAGATCCGGCGTGCGCCGTCGTCGACCTCCAGATCCCAGGCAGGACCGGCCAGCGTGAGCAGGGCATCACGCAATAACAGCGGGCCCAGTCGGTAGTGCGAAGCCGGTAGCGGGAGCGCATTCAGCGCTGCGATATCACTGCTGGAACACAACTGGTAGCCAGAACGGAGCAGGACATGACGCAGGGCGTCCCCAACGGTGGCTGTGCGTGTGCCGGGAACGGTCACGTCGACGACCTGAAGCAGCAGGTCCTGTTGCGCTGATACCGGAGCCAACTCGACCAGGGTGTACCGACCATAACGCACCACTGAGATGAACTCCGGCACCCCGCGCGTGGACGTGCTGGGACCTTTCTCTGCGGGTTCAACCGAAGTGGGTGGAGTCGGAGCGGATGCCGTCGTGCAACTGGCCAGAGCGGCTGTCATCAGCAGGCAGAGTAAGACCCTGCTGGGGTGATTTTGGCTGAATGCTGGCATCGGTCAGTTCTCTGGAGCGTGGAACCGACACCATCGCCTCACAAGGCCGGTGTATCAGCAAACAATAGGATTCGCCGAGTCACCAGATTGATCATGCCTTTGACCTCGCTCGGAAACTCTGCCTTAGGCCAAGGGGGACAGGGGGGGCAGGGGGGGCAGGGGCCGAGTTAGGCCCCGGGGCGGTGAAAAAAGTGACTGACCGGTACTGGCGACCGGAAGTCGGTAGATAATTGCAAGAGCGGCCTCAGCGTTCCGACGGTAGCCGGATCATGGTGGCACTGCGGTCGGCCTCGGACATGATGCTAAGGCGGATTTCGCGGGTGACCACGTAGAATGAATTGAGCTGCCCGTCGATCTTCAGCGCGGCGTTGTTGGCGTACCAGGTCTCGTCGGAAACCTGGCCCCAGTCGCCATGCGCATGACGTTGAAAGAACGGCATTGGATCAAGGCGACCTTCACGCATCAGGCGATCGACGCCCTTGCTGAAGATCAACGCGCCAACCGGAAACAGCAGCTTGGAGTGGCGGCGGTGGTTTCTGGATGAATGTGCCATGGAAGTCTCCTTGTTGAGGACCACAGCACCCTTGGGGTGATGGGCCCCAACAGGTGGATAAACCGACAATCTCGGCCTTCAGGGTGCAACTGCCTCGACGAGTAATTGAATGATCGTGAGACTGCGTTGCTCGTCAGTGATAACCACCAACGCCAATCGTGGCGTCACTTGATAGCGTGAGGGCAATGCCCCCGGACTCAAGAGCAGCACTGGTGGCACGGCGCTCAGACTCATCAAGTTCGCCCCAGTCACCGTGCAAATGGCGATGCAGAAAGCGTTGGGGGGCGATCAGTCCCTTGCTGTCCAGCGACTGCATTCTGTCGCTGAGCTTCAGGGGGCCGCTTGAAAACCTGGGGGCAGAGGAGGGCCGCGCGGAGCGCAGACGTGGAAGGTATCGAAGGTTCATGGTAAAGCTCCTTTGGGATGAAGAAATCGATCGCCTACCTTTGAACAGGCGGTTGCTTCCGATTGTGGATTGAGGCGACACGAGGGCTACCGGGAGACAAACATCACTAGCACAGCCGTCGGCCATCAGGTCTGGGTATTCGTCGATGCGCAGTAGCGGTTGGATGGCGGATACATGAGGCATGGTGATGTCCTTTCGAAGAAGCAGGGACGGCACCAGCCCGCGAGGCCAGTACAGCCCCTTGGGGATTGAAGAACGCTCTGGCAGGAACGATGTGTGAGAACCGCGGACTCTGCCCGGAGTGGGCGCAGTCAGCGTGCGGTCAAGCTTTGAGTTGCCGCAGACCTTCGGCCAGCAACCACAACGCCCGATTGAGGCGCACGTTCTGATCGATGCCTTGCACAGGGCGTGTGCGTTGATGGCGACCGTTGGCGGTCCGACTAGACAGACCTCCTTTGACCAGATTTTCCTGTACTCGGTTAAACACCGACCACAGATCCGTGCGTTGGTCATCGAACCGGCGTGTCGCCAACACCTGGCTTTCAGTGATCGGCAGCACCTTGTCCGGGCTGTCGTACTTGAGCATCAGTGCCGAGCGCGCAAAGACCTCTGCTTCGCCATCGTCGAGCGTGATAGCTCGCATGGCTTCGTGGGAGTCCTGTACCTGGTCGAAGCCACGCAGGACTTCATAGGCGCCCTCGATGACATGTTCCGTCACGTTGCCCTTGTGAGGCACACGGACGTCGCCGACGATGTTGCCGCACACCAGACCGTTTTGGCAGACGAAGCGGAACATGCCAGCCAGCATCTGATAGCTGCTCGTGCCGTCGTGACTATTGAGCAAGATAATTTCATTGGCCTCTTTGCCATTGATCTGGCTCGCATGACGAAGCCGGAGCATGTGCTTGGTGAATTCACGACGGTCTTCGTGACGCACGCGGGTCTGGCACACCATGAAGGGCTCGAACCCTTCATCGCGTAGTTTCGCCAGTACAGCGCAGGTCGGTATGTAGCTGTACCGCTCGGAACGGCTTTCATGCGGGTTTTCCGCGAAGATGGAAGGGGCGATTGCGCGGATCTGGTCATCGGACAGCGGATGATCAGCACGTAGCACTGGGGAACGTGATGCAAAACGAGATGCAAGTTGCATGACAAACTCCTTGAAAATTGAGCAGCCGGCAACGACTGGCATGGAGCCAGGCGAACACGAGTGCATAGGACAAAAGCCCTGCAATGCAGGGGCTGGACGAAAATTGGCAGGGAGAAACCCATCTGCATGTCGGTCGTACCGATGCGGATGGATACGCCATTGGCGTAATAACCCATTCAGGCAATGAAGGAAGGCCGGGGCTTATGTCGGCCCGAAGTCAACCCCACGAGGGTTGAATCGAAGGACCACCCCGGCGTTACGGATTAGAACGACTCGGCCAGTGCTGGTGCTTGCGCATCGGTGGCTTCGTCGACAGGTTCTGCGACAGGCTCGGAGGTTTCCGAGCCGGGTGCTTCCTGGGTGACAGGCGTTTCGGAAGCCGCAGGGGCTTGCGATTCGCTTTCATCGGCCTTGGTCGATTTCGGCTCGGCTTTGTAAACCAAAGCACTGTCGACCTTGATCCAACTGATGAACAACAGACGGGCCTTGAAGCTCACGCCCTGTTCGCCTGCACGTTTACCTTTGGAGTAAGTGAAGGTGTCGGCCCACAGGTCGCTGAGTCGGAACCCGATCATCACTTTCTTCTCAGCCTCGACGGCCTCGATGCAGCGACGAACCAGATGTTGTGCTTCCGAGCCCGAAACGCGCGTATCAAAACGCACGTACGAGACGTCGTCGCTCGGACCATTGAGCGCTGCGATATCGCAGGCCAGGAACGGATCACCTTTCTTTGGCTTCACTTCGCGAACGCGATTGAGATAACCGAGGCCGGTGATGTGAAGATCAAAAAAGGTTTTTTCGGATGAAGTGGTCATGGTGAATCTCCAGACTTGAAGGACAAGAGTGCGGAGACACACCGACCCGGACGGGAGGTGTGTAACCCCCGCGTGGGTTGATGGATCCTGGGATCCGGTACAACTAGATTGGCATCACCATCGAAGACTCGATGGGCGTTCGCATCTGGGATGCCGAGTGCGAACTGGATTGATCAACGCGGACGGAACCGCGCCGTAGTCTTGAAGATCGTGACCACCTGGGCATGTTGCTGACAACGTCAGCGGAACATGGCTGTAACGTGGCACCCGTGCGATGTGCCCGCTACCGGAAATCGGTACTGGCGCGCATCCCCATTGTTCAGTCACCACAAAAACAGGCGATGGACTCTTTGTCGGAATCGAACATGTCGCGCTGGTGGGCGGCGAATCGGGCCAAGTCGGCATAGGTCGGGCCATCGTTGCGAAAGCGCGCGCCGCTGGGTTTGCTGGCAAGATTCAAAGACTCCATACGTATCCACCAGACGGCGGACCCCGGTTTGGCCTTGATCAGTGCCAGCCGCTGTCCCTGTGGCTTGAGAAAGCACAGGTCGCAGTTGCCTTCGAGCGTGCGGCCGTTCACGGTCAGCAATTCCAGATCGAAGGGCTGGGCCTGCCAGAAGGCGGTCACCTCGCGCACGCTCACGCCAGCCTCGGCCAACGGCATGCACATCGTCTCTCTGCTGGACTCTGTGGAATGACCGCGCGTCCTGATCTTCGCCACGCGGCGCTGCTCGTCAGCCCGGATGCCGATGAACTGATCCCAATCGGTCCAGCCCAAACTGCGTACGAACTTGTGCATTGCACGGATTTTCAGGGAGGTGGTGCAGCCCCGAGCTACCGGGTTGGGCAGGTACTGGCGCTTGCGGATTAGCGCCTCGAAGGGTTCGCCTTGCCGGCTGGCGCTTGCGAAATCGACCACCGCGAAGCCGGGCAACGCATCGCGGTATTCGAGCCATTGGATCGGCACCTGCCACCGTATGCTGCACTCGCGCACGAAACGCAGCGTGGCCTCCACTTCCTTGCCGGTGTTGGCGAAGCAGACCACGGTATCGATAGGCCGGCCCGCATTGGCTTGCAACACTCGCCACAGCATGTAGGCGCTGGTGCGACCAGCGCTGAAACTGATACAGGTGGGCTGGTCGATCTTGAACGGGTCGCGCATGTGGGCTGTCTCCAGGCTGGCGTGCCGGCGGGCACCGACGGCAGAGGGCGCTCCTTGTGAAAGGAACGAGAGACAGGCATGCGGTCACATGGCCGCTGTTCAGAAAAAGCCCCCGGATGGAGGCTTTGTGATCAGGTGGTGAGCTAGCCTTTACCTGGCTTGGACGCAACGGCTCGCAGCGAAAGCTGTATCGGCGTGGCCGACAATTCAAGATCGTCTTCACTGTTGAGGATGCGGGTGAAGACAACATCGTGGGGATCAAGAAACTCCCCGAAGTCATCCCCGCCAAGCTCGGTGCGGGCGAGTTCCCACCAGTTATCGAACGGATCGATGTCGGGATCGCAGCCAACGGCGTAGGCCAGCAGTTTTTGCTGCCCATCGGGTGTACGCTCGCCGAACTCGGCCAGGAAATACACCCCATGATCCTTGGCGAGGATGAGGCGGCCCTTGTGAGCGATAGCCTCGGCCAGCACGGGACGCAAATTTGTACCTTTGAATCGCAACATGGTGATCTCCATTGCTTGAGGAAAATGCTTCCCGCCAAGAAGGCAGGAAGCTGGACAGGTAAGGAGTGGCGTTGGCCGACTGATCAGTGCCGAATCGGCTTGCGCCCGTCCGACAGGATTTCCACCTGGATCTGCCGCCAATGCCCGTCGTCGATCAGGTGTTCCAGCGTTTCGCCGAGCATGTCGAAGTACACCTCGTCCACGCGCTGGATGAGTTCATCAGCGTGGCGCAACTCCACGGCGTAATGGTCGCCAGCACGGTCATAGAGCACCGTGACGCGGCCCTGGAATTTCTCCGTGGAGACCGTGAAGCTGATCGCGGGTGGCGTCTCGATGATGTTGTTGGGTAACGGGTCAACCCAGGTGAAATCCCTGGCCTCGGCATCCACCAGGAGGTGGGTGATGCGCCGGAAACCATCGGGAGCGGGCAGTTGCTCCAGTTGATGAACGAGCTCCTGCAACTCCGGGCAACGCAGTTCAGGAGCCGGCAACTTGGCCGGTGCTGATCCGAGAATGTGTGTCTTCACCGTGTAGGGAGTGCCGTCCGAGGCCACTTCTGTGCGCTCTTCGGGCGTATCCGCGCGAAGACCGTCGAAGCGGCGACGGACATAGGGTTGGACTTGTACCTTGATACCTTCGTCGGGCTCCTGGCTCACCTGGTGGCGATCCAGTACGGCGAATTCGGCACGACCGGTCTTGATCACAATGACCTGATCGGTCTTGGCGACAACTTTGCCCTCGAAGGGCTGCGGGTCCATACGGAAGCCGAGCGAGGATTCCTGCGGAAGGTCTTCGTAGATGCGGAACTTGAAGCTGCGAACATTGCGCGGAACATGGGCCGACACCAACGCTGGTATCTGCGTGCGAATGGATGAGTGATCCATGGGGAGACTCCTTTGAGGAAAACAAGGGACTCCTGCCCGCAAGGGAGGGTATCCCTTGGGGGGTGAGTAAATAGATGCTGCGTGCATCAGGGAGTACAGTGACCAGCGCGCAAAGCCGCACCGAAGTCTTGAAGGTCTCGACTACCTGGGATGGTGCCGGCTACGCCAGCAAACCTGTGCGCAGAATGACATCGCCATGCGGCGGCAGGCCCGCGTCAATCGGCAACCGGGGTGCCCCGCATTGGTTGTTTCATCCGGGCAGAAAAAAGCCCCTCGGTTGAGGGGCTAGAAGGTATGTCGTGGCAAGAGTCATTCTTCGTACAACGGCAAGCCGTCGAGTACCGGTGCGTCGGCGTCGAAGATCAGGATGCGGACATCAGCCAGCGCGGCCAGATGAAGAACATTCACCAGCGACTCTGGCATGCCTTTGTCGCATTGTTCCTGCCGCAACTGCTCGGCGGTGATGCCTTCGACGTACTGCAGGTTGGCATCGGTCCAGGGCGTGGCAATCACCTTGACGCCGATCGCCGGGCTGTATGGGATCCGGAAAACGACGAACAGAAAGCCGATCGGCGTGGCGATGTCTGCAAGCTCTGTCAGGTAGCAACCAGCTTCTTCGGTGATGTGCGCCGTGCTGATTTCCCAGCATCGGCTGTAGAAGCCGGTCTCAAAAGTCAGGCGCCGTACAACTTCCCGTGCGTCCTCAGCGGCGTAGGTATCGCCGATGTGGATGGGCTGCCCGGCATCGCTGCCGAGGACGGCGTAGACCACAGAGCGGACGATGCCTTCGGTTTGGCACTGTGCCTCAAGGTCGTCTCCGACCTCCTGGCCCTCCGTGATCAGGACGAAGTCATTGCAGAGAATGCAGGGAAACTGCGCGATTTGATCGTCCAGAAGGTGTGCTTGGCTGGGATGAAGTTGCCGCCATACGGGCGGGCTGTCGTCCTCATAGGTGATGCAGAGAGTACGAACGACATGCAGGTTTTGGTAGCCGCGGATGAAAGGATTGGGAGTCTGAGACATGGTATTTCTCCAGCAGAGGTTAGGCGGAGCCCATCCCCAACTGAGGATCGGGTCCCTGTGGGTGAATAAATGCAGGTGCTTCAGTCGAAGCACTCAGCGTCGGACGTATCAAGCAGAAGCTGCGCAACGCGCGCTCGCAGGATCGCTCGAATATGCAGGTCGGAGATGCCGACAAGCAGGCTCACCGTCTAGCGCTTGAGTAGGCACGATGTTTCATCGATCTGGTTCTGCAGCACGGCCTCGCGCAGTTGTTCGCCGAGATTCAGTGCCTGTGCTGAGTCGTGGGTGGAATATCACCTCGTTGTTGATGAGGCAGCCGTGGCCGCGGTGGATTGAATTCGCGTAAGCCGACACGACGGCAGTTCTGAACGGGTCAGTGCCATGCGTCGAATGAAGAAACGCGGGGTTGCGCGGGAATGAAGAGCATCGGCGCTAGGTGTGGCGCACATCCGCGTAAAACGATGCGAAGCGGACTGGATCGGTCTACGTGGAACCTCCACGTCGCAGCCTGGGGACCGTGGCTGCTGGCATGGTGCTGACCGGAGTTAGCAACAGATGGTGGCAGAATGGCAAAGCGGCTTCATGGCGTCTGCCGACAATGGGCTTTTTGCGCGCCCCTGTTATTGCAAGACCTGTTGCAGGTGTCGTCCGAGCTAGGCCGCAAGGCACGGCCATTGAGTTGCCAATGGCTTTGCAGCGAGGTGCACGCGATACGGCACCAGGGTGTAGTCGTCCGGTATGCCTTAAAAGCGGCGGCACTCCTTGGGCATTAGCCGGCGCCCCCGTCATTGGTACCTGTCCGCTGTGCCGGGGTATTCCCGTAGTAGCAGAAATAGGGTCGTAGTTCGGCACCGGTATGGGGCTTTTGTCATCATTACCGGTGCTGACGCCTAATTTATGGCGACATGCCACTCTCCCTGTTCGGCGGTCAAGTTCATGACTTTGATGCGGCGGCACATGCTGCCGTACCGAAGGGGTTGAAGGTGCATGTGTCCATCTTCTGTTCTGGTTGTGGCGAAGTCACCCGGTTCTGGACAGCCCGCAGGCAGACGGCGTTCAAGATGCGGAGAGGAACAAGGCGCTGGAGGCATTACGCCTCCAGCGGGGGACAGGAAAACCACCTGTGGCTGTCGCAGGGACTTGGCCGTCGTCAACGCCTGTCGCTGGAGCAGATCGCACCCGACCCGTTTCGTGGTTGGGGTCGATATCTTTCGGCGCACATCCGCGCACAAAAGGAGCCCGTTGTTTCACCGGCGGGCACCGGGGGCGAACACCGTCGTCCCCGAAGGGTCTCCTGGCATCTCGCGCACAAGGCGCCAGGAGACCCTTCGGGCCGGACGTAGAGAGTGCCGATCAGCAGGCCGTGTTATCTGGCCGGTCAGGAAAGCACCTTCAATCCTCTCGGCGACGCGAGTCGCAGGAGAGGGACATGCCATTGCAGAAGGCGGGGACATGCTTGGGACGCCCCGCGGGTCGCGGGGCCATGCCTGACAACCGCTGGAAAGTGCGGCTGGGGCAGGACGTGTCTGGCAGGCTTCAGGAAGCCCTGGGAGCGGTCCGCCGCTTGCGCGGAGCGGCTCGCTTGCCACTGGACGATTCGATCGCTACGGTGCCTTTACAGTCGGGATAACGGTTGCACGACCAAAAGGGACCGGTTTTGCCGGTTCGCTGGCGTGTAGCGCCGCCGCACAGAGGGCAGGCAGGGCCTTCCGGGATCCGGATCGCCAGGGTGGTGCCGCTGTATTGCTGGATCAGTTGCGTGATCCAGGCCGACTGTTTCGCAATGAAGGTGTCCAGGGTCAACTGCCCGGATTCGATCATGTCCAGTGCCTGTTCCCAGATAGCGGTCGTGCCCGGGTCGGCAATGGCCGCTGGAACAGCGTCGATCAGCGTGAAAGCCGCTTCGGAGGCGCGGACGGATCGACCTTTTTTGATCAGGAAGCTTCGGCTCAACAAGCCATTGATAATGTTTGCTCGGGTGGCCTCGGTGCCGATGCCCGTGGTTTCCTTCAACTTCTGTTTCAGGCGTGGGTCTGTCACCAGTTTGGCGACACCCTTCATGGCTTTGATCAACTCACCCTGCGTGAACGGCTTGGGCGGCAGTGTTTTCAGCGCTTTCAGATCGACAGAGCCGACTTGGCAATGTGTACCCTCGGATAGCGGCGGCAGGATCTGGCTGCGTTGGGCTGGCTCGTCGTCCGCACCGCCGGGTGTGCCCGGCCCGCTGTTGATTAGCGCCCGGTGCCATCCCAGGACGGCAACCTGCTTACCCGTCGCCTGCAGTGTCTGGCCGCCGGCTGACAAGGTGGCGACTGTTCTGTCGAATTCATGGTGAGGTAGAAACTGCGCCAGGTAATGCGAACGGATGAGCCCATAAACGGCCCGCTCCTTCTCCGACATGGCAGAAAGGTTGGTCGGTTCCAGCGTGGGAATGATGCCATGGTGAGCAGTGACTTTCGCATCGTTCCAGGCGCGTGAGCGTTGGGTGCGGTCGAGTTGGTCGAACAATGGGCGCAGGCCGGGATCGCTGGCAAGCATGGCGTCGAGCACTGTCGGCACCTCGGCCAGCATGCTCTCCGGCAGGTAGCCGGAATCCGAGCGGGGATAGGTGGTCGCCTTGTGCGTCTCGTACAGCGCTTGCGCGATGTCCAGTGTTTCTTGCACGTCGAGACCAAACTGGCGCGAGCAGACTTCCTGCAGCGTGCTGAGGTCGAACGGGAGAGGCGCGACTTCGCGGACCCGCTCGGTTTCCACCGACAGCACCTGAGCCTCACGAGCGCCGCCGATTTTGCTTACTGCCTGCTGAGCGGTTCGTTGGGCCAGGCACCGACCTGCAGTGTCTGTGGTGGCATGGGGCGGCATCCAGTTAGCGGTGAAAGAATTGCCGATGTGCGATAGCTGCACTTCGACGGACCAAAACGGAACAGACACGAACCGGGCGATCTCGCGGTCGCGACCAACCACAAGACGCAGCGTGGGCGTCTGCACACGACCGACTGAGAGGACGTCCTGGTAGCCGGCTTGGCGGCCGAGCACAGTGAATAATCGGCTGAGGTTCATGCCGATCAACCAATCGGCGCGAGAGCGGGCGAGTGCCGAGTAATACAGCGGCAGGGTCTCATTCGAAGGCTTGAGCGCTCCCAGGGCCTTGCGAATGGAGGCGTCATTCAGTGCAGACAGCCACAGCCGTTGAATGGAGCCACGGTAGCCGCATAGCTCGATAATCTCGCGAGCGATCATCTCGCCTTCGCGATCGGCATCGGTGGCAATCACCAGCTCGCTGGCCTGGCCGAGCAACTGTTTGACGACCTTGAATTGCGCGGCAGTAGAGGCCTTGACCTCGCTGCGCCAGCGCTCGGGAAGAATGGGGAGCTGTTCGATCGACCAGCGTTTGTACTGTTCGCCGTAGGCTTCCGGTGGTGCGGCTTCGATCAGGTGACCGATGCACCAGGTCACGACAACTCCTGGTCCGTTGTAGCAGCCAGTTCCGCGCTGTTTCGCACCCAGCACGCGGGCAATGTCTTTGCCTTGCGAAGGCTTCTCGCACAGATACACGCGCATGTAGCCTCCCCGGAGTTGGCGTGGTGTTCATCGAATGAGTACCAGCATGTCCGGGGAGAGCGCGAGAGACAGCAAACAAGGTGGACTCGATAATGACCGGCTTTTTGAACGGGGGGATTAAGGTTGCGACAGTTGAGTCCAGGGTCGTTTAGGAGATCGTCAGAGAAGGGGCTTCGTTTTGGTCGCGCGCGGGGAGTTCAGTGGACGTCTATGGCGCTATACCTTGGGTATAGAGGTGTTTGATAGAGACCGGTGCTTTTCAGGCCGACAGGATCTGGCGCATTGAAGGCGACCATAGACTGCTACAGCCGCCCTCGGATCAGGCATCGGGTTCTTCACGCCACTTCAGATAGTCATCAACCCAAAAGAAGCCGGCGGCGGCCGCATTGCGCTCAAGCGTCAATGCAGTCTCGCCGGGGCGAATCAGCACCTGCAGGTCTTCGGCAGCCCGGTGACGACCGGTGTGCCCGTCGGCTTCATCGAGGTCACCGTCTTCAAATTCGTAATAGGCAGAGCCCTCCAGCTCGTAAGCCTCCCAGGGCTTTGCAGCCCACAGGGTATGAAGCTGGTCAGCGCTCAGATCCTCACGCATCAGGTAGCACAGAGCGTCAGGATGGACCTCTTCGACCTGTACATGGAACAGCGTGGAAAATCGCTGCCGTGCAGCTTCGTCGGCCTCGGTCTGGGCTTTCTCATAAGCATCGATCTCGGCCCAATAAGCGGTTTCGTCGTCATGCTGGCGCTGCGCTGCGACACTTTGTGCTGTGTCAACCCGGTTCTGCGCCTCAATGAGCTTCTGGTCTGCCTCGGCACGCGTCAGGACCTCCGACCAGTCGGGTGCCGGGGAGCCGGTGTCAGCCACAGTAAGAAGCGTGTTCTGGTAGTCGATGAAGTCCATGTTTTCGTCTGGAATCGCACCGACCACGACAGGGTCGTTGCTGACATCTTCGATGGTCGGCGGCAGGCCGCGTTTCTCCCGACCGCTGCCGGCACGGTCGATCAGAAAGCGTTCACGCCAGGGCTCGCCACGCGCGCGCTTCCCTTCACCCTCCAGACTCATGGTGTACTTCATCAGCCACATGTGCGTGTAGCGCTGGCGTTGCTCGCTGTGCTGCAGGGCGAGGTCATGGAGGCGCTGATAAAACGCTTCATCGTGGCCGCAGTCGAGGCTGTCACCCTCGTGGGCAGCCTCGTGCTCGATGAGGGAAAAAATGTAGGCCGCAGTCCTGAGCGGACTGGACTTGAGCCGCTTCACAAGGGTGACGTCGACGGCGATGTAGCTGCTGCCATCGGTCCATGCCTCGGCAATATTGGACTGCCCAAGCAGAATATGCAGCGATTTACCGTCACGGACCTGCCCCCCGTATGCAGGGCGGCCACCCGTGCACAGGGCGGCGTAGTGATGCAGGCACCAACGCAACGCCGTCCAGGCGCGGCGTGTCTCGTGATCGAGCGCATCTTTTTCCGTCACGATATGGGTCCGCTCAATGAACGCGTCGCGCAGTGTGGAGAAAGCCAGCAAGTCCGGAACGAAGAGGCCGTTGAGCCACCAGTACTGTGTGCCATTCTGCTCCACGTCGTGGTGAAGATTGGCATGGACCCGAACGAGACACTCGACAAAATCCTGTGCGTTGTAGCAACCGAAGCGGTCGAGTGTGCTGGGGTGAACGATCACGGCGATACCTTCGCGGGCGATGGCTTCACCCTTCGGGACATCGAAGGCGTTATCGACGACCGCGAACCTTCCGCCTTGCCGCTGGTTGTGGCTATAGCGGCATTTGCGCAGAAAGTCCTCCAACGACACGTGCCGCTTGCCGGGCAGAAGCGTGACGACCTCTTCCTGAGAATAGATTTGAACGATGTTGGCATCGCCCGAAAGTAATGCCCGCGCGGATTTTTCACGGCGAGCCTCGGTTTACGGTGGTCACCATGACGGGACGCCATCTGGTCAGCCATTTGGCCAAATTGCCTGGCAATTGATTTCCACACCGGGCAGGTCTTGCGCAGGATTTCGGTACGGGACACGTTCAGGCATATGGCCTTCTTGGAAGCGATGAGGCCGCCCGCGCCCCACGTGTGAGCGGGATCGTGACGTACCAGTACGCCCTGGTTGTAGATGAAGACAGCACCGTCCGCTTTCACGCGATACCAGGCGAATTCGTCCTCAGCATCCCAGCGCTCGGTGCGGGGATCGCGTGTGATGCACCGGCCATTCAGCTCAACACTGACGGGGGTGTAACGCACCAGGTCCCGAACCTCCTGGATGGTCGACATCAGCTCCGCATCACTCAGGACTTCGTACCATTCGCCAGAGATCGAGCAGCCCGGCGACGCGTCGTGGAGGTCGTCAAGATCGTAGTGATAGCCCATCGCCCGTGTATCGACGGTCATCATCCAGGCGTTAGAACGCCAGACTGTTGTGGCATGGGCCATGATTTGGCCGCGTCCGAGCCGGAAACGGCCGTAGGTGGCGTCGCCTTCATCGTGTGGCGTGCCGAAACGACCGAAGTACCGAACGACATCTTCGCGGCGGGCAAAGCCCTGGCCGTCGTCGCTGCAGGTGAAGCCGGTGCGGGACAGCGAAAGATGTACGGCACTGGCCCTGGCATCGACCGAGTTCATCAGCAACTCGATGAGGGCTTTGCCGATGGAGCCCGCCTGGCTGTAAATGATGTGGTGGATGATCTGCGGATCGAGCTCGAATGGCAGACGCATGGACCCTCCTTGTAGCGTTAGGTCAAAATATTGATGAATACGCCGTCCATCTCATTGCCGATGCACAATGAAGCGCCCGGCATTCGATCTGTGCACCGGAAGAGGATGGACACGCGATCATTGATGCCGGCGATTACCGGGTTTGTCGAAAACCTAACCGAGCCACTGCTCATCCGTATTCAGCGTGCGTGGGCGTGATCAGACCGACGTAAGTGGCGTGTGATGGAGTTCTCAGGAGGTTCAAACGTGTCGTGAGATGGCGCGTCGGGAGCATCGTCATGTACCGCGGGCTGCGACCTCAGTGGACGTCAGTGGAGCAATTTGACATGATCCAGACCCAAGCGGGTGGGTGCAAAGTGGCGGTACAGCGAGTGATGGCCATTAAGCTCCCCCCTGATCAGCCGAAGAAAGACACTATGTGATGGGTCAAGTGTTAGTGGCGATTTGCAACGAGAGTGAGGTGATGGCGAAGACGCTGACCGATGCATACCTAGTGCTGCTGTTGGCGGCGACCATCCACGGTACGAATGCCGCCGTGCGTGATACGGCGAAGCGCTGTGCCAAAACGCTGCCGAGAAGCAAGCGGGATGTGATGTACCAGATCGTGGACAGCAAGGAGCCGCTGAGGCTTGTGTTCCATATCGCAGAGAATCTCGACTGATGTAGCAAGCGAGGAGAGTCTGCAAGAGTCGGAAGCAATGGGGCCGCGAATGGAGGCCGTAGGTTGGTTTTCCGGGAGCTTCTCCATGTGCCGCGAACTGTGGATCTCAGTGGAACTCCATGGACGCTGGCTGTTGCCCGGTGAGCGACTGGTGGTTGGCGCAATCGCTCAGCGGGAAAGGTGCACGCAGGGCGGGAATGATCACTCGTTCTCGGCTGGCTCCGCTGCTGCGGGTTTGGCCCCAAGCACGACCGCCTCAAGGCGATACGGCAGGATCCCGGCGCGGCGCGCTTCAATCTTGAAGGTCACGCGCTCGTTTTCCTCCGCATCCTCCCAATCGTCCTTCACGGCCCGCCCCTCCACCAGGACGCGCATGCCCTTCTGGTACAGCGCAGCCCAACGTTCGGCGTCGCGATGCCAAATCTCGACCGGGGCCCAGAACCCTCCGCGATCTTCAAAACCGTCCTTTGTCGGAATAGGGTTGTCGAAATAGACATTCAGGCGCAATAGCCTACGCGGCTCGTTATTGCCGTTCGGAAACTCGCGGAATTCTGGCGCCGAACCGATGTTGCCCTCACCGTAGAAATGCGTGCTCATGAGTGTGACTCCTTGGGGTTGGTGGCGTGGACACGCCGTTGGTAAGCCCCCTCGGCATGGGCCAACTTGCTGGCGCATGCCGAGGTTTGCCGGGCGATACTGTGGGTAAGGCTGATCTGCAGGTTCAGCACGATGCGCTGCACCTCGATGGCGAAGAGGTCGTCGATCAGCGATGCCGGTGTGCCGGGGCTGGCAAGCAGCTCCTCCCACAAAGCAGTACCCATGCGCGAACGATCGAGGTTGCGCCAACGCAGAAAGGTCGTGCCTGCGCCAGTGGTTTGCTGGGCCAGTTGCACGGCAAGCAGGTTGAAGGGGTGGCTGCGGGCCTGCGACAGCACCTTGCGCTGCGCCAGTCCGATTAGATCGTCCCGCAGCGCTTGGCACTGGCTGGCCCAGGTCGCAAGCTCCCCATTACCTTTAAAAGGCTTTAAAAGGCCTTTTAGGTAGGCAGCCTGTTCCAGCCTCTGGAAGTCCGCCTGTTCTAGTGCCAAGAAGCGGTTGGCTGCGGTCATGCTGGTTCGTCCTCACTGTCGACAGACGCAGGTGTACCGCCGTCCAGATCCTCCTCGTTTGATATGGCTGGTTCAACGGTGTCAATGTCGTTGGCTGGCGCAACCTCTGAAACTGTCGACAGGCCTGGCGCGGATGTCGGAGAAGGGCGATGGAGAAGCGGCGGTGCAAAGCGTGAACGGCGTGTGCCTTCGAGCACGTCCTGCGGCAGTTCGCCGTACTTCTCCAGGGCCGCGCGCGCCGCGGCGTTGTTCGCGGCAAAATCGTCACGCTTCGTGCCGGAGTAGCGGTATTGCTGCGCCAGGCTGAAAAGGCTGCGCAACGCATGCGCGCCTTCGCTGAGCCAGCGCTCCAGCGTGCTGCGGTCAATCAAGGCGGTGTGATGCGCCAGGATCAGACGCCGGGCCAGATCGTCGTAGTCGGCGAGCAGATAGACCGCCATGAAGCCGAGCTGCGAGGCCACGAACAGCGGCAGCTTTACCGGCTGGACGTTGAGGTTCTCGCCCAGGCTGAGTGCAGCCGGCACATCGGCCAGCGCCTGATCAACCTGTTCGCGTAAGGCCTGAAGCTGTTCTTTGGTGGTGCTGAGCTTGTCCTCAATGCGCAGCATCCACCAGTCGGAGTAGGGATCATCCTGCTCGGCGCCGCGTTTGAGCTTGGTCATGATGGCGACAAAGCCGTTGAGCCCGACAATGCCGGGTTTGCCCTCGGAGGGCGCGCGTCCGTGCCAGATGCGGGATGCATGATGGGTGTGCAGCGTCAGCGACATCGCGCTGCGCAGTGAACCAAGGTTCAACTGCAGGGAAGATTTGGGTTCGGTGGCCATCGTGACGACTCTCGGTAAGGAAACGAGTCGCCAGCATCGGCATTGACCGGAAGGGTGTCAGTCATCAAACCGCACCGCATGAATGCCTGTTTAGGCGTTCACACGGCTGCCGTGAAGTCTTGCGCTTCGCCGGGGCTGACCGGCTGCGAGATGTATATCGTGACCATTGCCCTTCGCAGTTTCTGGAAGGCTGCGTGTTCAACTATACCAGTGGTATAGGCGACCATGGCCTTCGGTGGACTCTTCAGGCGAATGATCCTGGGGCTGGTGGTGATGCATTGCAGGGAAGGCAGTCTGTTCAGCTATACCAGTGGTATAGGCGACAGTGGCTTTCGGTGGACTCTTCCTGCGAATGCCCCCAGGCTGGAGGTGATGCGTTGCAGGGAAGGCAGTGTGTTCAACTATACCAGTGGTATAGGCGACTATGGACTTTGGTGGACTCCTCCATGCTGATGACACGGAGCTGGAAGTGATGCATTGCAGGGAAGGCAGCGTGTTCAGCTATACCCGTGGTATAGGCGACCCTGGCACTCGGTGGACGCACGCGCAGGCCGCCGCAGCGTTTGGACAGATCGAGTCATGGCATGCTCGTCATCTAGAAAGTTTGCGACGGCTGTGTTCAGGGCAGGCGCATCAGTGCCCGCAGACGGGCGATATGCTCCTGTGCCACGGCGGGGTCCGCAGGTGGCGGTGATTTCTGGGGCTGCGACTCTGGTGCTGTCGTGACGCTGGCTGCCTTCTGTCCAGCCCAGGCGCGGAACTCGCTACGCATGGCTTTCTGGATGATGCCGAACAAGTACCCGGCGGGATTGTGTACCGTGCTGGCTTGGCAGCGGGCATCCCATTCGTCGAGGACAGCCTGATGCAACTGCGTATCCACGGCCTGTAGGGCGGCGAGTGCGCCTGATTGCTGCTCTGCTTTGAGTGACAGGAAGCGCTCGGGGAGCCGAAGCACTCCCAACTCGTGCGCGCGCGGTACAGTACGTACTTCTTTTATTTCTTTTTCTTTACGTACAGTACTATCGGTCTTCGGATTCCGAAGTGAGCCGGATTTACTGGGCTTTTCGCCTGCTTCGGATTCCGAAGTCGGGCGCGGCTGATTCCGAAGAAGGCTTTCTGGCCCTTCTTCGGAATTGTGGGCATCCCCAGGCTGTGGATAAGTCGCCGTCTGAACCCAACCCTGCGCGGCCAGGCGCTGCGACAGTACCTGTAACCGGGTGGGAAGCATCTGGCCGCTGAGCAACGGATCTTCAGCCATTTCTTTCAGCACATGCACACCGACGCTCTGGATGGACTTGCTAGCGTGGGCCAAGGACCGGCTGACCAGCCTCAGATAATCGGCGTCGAGCTGGATGGCTTCATAGGGCGTCAGGGGTTCATCGTGCAACACATAGAGGTTACCCAATATCCGTCCGGTCTTCGGGTCACGCCTGCGACGCACCAGGCTGATCCAGCGCGTCAGCCTTAGCAGGGTCAGCGCGCGGGCAACAGTTTCATGGGATGCGCGCGTCGTACACGGCATTGAGGCCAGCCAGGGAGCGAGCTGTTCATAAGTGGGAAAGGCCGTGACCCCGTCATCATTGAGCAGCAGACGGAAGACTTGCCAGGCGTTTCGTTCAAGCGGGGTCAGTCGATTGTCCAGCAACAACGCACGTGGCACGCTGTCATGACGATTACCACTGAAGATGAATCCATCAGACGGAGCTGGTGGTGCCGCTGCCATGGTCGGGGGAGGCGGCATGTGCTGCAGCGCCTGATCGAACAACTCCCCCAGCGATACGGGACCGCGTGAATGACGTGGACTGCCCATCAGATCAGCCCTTCATCAATCCACCCTCGGATAGCGCTCCAAATGACAGAGATGGGCAGGCCCGTAGACTCCGCAAGATCAGCTGTAATGGCAAGCATGGCCATGTCGTCGGTCAGCGCAGTGCCACGCTCTTTTACGGTTTCAGACCAGCGATGCCAGAGATCGGAGTCCTGCTCTTCTGTCAGAACCGGATGCCGGCCCTTGCGTTTCGGTAGCCCGATGACGTCGCGCCTGAGGGCGATTTCCTGATGGTTCAGGCCATAAAATCTGCTGATGAGTTCTGTGCTCGCACCCAGTCGCAGGAACCGATCGATCTCCTCGATTTCCCGTGAGAGATTGTCTACCTGGCTCAGAAGGCGTCGCAGCACTTCCGAATTCACGCTCACGGAACACCATGAGACGGTGGCGTTGGCCAGGAGGCTGGCCATGGCCGGATGCTTGAGTGCATCCAGAGCAGCATCGTCAAATCCCATGGACTTGGCCCGGCGCAACTGGCCATTGCGCAAATCGTGGAGCGCTTGCGCGATGACGGCCTGATTGAGCGGATGCGGTTCGGGCATGGTCGGCGCCCTCATGATCCGTTCAGGGCGGCATCGCCATCAGTGATGTCCGCCTCGATGTCCAGCAGTCGCCGGGCGAGTCGCACCAAGCGGAAAAGCTTCACCAGGCTCGTATCGCTCAATCTAGCGGTAGGTTGTGATGAAGGGCTGTGTTCCAGCCCCAGCAGAAGAGCGCCCAAATCCCCGGGCATCCGTAAAGGCGGAGTCCGGTCCGGCTGGTAGGGAACGCTCAGGCTATGCAGCAGCAGTAATGCACCACGGAGATTTGAGTGCGTGTTCGCATCGGTAGATATTCCCGCGCATGTGAAGCCGATGCCCTCGTCGCAGGCGACAATGGCCTCTTCCAGACCCGCTTCGTTGGCGATCTCACGCGCGAACTGAGCGATGTGGACGCGCAGCCGATCCGGCGTATCGAGGCCGGGATCGATGTACCAGACATCCGAGATGGGGTAGAGACCGCCTGCCTGAACAGGGATGGCCTGCAGCACGCTGGTTTCGAAATCAGGTGGCGTCTCGCCGACATGCTCGGTCACCAATCGTTGGATCGACTGTAGGCGCTCGGTGGTCTCGGCAGGTGAGACGATATGCTCCTGAAGTAAGGCCGAGTGATCGGCCTTAGCATATTGATCGTCATTCACGTCGGCCAGAGGATGTGTCGCAGGCCCCTCTTGAATCGAAAGGGTATCGCTTGCCGGTATCCTGGGTGCCTCTGTTACCCGCGGTGTGGATGATGACGTGGGCGGTGCGACTACGGATGGAGATGTTGGCTTGGTCGTGGAGACCGACCCTGTGGTCTCCGTACCTGGCGGTGTGTTCGGTTCACTAGTAAGCAACTGCCAGCGCTTTTCGGAATCGGTGATTTCGAACACCAGCGTGTCATAGTCCACCCCGAGCAACTCGGACATCTGGCCGATCAGTTCATCTTGCACCCGTTGCGCCGTAAAGCTCCCTGGGGAGTCAAATACCATCAGGACATCCTGGAACAGCGTTGCAAAATCAATGCTTAGATTGTTCTTGGTGACGCGCGCATCCCAGATCCGGGAACCGGCTCTACGCAGGCTGGTCAGTTGCTCGACTTGGGGGCGTCCCAGGCCGGCATAGAGCACGTTCGGTATCGCTGGCAGCAGGAACTGGATGGCCTCCTGCATGCGGCTGATGTGGGGCTGAGGCACGGGGTAGCCGTCAGCCTTGAGGCGTCGGGCAAGCTCTGACTGCGACAGCGATTTACCATCCTCCTGTTCATAGAGCTCACGGACTTTTTCAACACCCAGGGCACGTTCGATAAACGACAGGCCACCGTGAAGTTCGTTTTCTGCGAGATGTCCCGTCAGGGCGACGATCTCACCGCGCTCCGGCCATGGGCGGAACAGGCAGCCGATACGGAAGAATCGTTCGTCTTTGCTCTCACTCCACAGATCGCGCAGTATCGCCAGGCGCGTGTTGCCGCCGTTACGAATGATGTAGTGATCGGCACCGGGGCGACGGGTGATCGGCGGCGGGGCATCCAGCCCACGCTGGCGGATGGACGCTTTGATCTCCTCGTACAGCGGATTGCGCGTCAGCCGCGGGTCCAGTTCATAGGGGCGCAACTGGTCCAGCGTCACCACCATCGCGGTATCGGTGATCGGGTCTGTCAAGGTTTCTGCAACAGGGCCGGAGCGACTAAAACCGTCGCTCATCAGCTTGTTGGCCATCTCTTGCGGGGAGACATTAGCCATAGTCGGCTCCCTCTTGATCGGGGTGCTCGACCACCGTGGCGTGGCGTTGTGCGCGACGCAGCATGGCGCGTGCATTGCGTTCTGCCCGGTGATCGCTGGCTGTCGCGCTGGTATAAATCGGCGGTAAGCCCGGCTTGACGAATTTGAGGTGCCCCCCAGGTGTCCGGGAGACATTCCAACCCTCGCTCAGGGCATGTTCAATCAGCGGAAGTAGTCGCTTGTGGCCACGGGCCAGTTCATGGGCGTTTGACATGAGAGTGTCTCCCCTCAAACTTCCCGCTGACCAGGGCGAACTGCTCCTGCCATTGCGGGCACAGTTCACTGGCCAACCCGCGCACAATGTCCAGTGCGGCTGCCGCGACTCGGCCAGTGGGCCGTCGGTGCTCAACCCGATGGACCGGTAAACCACGCGTTGCCGCTCGGGGAAATGCCTCGATCGCGGGGATCTCGGTATGCAGGACGTGAACCCCTTCCTGATCTCTGAAGATCAAACGCAGTGTCTGCTGGATCAATTTTGCATTGGCTGATACAGCAGGTACGCGGTTGAGCAGGAGATGAAGGTGTGGCGGGTTAATGCCCAGATGCCGATAGGGGGCGATGTCTTCGATGAGCTGCAGAGTGCCTCGGCGCATTTCACGCGCGGCGAGAATTTCGGGCGTGACGGGCGAGACCGCCTGCTCGGAGGCAAGCACGGCCATCTCCAGCAGCACACTGCGAGCGCCTTGCGTATCGAGTAGCACCAGGTCGTAGTGCGGCTGAAACACCGGTAGCAGGTGCCGCAGTCGAAGCCGCCCGTCCGGTGCATGCAGCAAGAGGGTGTTCAACTGCCGATGCTCGTCATTGGACAGAATGACGTCCAGACGGTCTATGACGGTGCGCGATACCAGTCGCGCAATGTCGCGTTCGTTGCATGCCAGCAGCTCATAGATCCCGCACGGCGCGCGACGGGTAAGCTCGTAGTACGAGGACAATGTGGGCTGCATATCCAGGTCGAGCAGCAGGACCCTCAGGCCGGCATCAGCAATGAAACCGCCGAGGTTGGCGGCGACCGTGGTTTTTCCTACGCCGCCTTTGGTCGAGATAACAGAAATCACCTGCATGGCTTGCTCCTCTTCGGCAAGGAATGGGGAGCTCAGTCAGACGCGTTCTTTAAGACGGTCAGTGATCCACTGGTCGATCTCTGCGGAGTCCCAACCAACGGCGCGGACGCCAAGTTTTATGGCTTTGGGGAATTGGCCCGCCTTCATGAGGCTGTAAAGATAGGCGCGCTTGAAGCCTGTCTTGGCCTCAACTTCCGGGCGGCGAAGGATGCGTCGCTCCGGGGCTGGAGCAGGGTTCTGTTCAGACATAGCGGTCACTCCTTAATGCTCAGTGGCACTTCTCGGGTTGACCCGTATTGAATCGCTGCCACCCCTGAAGCACATCAAACAATAGGACGGTACTGACCACCGTATTGATGTTCCGTCATCCGGCTGCGAGGCAAAGCATTGCGGCCAACTCTATCCGTGGAACGGATACTGTTAAAAGGTTCGGCGTCTTGATAAATAGTCCGTCTGGCGGACGCTCGCTGTTTAATCTTTGCGCGAGTGAGCGCGGCATTTTCTGTCATGCGGGCGACAAAAAATGTCCGTCAGTAACGGTAGGTTGCGATTGACAAGCGCTACAAGCTAGCGCTTGTGCATGAGCCGGTGCACACCCACTGAATTCAAAGGCTATCCCCTTTATCTCGCGACGATGAAGGGGATATTTGGGTCGTGCTCCAGACAAAAATGTATGGAACTTAATGTGAGAGTCCAAAACTGAGGATGGGGTGATCATTCTTGCTCACGCATCGGTCATGCTTCCCCGATTTGTTGCGCTCTTTTAATGAAGCGCTCCAGTTCTGCTGAAATTGGCCTGTCAGGTACAACGATGAATGTTGCGGTGTCGGGGATATCGTCGATAACCGGCCGAACAATGACGTCAGGGTGGTTGTAAATGGAAAGCTGCGATTCCAACCCGATACCAATGCCATAGCCAGCGGCCACCAGCATCATCATGGGCTCATGACCAGAAACATGTTCAGCAATGGTGGGAGAGGGCAGCGAGTCGTCCTCAAACCAATGATTAATGACATTGCGTCCGCCGGCGCAATGTTCAGGATGGCAAAGAATCAGGGGGTACCGGAGTGCTTCCCCAAGAGGAACTTTATCCAGGGAAAGCAGCGGATGGTGAGTGGGAATAGCAATGGCAGGGCGTTCGGCCCAAACCCTAAACTTTGTGAGGCCATTGGTGGCTACTGTGCTGTCGACAGTGAAACCCGCATCTATCTCGTCGTGTAAGAGCGCTTTGTGCATCTCGTTGACGGTCATTTCAACGATCCGAATCTCGGTGGCAGGCTCCTCTTCTCGGCATCGAGCCAGCAGCTGTGTCAGCCGAGGCTGAGCCAGGCTGTCGGCGATGCCGATGCGTACCCGGCCGCGATAGCCCTGAGACGCCGATTGCACTCGTGTCAGGGCGTTATCCATGTAGGCAAGTACGCGGCGAGCCTCTTCACGGAAAATCTCCCCAGGCCAAGTCAGCTGTATACGCCCCTTGGTGCGATGGAGCAGTCGGACACCGAGATAGGATTCAAGATCTCTTATGGCTCTCGACAACGGGGAAGGTTCGATGTGAACTCTGGCCGCCGCACGAGCAAAGCTTTGTTCTTCAGCGACGATAAGGAAATAGCGCAGGTGACGTATCCTCATGGTGTATCTTCCTTTTTGCTTGTTGACATGCTCTTTGACAGCGGGCGGTGCACTGTTATTCGCGCACTGGTAGTGGTTTCGGTGAACCGTTGTGTGATGCAATCCACAAGTTTTGACGTGGCCGAAGTGGACACGCACAAATCGTAATTGTGTGTCTGCTTCCTTAAGTGTTGATCCTACCGGCGTCGCTGCGTGCCCCTTCAGTTGCGATAGGTGCTTGATCGGTGGGGCGGGCCAGCCGTGCGCGTTGGTGCTTTGCCGAGCGCAGATCACTGCTGGCAATCGCCGAGACGTTGCGTTACGAGCGGGGCTTGGGCTTGGGCTTGGGCTTGGGCTGGTCTGAGGATGAGGGGCGGCCTGTCATGACACCCTCACATGCACTGCCGAGCGACCGTCTCGTTGGGGCAACGAGGTCTTATTGCCCCTCCACGAACAACTCGCCTCAGGGGCGTGTGAAGGGTGAGTCATGGTTGTTGTTGGCCGTCTGTGGCCATCAATGGAAAAAAACTTGGTATAGGACTTGCCAATGGGCCAGAACAAGTCCAGAATAGCGTCCATTCCTGAGGTAGGAAGCAAGGAAAACCTTTTTAAATCAGAAGGTTAGAGGCTAGGTTCTAGTCCCGTTTCCCGCTCCATTTTTAAACAGTGTTGCCTTCGGGTGGCACTGAGTGAAACCAGGACCAAGCTTTCGAGCTAGGGTCTGGGCACTGGAATACACACCATGTGTTTCAGTTAGCGTGTCCCCTTCGTCTAGTGGCCTAGGACACCGCCCTTTCACGGCGGTAACAGGGGTTCGAGTCCCCTAGGGGACGCCATTTGCGGGAATAGCTCAGTTGGTAGAGCACGACCTTGCCAAGGTCGGGGTCGCGAGTTCGAGTCTCGTTTCCCGCTCCAAATTATGATCTACAGAGCTCCGTAGAGCTCTGTAAGTCTTAGAAAAAAGGACCTTAGGGTCCTTTTTTCGTTCCAGCGGTTTCCACTGACAGCCACGACTTTTAAGTCCATCTTTGCCAAAGACGTTATTCCCTCCCTGAGAAGGCCCGGACTTGCTTCCGGCAGAGGTTCTGTTACGCATTGATCATCGCTGCTGGGTTACTGCTGAATCCGGCGTTCGATCTGAATGTCGTCGCGCTGCCTCAGCCACCCGTACGCCACAATCCATTCCTGCGCATGCCTGAGCGCCGGCCATGCTCAAAATGTTATGTAAATATCCCGGCAAGCTGCAGGTCCAGCTTGGCCTCCGGTTGCTATTTTTGACGGGAGTCCGTGCGGGGGAGCTGCGGCTGGCGACGCACATGGTTGATGCGCTCGTCCTGGCTCCCGCGCTTGGGCACTTCCTACTCCAACCCCAATTGCACTCGGTTCGTGATCAAAAAACTCAGTTGAGCAGGGGCAAGGCCAGTCCGCATGAGGTGCATGAGGTGCAGCGCGAAGCGTTAAACGTTTAAGTGGTGGCGAGATCAATGGCTCATGTGTCGAGTCACGGCGAATCGATTGAGAAATCCATGGATTAGAAAAACAAGCGTCAGAGTCAGGATTACCGAGATCGACACAGAGGCAAATCTATAAAAGATATCGAACATGATGTCATGGGAGGGCGTCAGGTATTGCCCAAATAGAATGGCTAGTGTGGTGATGGCGCCAAAGCCTATTCCCGGAAGCCCTTTTTCCATGGAATGCCAGCGGGCGCAGACCATCAAGGCCACCCAGAACATCACTAAAACCAAGGGTAAAATGTCATGATGATTGTAGAGCAACAACTGCATGATAAAGCCCACGGCACATCCCATAAGCGTGCCTATTGCACGAATCCGTCCGGCGAAATGCGCGCCTTTCCAGTGCATGGGAAACAGGATCAGGATGCTCGCCACTTGCGCGGACAATGAATCTTTCAAGTCCAGGCATTGAAAGGCGACAAACGACGAGGTAGCGACCGTTGCGCCAAGCAGGGCTTCATGGCGCTGGCTGGGCAGGTCTTTTTCTATCGGTTGCCTGGGGCTGCGGGGAGCTGCATCTGGAAACAGGTAAAACATCAGGCCGGCGATCGCCGCAGAGAGCCAGATCGCCGCGCCATTACACCAGAGCAGATCGATGACATCAGTTTGCGGATAGCTGGAAAAATGCAGCAGAATCGAGAGAAACACCGCGCTCAGAGCGCTGAAGAAAAACAGTGGCCCTTTGGCCATCAGCGCAAAGCGGTATAGAAACAACAGGAACACGATGGGCACCGCCAACACCGGTCGACCACCGAACAGCCCATAAAGCACTCCGACCTCCACGCTGACCACCACGCCCTGTGCCAGGAACTGGCGGACCAGATGGGCATTCAAGGTCGGAACTAGGCCAAGGATCAACATCGGATAGACGCAAAAAAAAGCGCCGTATTCCAGATTGAAAATCTTGCAAATCAACAGCCCCAGCGTACCACCGCCGGCAATGCGCAGGCATTGACGCAGGTCGTTTTCGCTCAGCCGATGGGGGGTGCCAGTCTCAGTAGACATAATGGATGATGCTGACGAGGCGGATTTGCAGCGCACCCATCAAGCGCGCCACAACATTGTCGCTGGAAAAGAGCTGCACGGTTGCCTTCGCTCCAGAGGGTAACGAGGGCGGAAGTTCGGTATTGAACACTAGGTGGATGCGTTGGCGCTGCGCATCCCTTACCCAGCGATCCGATTGCAGGGGGGCGGCCAGATCGCCGTTTGCGTCGATCTGACCTTCTTTCACCCCCGACTCCAGGTTGCTGACTTTCGCAGCAAAAATTTCCCCTGGCCGGGCATCGAACACCACTGAGGCGGTTGTGCCTGGCTGCGCATAGCGCAACGCCTTTTCTCTGAAGTCGGCAGTGACATCGGCATTATCTTCCACCAGTGCCATGACGGATGCGCCTGCCTGGAGGTACGCCCCGGGACTGAGCTGAAGATTGCCAACCACACCGGCACGTTCAGCCCGGACTTCGCTGTATTCCAGTTGCAGACGGACCTGTTCCAGCGCGTTATGCGCCTGCCGGAGGTGCACATTGTCGTCGCCAGGGCCACCTCTGCGTGCCTTGATCTCATCAATGGTGCTGGACGCAGCCCGTACTTGCGCCTGGGCAATAATCAGGTTGGCGTTGATCTGATCCCGCAGTTGAGTGGAGACGAAGTTTTTGTCATGCAAGGTTCGAATGCGCCCCGCCTGAGTCGATAACTCCTGAGCTTTAGCCTTTGCTGCTGACCAGTCGGCCTGCGCTGCGCCGAGATTTGCATCGCGCTCTGAGTAATCCTGTCGCGCGCGCTCGATCATCAACTGCGCTTCCTTGACCTTCAAAGCAAAAGGCCGGGGATCCAGCCGGAACAGCAACTGCCCAGCCTTGACATGCTGATTATTGACCACTGTCACTTCTATCACTTGGCCAGACACTTGAGGTGCAATCCGCACAACGGAGCGAGTTAATTGCGCCTGTGGTGTGAGCGGCATATAGAGGTCTGCTACCAGGAAATAGACGAATAGGCCGGTCAATATCAAAATGGCAAAACGGACGTGTCGGGCAAATCGTTGGTCAGGGGTCATGGCAACTTGCATAAGGCGTTCATGTGCGATCCGTTGGATGATTATCTATCTATGATTGTTTAATCGTCGTCTCGAAATCGATGCGCCCAGAGGCCGCGAGACAACCAAAGGGATGAAGTGAGAAGGGGGACATTACAGATTGTACCCAGCGTAGGAAAAACAGGGCTATTCAAAATTTTGATAGTGCCAATTCATGCAGGGAATAGTTTGCGTCGCGTATAAATTGCTGTTTTGGTGATTGCTGTGTTGTGGTGGTGAAAGAGTGCGTTAGTTGGCTCTCGCGCTGGCGCCGTTTTAGTTATATAAATGATCATTAAGTGTTCCAGATATTACGGATTTGGTCGCCAGGCTCATTGAGCCCTTTATTTTCTTTCCAGTAAATTCCTCATATCTCGATGTGCTTGCGATAGTTGCAGAGGACGGAAATTTTTGTACGCTAAGCCATCCATAGTGGTCAGGACGATTGCTGGTCCCTAGTCGGTGTAGGGTGTTTGTTTCTGCATTTTTTGACGCTGCGGCGTCCACCTCTAGGACCTCTACTTGATAGGCAGAGAGCTTAGCGTACGAAAGTTTCCGCTTTCTCTATTCGACCCAAAAAGGTCCTGGCACCGAGGGGTATATTCGGCCATGACGTCGTTGGCGAGTCGACTGAAATAGACGCGGGTGTTGATTGTGCGTTTCCCGGATGCGGCTTTTAAGGATCGTCTGATTATCTTTAAAGCCGCATTCTATTAAGGTTGACAGATGAAACACAGCCCGTTCATTCGTCCGCTCGACTCCTCTTTCTCCACGCCAAAAGCTGCGCGAAAACTCCTCCATATGTTCGCGTTGGCTTTGGTGTTTGGCACGTATGCGGGGGCCTACAGCTACCTTCATGCGTCGCTCGATGAGGAGATTTCTTCACGTCGCAGCAACATGAACGACGCGATCTCTGATGCTCAGAATTTCTTCATCACTCGCCAGACACTACTTAAAAGCGTTGGGCTCGCGGCGGTGCGCAACATTACACAGCCGCTCGCAAACGCCAATGAAATCCAGGGAGAGGAAGCCCACATTATCCTAGGTGAACGAGATAGCAATACGTGGAGCCTATGGCTTACGCGCCGATTGCTTTCTTATATGGGCACCGAAAAAGTCAATTTGCTGTACGTTTCAGCCAGTGCCCAAGCGAAAGTCATTCGATTGTTCGATACTGACAATATTGCTGAAAAGCCCTCGGTGCTTTCTCGCCCAGTGCTGAACCTGCTGGCCAGAAGTGAGCAAAGCCAAGACGTATGGGTCACGGATCAACAAAGTCTGGACGCTCCCCTCTATATATTTTCACGTCTCGATGATCGCGATCCAGCGTCCGGCTGGCTCGGCCTGGAGGTTGAAAAACAGGACTTGGTCAACGCGCTGCACCATGAGAATGCGGGAGATTTCCTTCTGCTGGATGCCAGTAACCAAGTTCTCTATTCCAGCGCTGCTGGCCTTGCGATGCCTCGCTCTTTGAAGCAACTATCCAGCGGGCGAGCGTTTGGCCTGGTGGGCGGTACGTGGTTTCCCGGTCAACTTGCCATTATTAAACAACTTGGTTATTCGAATTGGCGGATAGTTTACGCGACGGAACTCACGACGTTGCTGCCGCCTCTGCTCGGACCCTTGCTCATTTGTTTGTTTATCTGCATAAGCGTCACCTGGCTGATGGGGCTGCTGGTCATTCGGATTGATCGCAGGCTTATTATTCCCGCCGGTCACCGCATAGAAGCCTTGGTGGAAAGTGAGGCATTCAGCCGCGCGGTCATTCAGATCGCGCCTATCGCGTTGTGCGTCCTGCGCCGTCAGGACGGCGAAGTGGTGCTCGAAAACCAGCTGTCGCAACAATTGTTGGGGCCTGGGAACGAGCGCAAGGACTTGTGCCATGGCTGGATACACAGAGCCTTCAGCGACTTGGAAAAAAATAACACTGACGAACTGCAGATGAGCGATGGGCGCCACCTTAGCCTGAGCTTCGCTGCCACACGCTACAAGCGCGAGGACGTTCTTATCTGCGCGTTCAGCGATATCAGTACGCGTAAACAGACAGAGGTCACGCTCGAACAGGCTCGACAGCTGGCCGATGCCGCTAACCAGGCAAAGACACTGTTCCTGGCGACGATGAGTCACGAGATCCGCACTCCGCTTTATGGGGTGCTTGGGACCTTGGAGTTATTGGCCCGTACGCAACTCAGCACCCAACAAACCAATTATCTCAGCGCCATAGAGGGCTCATCCGCCAATCTGTTGCACTTGATTTGCGATGTGCTGGATGTATCGAGGATCGAGGCCGGGCAATTGTCATTGGAGTTGGTACGTTTCTCGCCGCTTCAATTGATCGAGGATGTGATTCAAAGCTACGCCGGTGCCGCGCATGGTAAAGGGCTGCAACTTTTCGCCTGTATCGACCCGCGGCTGCCGGACTGGGTAAAAGGGGATGTCGCACGCATTCGGCAGATACTCAACAACTTACTCAATAACGCTTTGAAGTTTACCTGTAGCGGTCGGATTACTTTACGCGTGAAGCTGGACAGCCGCGACGACGAACGCGCCATGCTTCACTGGCAGGTTGCGGATACTGGAAAAGGTATTTCTCATGAGGATCAGCAGCATCTTTTCGAGCCGTTCTACCAGGGTGATGGCAATACCAATGTGGTAACCGGAGCCGGCCTGGGGCTTTCGATTTGCAAGCGCCTCATGCATTTGATGAACGGCACCATGCGCGTCGTCAGCGAGCCGGGCCTAGGTAGCAGCTTCACCTTGTGTCTGGCGCTTGAGCAATTAAGCGAAATGAAAGGCGATGCATTCTTTGGTGAGCTGTGTGCCGACGTCGTGTATGTGGTGTCGCCGGTTCGCGAATTGGCGGAAAGCGTCTGCGGCTGGTTGCGTCGCTGGGGCGCGCGCGCGCAGATCTGTGCTTCGGCTGCCTATGAGCATCACGCCGGCTCGGTACTGGTCGAACTGCATCCGGGGCGAGTGGAAAAACAGCTCAGACCGCAATGGACTGGCCCGCTGGTGATAGCGGCGAGCGATGAGCACGATGCGCATCATATCGATCACCCTCATCGCATGGTCAACATCAACCGGCTTTCGGCCCTGCACCGTGCTGTCAGCGAGGCTCAAGGCCAACTGGGGGAACAGGAGTTGCCCCAGGCGTCAACCCAAGTGACGTTCAACCTTGGGATGCGCGTACTCGTAGTGGAGGATAACCTCATTAACCAGTTAATACTGCGCGACCAGCTTGAAGAACTCGGGTGCACGGTCGAGTTGGCTAATGATGGTCTGGCGGCACTTGAAGCATGGCGTGTCTCGCAGTTTGATCTGATTCTGAGCGATTTGAATATGCCACACATGAATGGGTATGAACTCTGCGCCAAACTGCGCGAGCTGGGATGTTCAGTTCCGGTCATTGGGGCTACAGCCAATGCAATTCGTGATGAAAACGAGCGTTGGCTGGCGGTAGGCATGAATTATTGTCTGGTCAAACCTTTCACCTTGCGCACTTTGTACAGCTGTTTGCAGCCCTATCGGCGGAGTGAAGTTTGAAGGTCTATAACGTAATGATCGTCGAAGATCATCCCTTCCAGCACGAGTATCTGTACCACGTCTTTTCCGAGGTGGGCGGTTTGAGCGTCAACACCGTGTGGGGTGGTTCGGAGGCACTTCGCTGCTTGCAAAAGAAGGATTATGACTTGGTGGTCAGCGACCTTTTCATGCCCGACATGGACGGTGTCCAACTGATTCAGAAGATCGCTGCATTGCCGAAAAAACCGGCACTGGCATTGATGAGTACCGCTTCGCGGCGAATGTTGATCAGCGCTGGGTTGGCCGCAGAAAGTTCAGGCCTGACGGTGATAGGGCTTATCTCAAAACCGGTGGAGTTGTCTGCGGTCAGACAGCTACGCGATCGCCTGGATGAACTTTACAGCGCGGCTCCTCCTGCGGATCGGGTGGTACAGCAGGATCGGCAGTTGTTGGTGCGGGCCATGGAGAGCGGCCAGATACAAGCCTGGTTTCAGCCAAAGAAATCACTGCGCACCGGGCGAATATGTGGAACCGAGGCACTTGTCCGTTGGCGTCACCCTACGGTCGGGTTGCTGGCGCCGGGGGACTTTCTGGATGCGATCAACCATTTTAGGTTACAGGAGCAACTGCTGTGGCGGATGCTCGAAGACAGTCTTGTGGCGCAATCCCTCTGGCGTAGACGTGGGCATGAGGTGCCCATTTCTGTCAATTTGCCTACTCATTTACTGGACAGCCATGACTTTACCGACCGGCTGTTGGAGAAGGTGTTGGCGGCGCAGGCCGAGCCTCGCTCGATTATCTTCGAACTCATGGAAAGCTCGACGACCGAAGATCCGAGCAATTTCTACGCGGGCGCCTGCCGCCTTCGCATGATGGGTTTTGGCCTGGCCCAGGATGACTTTGCCAAAGGCTATAGCTCTTATTTCAATCTGATCTCTACCCCCTTCAACGAAATAAAAATAGATCGCTCTCTGGTCCACGGCTGTGTCGAAAATGACAGTCAGGCCAGCGCCCTGCAGAGCATCGTCGATTTATGCCACAAGCTTGGGCTGGTCGTCACTGCCGAGGGGGTCGAGACGCCCGCCGAGTTGGCCTTCCTGCGCAAGATCCGCTGTGATCAGGTGCAGGGGTATTTGATCAGTGCGGCGGTCGCAAGCGTGGATTTTATGAAGATGCTGGAAGCTGATGGCATGGGGCCAACACTTACCTGATAGGCTATTATCTCTTTGCAAAGCCGCCAGTGACGTGCCGTATTTGCGCCTGTCTTGTGTTGTTTCGACTGGGGCTTGTCGCCCCAAAGTGAGTTCGTATAGATGACCTCGGAAAACTCGGGTCTTGGTGCTCTGGCGATGAGTTTTCAACGCCTGAATAAACTCCTTTTGCTCGTGGTAGGCATTGCGTTGCTGCTATTGGGTATGTGCTTCTGGGCAGGTGATAGGGTTCTGGAGGAGGAACGGGATAAGGTCGAATCGCATTTTGAGCGTTTGGTCGAAAGCATTCATGAACATGAGGTTTTCCTGCGAAACGCGGCAATCGCTTACAACCAGACTAATCAAAATATCGCGGCTGATATCCGACCGATGTCAACGATCGAGTTGATGCGTCATGACGACGAATTGCTGTATCAGGTGCGAGGGTTGGCGATGTCGCTGCCCTTTACGTTGGCGCAGCGGGTGCAATATTCATCGGCACAGATGCAAGGCGCATTTTCGTTGGGCGTTCAACTGACCGATTACTACACCGCTTACTGGTCGGGTTCATACTATGGCGCCCCACAGTTGTTCATGTTTTCACCCACCCCACAGTTCAATATCGCTATACCCGGCATAGGTAGCACGCCCAGGCAACCCCGGCTCGGCATGGAAAACTTTTTCTCTGTAAGCGGGCGCCTCTACGACAGCCTAAAAGCCAGGAGTGACGCACTTAGTGATAATCAGGTGCGCTGGATGCGTGCACCCCAGGATTTGTTTCCCGGACGCAAGACCATCGTTGCGTACAGTGGAGTGGCCTTTCCTCGCTCCGTTATGCCCTCAGGAAAGGATGAAGGGCTTGCGTTTCTCGCCGCCTTGCTCAATGTTCAAATGGTCAACGACGCAGGCCATCAATTGGTTAGCTCGATCAACAGCCGCCTCACTTTGATTTCCCCCGTGGGGGAAACCTTGCTTGGGGCTGACTCGTCCTATGCACAATTACCCGACGGACTCAGTTTCGATCGTTATGGCCTGCGATTCAAATTGATGTCGGCGGGAAATGAGCCTTGGGTCGGGCTCTACACCATCAGCTACAATAATTTTTTCCGCTATGCTAGGTGGTCTTTGCTGACGGCTGCAAGCGTGTTTAGCGTCGTTTTGTTGTTGGGCTGGTGGGTCAATCGTCTTTATCGTGTCAGGGTCGTTGAACCTGCGCAGCGCGCCAACCGCCGTCTGACCGAGAGTAATGCCTTCAACCGTGTGATGCTGGACAATGCCCCGGTCGGGCTATGTGTCTTGCAGCGCAACACTGGTCAAGTACTTCTAGAGAATCAGCGGGCTCAACAATGGCCGATCACTCCTCAGCTGGTTAGTGTTATCAATCGTGATTACAGTGACGCGCCACCCGGGGAAGTGCAGATCGAAGTAGATGGGTGTTACTTGCTGGTCTGCGTCGTATCGACGCGCTATCAGGATGAAGACGTGCTGTTGTGCGGTTTCAACGACGTCACACGCCATGTCGATGATGCCAATCTAATGGAGCAGGCTAAGCGCTCGGCTGACGCGGCTAGCGAAGCCAAGACTTTATTTCTGGCAACCATGAGCCATGAAATTCGCACGCCCTTGTATGGGGTGCTGGGCAATCTGGAGTTGCTCGAACTGACCGACTTGAAGTCCGATCAACGCGAGTACTTGCAAACCATACATCGCTCCTCGGCGGCGTTGCTGCAGTTGATCAGCGACGTGCTAGATGTCTCCAAGATCGAATCCGGGCAGATGGCTGTTGAGTCAGTCGTGTTCTGCCCGTTGGATATCTTTGAAGACGCAGTACGTACTTATGCCGCTTCTGCAACCAACAAAGGTCTTCAAATCTACGGCCTCGTGGATGCCAGTCTTCCGCCGTTGATGCGAGGTGACCCTGGGCGCATCCGGCAAATCATCAACAACCTGTTGAGCAACGCTATCAAGTTCACCGACTCCGGCCGCGTTGTACTACGGGTTAAAGTCAGCGATCAGGACAACGGACACGCGTCGTTGCAATGGCAGGTATCGGACACTGGTGTAGGGATCAGTCACAAGAAAATTCCCGATCTATTCAAGCCTTTTTCGCAATTGGGGGAAGCTCAAAGCCCGGGAGGGGCAGGGTTGGGTCTATCGATCTGCATGCGCTTGAGTCAATTGATGTCGGCGACCCTCAGGGTAGTCAGTGAGCCAGGTCTTGGTAGCAGCTTTTCCTTGAACATACGGCTGCCGGTAGCGACAGGTGATTTGGCTGGAAACCGTGAGATCGACCTCCAGGGTATAACTGTATACGTTCGGGCGCCGATCAAGGAAATGGAGCAGTCGCTGGTCGATTGGCTTGGCCGGTGGAGGGCGTGGGCATCGCCGTTGCCACCTTCGTTCAGTGGTAATCCTGGGGAAGTGTTGTTGGACATGCTACCCGGCTCAGCAGGCCTGGACGATTGGCGTGGCGAGCGCGTCATCGCTAGCCTCGCGGGTGCACTCGAGCCCGAGAATGACGGCAGTGGATGGACGGTAAATGCCTACGATATCAGAGGTATTGCCCGCGCCCTGGAGCGTGCCTGCCACAATCCCACCCACAGCTTCATACCCATGCAGGCTGAAGAGCTGCCCCACGTCGGACTGCGTGTTCTTGTCGCTGAGGATAACCCCATCAACAGAGGTCTCCTGCGTGAGCAGCTGCAAGCGCTCGGCGCCCAGGTTACAACAGCAGAGACGGGTGAGCAGGCACTGCAAGCGTGGGCGCCGAAACTGTTCGATCTGGTGATCACTGACTTGAACATGCCGGTAATGGATGGCTATGAACTGGCTCGCGCATTACGCTTGCGTGACGTCGATATCCCCATCGTCGCCGTTACTGCCAACGCGATGAGAGAGGAAGGGGAGCGCTGTCTTGCGGTGGGCATGAATGCCTGGCTCGTCAAACCGTTGAACCTGAAAATTTTGCGCGAGACCCTTGCCCGGTATTGCCCGCCCGCCACAGCTGCCACGCGACAGGAACAACCCTGTTCGATGGTGCCGGGTGACCTGGATGGCTGGATAAAGCTATCGGTACTTATGCAGCAGTTGCTGGTCGATACTTTGCAGGCCGATCTGGATAACGCGCAAAAGGCGCTTGATAACGAGGATACATCCGGCTTGGTCAGTCTCTTGCATCGCCTCAATGGTTCGTTTGCTTCGGTGCGTGCGCGGGCACTTTCCGCAGCCTGTAATGAGTGGGAAGTCGCACTTTCCACTGAGGCCTTGAGTGCCACCTCGATTCCTGCCGTCCATAGCTTGTTGGAGCGACTGTATTCGGTCCTGCTCGTTTTGCGCGGTGCTCTTATTCAAGAATGAACTGTGTTCGGGTGATTACTACATCATGCGTAAAATCAAAGTTGTAATAGCCGATGATCATCCAATCGTGTTGGTTGGAGTACGCGAATTGATGTCCAGAGACCAGCGCTTCGAAGTTGTGGCCGAGGCCACCAGTTCAACGCAGTTGGTGGCTGAACTTACCTCTCATGCACCCGACGTGGTACTGACCGATTTCAACATGCCAGGTGATGCAACCTATGGTGATGGACTCAAGCTCATCAGCTACCTGGTCAGGCAGTTTCCGAAGACGCAGATAGTGGTACTGACGATGATATCCAGCAGTCTGATTCTTTCAAGGCTTCATCAGCTGGGTGTAGTTGCCGTCTTGCAGAAGAGCCAGCTGCAGGACGAGATCCAGCATGCTTTGGATGCGCTGAACGCGTATCGTCAGTCCCAGAGCCCTGATATGGTCGCCAGTTCGGGTTCCTTGAACATCAGTGATATTGATGGGCGCTTTTCCAGTCTGTCCCCTAAAGAGCTCGAGGTGCTGCGTTTATTTGTGGCTGGAAGCAGTGTCGGCAGCATTGCTCTTCAACTCAAGCGAAGCGCCAAGACCGTGAGCGCACAGAAGATGGCGGCCATGCGTAAATTGGAAGTGGCCAGCGATCTTGACTTGCTGACGTATTGCATCAAGGCCGGTCAGTTTCTCTGACGACTCACTGGTAGCTCATTTCCATCAGTAGCGTTGCCGTGAACGCGCCCGGTGCGGGCAACTCTTCTCCCAACAAGAGCGGTTTGACTCGCAGAGTCAAGCCAATCGAAGTGCCGGTGGCGAGCATGCTCAAGGCCGTGTCGAGGCTCGGCGTGACGTTGCCCAAGTTCAGCGAAGTACTACTCAAAAGTACCTGAAGGCCTAATTGCGGCAAGCTAGTGCTCAGTATCTGGGTGTCGAACTGGCCACTTCCTGGTAATAGTTTGAGTATCACGCGGCTGCCTATGGCGCACTCGAAGCTCAAATGCACCTCGGTGGTAGCACCGCGACTTGCGCTCAGGTCATTGCGCGATACCTGTCCGAGATCGATCAGCATGGTTCCCGGGAATTGCGGCGTGCACGGCGGTTTGACCAGCTTGCCGCTGATTTGCAGTTCATAGTCCATGGAGCTTACCGCCAGTGCCGGCGTAGCGGCCAGGCACAGCATGAGCGCTATTGAACCCACATCAAACCAAGCGCGCCAGGATCGAGCGGTCGCTTTCACGGGGCGCTCCTCACAGGTACTCGATGGTCAGGACCAGGGCGGAAGAGTAACTGCCCACGGCGACAGTGCCAGTTGAGACCAGTTTGGCGTTCAGACTCAGATCGACGCTGCCGCTCAGGCCAGTAAAGGCCTTTTTTACCCCCGCCAGATTGGCGGCACTCGAGTCGGAAACATACAGCAGTGAGACACCCAGGTTGGTTATGGACGTTTTGGCCACCGTGTCGGAGATCGTTCCGTTGGTCGAGGCAAAACTCATGTTGAGCGACGACCCTGAAGGACAGGTCATTTTCACCGGGACCGAAACCGTCGGCGCGCTACTGATCTGGTCGGTACGAACGCTGCTGAAGCTTACCGTCAAGTTAGTCCCAGAGGTCACTGTGCAGGGAGGGCGCGTCAAGGTCCCGCTGACGCTGATGTTGACGGTGTCGGCCGCAAGGGCCGGGACGGTGATGACTGCGGCCACCGCTGCCAGCAAGTAATTTTTGATCATGAATCGAGATCTCCAGGGGTCATCGATAATTGATGGTCAGCGTGTACTGATTTTGAAAGGTGCCCGTCGGGAACGCCTGAGTAAGGACGTATGGAACGAAGCTGATAGCGACCGTATTGCTGCCCTTGGCAAGCTGCATCGTCCGTGTGGCATTCAGCGTAACGGCGGAGGCGGTATCGGCCCATTGGGCTTGCAGGAACAGGCCGGTCAAGCTGGTATAGGAAAGGCCCGCAGCGGCGCTGTACACAGTTTGCGAAGACGTAAGCACCAGGTCCGCCGTCTTCGCGCTCAGACAGGTCACCGAGATATTCGCGGTTTGTTTAGCGGACGCGTAATCCGCGCTGCTGAGCGAGCCGAAGTTCAGCGTTGCCGAATTTACGGAGCTCAAGCTACAAGCCGGGGCTGTCACGGTGTAGATGATCGGCAACTCGAATATCCACTCTGCGTAATCCATCCAGTTAATAGACGTCACACCAAACTGGAAATGGAAGTTGTAGTTGCCCGCAGCTGGCGCTGTCCCCTTGAGCGTCAAGTTGTAGGGCAGCACAGTGCCTACCTTGGCTTCTTTACACACCGAACCCGCACCCAGACAAACACCCGTGTTGGAGCCTAACGGCACTTCCGGCAACGTAGTGGCGGTGTAGTTGTTGATAATGGAAAAACGCGGTTGCCTAGACCCACTGGTCAAGGTGATCAGTTGATTGAGTGCGGCGCCGTACGGAAACCTGCGCGTCACGGTGCAACTTCCACTGATATTGATTTCGACCTGCTGGCCTGCCTCGAAGGTGTAACGAGGGATCGTTTTGGTGCCGCAATTGAGATTGCCGTTAACCAGAGCCTGAGCGGGCGCAGCTATAAAGCCAAATGTCGCGGCAGCGAACAGGGCCATCGCCAGTGCGCGTTGCCAGCGGTAATACATGGCTATCGCTTTAGACGCGCGGATGCTTGAGCGTGGCCATTCACTCGTCATGACGAACTCCTTTGCCGATTGTCATGTCATTGGATTTAACTGTGCACTTGATTGTAATTTGTACGATCGACGCCTCACCCTGATCGGTCGAAGGGAGTTCAAGCGCTTGAGCGCACCAGATATTATTGTTGACCTTGAGAACCAGCTCGGAGCGCGGCGGTACACCCGTGAGATAGACCCGGCCGTTATCCGCCATCATGGCGCTGATCAGGCGTTCGCCATCGCCCCCGAACAACTGGACGTCGGCGGCAAACGGAGCCGGCTGGCCCGACGGATCAAGCACGGTGAGAAGTACGCGTCGACCGATGCGCGTATCAAATTTCGCGAGCGCAAACGCCCCTCGATTAGGTGTTATTTCCTGCACCAGCTTGGAGATATCGGTGTCGTCGGAAAGCGAAGCGGTGTCCAGCGCGATGCGGTTCTTGCGGTAAGGCTGCGCCGACGGAACCACTGTGTAGCCGACGCCATTGGTACGAATACCGCTTTTGTTCAATACGGCGACCTCAGCGGCTCCTGGGGTTGCGACGATGACATTGGTCTCCCCCAGAGGCTGGGTGAACATCAGGTTGTTCTTGTACGCCACCACACCGCCTTCAATACCGTACTCCAGTTGGCGGGTATCAGCGGACTGATTGATCGCGCTATGCACGATAGTGTTGGCGGCGTTATAGCGGGCGGCTAAGGATCCACCCGTCACATTGTCGTCCCGGGACACATGCTGGGTGACCCCGACGCTGTAGGACAGCGCGTTGTTCTCATATGTCGAGCCACTGAGCGCGGTCGAGCGTACTGCGGTGCCTTGGGAACCCTGGGTGGTGCTGACTGAGACACGCTTGCCGCTTTCGGGTGCGCCAAGCGGCAGGCTCAGGCTCAGCGACAGGCTGCGGCTGGTGGCGTCTTGCGATACGCTCTGAGCCACTCCGAGGGAGTAGGCCACACGGCCGATGCTGAAGTTGTATCCAACCTGAATGGAGGTGTTGCTTTGGCTGGCATTCCAGTAATCGGACTTCGACAGGTTGGCATACAGTCCTCCCATGGTGCCGAACTGCTGAGACACACTGGCGTTGAAACTGCTTTTTGTGTGGCCGTATTGAGCGCTGTCATACCACCGGGAGTTGACCTGGCTATCGAGTGCTTCGGTGAATGTATAAAAGCCCTTGGTGGAATATCGATACCCAACGAGGCTGAAGTTGGTGTTGGTCGCCGACAAGGATTTGGAATAGCGAAACCGATACGACTGACCTGAGAGGTGCTCCTTGGCTCCCCCGATGTTGTCACTTTGAGCGTGGGTGACATCCAGAGATATAGCCCCCACCCCCGCAAAATCATGAGCTAACCCGAGCAGGCCGGACGTGTAATTTTCGCTGATTTGAGTCCCGCCAAAGACGGTGCTACCGCCGCTCAAACCCCTACGCAAAGTGGCCTGTACTAACGCTGGCTTGGCCGTTTCGGCGTCCTCGTCACTTGGGCGGTATTGGCCGACCGCAATCGAATAGCTCTGCTGGCTCTCACGTAACATGTAAGGCACCGATGAAAAGGATTGGATGAATTGTTGGCGCTGACCGCTGGGTCCTTCGACCGTCACCTCCAGATCGCCGTTGCCGGCGGTGGAATAAAGATTGGTCAGCGCAAAGGGCCCAGAGGGCACCCATTGTTCGTTGATGACATAACCGCGCTGGCGAATAGTGACGAGGGAGCGGCCCGTGGCAATGCCGCGTATGACTGGGGCAAAACCCCGACTTTGTTCGGGAAGCATGTCCAGGTCCGAAGCAATCTCCGCGCCCCTGTAAGGAATGGACTCGAATAGGTCGCCTTCAGTGGATGTTTCCCCCACCGTAGCGATCGCCATCCAGTTGCCCATGTCCCGCTGGGCATAGGATTCGAGGGACTGCCACTTACCCGGGGCTGCGGTGCTTTTATGCCACGTAGAGTAGTTGCGCAGCCGCCAAGGACCGGTATTGAAGCCGCTGCGTAGGCTGGCAAATTGATTGTTCTGCTGCAAGCCACGGTATTGGCTCGTGCTGCCGGAAAAACTGTAGTTGGTAAAGGCTACTTGTTCGCCGTTACTCCACTGTTGACGGCGCACCGCAAAAGGTAGCGGGCCGATGTAGGCCTGGGGGATCTCGAGGCTCAACCGCTGGCGGTTGAAGTCATAGCGATAGCTGATGTCGGCAATGGGACCGGTAAACAGGACGCAGCCATTCTTTGTGTACTCCGCAGTAGATAAGCGCTCTGCCTTTATGCCTTGCCTTTGAAGAAAGGCAAGGTCAAAGCACGGAAAAAGTCCGGTGGCTGATGGCTGCGCAACGGTTTCCTTGATGAACTGCAGGTCTCGTCGGTCAATGAGCTTCTCATTGACAATAACGTCAACGCGGTAAGTTCCCGGTAGTTGCCCCGAACTCATGGCGTCGACTTGTTGAATAACTTGTGCCGAGCCCTGACCCCCGCCGATTTCAAGGAATGAGGCATCGAAGCGGTAAGCCGCGTCAACTTCCGACATCAGCAGCCCGCTACCCATTATCACAAGGTAACCGGCCGCCTTGCCGCTGCTCTTTAGAGGAGGGGAGGGCGAGCGAAGCATGTCACCAATCCTTAGTTAGCTTCCGATGGTCATGTCATCCAATCAATGAACAACAACGCTGGGTGCCGTGTTCGAACTTCCATACTCGTCGATGTAACTCAGCGATAAGTTATCACCGTTGAATGCAGGCGTTTGCAGGTGCATGGTGCAGAAAGGGGAAATAACTTCGGGTACCGATTTCATCGGCAGACCATTGATTTTTACTTCATCTACGACAATATTGAAGCCTGAGTCGTTTCGCACGCTAAGCTTGCCTTTGCTTTGCGACCACTTCAGTTGTTGTACGGCATCTTTGACTTCGCCTTTTAATGTAAGTGGGCGGTAAAAAAGTTTGATCGTAGTCTTCAGGGCAATCTGTAGCACGTTTTGCGTCGCCAGTGATTCACTCAAAGCCGGAATGGCTTTTACATTGAGTAGAAAAAGGCTTTCCTGGTTTTTTGGCAGTGCCGAATCATCGATTCGAATTATGCGCAAAATATTTTCTTCATTGGTATCCAAGCGAAAAAGGGGGGGCGTAACGATAAAGTCCGACACACTTTTACTTTCATCGTCGCCATAGCGACTGACCCATGACTGCACTAGAAAGGGCGCGTCATCGCCTTTGTTGCTCAGCGTCAAGTTGGCCTCTTTCTCGGCACCTTTGTACACCACGCGAGTGGCGCCGACCGTTACCGCTGCCTGGGTTTGTGAAATGCACATCAATGGCACCAGAAAAAATGGGACAAGGTATTTGTAGAGCATTGACTAATCCTCGGTGCCCCTGTGCAGCGTATAGCCGGCACAGGGGCGATAGCATTACTTGTAAGTTACGTCGAAGCTGGCCAACGCATAGACCTGACCTGTGCCGATACCGCTGGCGGTTACATTACCGTCGGTATCAACCGTATCTGCTGCCGTACGAACATAGGCTGCAGTGAAGTCGTATGTATTAGTTTGCGGACGCAGTACATAGTCAGTCGTCGGAGTGTTAAGCGGCAGCTTTGTCCCGGTGCGCGCATCATTTATCTGAATGGCAAGGCCTGAAACCTGATTGGAACCGGTGAGGCCCAGCAAGGTAGCGTCTGTGACGTCTTGTTGGCCGCTGAAGGTAATAGCTACGTTCTTCTTGGTCGAAGTGCTGCAGTTTTCGAGGCTGATCGAGAACGGTGTGGCGTTAGCAGTCGACCCTACGTCTGCCGCAAAGCTGGACAGTTGAACCTGACCCAGGCTGACCGTTTTACTGACACTGTCGGTCGTAATAGTGCAGGCATTATCACTGACACTTCCGGTGAACTCGACCTGGCCGTCGGCGGCGTGGGCTGCTGCTGCGAGAACCATCAACAGCGACGACGCGCACAGCGCTGAGTACTTTACTGTGTTGTTAATCATGGGGTGTAGCTCCTGTACGTAACTATCCAATATGAGGTACTTGCGGTTGCACTCCGGCAAGTACCGTTATCATGTGGCGAGCCTAGTGCCGAAACTATAAGGAGATTCTTAAATAGTCTTGTGACGTGTTTTTCAAAGGTTAAGGGTGGCGGAATAATAGGGTGCGATTTTTAAGGATCGTCTTATGTTCATGGCGCGCAACCTTGTGCACTATTGCAACCCCAATTTCACACATTGATTATTGCCCCTGCGACCTCATGTCATTGGGCTTGGAGTGCTTTTATGAAAACTAATATAGTTTGGATGTCTTTGGCTGCGTCGCTGGTTTGCTCTACAGCTGCCAATGCTGCCGATGGCACCATCAACTTCACTGGCAATATCTCAACTGCCGCTTGTACGGTCAGCACCGCCAGTGCTTCACAAACCGTCAATCTTGGAACGGTCACGGCTTCCACGTTCACGGGCACCGCTGGCGTGGCAGTAGCGCCAACTCGGTTCACCATCGCGCTCAGTGCGTGCCCGGATACCCTGACCACTGCCAACATCAAGTTCGACGGTGTCGCCAATACCGCTAACAGCAATTTGTTGGCCTTGAGTAGCGGGCAAACCGCCACCGGCGTGGGTATTGGTATCTATGAATCCAACGGCAGCACGCTCATTCCGCTGCAAACCGCCGCTGCGCCTATTTCGTTCGACGCAACCGGCAACGCCTCGGTCGATTACGTTGCCAAGTATGTGTCGACGGCAGCCAGTGTCACCGCAGGTACCGCCAACGCCGTTACCAACTTCACCATCGCCTACAACTGATGAAGCTGCTGCGAGGGGCTCCCTCGCAGCTACTTTTCGATAGATGTGTCGCTAAGGAAAAACATGATGAAACAGTGGTTAGCCAGTGTGTGCGTGGCGGCTGGAGTACTGGCATGCGTCGGTCACGCGCAAGCTGGCGTGGTGATTGGTGGCACTCGTCTGGTTTATGACGCGAGTAAGCGAGAGGCTAGTTTATCTATCAGCAATCCAGAGAAAGTTACACCTTATCTTGTTCAGTCCTGGGTGCAAAACATGTCCAGCACCGACACGACCAAGGTTCCGTTCGTTATCACGCCACCGCTGTTTCGACTGGATCCAGGACAACAGAATGCGCTGCGCATCGTGAAGGTTGGCGGTGATCTATCGGAGCGTCGAGAGTCGGTTTTTATGCTCAACATAAAGTCGATTCCCTCGTCCAAACAGTCCGAGCTCAACCAACTGCAGATTACCGTCAAGGCGCAATTGAAGTTGTTCTACCGACCCTCTTCGCTCAAGGGTCAGAACGCTGATGAGGCCTATAAGGCTTTGACATTTAATCGTCAGGGCAAACAGCTGCAGGTCAGTAACCCCACACCGTTCTATGTGTCGTTCTACAGCGTCAAGGTGGGTGGCGTAGCCATTGAAAACCCGCAAATGGTCGCACCTCAAGGCACGCTGCAGTGGCCGGTAGCGGTGCCTGACAATTCCACCGTGACTTGGCAAGCCATTACCGATTACGGCGGTATCACGCTGCCAGCAAATGTTCAGCTGTAGATCCCCGGTACTTCGGCCGGTTGATAGCAATAGCGAACATTTCATTGTTGTGCCGCCGTTACGGCGAGCGGGCGCGCCTTCCTCCTGTGGAGGGACATCAAGATTTAGTGGGAAAGTTAAATGCTTGGTATCTCTGTGTTTCATCGGGTGTGGCGACGATCGCATTGCAAGCCCGTGTTCGTAATGACGACCTTTTTGCCCCGAGTTCTGAGCGCATCTATAGGGATGGTAGTGCCGCTCTTTTGCGAAAACGCATTGGCCGATGACTACTTCAATCCCAATGCCCTTGAGCTGAGCGACCCGTCTCATCCTGCCATTAGCCTCGCACAGTTTTCCCATACAGGCGGACAATTGCCGGGCCGATATCGCGTCGATATCTACCTCAACGATCGCGAGATTGACACTCGAGATGTTTCATTCGTTAAACAGGGCGATACGCTGCAAGCGGAGTTAACGGTGCAGCAGTTAAGGGATATGGGCGTAAAAATTGCGGCCTTTCCAGAGCTAAAAGCGCTTGATGACGCCGCGGTCATTACTGACTTGGGACACTATATTCCGGCCGCCATTAGTCAGTTGAAGTTTTCGGAACAACGCCTTGATGTCAGTATTCCCCAGGCGGCGCTCAATATCGAAGCGCGTGAATTCGTCGACCCGAGCACATGGGATGAAGGCCTCCCGGCGGCGCTGTTCAATTACAGCTTCAGTGGTTCCAACACCCACTATAACTCCACGTCGGCCACAACCAATAGCGAGTACCTGAACCTGCATAGCGGTGCCAATCTGGGCGCCTGGCGCTTTCGCAACTATTCGACCTACACCGACAGCGGGCAGGGCAGTAGTGGTTGGAGCAGCATCAATACCTACGTGCAGCGCGACATTCAGCGTATCAAGGGCCAACTCACGCTCGGCCAAGGGTTCACGCCGAGCAATGTCTTCGATAGCGTGCAGTTCAAGGGTGTTCAAGTCGCCTCTGACGACAACATGCTGCCAGACAGCTTGAGGGGCTTTGCGCCGGTGGTACGAGGTATTGCCCAGAGTAACGCTCAGGTCACGGTGCGCCAGAACGGCTACATCATTTATCAGACCTACGTGGCGCCCGGGGCATTCGCAATCTCCGACTTATATCCGACATCCTCCAGTGGCGACCTTGAAGTCATCATTAAGGAGGCAGATGGCACCGAACGGCGTTCGGTTCAGGCGTTTTCTGCGGTGCCTACGATGGTGCGCGAGCGCCAGCTTAAATACGCGGTTACGGCGGGTCAGTTCGCGTCACAAATCCAGGGTGCAGAAACACCCACTTTTATGCAAAGCACTTGGGTATATGGTCTGCCCTGGTCTACCACGGTGTATGGAGGCCAGCTCTTCGCCAATAACTATGATGCGCTGGCGGTGGGTGTCAGCCGCGGATTTGGTGATATCGGCTCCTTGTCATTCGATGTGACCCAAGCCCGCGCCCAACTCAAGGATGGTTCCGATCAACAAGGGCGCTCTTATCGTGTGCAATACGCCAAGGACATCCAGGCCACCGGTACTACGTTCACACTGGCCGGCTACCGCTATGCCACTGATGGCTATTACGACTTCCAGGAAGCCAATGAGGCCCAGGCCTCGGGATTGGACAGCCGCTTGCAGGGTTATATAAAACGCAGCAAGACCCAGCTCAGCGTCAATCAGTCCATAGGTCGTTACGGCAATGTCTATCTGTCCGGTTACCAACAGGATTACTGGGCGCGCAGTGGTTATGAGCGCAATATCAGCGCGGGCTACAACGTCAGTCACAAGGGTGTTTCCTATAACCTTAGTTATACCTTCAGTCAGTCGCCAGGTCTGAATACCAACGATCAACAATTGGCTTTCAGCGTCCAGATTCCTTTGGATACCGTACGTCCAAACCTATGGGCCACATACAGCGCCAATGCTGACAAGCAAGGCCTTGTGTCGCAGCAAGCAGGTATTAGCGGTACGGCGATGGCCGACAACAACCTGAATTACAGCGTCCAGCAGACCCATGGAACCGGCGCCGGCAATAGCGGCAGCATGAGTGCTGATTATCGCGGTACCAGTGGCCTGCTCAATGGCAGCTACAACTACAGTGAAGGTTTGCGCCAGATCAACTATGGCGTGCAGGGTGGTGTTGTCGTGCACCCCTATGGAGTGACGTTTTCGCAGCCTTTGGGTGACACGCTGGCATTGGTCAGAGCACCGGGTGCCAGTGATGTGAAAGTTGAAAACAACACGGGCGTCTACACCGACTCCAACGGTTATGCAGTAGTCCCGTATGTCAGCACTTACCGCAAGACCAGCATCGCACTCGACACCCAGACACTACAGGAGGATGTGGACGTTAAAACTACCTCGCAAACGGTCATTCCCACTCAGGGCGCCGTGGTATTGGCCAACTTCGTGACCCGAGTAGGCAGTCGTGTGCTGTTCAGCCTCACTTATAAAGGCCGTGCGATTCCATTTGGTGCGGAGGTTGATCTGGTCAAGAACAACGTAGAAGTCGAAAGCAATTCCTCGATCGTGGGGGGTAACGGCGAGGTGTACCTGAGCGGCATGCCGCAGAGCGGCCACCTGGCGGTGCGATGGGGCCTTCGTTCCGAGCACCACTGTCGAGCGGAGTTTCACTTGCCGTCGCCAATTAAGAGTAAAAGCACGAATGTCTCCGCGGCAGTTCAAAGCCTGGATGCAGTGTGCCACTGACATGAGAGAATTAATGTTCAATACAAAGCGTTTGATTCAGGCCGTATTACTCGCGCTGATTGGCGGCTTCATGTTCGTTCCTCAGGCATTGGCTTATACCTGCACGACCGTGACGACTTCGAGCACTGTCACGATTCCTAATATGACGGTGAGAAGAGACGTCGCCGTTGGTTCCGTTATAGGAACGGCAATTTCAACCGGAAAAATCTCTGCTTTTAACTGTACTGATAGCGCGCCAGCGTCAAACGATCAAAAAATTGGATTCAAGGGCTATGGCACGAAATCTACTCAGATCAACGGGGGGAACGTGTACAGGCTGGGTCCTGCATCGACAGGCATTGGTTATACTATCTCTGCCAAGTCAGATGATTGCAGTACTACGTTGTTGTTAAGTAGCAGTAACGATATTGCTTATTCTTGTGGGGCTGTACCAAGTCTTCCTACCCAACCTGTTGCCGAAACGCTCATATTCACGTTTTACAAGATTGGTGATGTTGCGGCGACCAGTGTTCCCGCGCAGCAACTGGCAGGGTTGCTTTTGCTAAATAGTGCGATAACGACACAGGCGCCTGAGTCCGCGATAATGAGCAGTGCGTTCAAAGTAACCAGCCTTGGGTGCACCTTGACGAATACAGCGATCAGTGTGCCCATGGGCACAGTAAACAGTTCAAACTTCAGCGGCACCAGCTATGGTTCAACGATGTCGGCGAAGGCTTTTTCCATCCCCCTGACCTGTGATTCCGGTACTGCAGTGACGATGCAGATCGATGCTGGGGCCTCCGGTACAGTGGCTTACAAGATGGGGGTACTAAAATTGGATTCGGCAACCTCTGGCACCGCCGCCACTGGCGTGGGATTGCAGATTCTGCGCAACGGCAGCCCGTTGGTCCTTGGAACTGCAATCAGCATCGGTACACCTTCGGCAACAGGTGCGTTCGATATCCCTCTCAGTGCCCGCTACTTTCGTAGCGCAGCAACAGTGACCGCCGGGCAAGCGAATGCCAGTGCGACCTTCACCATGACGTACAACTAGTTTATATAGGCGTTCACCTGTTGATCTGTGCCAAAGGTAACGATGATACAGGGGGTGATTCTGAGGGCAGACCCGCCAGAATGGCGGGTCTGAACGGGGAGTCAGAGCTTCGGCAACTGCCCAATACGGCCCATCATTTCGGTCACGACCTGCAGGTCCAGCAGGAACTGGTCGACGGTCTTGAACTCGTTGTCGGTGTGGCCGGTGTACTTGACGTCCGGCATCGCCAGGCCGAATTGCACGCCATTAGGCAGTTCATGTACTGAGGTGGCGCCGGCGGAGGTGCCGTACTTGTGTTCCAGGCCCAGGTTTTCGCTGGCCACGGCCAGCAAGGCCTTGACCCACTCACCCTCAGGGTTGCGGTACATCGGCTCGGCGATCGAGTAGTCGAAGGCCACCGCAATGTGGCTCTTCTTGCTCCAGGCGCCAAGCTTATCGGCGATTTCTTTTTTGAGCGTTTCCGGGGACTTGCCGACCGGCACTCGCAGGTTGACCGCGAGCTTGAAGGCTTTGTCATCCATCCCGACATAGGTCAGGGAAGCGGTCAGCGGGCCCATAAACTTGTCGGAAAAGCCGACCCCCAATTTGCCACCCAGGTAGTCCAGGCCCCAGTTGTTGGCGGCGTAGCGGGCGGCGTCGGTGATGTGGTTGTGCTTGAGCGCGACCTTGCCGTCGAGGCTGTTGATGAAGTCCAGCATCCTTGCCACCGGGTTGACGCCTGATTCGGGCTCGGAGGAGTGGGCGGAAACACCGGTGACCGTCAGCTTGACGTCCTTGCCGACGACCTTGGCGGTCACGCCGAAGTTGCCGCCATTGCGCTTGGCATAGTCGGTACCGGCCTTTTGCAGGCTGGCGGCCAATTCAGCGGGCTTGTCGCTCACAAGAGTGGCGACCGAAGTCGATGGAATCTGGTTGGTTGCCAGGCCGCCCGTCATCAAGGTGATTTCGGCGCCAGTGCCTTCTGCCTTACGCCGGGCAAAGTTCGCCATGACGGTGCCGTAGCCTTTCTCGGCGATCACTACCGGGTAGCCGCCATCCAGCGCCAGGTTGTAGTTAGGTGTCGGGTTGCGTTCGAAGTAATAGGGGATGGCGTCGCCGGTGGTTTCCTCAGTAGTGTCCACCAGTAGCTTGAAATTTCTCGCCAGTGGCAGCTTCTCTTCCTTGATGATCTTCATGGCGTAGAGCGTCACCACGATGCCGTTCTTGTCATCCTCGGTGCCCCGGCCATACATGCGGTCGCCCACCAGGGTGACCTTGAACGGATCGAGGTGGGTGCCGTCTTCCAGGACCCAGTTCTCTGGCGTTACGGGCACTACATCGGCATGAGCGTGAATGCCCACGACTTCATCGCCACTGCCTTCCAGGGAGATTTCATAGACGCGATTATCGACGTTGCGAAAGTTCAGGTTGAAGGCCTGGGCAAGGCCTTTGATCTTGTCGGCGATCTTGATGAATTCGGGATTGTTGTGCTGGTCAACGCCGTCTACGCGAAAGGTTGGGATGGCCACCAGCTCACGAAGGGTCTCGGTGGCCGCGCTGCCGTATTTCACCCGTGCATAGAGGCCAAGCAGGCGATGGATCTCGTTCTGCTGTTCAGGGGAAAGGGTCTTGTTGCCGAGGAAGGCACTGATTGCCGGGCCGATATCGGCGGTTTTGGCCAGGTCGCTCTTGGCCAGGCGGTCCAGGAACTGCCTGAAATCCGTGACCGATGTGTCACTGAAAGTCTTGAGAATGGTCGCGCTCTGTTGCGGGCTGATGTTGGCCTGCGCAACCGTGGTGAACGACGAAAGGCTGGCCAGGATCAGGGTGGTCGCAGCCAGGTGCTTGAGTGAGAAATCCATTGCTGGGGACATTCCTTTGCAGGTTGAAAGTGAGAAATATCTGATAGATGAGACGAAACATTTCCAAGCTAACACCATGAGGGAGCGGTAGGGGAGCCCCAGAAGTAGTATCTGTCGCACAGCAATGCAAAAGCGGCGCAGAAACGAAAAGCCCCAGGGGATCAGCTGTGTGCTAGATCCAGACGTCATTCATCATCGTCCGTTCTCCCCCTTGATCGCCGGTGTTCAGCACTCCACAGGGCTCTATCAACAGCAGTTTGACCTCTCCCTCAGCATAAGGCTTGTGCTCAACCCCTTTGGGCACCACATACATTTCGCCTTGATTGATCAGCACCGCACCATCGCGAAAATCGATGCGTAACCTGCCCTCCAGGACGATAAAGGTTTCATCCGTATCGGCATGGCTGTGCCAGATGAAATCGCCTTCGATTTTCACAGCCTTGAATTGGTAGTCGTTCATCTGGGCGATGACCTTGGGTGTCCACTGTTCGCTGAACAGGGCGTACTTTTCTGAAAAGTTGATCGCGGTGTATGGGGGGATAGCGGATGAGTCAGGCATGGTGGTCTCTCGGGTGTTCAAGAAGTCGAAGCCTGACGTTAATCGCGCCGTGCCCACGCGTATTGCACGATTGTGCATCCACCACCTGATGCCCGTTACGCCGACAAGCGGCAACGACTACCGACCTAATGAGGGCTATTTTGTCAGCCTGATAGCGTTGACGAGCGGTTTTGTAAACAATAGCGGCAGATCCCAACGCGCCTATCTCCAGGGGCGCCGTCGCTATTTGTTTTCTACCGAGATGCCCATGTCTGTTCTGATCCGCGATACCGTTTTGCCTCACCCACTTCAGACCGAGGTTCAGCCATGAGCGATACCACGGTCGAGCTGATACAAACCGGCCCGGAGCAGGCTCAACTGATCCGCAACCTCTACCAGTTCTATGCCTATGAGTCCTCGGACTGGGAGCAGGAAGACGTTGAAGTCGATGGCCGTTTCTATATCCATGAAGAGCATCTGGCCCGCTACTGGCAAGACCCGCAATGGAGCGCCAACCTGCTGTTGGTCGACGGTTTTATCGCCGGCTTCCTGTTGATTGAGCAGAGCGAGTTGCCGGGGCTCAATGCCCTGGAGCTGGCAGACCTGTTTATCTTGAAACGCTATCGGCGCCAGGGTATCGGCCGCGCCCTGGCCACCCAGGTTCTGACCAGCGGCGAGGCCGACTGGCTGGTGCGTTTTTATGACCAGGATGAAGCCTCGCAAGCGTTCTGGCGCACGGTGCTGGATAACCTGCCACGGCCGGTGCAGGCCATCGAGCTGGATGACGAGCCGCAATTGTTGAGTTTTCTGGTAACGCGAGCGGTGCATTGAGGGAAGGCTTTCGGTTGCTGGCACTTTGCCTTGTGTGCTGGCATGCTCTCGCCCATTTGGGCAGTGGACGCTGCCCTGGCAGACGTGGTCATGGAGAGCAACGTGGGTTTAGAAAAAAAGGCCAAGGCAGCACAACTCAGTGTGCTGAGCAGGTATGACGTACTCGCCGATTTTTCCGGTGAGGAAGAAGCCGTGCTGGACCGCATCCTCAAGGGCAAGGTAGCGATAGGCGCCGCGCAGGCCATGACTTTCGCGGGCTGGTGCGATGAGATGCTGGGCCTGGGCCGGCGTGTGCCGGTGGCGCGTTTCGATGACGCAGTGACCGGGCAAACCCGCATCAGCACGCTGGCGCTCGGTCTTGACCTGGCCAAGTCCCTCAAGGCGCGGGACAAGCTACTGACTGCGCCAATCAAGGGCCACCAGCAACACATCCAGCAGTTGCAGGATCAGTTGCGCGTGCTGACGCATCAGGAGGCTGCTGCGCTGGAGAGTGAGGCTTCGGGGCGCTTGCGCTATTGGTACGGCGATGCGACTGAACGTTTGCAAGTCATCTTGTGGGACATCAAGGACATTGAAGGGCCAATCCAGGAGTATCAGGGGAAGTCCAACAGGGATTACCGCCAGCTTCTCCTAGAGATCATCCTGAACGCATTGTCGTCATTGGATCACCTGGGCTTTTTTATCAATGTGGAGTTGCAGGATGCCTCGGATAAAACGCCTGTTCCTGCGCCGGTAATGCTGCATCGTGGTCAACCGCTTGCGGATGATCCCTACGATCAGGAACGCTTCAGTTTTGAGGTTAAAGACGTTCAGGCCGATATGCTCGATGTGGCCAGCGCGCGTGCGCGCCCTTGGCAGGCGCTGGACGCCATCGATCAGAAAACACGTTTCAATTGCCGCGTAGAAGTCGCCGTCAGTAAAACTCCCGACCTAAGCGAGGGCGAGTTGCTGCACTTGTCATGCTTCCTGCACAAACTGTTCGAGACGCTGGCCAGGTCCGGCGACAGCCGGCCACGCGGTGCCTTGCGTGAAGCAGTGATTCTCTGCCTGTTACTTGCCTGGACAGCGCCGTGCATGCCTGCCCGAAATCACCGCCAACAGCAGCAGTTGCTCGGCTTGCAAGACACCTTCTACCGTGACATTCGACCGAAGAACTCGGACAAGTCGAGAGCTGCGTCGGACGTGTCGGCAGGCCAGATCGTCGAGCATCTGTTGCGGATCATGTGGGTGCAGATCCAGCACTGAGGGGCGCCAGCAGGTCGACGGCCGCCAAGAAAACCGAGCATCACCAGGCAGCCTTCCAGGGCTAGGGCCGCGATGATGAGCGGCAAGGCGTGATACCCGTCCAAGTAGACCCCCGGACAGCTCGGTGATAAAGGCGCGGCGAGCGAGCCGCGCCTTGTGATGCAAGGAGGGGCAAAGACTCAGCGACTGAGAAACGCCAGCAAGTCTTCATTCAAGGTCTGAGCGTGGGTAGCGGCAAAACCGTGGGGCGCGCCCGGATAGACCTTCAGCTCGGCGCCCTTGATCAGCGAGGCGGCAACCTTGCCGGTGGTTTCAAACGGCACGACCTGGTCGGCATCGCCATGGATCACCAGGGTCGGCACATCGATCTTGGCCATGTCCGGGCGAAAGTCGGTTTCCGAGAAGGCGGTGACGCAGTCCACGGTAGCCTTGAGGGACGCCAGCAGGGCGATGTTCAGCGTCTGGGCCAGCACACCGTCCGACACCTTCTGGCCTTGATTGAGACCATAGAAAGGGGTGCTGAAGTCAGCGATAAATTGCGCTCGATCCTTCAGCAAACTCGCCTTGATGTCATCGAACACGGCACTGTCGACACCTTGCGGGTAATCGGGCTTTTTACCGAGCAGCGGTGTCACCGCGCCCAGCAGCACCAGGCCTGCGACACGCTTGCTGCCGTGGCGGGCGATATAGCGGCTTACATCGCCACCGCCCATGGAAAAGCCCACCAGGGTGACTTCCTGCAAGTCCAGGTGGTTGATCAAACCTGCGATGTCATCGGCGAAGGTGTCGTAGTTGTTGCCGGTCCACGGCTGGTCGGACCGCCCGAAGCCACGCCGGTCGAAGGCAATGGTGCGGTAGCCGCGGCTGCTCAGGTACTCCATCTGGTATTCCCACATGTCGGCATCCAGCGGCCAACCGTGGCTGAACAGCACCGGTTTACCGGTACCCCAGTCCTTGAAATAGATTTGAGTACCGTCTTGGGTGGCGAACGTGCTCATAGAAACTCCTTGGGTTGTGGGTCAAGAGTGGCAAGGCTCACTATTGCTGGAAACCAGGCGATGGGCTTGTACGGATGTGCTCGATTGAACGGTTCAGCCGCTATGCTGGTCAACTGATCTTCAATGTCTTAAATGAGGTGAACGAAATGGTCAAGACTTACAGTTACGCCGCCCGTGACTCCAAGGACTCGCTCAAGCCCTTCACCTTCGAACGTCGTACGCCGGGAGCGGACGACGTGCAGATCGACATCCTCTATTGCGGCGTTTGCCACTCGGACCTGCACACCGTGCGCAACGAGTGGAACAACACCCTTTATCCTTCGGTCCCTGGTCATGAAATCGTCGGCCGGATCACGGCGGTGGGGGCCAATGTCAATAAATTCAAAGTTGGCGACCTGGCCGGTGTCGGCTGCATGGTCGACAGCTGCCAGAAGTGTGCGTCCTGCGCCGAGGGTGAAGAGCAGTACTGCGAGAACGGTTTCACCGGCACCTACAACGGCCCGGTGTTTGGTGGCGAGAACACCTTCGGCGGTTACTCGGACAGCATAGTGGTTAAGGAGAAGTTCGTCCTGCGCATCTCCCACGACGAAGCCCAACTGGCGGCTGTCGCTCCTTTGTTGTGTGCTGGCATCACCACTTATTCGCCGTTGCATCACTGGAAGGTGGGCCCCGGTCAGAAAGTCGGGGTAGTCGGACTGGGTGGCCTGGGCCATATGGCGGTCAAGATCGCTCACGCCATGGGCGCGCATGTGGTGCTGTTCACCACCTCGCCCAGTAAACGTGAAGATGGCTTGCGCCTGGGCGCCGATGAAGTGGTGGTATCAAAGAACCCGGATGAAATGGCCAAGTTTGCCAATAGCCTGAACTTCATCCTCAACACCGTGGCTGCGCCCCATGACCTGGACGCCTTCCTCAACCTGCTCAAGCGCGACGGCACCATGACGTTGGTCGGTGCGCCAGACAGTCCGCATCCATCGCCTTCGGTATTCAACCTGATCTTCAAACGCCGCAGCCTGGCGGGTTCATTAATCGGCGGTATCCAGGAAACCCAGGACATGCTGGATTTCTGCGCCAAACACGGGATTGTCTCGGATATCGAGATGATCGATATCCAGAACATCAATGAATCCTACGAGCGCATGCTCAAGGGCGATGTGAAGTATCGATTTGTGATCGACATGGACAGCCTCAAGCAGGAAAGCCACGCGGCCTGATCTCGTTACTGCGGCATAGCAGTCGAGTGGAACGAGGCTGCGTCCGAGGACGCAGCCCTCGCCAATCTCACGGATGCTCCAGGTGACACCGCACTTGCTGATGCACACTGCCCGCCAACCGTTGCGGCTGCTCGCAGCCTTCGGCGCGGCGCGGGCAGCGTTCGAGAAAAAAACAGCCGCTGGGCAGTACCCGATTACCCGGTAGCTCCGTGGGCGCGCTGATGTATTCATCGTCCAGCGGCACCCCCAGCCGTGGCACTGCGTCCAGCAACAGGCGCGTGTACGGATGGCGTGGCAGCTCCAACACCTGCTTGGCACAACCCAACTCGACGATCTGCCCCAGGTACATCACCGCGACCCGGTCGGCCATGTGCCGCACCACCGAGACGTTGTGGGAAATCAGGATATAGGTCAGGCCCAGGCGCCGTTGTAGTTCGGCCAGCAGGTTGAGGATCTGCGCCTGGACCGAGATGTCCAGGGCCGAGGTCGGCTCATCCAGCACCAGAATGCTCGGGTTGGACGCCAGGGCGCGGGCGATGGCGATGCGTTGCCGTTGGCCGCCGGAGAATTGGTGGGGAAAACGGTCCAGGTATTCGGCGCGAATGCCCACTTGCTCGGCGACCTTGGCGGCGATGCCGCGCATCTGGTTGCGGGGTGTGCCGCCGAGGGAGAACAGCGGCTCGGTGATGATCTTCCAGATAGGCAAGCGTGGATCGAGGGACGATTGCGGGTCCTGGAACACAATCTGCACATTGGCATGGCGCTCCCTTGCGCTGCTGTAGACCCAGCGCACATCACCGGCGCTGGGCGCCACCAGGCCCATCAGCAGTTGGGCGAGGGTGCTTTTGCCGCAGCCGGATTCGCCGACGATGCCCAGGGTTTCTCCGGGGCGGGCCTGCAAGTCGATGCCGTTGAGCGCGTGGGCAAAACCCTGGGGACGGCCCAGCCAGTCGTTGCGCACCGGGAACTTTACCTGCACGTCCCTGAGGGTCAGTAATGGATCTTGGGAAACAGTCATTACACAGGCTCCGCAACGGACAGCCAACACGCACTTTTACGTTGGCTGGTCGGGTCGATCAGGTTAAGGTGCGGCCGCTCGGCACATTGGTTCATGGCCTGGGGGCAGCGTTCGCGAAAGGTGCAGCCAGCGGGCAGGGCGGACAGGTTCGGCACTTGCCCTGCAATGGTCAGCAAGTCCTCGCCGGGCTCTACCTGTTCGGGCAGGCCGCTGAGCAAGCCTTGGGTGTAAGGGTGGCGCGGATCGCCCATCACCAAGGCTGTCGGCCCTTCCTCCACCACCGCGCCGGTGTACATCACGTAGACCCGGTCGCAGAACTGCGAGACCACCGCCATGTCGTGGGTGATCAACAAAATCGCGGTGCCGTGCTGGCGAGCTTTTTCCCGCAGCAGCAACAGCACCTGGCGCTGCACGGTGACGTCGAGGGCGGTGGTCGGTTCGTCGGCGATCAGCAGTTGCGGATCGCAGGAAAATGCCAGGGCGATCATCACCCGCTGACGCATGCCGCCGGACAGCTCGAAAGGGTAGCTGTCGAGGATCTGCTCGGGGTCGGCAATATGCATGTCCCGCAACAGGGCGACGGCCTTGGCCTTTGCCTCGGCCTTGCTCAAGTGTTGGTGGTGGATGATCACATCGAGCATCTGTCGGCCGATACGCCGCGTCGGGTTGAGGGCGGTCATGGGCTCCTGGAAGATCATCGCTGCGTCACGGCCACGAATCTGCAGCAGCTCTTTTTCGCTGGCACCTAGCATGTCACGGCCGAGCATGTGCAAGCTGCCGTTGGTGATCCGGTAACTGCGTTCGGGCAGCAGGCGTAGGCTGAGCATGGCAGTGACGGATTTTCCGGAGCCGGACTCGCCTACTACACCAACGATTTCTCCCGGATTAACGTGCAGCGATACGCCGTTGAGAGCCTGGACATTATTGCGATAAGCCGGGAATTCCAGGCTCAGGTTGTCGATGGCGAGCACCGCTTGGCTGGACATGGTCATTTCCCCTGTTGCCGTGGGTCGAGCAGGTCACGGACACCGTCACCCAGTAGGTTGAAACCGGTGGCGGTGATCAGGATCGCCAGCCCCGGAAAGGTCGAGTACCACCAGTTGTCGAGAATGAAATTGCGCCCGGTGGCGACCATCGCGCCCCATTCGGCGGTGGGCTGTTGCGCCCCCAGGCCGATAAACCCCAGGGCCGAAGCCATGAGAATGGCGCTGCCGATGTCCAGGCTCAGTTGCACCAGCAACGGCGGCATGGCATTACGGCCCACGTGCCAGGAGACGATATGCCAGCGCCCGGCGCCAAAGGTCTGGGCCGCCTTGACGTAGCCCATCTGGCGGATGGTCAGGGCTTGCCCGCGGGCCAGGCGCACGTAGAACGGAATGCGCACCACGGTGATCGCCAGCATTGCGTTGAACAGGCTGGGGCCCAGCGCGGCGGCCAGGGCCATGATCAGCACCAGCGATGGCACCGAGAGCATGATGTCCATTAACCGCATGATCAAACCGTCAAAACGCCCGCCGATGATCCCCGACAGGCAGCCCAGCACGCCGCCGGCCAGGCACGAAGCGAAGGCGACGAACAGGCCGACGCCCACCGATTGGCGGCTGCCATACAGCACCCGGCTGAACAGGTCGCGGCCCACTTCATCGGTGCCAAACCAATGAGCGGCCGACGGTGCTGCCAGGCGTTGGGCCAGGTTCAGCGCATTGGGGTCGTGGCTGGCCAGCCACGGGGCGAAGGCCATGCAAACCAGTACCACCAACGTGATGGTCAGGCCGGCGATGGTCAGCGGGCTGCGTCGCACCTGATAACCCAGATAGGCCAGGCGCGCACGCAAGGTTGGGCGTTGGGCCAAGGGCACCGGCAAAGGCATTGTCAGCGGAGCAGTCATCTCAGTTAACCTCGCCGATACGTGGATCGATGACCCGGTACAGCAGGTCGATCGCCATGTTGAGCAGCACATAAATAAACGACACCAGGATCGCGAAACCCATCACCGCCGGGAAATCCAGGGACTGGATCGACTTGACCACATAGGCGCCCATGCCCGGCCAGGCGAACACGGTTTCGGTGAGCACCGCGCCGTAGAGCAAGTCGCCCAGGGTCAGGCCGAGCACGGTGACCGAAGGGATCAGCGCGTTGGGCAGGGCGTGGCGCAGGATTACCGCCCAGCGCGACAGGCCATAGGCGCGGGCGGTGCGGATGTAGTCCTCGCCCAATTGGTCGAGCATCGCCGAACGAATCTGTCGGGCCACCACGCCCAGGTTGACGAAGCCCAGGGTGATCGCCGGCAGGATCAGGTGTTGCAGGGCATTGAGGAACAGCGGGATATCACCGGCCAGCAATGAGTCCACCAGGTAGAACCCGGTAATGGTGCGCGGTGGTTCCAGGCCTTCGTCCAGCCGACCGCTGCCGGGCAACCAGCCGAGTTGCCCGTAGAACAACACGATTAAGCCCAGGCCGAGCCAGAACGCCGGAGTGGAAATGCCGGTGACCGCCAGGGTGCGAGCGATCTGGTCGATGGCGCGGTTGTGATAGACCGCCGACAACACTCCCAGCGGCACGCCCACCAGCACCGACAGCAGCAGCGCGGCGATGGCCAGTTCCAGAGTGGCGGGGAAGAACGCTTGCAGGTCTTCCAGCACCGGGCGGCTGGTGCGGATTGACGTTCCTAGATCGCCGTGGAGCAGGTCGCTCATGTAGCGGGCGTACTGCTGGTACAACGGCAGGTCGAGGCCCAGTTGGTGACGGATGTTCTCGACGATGGCGTCGCTGGCCCGGTCACCGGCAATCAGCCGCGCCGGGTCACCCGGGATCAGATGGGAGATGCAAAAGGTAATCAGTGAAACCCCGACCACGACCAATAACAGGCCGAACAGGCGTTTGCGCAACATATTCAGGAAGGCCATGGGGGCTCCTCGTTGTGGCGAGCAGGTTTGCTAGGTGTGGCGAGCGGGCTTGCCCGCGTTGGGCTGCGTAGCAGCCCCAGAATCAACCACCTCGTTCTCCCTGGCAGAATGCGGTGACCTCAGTGGGGCCGCTTCGCGACCCAACGCGGGCAAGCCCGCTCGCCACAAAAGCCCTGGTGCTGTTTACTTACTGATCTCAGCCACGTTGAACACCTGTTCCAGCATCGGATGGAACACGTAGCCCTTCACCGAGTCACGCATCGGCAGGCTGTAGTTCTTCTGGTACAGGTAGGCGTAGACGCTGTCCTTGAGCACGATCTTCTGCGCCTGCTGGTACAGTTCGATGCGCTTGGCGGTGTCGTTGTTGGCGGCGGCATCGCGGATCAGCGTGTCCACTTGCGGGTTGCTGTAGAACTCGACCTTATGAGGCTAAACCCAATGGATACAGGGGTTTCAGCCGATGAACGTCAACCACCGCTCCCAAACTGGGACAAACCTGTTACAAACTGCGCTCGCCAAGCCGTACCAC
>NZ_VOBG01000010.1 GCF_008369295.1 Pseudomonas sp. ANT_H4 | reverse complement strand
AATTATATCCATCGATAACACCCCAGATTCTCCGGCCGAAAGACCGGATGGTTGCACACCCCGGGGTGGAAACTATTGGACGCTGTTTACCCCGGAAATCTGGAAAGTTTTGCACGCTGATTAACAGGCCTCACCGTAATGAATTCGGCTCTCGCTTGTGAGATGCTCGACAATCCCCCTCCGCCAAACGCCGAACTCCAGGCATTACTCGCACTGCGCTAAGGCTGTAGGAAATGGAATCAGCACTGTCCCTTACGACAAGTCGATATCGTGAAGTGATCCTGACTAACTCCGCGTCTGAAGCTTATTTTCAAAACTGCCAGAATTGCTGCCGCAATGTAAAGAGCGACGTCGCTGACTTTTCGGGGCGGAGGGACCTTCCAATTTCCGCCAATACTCAAAGGCGGAAATTGGGCCTAAGGAGGAGGGCAGTCGTCAGCCCTCAGCAAGGGAGTAAATGGCTGTTCTTCCACGATTTTCGCACATGTTGAAGGTGCTGCTGACGGACCGAGGATTCTCGATGTCGCCGGCAAATGATCGTCACGAGTCCCAAAGGGGAGATCACCTATCCATGCTTCATATGTAGCCCGTAGCTCTCACCATCATGAGACGCCCCTCAACACCAGCGAAGGGTAGTGCAGAGATTTTCGTGTCAGATCCATATCTTAGTTACGATGACCTGATGGGACATACAGTGTAGGAATTACAAGATCATCGAACAAGCTGTTCACAGGCAAGTAAACCCCGAACCTGTGGAGGTTCCACGGATTTGGGTATTTATTATCTGTCAAATATTTCGATTAAGATTTCCGCGTGATACTGGGTGCGGAAGTAATTGTTCAATGCGGTATTAAACATGGAAGCAATGAGAAAGAACGCGTATGAGCTTTCAGTAAGGAAAGAACTGATGCGGAGTCCGGCCATGCATTCCGAAGCACACGTTCTGGACCATCACAGGCATTCTCTCATGCACTCTAAGTCTTGAAGGGGTTGGACGTTGATTATGAGAAAACCCGATAAAATCTAAGGTCTTTCCATTTGTTAGTAATTATCGGAAGCTGGGTGTGTCTAGGAAGTAAAAGATTGGTCTCGAGTTTGAGAGGAAGGAAAGAAACGAATCTGTATGAGCGCTGAAGGAAAAAGTTGGTGCGGTGTGAGCTACGACATCAGCGCAGGATGTGCAGCCCAAAGCCTGGAAGCAAGTTGTTGGTCTTGTGTAAAACGCGTTAGTTCTAACGATTACTTCGTGTTCCAGACCAAAAATTGCTTCCGAGTACTGCAGCCGTGTTGTAAGCGCGCTGCCTGAGTTTAAGTTGGACGTAAATGAAAGGGACAAGTATGGGCAACGGCGCCGCATCACCAGCTTGTACAAGCAGCGGTAGTCGTTGACCTGAAGAGAAACGGCACTGAATCAGTTTCATCGACAGCCACCTCATTCAAGGACTTGCCATGAACACGGAGGACATGGCCCGTTGAGAGAGTAGACGTCGAAAATGAATTCGGCGAATCAGTAGCTTAGTCAGCTCATGAACATCTATGACATGACCTGTCGTTTAACATAATATACATTATGCGAACCGTCCTATACGGAGCTGGGGGGCTCTGGTGGTCAGATTTGAAGCCTGGCACTGCCTCTTACGCATCTCCTGGTCCAGCTTGCTGCTTGGCGATGTAACTCACGATGAATGCATCCTGCGATCCACTTTCCTTGTGATAACCAACCACGTTGGCCAGCGTCCACCGCAGTAACCTCATCAGCACCGGATCGGAAAACTTCCAGCTGCTCGACTCGTACTGATACCGGCTGTTGGTGAAAACATCTCGGTACCGCTCGAACGAATCCTCCTGGCTGTCCAGGGCCAACGCTTTACGAATGTCTGCAGGCACGGCATGAAACAGCGTCAACAGATCGTGACCGTCGCGACGCTGATCGGCCGGCGTCTTGCCAATTGACTGAAGATGCTTGTGAGCCGCTATGAGCGCTTCGACGGCAGGCTTGTAGGTTTCACCGGACGTACCTTGGTGTTGATCTGGTACAAAAATGAAGCTTTTCAGCAGGATTTCCATGCCGATCGCCGCGTTAACCATGGAGACATGTGGGAGGTTTTGGGCGTCTAGAAGCTCGGCAGCCTTGAGATAACTATGGGCGCTTTCGAGCATCCAGCCTGGAAAGTGATTCATTTAACAGAGATCCTTAAAGATGCATGTCATCGGAACATAGCTCACCAGGTGGGCTACCCTACTTCTATAATATAACCACAAAGAATAACTATGCTAAATGACTGTTTAGTTTAGTTATAATAAACCTTTGCCTAGGGCCAGCAATTGGGCGCCCCCCTCCCATGGCCGCCCCTCCGAATCCTCCTCCCACCTCCGCCCCAAAATGTAGACGGCGCACCATTTAACCCTTCCTGGTAAACCGCCCGCGAATCAGCACAAAAAACAGCGGTACAAAAAATATCCCCAGCAGCGTCGCGCTAAACATCCCGCCCAGCACCCCCATACCGATGGCCTGCCGCCCTGCCGAACCTGCGCCACTGCTCATGGCCAGCGGCAGGACGCCAAACATGAACGCCAGCGACGTCATCAGGATCGGCCGCAGACGCAAGCGTGCCGCGGTCAGGGTAGCGTCCACCAGGCTCTGGCCCTGTTCCTGCAGGTGCTTGGCAAATTCGACGATCAGGATCGCGTTTTTGGCCGCCAGGCCAACCGTGGTCAGCAACCCGACCTGGAAATACACGTCGTTTGAAAGCCCCGCCGCTCGGATCGCTAGCACTGTGCCGATGACGCCCAGTGGCACGACGAGGATCACCGAAAACGGCACCGACCAACTTTCATACAGTGCCGCCAGGCACAAGAACACAAAGAGGATAGACACCGCGTACAGCAGCGGTGCCTGGGAGCCCGCCTGGCGCTCTTGATAAGACTGCCCGCTCCACTCGTGGCCGATACCTTCGGGCAATTGCTTGATGATTGCCTCTACCGCCGTCATGGCTTCGCCCGAGCTGACGCCCGGTGCCGGGTCGCCCACCAGGCCGATGGCCGCACTGCCGTTGTAGCGTTCCAGTTGGGGTGAACCATAGCTCCAGGTTGCGCTGGCGAAGGAGGAAAACGGCACCATTTCGCCCAGGCTGTTACGCACAAACCAGCGGTCCAGGTCCTGAACCTGCATCCGTGCCTCGGCCTCGCCCTGGATGTACACCCGTTTGACCCGTCCTTCATTGAGGTAATCGTTGACGTAACTGCCCCCAAGGGCCGCCGACAAGGTGTTGTTGATATCATCGGTGGACAGGCTCAGAGCACCGGCCTTGCGATCATCAATACTGACCCGCAGCTGTGGGGTGTCGCCGAGTCCATTGCTGCGCACCCGTTGCAACAGCGGGCTCTCATTGGCCAAGCGAATAAACTCATCTTGAGCCTTGACCAGTTCATCGTGCCCTAACCCGCCAAGGTCCTTGAGCTGCAAATCAAAACCGGAGCTCTGCCCCAGGCCTCGGATGGCCGGTGGCAAACTGACGAAAATGCTCGCGTCGCGCACGCTGGCCATTGCCAGGCTGGCGCGGCGAGCAACAGACGCCGAGTCCTGGCCTGGGCCAGTACGCTCACTCCAGTCCTGCAGTTTGATAAACGCTCGCCCGGTACTCTGTCCCTTACCGCCGATGCCCATCCCCGCGAGGCCGATCACCGCCTCGACTTCCGGTTGCGCCAGCATGTATTCCTCGAACTGTTGCATGACCACATCCATACGGGTATTGGTCCCGCCCTCCGGCAGCTTGATCTGCGCCATCAGCGTGCCCTGGTCTTCATCCGGCAGAAAGCCTGTAGGCAATTGCACATAGGCCACCGCCATCACTGCCGTGATCAAACCGTACACCAGCAGTCCCGAGCGCTTGCGCTTGAGCAGCTGGGCCACCCCGCCCTCGTAGCGTTCGGTATTGCGCGCAAACATGCGGTTGAACCAGCCAAAGAACCCGCGACCGGTGCCATGGTTGACATCACCAGGTCGCAGCAGCGTGGCGCACAGCGCCGGGGTCAGGGTCATGGCAACCAGCACGGACAAGAGCATGGCGACGACGATGGTCACCGAAAATTGTCGATAGATGATCCCCGTGGAACCGCTGAAAAACGCCATGGGAATGAACACCGCCGACAGCACCAGGGCAATGCCCACCAGTGCGCCGGTGATTTCGTCCATGGACTCGCGGGTCGCCTCAAGGGCAGACACTGCCTTTTCAGCCATGACCCGCTCGACGTTTTCCACCACCACAATGGCGTCGTCCACCAGCAACCCGATGGCCAATACCATGGCAAACATGGTCAGGGTGTTGATCGAATAGCCCATCAGCGCCAGCACCCCGAAGGTCCCCAGCAATACCACCGGCACGGTAATGGTCGGGATCAGCGTAGCCCGCACGTTTTGCAGGAACAGGTACATGATTAGCACCACCAGCACCACGGCCTCACCCAACGACTTCATCACCTCCTTGATCGACAGGCTGACAAACGGCGTGGTGTCGTAAGCCACCACAGCCTCCAGGCTCAGTTCACTGGGGAAAAACGGCGCCATCTCGGCCATTTTTGCTTTCACCGCATGGCCGACCTCCAGGGCGTTGGCGCCGGTGGCCAGGGTCACGCCCATAGACGCGGCCGGCTGGCCATTGAGGGTAGTGATTACATCGTAGCTCTCGGCGCCGACCTCGACCCGTGCAACATCGCTGAGCAGCACGAGCGCGCCGTCGCTGGTTGACTTGACCACGACATTGCGAAACTCCTCCATGCTCTGCAATTTGTTGCGGGCGGTGATGGTGGCGTTCAACTGTTGCCCTTCAACTGCGGGCATGGCCCCCAACTGCCCGGCGGACACTTCAGTGTTTTGCGCCTGCAACGCGGCGCTGACATCCGAGGGCATCAGCGCGTACTTGGCCAGCTTGGCCGGGTCCAGCCAGATACGCATGGCAAAACCGGAGCCGAGCAACTGCACCTCGCCCACACCGTTAACCCGACTGAGTGAGTCCAGCAGCGAGCTATCAATGTAGTCGCCAATTTCGTTGCTGGTGACCTGGCTGTTCGCAGACGTCAGCGCCACCATCATCAGGAAGTCAGAACTGCCCTTGCGCACTGTCAATCCTTGGGCCTGCACCGATTGCGGCAGGCGTGATTGAGCCTGCTGCAACTTGTTCTGCACCTGCATCTGCGCCACATCCGGGTCGGTGCCCGGGGCGAAGGTCAGGGTGATGTTCGCGGTGCCCGCCGAGCTGCTGGAAGCCGCCATGTACAGCAGGTTATCCAGGCCGGTCATCTTCTGTTCGATGACCTGGGTCACCGAGTCTTCGACGGTTTTAGCCGAGGCACCGGTGTAGGTCGCAATAATGCGCACGCTCGGCGGAGCGATGTCTGGGTACTGCTCCAGCGGCAACTGGCTGATGGACAAGGCGCCGCCCAGCATGATGACGATGGCGATGACCCAGGCAAAAATCGGCCGATCAATAAAAAAATGCGCCATGTTCAGCCCTCCTTCGTCATGGCGACTTGAACCGGGGCGTTATCCACTACCGACACGAGGGCCCCGGGCCGCACTTTCTGCCCGCCCTCGACCACCACCTGTTCGCCAGCCACCAGCCCCGAGGTCACCCACCACTGATGGTCCACAGCCCTGCCGACGGTGATTTGCCGTTGCTCAATTATGCTATCCACCACCACCACCAGCACCGAGGTGGTGCCACTGGCTGCGCGGGTCACTGCTTGTTGCGGCACCAAAATTACCTGGTCATCCCGGGCCTGCTCCAGCACACCGCGCACGTACATGCCCGGCAACAGTTGCCGATCAGGGTTGGCGATCTCGGCACGCAAGGTGACGGTGCCCGTACCCTCGTTGACGCTGGCGCCGCTGAACTTCAAGCGCCCGGTGTGTTTGTAGAGGCTGCCGTCTTCCAGGCGTAACGCCATGTCTGCCTCACCCTCGGCAGCGCTGCGCAGGGTCCCGGCCGCCAGCTCACGCTGCAAACGCAGCAGCTCGGTGGTGGACTGGGTGACATCGACGTAGAGCGGATCGAGTTGTTGAATGGTGGTCAACACCGCTTCCTGATTGGCCACCACCAAGGCTCCCGGCGTGACCGCCGACGTCTCGATACGCCCGGAAATAGGCGCGACAATGCGGGTGTAGGTCACGTTGATTTTCGCCGTCTCAAGCGCCGCCTCCGCGAGTTTTACGTCCGCAGCGGCGATCTGCACGTTGGCCTGGGCGTCATCGTCGTCCTGGCGACTGATGGCTTCGAACTTCGCCAGTTCAGCGGTGCGTTTGGCGGTGGCTTGCGCCGCCTTGAGAGTGGCGCGGGACTTGGCCAGCACCGCTTCGGACTGGGCCAGGGCCGCGCGATAAGGCGCCGCATCCAGCTCGTACAACACCTGCCCGGCCTTGACTTCACTGCCTTCGACAAACAAGCGACGCTGCACCAGCCCGCCCACTTGCGGGCGTACCTGGGCCACCATGAACGCCTGTGTGCGGCCGGCCAACTCAGTGTGTACCACCTGCGTTTGGGTCTTGAGGGTTACCACGCTGACTTCAGGCACGACGGCAACACTCGGCGTATTGTCCGAAGAACAGCCGCTCAATAGTGAAAACACACTCAGCGCGATAACAGACACGCAGGTCACCTGAAACTTAGTCATGGGTTTTATCGACATTAACGCCTCTACTACAAAGGGAAGGCTTGGGCCTGGCGCTATGTTGAGTGGCAAATGTGCAGGAAAATTGAAGATTACCGTCCGCCCTTGAATCCTGTGCGCCAGCGGGCCTAAATGGCGCACATTCCGCGACTTGCCCGACCCCATGAAGCTGAGTATTTCCACCAAACTGTTCGCCGCCGTATTTGCCAGCGTGTTGCTGGTGATCCTGGTTATGAGCGCCGCCACCGGCTGGAGTTTTCAGCGCGGCTTTATCGGCTATCTCAATGACCAAGGGATTACCCGACTGGAAAAAGCACTGCCCCGGCTGGCTGAGTTCTACGCACAGGAAGGTGGCTGGGATGGCGTTCGCGATGATCCTCGGCGGCTGTTCGACTTGATGCGACCCATTCCGGGTGTCGACTTCCCACTCGATATCCCGCGAGAGGAAGCCGTGATGCCCGACTCCACCGGCGTGCTGTTTCGCACGGCCTTGCTGGATGTACAAAAGCGGCGAGTGGCCGGCTACAAAAAAATCACGGATGAGGCGATCACCCGCCCTATCGTCGTCGAGGGCGAAATCGTGGGCTGGGTTGCCCTGGCCCCGTTCCAAAGCGTTTCAGAAGGTGGCGGGGATATTTTCCGCCGCTATCAACTGCATACCAGCGTGATTGTTGGTGTCGGTTCCTTGCTGTTGGCCACACTGATCGCCTGGTGGATTTCCCGAACTCTGCTCGGCCCGGTCAAGCGCGTGGCGGCGGCCACTCATCGCCTGGCCGTCGGCGAGTACAGCTGCCGGGTGTCGGTGGCCGCGCAAGATGAGGTCGGGCAATTGGCGCGGGACTTCAACCAGCTAGCCCTGACCCTGGAGCGCAACGAGCGCATGCGCCGCGACTTTATGGCCGACATTTCCCATGAGTTGCGCACACCTCTGTCCATTTTGCGCGGCGAACTGGAAGCCCTCGAAGACGGCGTGCGCCCTCTCGATCGCACGGCCCTGGACTCGCTGCAAAGCGAAGTCGGCAGGCTCGGCAAACTGATCGAAGACCTTTACCAACTGTCCCTAGCGGATGTCGGCGCCCTCGCCTACCGCAAAAGCCAATGTGACGTGGGCGAACTGCTCAGCCAAAGCGTTGAATTGTTCCGCGAGCGCAGCCAGGCATGCGGCCTGAGCATGGAGCTGAAACTGCCGAGCAAACCCTGCGTACTTGAAGTGGACGCCGACCGCTTGCAACAGCTGTTCAGCAATCTGCTGGAAAACACCCTGCGCTACACCGCTGCCGGTGGTCGTGTGCAAATCGCCCTGATACCGACGGCCAAGGCGCTGACCATCGACTTTCTAGACTCAGGCCCTGGTGTTTCCCCCGAGCACCTGCCACGCCTGTTCGAGCGTTTCTACCGAGGCGATGCATCACGCAACCGGGCCAACGGTGGCGCCGGCCTGGGCCTGGCAATCTGTCGCAACATCGTCGAAGCCCACGGCGGCCAGATCAGCGCGATGCCTTCGCCGTTGGGCGGCCTGTGGCTAGTCGTCCACTTACCTTATGGAAACTGAACCGATGAGCCAAGACGCACCGATCCTGGTAGTTGAAGACGAGCCCAAACTCGCCGCGCTATTGCGTGACTACCTGACCAGCGACGGCTACACCGTACATTGTGTGGACAACGGTCTGGATGTGTTACCCGCCGTGCAGGTGTTCAACCCGCGCTTGATTTTGCTGGACCTGATGCTGCCGGGGCGCGACGGCCTGGAGGTCTGCCGTGAACTGCGAACCTTCAGCGCCGTGCCGGTGATTATGATCACCGCTCGAGTCGAGGAAATCGACCGTTTGATCGGCCTGGAACTGGGCGCCGATGACTACATCTGTAAGCCCTTCAGCCCTCGGGAAGTCATGGCCAGGGTCAAGGCGATTCTGCGCCGCGGACCGTTGCTGGGCGAACCTGTCACAACACGCTTGTGTATCGATGAGGCGCGCTACTGCGCCTCGTTCGACGGCATAGCCCTCGACCTGACACCGGTTGAACTGCGCCTGCTCAAGACCCTGAGCGACGCCCCGGGGCGGGTATTTCCCCGGGATCAATTGCTCGACAAGCTGTACTTCGATCATCGGGTCGTCACCGACCGCACGGTGGACAGCCACATCCGCAACCTGCGCCGCAAACTGGAACAGGCCTGCCCAGGGCAGGACCCGATTCGCTCAATCTACGGCGTGGGCTACAAGCTGGAACTGTAACTGCTTTTACGCAGTCGCAAGCTCGCTGGCATCCGGCAGATCACCTGCAATGGACTCGAGAATATCGGTCACGGTGTTTGTTTGTGCCGGTGTTTTTTGTGGTGGTGATGAAGCGGGTCGGCAGACGATAAAAACGTACCGCGGCAAGCCAGTCAACAAGGGGCATACAAATAATTTATGCGTAAATTGCGATAATTAATTATTGTTTTGCGATGATTTATGGCTTAACTTAGACGCTCATTCATACTTTGTGAGGCTTCACTATGACGTCACTTCGTCTTGCTAAACTCAGCCAGCTTATGTCGGTTGCCACGTTAATCCTGATAGTCGTGATGCTGGCGCTCAATGTGGCGCTGTGGCTTTTCCCTTCCCTGGCTTCCAATGAGGGATTAGGCCTGGGTTTCGCGCTCACCGAGCGGCAGCTGTCGCCAAGAACGGAGGTCGCAGCGCTGTTCCCTTGGTGGCAAACGCTGGGCGGTATCGTATTGTCGAGTGTACCGCTGCTGGTGTTGACGTTCGGCCTGGGGAACTTGCGTCGGCTGTTTCAGAGCTATGCCAGCGGCGAGTATTTTTCCGGTGCGGCCGCCTTGCGCCTGGGCAAGGTCGGTAAGGCGGTGGCGCTGTGGGTGCTGCTGGACTTCTTGTGTGAGCCAATGCTCAGCCTCTGGGTTACGATGAATGAACCAGTGGGCCAAAAACTGTTAACCGTGAGCTTTAATGCGCAGACTTTTGTTGCCTTGTTCCTGGCGGCGTGTATTTCGATAATCGCGCGTATTCTCTGGCAAGCCAGTGAAGTGGACTCTGAAAACCGTACTTTCGTTTGAGACCCTTATGTCAATTGTCATTCATCTGGACGTAATGCTTGCGTTGCGCAAAGTTAAATCCAAAGACCTGGCATCAGCCATCGGCATTACCGAAGCCAACCTTTCACTGCTGAAGCAAGGCAAGGTAAAGGGGGTTCGATTGGCCACTTTGGATGCAATATGCAAGCACCTGAGTTGTCAGCCGGGGGATCTGTTGATCCATGTTCCCGAGGTCGAGCAACAGTAAGTCCTTGATGGAGGCATGCTCTGCACCCTCCTCGCTTTAACCCAGACACCGCCTCTTTTGGCGGTGTGTTTTTTTCGGCGAGGCTGCGTCGGGAATGCCTCGGTCCTGGCGCCAGGCTCGATAGCGGCGGTGCGGCCGACATAACCTCGCTGGGGCTCGACAACTGTTACGGTCATTTCTGCTTTCGAAGATGTGTAGATACCTATGGCGTTACGGGCAAATGATTGAAACTCAAGTTTTACAGGTCAAACCGATCAATCGCCCGCCGTCGCTCATTGTCATCACGAACGTCGTAGCTGGCGGTGGTCTGGATATTGGTGTGGTGCGCCAGTTTCTGGGCGATGGACAGGTCGTGTTCTTCAATCACTCGCGTGATAAATGAACGACGGAAATCATGGGGCATGATCTTCACCCCCACTTGCTGCCCGCGCTGACGGGCGATGTAGTAAATCGCGTGCTTGGTGATGCGCTCGCGGGTGATATGGCTGCCCCGGCGGATGCGGTTGAACAGAAAGGCATCGTCCTCCTGCCCTTCACCCAATTGCGCGCGACGGAACGCCAGCCACGCTTCAAGTTTGGCAAAGGCCCACGCCGGCGCGTACTTGATCAGCTCCTTATTGCCCTTGCCCGTGACCCGCAGGCTGCGTTCGTCGAAATTGATCTGGGCCAGGTCGAGGTTGACCGACTCCGACTTGCGCATCCCCGAGCCGTACAGGATTGCAATGACTGCCGCGTCCCGCAGGCCCTGGGGGCGTGGATCGGCTGCGCAAACGTCCATCAACTCGCGAATTAGCGTGCGCCGCAAGTTGCGGCCCTGGCTCAAGCGCGTACCTGCCATCGCCTTGACCGAGCGCATCTTCAGTAGATGCTCCTGACTGATCAGGCTCATGCGCCATGCCTCGTTCATCACCCCACGCACGGCGTTGACGTAAAGCGATGAGGTATTGGGCGCGTAGCCGTCTTCGCGCAGCACCGCCACCAGGCCTATAACGTGTTCGGGCTGCAGCAGATGCCAGTCGATGTCTTCCAGATTGACCTCTTCGAAACCCAGGCGGTCGGCGGCGTCTTGCAGCACATAACGCATGGTCAACTGGCTCGACGGGGCCAGCCGCATGAGGTAAAGGGTCAAGGGGTTTCGGGTCGGGGCGTGGGGAAGCTCAGTCAAAATAGATCAGCCTTGGAATTAAATACCGCGACTAAGCATTTGTTTAGCCAAGGTATTTAGTGGTTGGGCAAGCACCGAGTCTAGCGCAGGTCAGCGGCTCGCACCAAACCATCGAACCTATTCCTGACCCTCCGTGCGGTCCTGGGTCTGCTGTTGGCCCCATTGGGCATCCTGCTTATACATCACCGCCAGCCAGTGCCGGCGCATGAATTCCAGCAGGCCTGCCGGCGCCTTGGCAAAGTCCTGTTCATCGGCGTAACAGCCCGGCAGCGGCAGTTCGGTGCCTTGCTCCTTGTATTGGCTGACCAGGGCTTGCTGCCCTGTCACGCTGCAATCCTTGGGCAGCGGCATGCCCTGCAGTGCCCCGGCCTCTTCATCCCACCAACTGGCGCCATAGCGGTCGACGCCACGCAGGCCGTACTTCTGCGACTTGCCGATGTGCATGATCAGCTTGAACTCATGGGGGCTGACGTCGCTGGTGCACATCCGTGAATAGCCGACAGTGGCTTGGGTGATGCCGTCGCCAAGCAGGTCAGTGACCTTGGTTGCTGCGCTGTCGAAGTGCAGGCCGGCGTCAAATTCACAGTGCTGCACGTCGTCGTAGAGCATCCACAGGCGCCTGGGCCGGTCGCCATCGAGCAGGTATTGGGCGGCATAGACAGACGCCGACTGTGTGCCATCGTCATCGCGTTCACTCGCCTGTTGCTCGGCCAGCACCAGCAGATTACGGCCTTGTCGGTCGCTCCAGGCATACGCCGCCACCTGTTTGCCTCGTACCTCCACGCCGGGCGGTACCTGAGTGACCTGGGTGAGCACCACCCCCTCATCGGCCTGAACCCCGCAGGCGTACACGACTGTCATCCACAACACCATCAAGACCGGCCGTAATTGGCCGCGTAAAAGCTGCACGTTGTTCATCCGACTATCCAGGCAAGAGATGGCTTACTTTACCGGCACTTGCAGGACAAAGCAGAGAAGATTCGCCAGCAAAATCGGGCCGTCGCCATGGCGGCGGCCGCCGAGCACCGGGAAGTTGTTCGCCAGAAAACCCGTTAATCCATTTTTGGCGTGGGACAAATGACTTAGAGATGAGGCGCTACAGCGCGAAAAGTTTCTCGTTTGTCTCTGCCCTTATTATTTAGCTGAACACTAGCTGTCTACCCACCAAATAAACGAGTTTTTCATAGGCCTTTCATATTCGTTCTACATTTTTGCGCTTAATCTTGAGCGCAGGACTTGAGAACAATCTGCGCTTTGCAGACTAACCCGTTGATTATGCTTTACCTTTGAGCACTGTGGTCTTTACTCAAGGTGTCCAGGCACCAGGCAACGCAACTGTCGAATGACCGTAAGCAAACCGCTCTATTTTTATTCGGATCACTGTACTTTCAACCTTTGGCTGTTGTCGTCTTTACGCGCCAAGTTGCTCTAACCGAGGTCATGAATCTTGAAACCCTACCCTATTCATTGCGTGTCGATCGTTATCCCGGTCTACAACGAAGAAGAGAGCTTGCCTGAGTTGCTTCGTCGCACCACGGCAGCGTGCAAGCAGCTGGCTTATGAATACGAAATCATCCTGGTGGACGACGGCAGCCGCGATAACTCGGCCCAGTTGCTGGAAGAGGCAGCCGCCGAAAACGGCAGCCATGTGGTGGCGGTGATCCTCAACCGCAACTATGGCCAACACGCGGCAATCATGGCCGGCTTTGAACAGTGCCGGGGCGACGTAGTCATCACCCTCGACGCCGACCTGCAAAACCCTCCGGAAGAAATCCCGCGTTTAGTCGAACAGGCCGCCCTGGGCTACGACGTGGTTGCCACGGTGCGCAACAACCGCCAGGACTCGGCTTTGCGCCGCTGGCCGTCGCGCTTGATCAACCTTGCCGTGCAGCGCTCCACCGGCGTTGCCATGACTGACTACGGCTGCATGCTTCGCGCTTATCGGCGCACCGTTGTCGACGCGATGCTGGCCTGCCGCGAGCGCAGCACCTTTATCCCGATCCTGGCCAACGGCTTTGCCCGCCACACCACGGAAATCCTCGTGCAGCACGCCGAGCGTGAACACGGTGAATCCAAGTACAGCGCCATGCGCCTGATCAGCCTGATGTTCGACCTGCTGACCTGCATGACCACCACGCCGCTGCGCCTGCTGTCCATCGTTGGCTTCAGCCTGGCCGCCATCGGCATGCTGTTTGCGCTGCTGCTTATCGTGCTGCGCCTGGCCTTTGGCGCCGAGTGGGCGGGCGACGGCATGTTCGTGTTGTTCGCCGTGCTATTTGTATTTACCGGCGGCCAATTCATCGGCATGGGCTTGTTGGGTGAATACCTGGGGCGTATGTACAGCGATGTTCGGGCCCGGCCACGGTTCTTTATTGAAAAGGTGCTGCGCAACGAACCGGCAGCACCGGCTCCGGTCGTTATCGTCGACGGCCTGACTTCTTCCCATACTTCCACTTCACTTTCCGATCAGGTTTTGTCATGAATCCAAAAGCTGTTGTCTTCGCTTACCACGACATTGGCTGTGCAGGCATCGAAGCCCTGCTCACAGCCGGCTACGACATTGCTGCCGTGTTCACCCATGCCGACGACCCCAAGGAAAATAACTTCTACGGCTCCGTCGCCCAGCTCTGCGCCCGCAACGGTATCCCGGTGCATGCGCCGGAAGACGCCAATCACCCTCTGTGGATCGAGCGTGTGGCCAAGCTCAAGCCAGACTTCATCTTCTCCTTTTACTACCGCAACCTGCTGAGCGAAGCGCTGCTGGCTACCGCTGCCAAAGGCGCGTTCAACCTGCATGGTTCTCTGCTGCCCAAGTACCGGGGTCGTGCACCGGCCAATTGGGTGCTGGTCAAGGGTGAAACTGAAACCGGCGTGACCCTGCACCGCATGGTCAAGCGTGCCGATGCCGGCGCGATCCTCGCCCAGCAAAAGGTCAGCATCGAGCGCAGCGACACTGGCCTGACCCTGCACGCCAAACTGCGTGACGCCGCCAGCCACCTGCTGGGTGATGCCTTGGGGCAACTGGCCGAGGGCACGCTGACAGAAACTGCCCAGGATGAAAGCCAGGCCACCTATTTCGGTCGCCGCAGCGCCGCCGATGGCAAGCTGGAATGGAAAAAGCCCGCGCAAGAACTGTTCAATCTGGTTCGTGCAGTGACTCAACCGTATCCGGGCGCCTTCTGCGCTGCGGGCGAGCACAAATTGATTGTCTGGAGCGCCGAGGTCGTCAAAGGCAACGAAGGCCAGGCCCCGGGCCGCGTGATCAGCGTTGACCCGCTGCGCATTGCCTGCGGTGAAGATTCCCTGGTAGTGCGTTTCGGTCAGCGCAACGACAACGGTCTGTACCTAGCCGGTCCAGCGCTTGCCAACGAGCTGGGCCTGGTAGACGGCTCCGTGCTGCGCGGTGCCGAGTCGGGTCGCAAGCCACGTCGTACACGGGTGCTGATCCTCGGCGTTAACGGTTTTATCGGTAACCACCTGTCCGAGCGCCTGCTGCGCGACGACCGCTATGAAGTGTACGGTCTGGACATCGGCTCCGACGCCATCGAGCGCCTGCGTAGCCACCCCAACTTTCATTACGTGGAAGGCGACATCAGCATTCACTCGGAGTGGATCGAGTACCACATCAAGAAGTGCGACGTGGTCCTGCCGCTGGTGGCCATTGCCACGCCAATCGAATACACCCGCAACCCGCTGCGCGTATTTGAACTGGACTTCGAAGAGAACCTGAAGCTGGTCCGCTACTGCGTCAAGTACAACAAGCGCGTGATCTTCCCCTCGACGTCCGAAGTCTATGGCATGTGCCAGGACCAGAACTTCGACGAAGACACCTCCAACCTGGTGGTCGGGCCAATCAACAAGCAGCGCTGGATCTATTCGGTGTCCAAGCAACTGCTGGACCGGGTGATCTGGGCCTATGGCGCTAAGGGCCTGAACTTCACCCTGTTCCGTCCGTTCAACTGGATGGGCCCGCGCCTGGACCGCCTCGATTCGGCGCGCATCGGCAGCTCTCGCGCAATCACCCAACTGATCCTCAACCTGGTGGAAGGCACGCCGATCCGCCTGTTCGACGGCGGCGAGCAGAAACGCTGCTTTACCGACATCGCCGACGGCATCGAGGCCCTGGCGCGGATCATCGACAACGACAATGACGCCTGCAACGGTCAGATCATTAACATCGGCAACCCGGACAACGAAGCCAGCATCCGCCAGTTGGGCGAAGAGCTGTTGCGTCAGTTCGAAGCTCACCCTTTGCGCGGCAACTTCCCGCCGTTTGCCGGTTTCCGTGATGTCGAGAGCAAGGCGTTCTACGGCACCGGTTACCAGGACGTCGCACACCGCAAGCCAAGCATCGCCAACGCCAAGCGCCTGCTGAACTGGGAGCCAAGCGTGGAGATGAGCGAGACCATTGGCAATACCCTGGATTTCTTCCTGCGTGAAGCCATGCTCGAAATCGCGGACAAGCATTGATGCAGGCAGGTCTTCGCATCGACGTCGACACCTATCGAGGCACCCGTGAAGGGGTGCCTCGCTTGTTGGAGCTGCTCGATGAAGCCGGGATCAAGGCGACGTTCTTCTTCAGTGTCGGGCCGGACAATATGGGCCGTCATTTGTGGCGCCTGATCCGCCCGCAGTTCCTGTGGAAAATGCTGCGCTCCAATGCCGCCGGCCTGTACGGCTGGGACATTCTGCTGGCCGGCACTGCCTGGCCGGGCAAGCCCATCGGTCGCGACCTGGGGCACCTGATGCGCCAGGCCAGGGCGGCCGGGCATGAAGTCGGTTTGCACGCCTGGGATCACCATGGCTGGCAGGCTAATGCCGGGCGCTGGAGCGATGAGCAATTGGTGGAGCAGATTCGCCGTGGAGTCGACACCTTGAGTGACATTCTTGGTGAGCGCGTCGACTGCTCGGCCGCCGCCGGTTGGCGTGCCGATGAACGTGTGGTGCAGGCCAAGCAAGGCTTCAACTTTCGCTACAACAGCGATTGCCGTGGTACCAGCCTGTTCCGGCCGACCCTGGCCGATGGCAGTGCTGGCACGCCGCAGATTCCGGTGGGCCTGCCAACCTTTGACGAAGTGGTCGGGCCGGTGATAGCGGCCAAGGATTTTAATGCCTTCATTCTTGACCGCTTCACCGAATCGAAACTCAACGTCTATACGATCCACGCAGAAGTAGAAGGGATTCTGATGGCCAATGATTTTCGCCAGTTGCTTGCCCAGGCAGGGCAGCGCGGCATCGCGTTTCAACCGCTGGGCAGCTTGTTGCCCAGCGATCCCGCCACATTGCCCCAGGAACATCTGGTTCGCGGAGCATTGAGCGGCCGCGAGGGTTGGCTGGGAGTGCAAAAGGCATGATTCGTCGTTGGGCCCTGCCCCTGCTCTTGCTGGTCTTTGGCGTGTGTTATCTGCTGCCGATGGCCACCCATGGCCTGTGGATTCCGGACGAAACCCGCTATGCCCAGATCAGCCAGGAAATGCTCCTGACCGGCAAATGGGCATCGCCGCATTTCATGGGTATCCGCTATTTTGAAAAGCCGGCGGCCGGGTACTGGATGATCGCCCTGGGTCAGGCCATTTTTGGCCAGAACCTGTTTGGCGTGCGCTTTGCCTCGGCGCTGGCCACCGGCTTGAGCGTCCTGCTGGTGTACTGGGTGTCCCGACGCTTGTGGCATGACCCGCGCAAAAGCCTGGTCAGCACCGTGCTGTACATGAGTTTTGTCAGCGTTGCGGCACTGGGTGGCTACGCCAACCTTGATCCGCAATTCACCTTTTGGGTCAACCTGACCGGCGTGGCCTTGTGGCTATGTGTCGACAGCACCAGCCATCGCGGCCGTTTGTGGTCCTGGGCCTTGCTGGGTGTGGCCTGTGCCATGGGTTTCATGACCAAGGGTTTTCTGGCGTGGCTGCTACCGGTGTTGATCGCCCTGCCCTACATGATCTGGCAAAAGCGCTTTCGTGAGCTGCTGGGCTATGGCCTGGTGGCGGTCGCCGTGGCGATTGTCGTCAGCTTGCCGTGGGCGTTGGCGGTACATGCCCAGGAGCCGGACTATTGGCATTTCTTTTTCTGGCATGAGCATATTCAGCGCTTTGCCGGTGAAGATGCCCAGCACGATCAGCCATGGTGGTATTACCTGCCGCTGCTGGTGGCGTTCTGTCTGCCGTGGGTGGCCTTGCTGCCCTCCACCTTGAAACAGGCGTGGCTGGAAAAACGCAACAACAAGACTGCGTTCCTGTTGTTGTGGCTGCTGATGCCCCTGGCGTTTTTCAGCCTGAGCAAGGGCAAGTTGCCGGCTTATATCCTGCCGTGCCTGCTGCCCCTGGCGTTGCTGATGGGCAATACCCTGGCGGACAAGCTGGCCCAGGCCCGTGGCCGGGTATTGCAAGTCAACGGCTGGCTCAACCTGACTCTCGGCCTGCTGGGGTTGCTGGCCCTGGTGTATTTCCAGTTGAAGAAGCCGGTGTACGAGCATAACCAGGAGCTGCTGAGCCTGGTGCTGGTGTTTATCGTGCTGTTCGGCTGGATCATCGCCAACCTGCTGCAAGCGGCGCGTCCGTTGCGGTTGTGGGCTGCGCCGGCGATTGGCAGCTGGCTTCTGGTTGCTCTGGTACCTGCCGCCCTGCCCCATTCGGTGGTTTATAACAAGACGCCGGATCAGTTCATCATCGATCACACCGATGAGTTGGCCCGCACAGCCTCGTTGCTAAGCAACGACCTGGGCGCTGCGTCCGCCCTGTCGTGGCGGCTAAAACGTCCGGAAGTGGCGTTGTACAACACCGTCGGTGAAGTCAAATACGGCATCGCCTATCCAGATACCGCCTACCGCAAAGTGGACGCTGCTCAGGTCCAGCAATGGATGACGGACGCCCGCAAACAAGGTTCGGTGGGCGTGGTCATGCGGGTCAAGGGCGATGATGAAAGGCAGGAAGTGGACTTGCTGCCCAAGGATGGCAAGCGCTACGAGCAAGGCAACATGGTGATCCTGATTTTCCCGCAGGCTGCACCATGACCCTGCTGCTGCTCTTGGCTGCTTGCCTGCTGACCTGCATGGGTCAGGTCTCGCAGAAGTTTGCCGTGGAAGGCTGGCGTGACCAGCCTGACGGTTGGGCCGCAAAACTGCGCTCGCCCTGGCTGTGGTCGGCATTGTTCTGCCTGGGCCTGGGTTTACTGGTATGGCTGCTGGTCTTGCAGCGCCTGGAAGTGGGCATCGCTTACCCAATGCTCAGCCTGAATTTTGTGCTGGTGACCCTGGTGGCGCGTTTTGTCTTCCACGAGCCTGTGGACCGTCGCCATTGGTTGGGTGTCGCCCTGGTGATCGCCGGTGTGGCGCTGCTGGGAGGTGAGGTATGAGCCGGATTCGCGGCTTTGCCCTGGCCCTGGGCAGCGTTGCATTGGTCAGCGGTGCCCAGTTGGGCATGCGCTGGAGCATGACCCGCCTGCCGCTGCCCAGCGAATGGCTGACGGCGTTGAACAGCGGCGCCATCGACCTTGGCGCGCTGGGCGTGGTGATCCTGGCGATTTTCGCCTACGCGCTGTCGATGCTCTGTTGGCTCGGCGCCCTCAAGGGCCTTCCCCTGGGGCGTGCTTATTCGCTGCTGAGCATCAGCTACGCCCTGGTGTACCTGCTGGCTGCCAGCCTGCCGGTATTCAACGAACACTTTTCCCTGTCAAAAACCCTGGGGGTGGCATTGATCATCCTCGGTGTCCTGACGATCAACTCCCGTCGTATCAGCAGTGCAAGCCCCAGGAATGCCCCATGAAAATCAGCGTATTTGGTAGTGGTTACGTCGGTCTGGTACAAGCCACCGTACTGGCCGAGGTCGGTCACGATGTCATCTGCATGGACGTTGATGAAAACAAGGTCCGCCTGTTGCAGCAGGGGCACGTGAGTATTTTCGAGCCAGGGCTTGCCAGCCTGGTCAAGGAAAATCTGGAGAACGGCCGCCTGATCTTCACCTGCGATGAAAAGCTTGCGGTGGAACACGGTGAGGTACTGTTCATTGCCGTGGGCACGCCTTCGGACGAGGACGGTTCGGCGGACTTGAGGTACGTGCTGTCGGTGGGCGATGCGGTGGCCCGTCACCGGCGCGACCCCGTGATCCTGGTGGAAAAATCCACCGTGCCCGTGGGCACCGGCGACACTTTACGCGCCCATATCGAAAAGGCTCTGCACCTGGCCGGGCGCAACTTGGAGTTCGATATCGTCTCCAACCCGGAATTCCTCAAGGAAGGCTCGGCGGTCGCTGACTGCCGCCGCCCGGACCGGATCATCATTGGTTGCGAGCGCGAAGAAGTGCGCGAAGTGATGCGCGACCTGTACGCGCCGTTCAACCGCAACCACGACCGCATCATCTTCATGGACCTGCGCAGTGCCGAGCTGACCAAGTACGCCGCCAACTGCATGCTGGCGACTAAGATCAGTTTTATCAACCAGATCGCCGAGCTGGCCGAACACCTGGGCGCAGATATTGAATCTGTGCGCCTGGGGATTGGTGCCGATTCGCGGATCGGCTACCACTTTATCTACCCCGGTTGCGGCTACGGCGGGTCGTGTTTTCCCAAGGACATGCGGGCCCTGATCCACAGTGCCAAGCAAGCCAATTGCTCCAGCGACCTGCTGGAAGCGGTGGAAGCCATCAACCAGCGGCAGAAGAGCAAATTGTTCGAGCGGATCAAGGCCTTCTACAAAGGCGACTTGCGCGGCAAGACTTTCGCCCTGTGGGGCCTGGCGTTCAAGCCCAACACCGATGACATGCGCGATGCGCCCAGCCGGGTATTGATGGAATCGCTATGGGCGGCGGGCGCCAACGTGCGTGCCTTTGACCCGGAAGCCATGCAGGAAACCCAGCGCCTCTACGGTGATGACCCCCGGCTGATGCTGATGGGCACGCCGGAGTCGACCCTGGGCGGTAGCGATGCGTTGATCATCTGCACCGAGTGGCAGCAGTTCAAGGCGCCTGATTTCGACCTGCTGCAACAGCGCCTCAAGGCTGCGGTGATCTTCGACGGCCGTAACCTGTACGACGCCGAGCGCCTGGCACGCAAGGGCTTCCAGTATTTCCCGATGGGCCGCGGAGAATCGTGCAACCTGCCGATCCCCCAGCAGCAATGGGTTCCCCGGCTGCTGGAAGCGTAAGACGTGGATATAGTTCCAGCACCGCTGCTTGGCGCCACGATCCGCAGACACTCCCTAGGCCTTGGGCTGCTGGCGTTGATGCTGTTCATCGCCGGCAACTGGGACCAGGCGATTATCGGTTTTGACTCGCGCTTTGTGTTGTTCGCCCAGGAGATGCTGCGCCATGGGCCGAGCTTCTTTCCCACAACCTACGGGCAGCCCTATGCGGACTACCTGGCGACGTCGACCCTGTTTACCTGGTTGTTGTCGCTACCGCTGGGGCGCATTACCAGCCTGACGGCGTGGCTGCCGACGGCCATTGCCTCGGCGATTATCGTCACCTTGATCTACCGACTGACAGCGCCCTACTCCCGGCGCTGGGCGCTGCTGAGCATCGCCCTGCTGCTGCTCAGCAGCACCTTTATCAGCGAAACCCGCTCAGTGTCCCTGGACCAGATGCTGGCTGCCGTAGCCCTGACGGTGTTTTACCTGGGCTACGCTCATGATCACTTCGGTGGCGGCAAACGCTGGCATTGGCTGCTGGCGTTGTTGCTCCTGGGCTTTGCCATTCGTGGGCCGATCGGCCTGGTGATTCCCACCGGTGTGTTGTGCAGCTATTACCTGATCAACCGGCAATGGCGTCAGTTGTTCAGCTTCGGTTTGCTCGCGTTGGCGTTGCTGGTGGCCTGTGTTGGCCTGCTGTTGCTATTGGCCAAACTCAGCGGTGGTGAAGCGTTCATGCAGGACGTGATCCGCATGCAGTTCCTCGGCCGCATGGATGGCAGCGAAGGTTCCAGTGGTGTGCTCTATTACTTCACCAGTTCGTTGGGCAACTATGCCCTGGCGTATCCATTGGCGATCCTGGTGCTGATTGCCGTCCTGATCAACGGGCGGCGACCGTCTGATCCGGCGCTGCAGTTGTTGCTGTTTTGCGCGGCTGCCGGGTTGATCGTGATGCTGGGGCTGTCGATCCCGCAGGCGAAGAAGGCCCGTTACATGCTGCCGATGATCCCCATGGCGGCAATCATTGCGGCCTACCCTTTTCGGGGTGTTCAGGGGCGGCTCTTTGCCTGGTTGCGGGGATTGATGCTGGGGGTGTGGGCGCTCATACCGACGCTGTTGATTGGCGCCCTGTTGATGGCCCGTCATCGCTTCCCCGAGCAGTTGAATAGCCTGGGCCTGGTGTTCACCGTGCTGGCCGTGCTGCAGGTGCTGCTTCTGGGCATACTGTTGAAATGGCGCTGGCAGCCAGTAGGCCCGGCCTTTTGTTCGGTGCTGGCGGTGTGGTCGACCTACATCATGGTGGTGGAGCCGCTGGAACGCAGCCTTTATGACACGCGTACCTTTACCCTGGGTGCCCAGGCCCTGATCCAGCAGCATCCGGCGCCGCTGGTGCTGCATGCCCTGGGTAAGGACGGCAAAGCCATCAAGTTCATGGTCAACCTCAATTGTGACCGGGTGCCCTTGTTCACCCAGTTGCCCTCTGAACTCGCCCTCGTTCAGGGGCCGGCCTGGCTGGTGATGAGCCAGGCCGACTTTGAAGGGTCGAGCGACCCGCGCGTGCGCGTGCTGTCACCTGCACTCAGCGGGCAGTTCGACAAAAACCCTTACGTGCTGCTGAACCTGAGCAAGGCTGAGCGCTGACAACCGTCAGCCTGGCCTGCCTGGATGGAGGGGCCACTGGGTTCAAGGTGATTAACTCCAAAATTACTGCACTTAACGTGCATTAATATGCATTGGCGAGGGTTTTGTTTGATCGGCACACTGCATCGGTTCTTCCCCCAAATGTTGGAACTTTCGAAGGGCTTTCCGGGAAACCAGAGAAGCCCTTCTTTTTGTTGCCCGCCTTTTTATTCTGGATCGTCGATTAATGCTTGCTCGCTGGTTCCCCGCTGCCATCAATACCCGCCCCGCCGAATGGAGTCGCGCCGCCATCGGCATGGCCTTGGGCACTCTGTTCAGTGTCTGGCTCTGTGCCCAGGTGTTTGGCATGGACGTCGCCATGCACCTGATTGGCCCCTTGGGCGCGTCTGCCGTGTTGCTGTTTGCCGTTTCATCCGGTGCGCTGGCCCAGCCGTGGTCAATCGTTGGCAGCTACTTGTGTGCCAGTGTGGTGGCATTGCTGGTAGCAAGAGTACTGGGCCGCACGCTGGGCAGCGCGTGCCTGGCCGCTGGCATGGCGCTGATCCTGATGTGCTGGCTGCGCTGCCTGCATCCGCCGTCGGGCGGGCTGGCAATGACACTCGTGTTGGCAGACCCGGCGACCATCGCCCTGGGTTGGCAGGCAATCGGCCCAGTCATGCTCGGTGCTGGCACATTGCTGGTGACGGCCATTGCCTATAACAACCTGACCCGTACCCGTTACCCCAAGGGCGCGGTAGAGGCGCCGGTGATCATGATGGGCAATCGCCTCCAGGAGCCTGATCCCAAGATCACTGCCGTTGACCTGGAGCGGGCCCTGGCCGAAATGGAGCAGTTTTTCGACGTCACGCCCACGGAACTGGAGCAACTGATCCATACCGCTGAAGATCATGCCCGGCGCCGCAGCATTGGCCAGGTATTGGCGGGGCGGGTCTAGGCAGGCCAGGCCGTTTTTTTGATAATAACTACCCTGCATAAATGCAAAGACGACCTGCAGTATTCCGAGTTGTACTTGGCAAATTTGCACTGGTACGATCGGGAAATGGTTCGTCCGCGAACATTTTAATAAAGAACAATAAAAGCAGGGAGTTACAGATGACTGCTCAGGCTCCATCCCAGGCGACGTGCAGCGCCGAGTCCCTCCAGGACGACGTCCTCGCCGAGATACGCAACCACATCGGCCACCTCACCCTCAATCGCCCTGCTGGCCTTAATGCCATCACCCTGGACATGGTCCGCAGCCTCACCCGGCATTTGCAGGGTTGGGCTGACGACCCGCAAGTTCACGCCGTCGTCCTGCGTGGTGCCGGGCAAAAAGCCTTCTGCGCTGGCGGCGACATACGCTCGCTGTACGACAGCTTCAAGAACGGCGACACCCTGCACCAGGATTTTTTCGTCGAAGAGTACGCCCTCGACCTGGCGATTCATCATTACCGCAAACCTGTTCTCGCGCTGATGGACGGCTTTGTCCTGGGCGGCGGCATGGGCCTGGTCCAGGGCGCCGACCTTCGGGTGGTCACTGAACGCAGTCGTCTGGCGATGCCAGAGGTTGCCATCGGTTACTTCCCTGACGTCGGTGGCAGCTATTTCCTGCCGCGTATTCCCGGTGAACTGGGCATCTACCTCGGCGTAACCGGCGTGCAGATCCGCGCTGCCGACGCGTTGTACTGTGGGCTGGCCGACTGGTACCTGGACAGCGCCAGGCTGGCGGAACTTGACCAGCAACTCGATCTCCTGCAATGGCATGACTTCCCGCTCAAGGATCTCCAGGGCCTGCTGACCAAACTGGCAGTGCAGCAGCTTGCCGACGCGCCGCTGGCTAAATTGCGCCCAGCCATCGAACACTTCTTCGCCCTGCCCGACGTGCCCAGCATCGTTGAGCAATTGCAGCAAGTCACCGTCGCTGACAGCCACGAATGGGCGTTGGATACGGTCAAGCTGATGCAGGGCCGCTCGCCACTGGCCATGGCGGTGACCCTGGAAATGCTCCGGCGTGGTCGGCACCTTGCATTGGAAGACTGCTTTGCCCTGGAGTTGCACCTGGACCGTCAGTGGTTTGCCCGTGGCGACCTGATCGAAGGCGTGCGCGCCCTGCTGATCGACAAGGATAAATCCCCGCAATGGAACCCGCCGACTCTGCAGGCGCTGGATGCCGGCCACGTCGAAAGCTTCTTCTGTGACTTCGAGCAGAACAGGAACTAATCCATGCAAGATATTGAATTTACAGAAGAACAAGTCATGATTCGCGACATGGCGCGCGACTTTGCCCGAGGCGAAATCGCGCCCCATGCCCAAGCGTGGGAAAAAGCCGGCTGGATCGACGATGCCCTGGTGACGAAGATGGGCGAACTGGGCCTGCTGGGCATGGTGGTCCCGGAAGAATGGGGCGGCACCTATGTCGACTATGTGGCTTACGCCCTGGCCGTCGAAGAGATTTCCGCCGGTGACGGCGCCACTGGCGCGCTGATGAGCATCCATAATTCAGTGGGTTGCGGCCCCATCCTCAACTACGGCTCACAAGAGCAGAAAGAAACCTGGCTGGCCGACCTTGCCAGCGGCCAGGCCATCGGCTGCTTCTGCCTGACCGAACCCCAGGCCGGCTCCGAAGCCCACAACCTGCGTACCCGTGCCGAGTTGCGGGACGGCCAATGGGTGATCAACGGCGCCAAGCAATTTGTCAGCAACGGCAAACGGGCCAAGCTGGCCATCGTCTTTGCCGTGACAGACCCGGAACTGGGCAAGAAAGGGCTTTCTGCATTCCTCGTTCCCACTGACACGCCAGGTTTTGTGGTGGATCGCACCGAACACAAGATGGGCATCCGCGCTTCGGACACCTGTGCAGTCACCCTCAATCAATGCACCGTGCCCGAAGCTAACCTGTTGGGCGAGCGTGGCAAGGGCCTGGCCATTGCCTTGTCCAACCTGGAAGGCGGCCGCATTGGCATTGCCGCCCAGGCCCTGGGCATTGCCCGCGCCGCGTTCGAGGCGGCGTTGGCTTACGCCCGTGACCGGGTGCAGTTCGACAAGGCAATCATCGAGCACCAGAGCGTGGCCAACCTGCTGGCTGACATGCAGACCCGCCTCAATGCCGCGCGTTTGTTGATCCTGCATGCTGCTCGCCTGCGCAGTGCTGGCAAGCCGTGCCTGTCAGAAGCATCCCAGGCCAAGTTGTTCGCCTCGGAAATGGCGGAAAAGGTCTGTTCCTCGGCGATGCAGATCCATGGTGGCTACGGCTATCTGGAAGATTACCCGGTGGAGCGCTATTACCGGGATGCACGGATAACCCAGATTTATGAAGGGACCAGTGAAATCCAGCGGATGGTGATTGCTAGAGAGCTAAAGAACTATCAGCTGTAAGCTATTGAAATATTGGTCGTTCATCCTGATCGTGGACGACCTTCCCCTCATGCGCTCGAACACTCTTGCACCATCGTACCTAAAGCTCCTTCTTTCCAGGCCGATAGCCCTACGAAGCTCTAAAAAAGCCGCGTTGAATAATAAAACGCTTCGTAAGGACGACCCCCATGCCCCCATTGCGCTCTATCCAAGCCCGCTACACCCTGTTCCTGGTGTTATTCGTCCTGCTGCTATTCGTCTTGACGGTCGTGGGCATAGGACAGTTGGTGGCTCCCAAGCTTCGGCAAACCGAGGAACAGGTCGCCCTCAACCGTATTGCCGAGGTGGCTGAACAGATCCAGGGCGAACTGAACAAGGTCCAGGCCCAGCAGCGCAGCATCACCCAAACTATTCCCCTGCTCGACAGCGATGCCATCGACAAGGTGTTGCCCGGCCTGGTGGACCAGTACGGCGAACTGAAAGTGTTCGGCGGCGGCATCTGGCCCCTGCCCAACCAGCGCACACCGGGGCGCAACAAACACAGCACCTTCTGGCATCGCGATGTGTCGGGCAAGCTGGCGGTCAATACTTTTTGGAACAGCGACGCAGCCCCTAACTATTACGACCAGACCTGGTACAAAGGCGGCATGGCCACACCTCGGGGCCAGTGCGCCTGGGCGGCGGCCTACAAGGATGACGCCAGCCAAGAACCGCGCACCAACTGCGCCATGGTGATCCAGCGCGATGGCGCGCCCTACGGCGTTGCCACCATTGACGTGACCCTGGGCTTTTTCAATGACCTGGTAGCTCGCAAGGAAAAAGACATCGGTGGGCAAATGCTGATCGTCGAAAGTGACGGCAAGATCATCAGCAACAGCTCGCGCATCAGCGGCCAGGTGGTGCTGAAAAACATCAGCGAACTGGCAGGCACCTCGGCGTTTGCCGCCCAGGTCAGCGCCGGCCTGGTCCATCGCGACCAGCCGTTGCAACGCAACGAGTTCGATAATCAGGGCGTAGCCAGCACCTTCTTTATGCGCCCTATTGAAGGCACACCGTGGTTCCTTGCCACCGCCCTGCCCACCTCGCTGATCACCGCCCAGCGCGATGACGTGCTCGGCACCTTGAGCCTGTTGCAGATCCCCATGGTCCTGCTGCTGGTGCTGTTGCAGGTCTATGCGATTCGCCAACTGGTGCAGCGCATGAAGGCCTTGAAAACCAATATCGATGCGCTGTCCGCCGGCGACGCCGACTTGACCCGGCGTATCACCATCCACACCGAGGATGAATTGGGTGCCATTGGTCATTCGGTCAACCGCTTTATCGTCTACCTGCAAAACATGATCGGCGAAGTAACCCTGGCCACCGGCGCCATGTCTTCAAGCCTGGCGCAGTTGCAGCAAACGTCGGCCCAGACCAACCAGATCCTGGTACGCCACGCCTCGGAAACCGACCAGACCGTCACGGCCATCACCGAGATGAGCTCCACCGCCGACACCGTGGCGCAAAACGCCGCTGAAACCGCCGCCTTCACCCAGAGCGCCAACGAACACGCAGACCGTTCGCGAATCGTCGTGGGGGAAGCCTCCAAGAGCGTCAGTGCCTTGATCGGCGAAGTTTCCAGCGCCACCCATACCGTGGAAAACATGCGCCAGGACGCCCAGCGCATCACAGAGACACTTGGGGTGATCGGCGCCATTGCCGGCCAAACCAACCTGCTGGCGCTCAACGCGGCGATTGAAGCCGCCCGTGCCGGCGAGCAGGGACGCGGGTTTGCCGTGGTGGCCGATGAAGTGCGCGCCCTCGCCGCCCGGACTCAAGCCAGCACCTCGCAAATCAACGAAATGCTCGCGCGCCTGACCCTGGGCGTCACTTCCTCGGTCACGGCCATGGAAAATACCCAGGCCAGTTGCCAGTCGGCGGCCGATGCCACCGCTCGGGTCAACAGCGGGCTGGATGAAATGGCCGGCTCCGTCAGCCATATCAACAACCTGAGTACTCAGATCGCCACCGCTGCCGAACAGCAAAGCGCGGTGACCGAAGAGATCAACCGCAGCATGGTGCACATTCGCCATATGGTTGAAGAGTTGGTGCAAAGCGGGCACGCCACTGAAGACAATACCCAGAGTTTGCTGGAGGCTAATGGCCAGGTTATTGCGTTGATGGGCCGCTTCAAAGTGCGTTGACAAAAAGCCCGAACACTCCCGTGCGATGTACGGGAGCGCGACTATTCTGACAGTCCTAGTGCCCACTTTCGCCACACAGGAGGTGTGTCATGAATGCCGTTGAGCAGCCGAACCGCCTTGAGCGGATCAGCCAGGAACGCTATATCCAGGCCCCCATCGAAGCTGTCTACGACTACGTGACCCAACCGGATCGCTGGCATGAGTGGCATCCAACTTCCCTGAGTGCCGACACTGGCACCCACGGTTCGCTGCCCGCCGGCCACCGTTTCACCGAAATGATCGACCTGCTGGGCGTGCGAGTGCCCTTGAGCTACAGGGTGCAAATCGCCGTGCCGCCCCGTGAGTTCAAGACTGTATTCACTTCACCGGCAGTGGATGGCTGCATTCACTACGTTCTGCAGGCGCAAGGCAGCGGCACCCTGTTCAAGCGCGTTCTCAGTTATGAGACTGAGTTGCAACTCACCACCCTGCATGAGCGCATGACAGAACTGTCGAATCAGGCTCTGGAGCAGCTCAAGCAACACCTGGAAAACGCCTGACCTGACAAAACCGTCATCTTCCCCTCAGTTTGCCGACAGCTCTAGGACGCTAGGCTACTGCGTCCTGGAGCTGTCAACCTTCCGTATAATCTCGAAACATAACCAGGCGACCCTTTTCTCAAAAGCGCGGAGAATGCGTTATCTCCGTACATTTCGTTACCTATGGGACCTTCGATGAAAACCACCCTGCGCCTGACCCTGCTGTCGGCCCTGTTCATGACTACCCTGGCCCAGGCTGCCGAGCTGATCCCGATTGATGTGCATCGCGATGCCAATTGCGGTTGCTGCAAAAAATGGATCAGCCACCTGGAAAGCAACGGTTTCAAGGTCAATGACCTTGTCGAAACCGACATGAGCGCAGTCAAGCAGCGCCTGGGTGTTGCGCCGCGCCTGGGGTCCTGCCACACGGCGGTGATCGACGGTAAATTCGTCGAAGGCCATGTGCCCGCAGAGCAGGTTCTGGCCCTGCGCAAGCGCGACGATCTGCTGGGCGTCGCCGCACCGGGCATGCCAATGGGCTCGCCGGGGATGGAAACGGACGGCATGAGCCACCCTTTTCAGGTCATCGGCCTGACCCGCGAAGGCAAAGACGTAGTGATCGCTGACTACCCGGTACACTGATCGATGCTGGCGGGCTACCTGGGACTGTTTTTCGCCGCTTTCGGTGCGGCGACGCTGTTGCCGATGCAATCGGAAGCGGTGCTGGTGGGGCTGCTGCTCAGCGGCCATTACAGCCTGTGGTTACTCCTTGCCATCGCCACCCTTGGTAATGTCCTGGGCTCAGTGGTTAACTGGCTGCTGGGCCGCTCGGTTGACCGTTTCAAGGACCGCCGCTGGTTCCCCGTCAGCTCCGCGAAGCTGGATAAGGCACGCGTTCACTATCAGCGCTGGGGGCATTGGTCGTTGCTGCTCAGTTGGCTGCCGATCATCGGCGATCCACTGACACTGGTGGCTGGGGTGATGCGCGAGCCGTTATGGCGTTTTTTGCTGATCGTGAGCCTGGCCAAAGGTACCCGCTACGGGGTGCTGGCGATGCTGACCCTGCACTGGATCTGACCGGCGTTAATCTACGCTTAATCCCTGCGCGACAGCATCCGGGCATCGTCTTTGGAGCCCGCCCATGTCTATATCTCGCTCGTTTTGCCTTGCCGGCCTGCTGCTCGGCAGCACCCTTCCCGCTTTCGCCGCGAGCGAAGGCCCAGCTTACGGGCCTGAGCTGCAAGGTTTTGAATACCCTTACCCAATCGAACACTTCAGCTTCCAGTCCCAGGGCAAGGCCCTGCAAATGGGCTACATGGACGTACCCGCCAAGGGCAAGGGCAACGGTCGCAGCATCGTACTGATGCATGGTAAGAACTTCTGCGGCGCCACCTGGGACGACTCGATCAAGGCCCTGAGCGACGCTGGTTACCGGGTAATCGCTCCCGATCAAATCGGCTTTTGCACCTCCAGCAAACCGGATCATTACCAATACAGCTTCCAGCAACTGGCAATCAACACTCACCAACTGCTGGAAAAGCTTGGCATCCAGAAAGCCACTTTGCTGGGCCACTCCACCGGTGGCATGCTCGCCACACGCTACGCCCTGCTTTATCCGCAGCAAACCGAGCAACTGGCGCTGGTCAACCCCATTGGCCTGGAAGACTGGAAAGCCCTCGGCGTGCCCTATCGCAGCGTCGACCAATGGTACGAGCGCGAGCTGAAGCTGAGTGCCGAAGGCATCCGCAACTATGAGCGCACCACCTACTACGGCGGGCGCTGGAAGCCGGAGTTCGACCGCTGGGTCGAGATGCTTGCCGGCCTGAACAAAGGCCCCGGCCATACCCAGGTGGCGTGGAACTCGGCGCTGATTTACGACATGATCTTCACCCAGCCCGTGTACTACGAGTTCAAGGACTTGCAGATGCCTACCCTGTTGCTGATCGGCACGTCCGACACCACGGCCATTGGCAGCGATATTGCGCCGCCAGCGGTCAAGGCGAAGATCGGCCACTACGAAGTGTTGGGCAAACAAGTGGCCAAGCTGATTCCCCACGCCACCCTGGTGGAGTTCCCGGGCCTGGGCCATGCACCGCAGATGGAAGAGCCAGCGCAGTTCCACAAGGCGCTGCTGCAAGGGCTCAACTCCCTTTAAATCCAACCTTTTGAGGTTCTGGTGAATGGCATCAGGGCCGTGAGGAGCATGTCACTGGGCTGTAACTGCAGATAGGCTCAGTGAGAGCGAAGCTGCGATTTGCGGCATTTAGGGGAGGTTCCGGCTGGGGGCGAAAGATAAAGCATAGCGACTTGCCTCTTCCATCAAGTCATCACACATAGGATTCGCCTTGAGAACATGCGCAGCTGGGTCGATTGTCGACAAGCCAAGCGACGTCTTTTCTGTGGCGGATGCCCAAACTTCTCCCATAGGCCCGACAATTTGGCTTTCACCTCTGAATGTCGCCTCTTCGCCTGCATACATTTCCACACCGGTACGATTGGCACAGATTAGCGGAGTGGCGTTTTCCATTGCCCGAATGCGCGCAAGCTGGGTTGTCCAGGGTCCACCATAGTTGGCTGGGCAACACAATAACTGCGCACCTTGGCGCACCAGCAGGCGAGCGGCTTCTGGCATCCAGAGGTCAAAACAAGTAAGAACGCCAAAACGGCAGATTCCGTCATCGAAGCACGCTAATGCATCGCCTGGGGTAAAAAGGGGCTTTTCTATGCGTGACAGGTGGCACTTGCGTTGTTTCCCCAGCCAGCGCCCGCGCGATACGACAATCGCCGTGTTGTAGATGTGATCGCCGTCACGCTCAGCGATGCCAGCAATTAGCGTTGCATTCTTGTCTGCCGATAGTTGCAGTAAGAACTGCGCGGTTGGCCCATCGAACGCTGATTCAGCATGAAGAAACAATGCCTCACGCGAGCTGTGAAAATAACCGATGGTGCAAAGCTCGGGCATGACCAGGAGATCAAATTGTGCCGCGTCTACACTGTCGCGAATCTGCTTGAAATTTGCTGCTGGGTCGCCAAATGAAACGGGATACTGCAAAAAAGCAGTCAGCATGAGTTTCCCAACTGTTATGGGGTTTTTCTGGGCCCAGGCTGATCTTCCTTTGGGCGGCGTCAAGTTGAACTATACCCTAGCAGCTCTGCCTCCTTCGTTATCCCGGTTACGCGCTGGCCAGCGATAGCGTGCTGCCCGGTCTGGGCATTGAGTGGGTAGCCGACAGGTTCAGGCTGCCCCGAAAGTTAGGCCCAAGAGGATGTTCCTGGCGCCGGAGCATCAGCGCACCATTATCGAGCGTTTTGACATTCGGCGCGCCAGCCGCGACCAATAACGGCACATGAACCGAATCCGCTGGCGCCTGAATGTGGCACGCGGGTTGTGGTGGTATGCCTGCCATGGGTATCTATGCATCTTTGCCGGCAGGGTTTTCAGGCTGGACTGGGCTTGGGTACATATCCGTTATTTTAGTCAGGGCGGCTTAGGGTTACGCCCTTACGGCGTGTCACTTTCGAAAAGCCGGAATGCCGGCCCAGACGAAAGTAACCAAAGCGCTCTTGCCCCACCACTTGGTGCCTCGCTGTGGCTCGGCATGCCTTCACTCCGGCATTGCTCCGTGGGCCGCCGCGATGGGCCATCCTTGGCCCAACACGGCTAAACCGGCGTCCTGCCGGTTTACCCACGGATCAATACCTGCGTTCAGCCATCGTGGTTTAACAGGGCGCCTTAGATCAAGATCAAAAGCACGGCGGCCTGGTAGCCGACCTGAGTGGTGAAAATGTAGGAGCGAGCTTGCTCGCGATGGTCGTTAACGATGACGCTGGCATCCTGAATCACCGCGGTGCCCTCAGGTTCTTCGCGAGCAAGCTCGCTCCTACAGAAAAGCGGACTGGTTTTTGCTCTGCTCTTGATCTGGCTCTTGATCTGCCTGCCCATAAAACCAGAGGCCGAACGCAGATATTGCGCAGTGGGTAAACCGGCAAGGATGCCGGTTTAGCCGCGCTGGGCCAGGGATGGCCCAGCGCGGCGACCCACGGAGCAATGCCGGAGTGAAGGCACGCCGAGCCACAGCGAGGTGCCAATAGGTAGGGCAGGAGCGCTTTGCTTACTTTCGTCTGGGCCGGCATTCCGGCTTTTCGAAAGTGAGTCGCTGTAAGAGCGAAACCACCAGCAGCCGTTACCGCAACAACGGATATGTACTCAATAGCCCCCCTAGAACCCAGCCATCAGCAACCTCAAGAAATGTGTAGATACCTATTAAAAATTTTGTCCTACAAAAATACCCACACAGCCCACAGGCTCTGGGATCTGGCCTAGACTCATGACCGATGGGTCGCAACCAAAAGAAAAGCCCCCGCAAAAAATCGAAACTTTCTAACTCTGCCGTAGGTCAGGTTTAAGGTAAGGCGAGCGCTGAAGGTTCACGCCGAACGCCCGTCCATCCACTCTATTTACGACTCCAGCGCAACTGGCATAAGGCTTGCCAGTCTGTGTAGCGCTTGTGCGCCTGGCCGCAGGATGCGGTCAATCATCGCCGATGGCTCAAAGCTATCAGCCGACCAACCATGGGAGAGAACTATGATCAGTGCCGATTTAGATACTCAGGGAGAGCGTTTTAGTCAGCCAATTGGCGGGCCTACCTCATTGGTGGACCTTCCCAACACGGTACGGCCGGTCTCGTCTCAAAACCCCAATCGCAAGAAAGTGCTGTTTGTCACCTCGGAGCTCGCCGATCTGGTGAAAACCGGTGGCCTGGGCGACGTCTCCGCCGCCCTGCCCAGGGCCATGGCCCACCTGCACGATGTACGCGTGTTGATTCCCGGCTACCCGCAGGTGCTGGAGAGCGACAACCCCATTCATATCATCGGCGAGCTGGGCGGCCATGCTGCGCTACCGCCTTGCAAGATCGGGCGCATGGACCTCAAGGACGGCCTGGTCATCTATGTGCTGATCTGCCCCGAACTCTATGAGCGTGAAGGCACGCCCTACGGCGCCAACAATGGTCGCGACTGGCCAGACAACCATATCCGCTTCGCCCGCCTGGGCCTGGCCGCCGCCGATATTGCCGCCAACCTGGCGCAAATCCACTGGTGCCCTGACCTGGTGCACGCCCATGACTGGCCAGCAGGCCTGGCTCCGGCTTATATGCACTGGCGTGGTTCACGCACACCCACGCTGTTCACCATCCATAACCTCGCCTACCAGGGGGTGGTCAGCCTGGCCTCGTGCCCGGAGCTGGGGATTCCCGAGCATGCCTTGCAACAGGAGGGGATGGAGTTCTACGGCAAACTGTCGTTTTTAAAAGCTGGCATGGCCTATTCCAGCCACATCACCACGGTCAGCGCCACGTACGCCCAGGAAATCACCACCCCGGAGTTCGGCTGCGGTCTAGATGGCTTCCTTGCAAGCAAGACCCAGCAAGGCCTGCTCAGCGGCATTCCCAATGGCATCGATGAAAGCTGGGAATCGTCCACCGACCCGCACCTGACCCACCCGTTCAATATCGGTGATTGGGAAGGCAAGGCCGTAAACGCGGCCCATGTACGTAACCTGTTCGGCTTGCACGACTCCACCGGCCCGCTGTTTGCCGTAGTTTCTCGGTTGGTCTACCAGAAAGGCCTGGACCTGACCGAAGCAGTGGCCAGTTTTATCGTCGAATCCGGTGGACAGATTGCAATCATCGGTCGCGGCGAACCCGAGGAAGAACAGGCCATGCGTGCCCTCGCCCTGCGCTTTCCCGGTCAGATCGGCGTACGTATCGGCTTCAACGAAACCGACGCGCGACGCATGTTTGCCGGCAGCGACTTTCTGCTGATGCCCTCGCGCTATGAACCCTGCGGCCTGAGCCAGATGTACGCCCAGCGTTTCGGCTCGTTGCCCGTGGCTCGCAACACCGGCGGCCTGGCGGACACCATCGAGGATGGCGTCACTGGTTTCCTGTTCAACGAATCCACTGTGCCAAGCTACGAAGCTGCCTTGAGCCGTGCGTTCAAGGTCTTTGCCTACCCCGGCCTGCTCAACGCCATGCGTTGCCGGGCCATGGCCGCGCCGTTCAACTGGTGCCAGTCAGTGGAGCCCTACGCCGAACTTTACGAACAACTGGTGGCGAAAACCCTGGGAATATCGGGGAAACAGTAAAGAGGTCTTTATAGATGCCGTTACGGACTCTGGAAACATGGCCCCACGGCGCAATCATGCTCGACGCGCAACACACCCGTTTCGCTTTGTGGGCGCCTGATGCGTTTTATGTCAGCGTTGAGTTGGAAGAAGGCACATCTGTTCCCATGCTGCCCCTGGCAGATGGCTGGTTTGTAGTGCAAGTGCAATGTCCGGCGGGAACTCGCTACCGCTACAACATCGACGGTGAGCGGGAGGTCCCTGACCCGGCTTCGCGACTTCAGCACTCGGACGTGCATGGCCACAGTGTCGTGGTCGATCCGCTGGCCTACCGCTGGCGCCACAGCGCCTGGCAGGGCCGGCCCTGGCATGAGGCGGTTATCTACGAGCTGCACGTGGGCGTGCTGGGGGGCTACGCCGAGGTTGAGAAACAACTGCCGCGCCTGGCCGAGTTGGGTGTCACGGCCATTGAACTGATGCCCCTGGCGCAGTTCCCCGGCGAGCGTAATTGGGGCTACGACGGGGTCTTGCCCTACGCCCCGCAATCCTCCTACGGCTCCCCCGACCAGTTGAAACAGCTGATCGACAGCGCCCACCAACATGGGTTGGCGGTGATCCTCGACGTGGTCTACAACCACTTCGGCCCCGACGGTAATTACCTGGGGCAGTACGCCAAGGGTTTTTTTCGCGAAGACACTCACACGCCCTGGGGCGCCGGCATCGACTTTCGCCGCCGTGAAGTGCGCGAGTTCTTTATCGACAACGCCCTGATGTGGTTGCTGGAGTACCGCTTCGACGGCCTGCGCCTGGATGCGGTGCACGCCATCAACGATCCCGAGTTCCTCCAGGAACTGGCCCAGCGGGTCCGTCAGCAAGTGGACTCGGGGCGTTACGTGTGGCTGGTGCTGGAAAATGAATTCAACCAGGCAAGTCTGCTGGAGCAAGGTTTCGATGCCCAGTGGAACGATGACGGGCACAACGCCCTGCACGTGCTGCTGACCGGCGAAACCGATGCCTACTACGCCGACTTTGCCGACGACCCCACCGCCAAACTGGCGCGCTGCCTGAGCGAAGGCTTTATCTACCAGGGCCACGCTACCCGTCACGGCAGTGAACGCGGTGAGCCAAGCAGGCACTTGCCGCCCAGCGCATTTGTGCTGTTTCTACAAAACCATGACCAGATCGGTAACCGTGCCCTGGGCGAACGCCTGCATCAACTCTGTTCCCCCCAAGCATTGAAGGCCGCTACGACATTGCTGCTGATGTCACCGATGATCCCGCTGATGTTCATGGGCGATGAAGTCAACGCTGAAGAGCCGTTCCTGTTTTTTACCGACCACCACGGCGAGCTGGCTGAAGCGGTGCGCGAAGGTCGGCGTAACGAATTTGCCGAATTTGCCGCCTTCACCGACCCCGAGCGGCGCGAACGTATTCCCGATCCCAACGCCCTGCAAACCTTCCGCCGTTCTGCCCCGGCCCTTGCCGATTGCAGCACTTCCCAGCTGTACCGCCAGTTGCTGAGCCTGCGCCACCGACACATCGTGCCGCATCTTCCGGGCAGCGTGGCGCTGGGTGCACACGTGCTGGGGCAAGGCGCGATCTCTGCCCGCTGGCGCCTTGGCGATGGCAGCGTGCTGCAGATCGACCTCAATCTGAGTCCTGCCACCTTCAAGCACCCAACAGGTGTCCACAGCCTGTTTGTGACCCCGGTTTCAACCGTCAATGACACGTTGCTCGCGCCCTTTAGCGCCCGTGTCAGCCTGACCCCGGGCGAATCCTCAACCCTTACTGGAGAGCACCCTTGAGCGAAGCGCAATTGGAAATACTCGCCAGCCGAGCGGGCCTGGCCGTCGACTGGATCGACGCAAACGGCCGCCCGCAACGTGTCAGCCCCGACGCCTTGCGCGCCGTGCTCAAAGGCCTGGGCCACCCCGCCGACAGCGACAAAGCCATTGCGGCCAGCCTGCAAGACCTGGCGCGGGTGCAACAAGACAAACACCTGCCACCGCTGCTGACCGTGGATGTTGGCGCAGGCCTGGACCTGGCGCGCTACTTTGCGCCAGGCACGCCCTGCCAGCTCCACCTGGAAGACGGCAGCGTCCTGGACCTTGAGCTGGACGCCGACGCGACTCTCGTCGGTTCGATGCCGGTGGGTTACCACCAGGCGCACATTGCCGAGCAACACTTCACCCTGGCAGTGGCGCCGACTCATTGCTACAGCGTCGCCGAAGCCGTAGACAGCCAAACCGCCCGCGCCTGGGGCCTCAGCGCCCAACTGTACGCCCTGCGCCGCAGCGGTGACGGTGGGTTTGGCGACACGCAGGCATTGGAGCACCTGGCCCGCGCCGCCGCCGAAAGAGGCGCCGATGCCCTGGCGATCAGCCCGATGCACGCCATGTTCAGCGCCGACACTGAGCGCTACAGCCCCTATTCCCCCTCCAGCCGCCTGTTCCTTAACAGCCTTTATGCTTCGCCGGGTTGCATCCTCGGCGAACGGGCGCTGCGCAGCGCCATCGAGACCAGCGGCCTGGCCGATGAACTGCAGGCGCTTGAACAACAGAGCCTGATCGACTGGCCCGCTGCGGCCAAGGCCAAACAACAGCTATTGCGCACGCTGTACCAGGATTTTCGCCAAGGCAACCACCCGCAACACGCCGACTTCCTGAGTTTTCGCCAGGCCGGTGGCGAGGCCCTGGAAAACCACTGCCGCTTCGAGGCGGTACAGGCCGAGCGCGCCGCCAACGGTGAAAGCCTCGACTGGCGCCATTGGCCGCATGACTGGCGCGACCCCCACAGCCCGGCACTGGTGCAGTTTGCGCAAGACAATGGCGAAGAAATCGGCTTCTTTGCCTTCAGCCAATGGCTGATCGCTCGCGGCCTTGCGCGGGCGCAACAAACCGCCAGGGGCAGCGGCATGGGCATCGGCCTGATCGCAGACCTGGCCGTAGGTGCCGATGGCGCGGGTAGCCAGGCCTGGAGTCGCCAGGACGAACTGCTCGCCGAACTGACTGTGGGCGCGCCGCCGGACATCCTCAACCGCGCCGGTCAGGGCTGGGGCATTTCCGCTTTTTCCCCCGAAGGCCTCAAGCGCAACGGCTTTCGCGCCTTTATCGAAATGCTGCAGGCCAACTTTGCCCATGCCGGAGGTTTGCGCATCGACCATGTGATGGGCCTGCAACGGCTGTGGGTGATCCCCATGGACGCCTCGCCCCAAGAAGGCGCCTACCTGCATTACCCGGTGGATGACCTGCTGCGACTGTTGGCCCTGGAATCGAGTCGGCACCAGGCCATCGTCCTCGGCGAGGACCTCGGCACTGTGCCTGACGGCCTGCGGGAAAAACTGATCGCCCGCTCGATCCTCGGCATGCGCGTGCTGCTGTTCGAACAAGACCATGGCGGCCAATTCAAACCTATCCTCGATTGGCCGGACAATGCCCTGGCGACCACCAGCACCCATGACCTGCCCACTCTCAATGGTTGGTGGCACAGCCGTGATATCGACTGGAATGTGCAACTGGAGCTCATTGATACGCCCACCGTCGAGCAGTGGAGCGAACACCGCCTGCGGGAACGCCAGTCACTGCGCCAGGCCTTGAGCCAGGACCCGCAGAATTTTCGCGATGAAGTGCGCAACGAAACCGACCACATGATCGACGCCAGCGTGCGTTACCTGGGCCACACCCGCGCCCCTCTGGTTTTGCTGCCCCTGGAAGATGCCCTGGGCATTGAAGAACAAGCCAACCTGCCCGGCACCACCGACACCCATCCCAATTGGCGTCGTCGCCTGCCGGGAGCAGCTGCCACCCTGCTCGACAACGAAAACGCCGCGCGCCGCCTTGAACTGCTGGCAGTCGCGCGCAATCAAGCCCACGAGCGTGACCGGTGAAGCCATTGACCCTTCGGGCTACTCAGCGCCTGCAATTTCATAAAGGCTTTACCCTTGATGACGCAGTGCCGTTGGTGCCTTACTTCGCCCGCCTGGGTATCAGCCATCTCTATGCTTCGCCGTTGCTCAGTGCCCGCGCCGGTTCCATGCACGGCTACGATGTAGTCGACCCCACCACCGTCAACCCCGAGCTGGGCGGCGAACCGGCACTGCGCCGGTTGGTGGCGGCCCTGCGTGCACACCAGATGGGCCTGATCCTCGATATCGTCTCCAACCACATGGCCGTCGGTGGTAGCGACAACGCCTGGTGGCTGGACCTGCTGGAATGGGGCCGTTTGAGCCCCTACAGCGAATTTTTCGACATCCAGTGGCATTCGCCTGACCCGCTGCTCAAGGGCCAGTTGCTGATGCCGTTTTTGGGCAGCGACTACGGGGAGGCGCTGCAAACCGGCACTATCCCACTGCGCTTCGATCCACAGCACGGCAGCTTCTTCGTCGAACACTACGAACACCGCTTCCCGATCTGCCCCAGCGATTACGGCGACATACTGCGTGCTTATGAGCCGCTCAAGGCCTTGGCCGACCGCTTCAGCACCCTCGCCTACCAGCCCGATGCCTACCCCCAGGCCGCGATCCTGAAACAGGAATTGGTCGACCTGGCTGGCGCCCCAACGATCCTGGACGCCATCGAGCACAGCCTGAGCCTCTTCGACTCGCGAGAGCCGCAAGGCTTTACCCGCCTGCATCATCTGCTGGAACAACAGAGCTATCGCCTGGCCAACTGGCGCACGGCGGCAGACGACATCAACTGGCGGCGCTTCTTCGACGTCAACGAACTGGGCGGCTTGCGGGTGGAGCGCAGCGCCGTGTTCGAGGCCACCCACAGCAAGATCTTCCACCTGATCAGCGAAGGCCTGGTGGATGGCCTGCGCATCGACCATATCGACGGCCTGGCCGACCCACGCGGTTACTGCCGCAAGCTGCGACGCCGGGTGGATGCGCTATCGCCGGACCAGCACTTGCCGATCTACGTCGAAAAAATCCTCGGCGAAGGGGAAACCCTGCATGAGGACTGGCGGGTCGACGGCACTACCGGCTATGAGTTCATGAACCAACTGTCACTGCTGCAACATGACCCCGCAGGCTTTGAACCCTTGGCCGAGCTATGGACCGGCAACACCGAACGTCCATCAGCGTTTATCGAGGAAGCCTGGCTGGCCCGCCAGCAGATCCTCAACGGTTCCCTGGCCGGGGATTTTGAAAGCGTCGCCCAGGCCCTGCTACAGGTGGCCCGTGACGACGTGATGAGCCGCGATCTGACCCTGGGCGCTATTCGCCGCGCCTTGCAGGAGCTGATCGTGCACTTCCCGGTCTATCGCACCTACATCAGCGCCCGTGGCCGCAGTGAGCGCGACGACGTGTTCTTTATGCGAGCCTTGAGCGGTGCCCGCAGCACCTTGAGCGAAGGCGACTGGCCGGTCCTCGACTGCCTGGAAAAATGGCTGGGCGGCCAGCCCTGGCGTGACCGTCCTCTGGGTCGCGAACGCAAGATCCTCAAGCACGCCTGTGTGCGCTTCCAGCAACTGACTTCCCCGGCGGCGGCCAAGGCCGTGGAAGACACCGCGTTCTATCGTTCGGCGGTGCTGCTGTCGCGCAATGACGTAGGCTTCAGCACCGAGCAGTTCAGCGCGCCCCTGGCGCACTTCCACGCGGCCAATCAACAACGCTTGCAGACCTTCCCCGACAACCTGCTGGCCACCGCCACCCATGACCACAAGCGCGGCGAAGACAGCCGCGCCCGCCTGGCAGTGCTCAGCGAGTGTGCCGTTTGGTACACCGAGCAGGTGCAGCATTGGCGCGCGCTTGCCGCGCCGTTGCGCAGCGATCAAGCCACGCCCTCGGCGGGTGACGAGTTGATCCTCTACCAAGTGCTGCTGGGCAGTTGGCCCCTGGACCTCGATAGCGACAATGCCTCGGGCCTTGGCGACTATCATCAGAGGCTCTGGCAGTGGCAACAGAAGGCTTTGCGCGAAGCCAAACTGCACAGCAGCTGGAGCGCGCCCAACGAGCTTTACGAGCAAGGTGTCGAAGCTTTCCTGCGCCGTTTGTTGCTGGACGATTCGGGGTTAGCGCTGCGCACAGCCATTGGTGTCGCCGCCCAGGCCATCGCGCCGGCCGGGGCCCTCAATGGACTGGCGCAATCCTTGCTGCACCTCACCGTGCCGGGCATGCCGGACCTGTACCAGGGCGATGAGTTCTGGGACTTCAGCCTGGTAGATCCGGACAACCGTCGACCGGTGGATTTCAATGCCCGGCAACAGGCGCTGCAATCGCCCGTCGAAGTGAGGCAACTGCTTCAGCATTGGCGTGACGGGCGTATCAAACAGGCGCTGATTGCCCAGGTGTTGACCTTGCGCAAGGCCCACCCGGCGCTGTTTGCCAAGGGCAGCTACGAACCGTTGGAGGTGGTAGGTGAGCATGCAGATCGAGTCATAGCGTTCTGCCGTGAACATCAAGGAAAACGGCTGTTGGTGGTGGTGCCGCGCTGGACCCACAGCCTGCTTGAAAACAGCGCCAACCCCCACGTTGGCGCGCAAGTTTGGGGCGATACCCGGGTCAAATTACCGTTCACCGTAACAACCAAAAATTGGAAGGGACTTTTTCGAACAGGCGCAGTCACACCCAACAAGGAGTTGAGTATCCGCGCAGCCCTGGGGGATTTTCCGGTGAATATCTTTATCAATCCTAATGGTCAAGAAAGCTGAACTTTTCTGTGAGGAGCATTGCGATGAGTACCGAAGACAAACGCGTTCGCGAATTCGCGTATCAGATCTGGGAGTCCGAAGGCAAACCCCAAGGCCAGGAGGCGCGTCATTGGGAGATGGCGCGCAAACTGGCTGAAGCTGAAGCGCTGACGCCAAGCAAGGCGCCCAAGGCCAAGGCCAAGCCGAAAACTAAGCCGGCGGCACCTGCCAAAGCGGCGAGCGCGGTGGAGAAACCGGCCGTCAAGTCCAAGCCGAAAGCGCCGCGCAAACCGGCGAGCTGATCACAGCCCATGGCTGATGTGCTCTTTGTAGCAATCGGGCTTCTTGTGGCGAGCGGGCAAGCCCGCTCGCCACAAGAAGCCCGATTGCCACGAACGGCCCTGTTCGCCTGAAGAACCCATTTGCAGGAGCATATCAATGAGCAAACCCGACAAAACCCAATCGACGCCTGATACCGAGCCGTCGCGGATTCGTGAAGGTTTGCCCTTCCCCCTCGGCGCTACCTGGGACGGCCTGGGGGTCAACTTCGCTCTGTTCTCCGCCAACGCCACCAAGGTCGAGCTGTGCCTGTTCGACGACACCGGCGAAATTGAGCTGGAACGCATCGAGCTGCCCGAATACACCGACGAGACCTTCCACGGCTATCTGCCCGACGCCCATCCGGGGCTGATCTACGGCTATCGCGTGTATGGTGCTTATGACCCGGCCAACGGCCACCGCTTCAACCACAACAAATTGCTGATCGACCCCTACGCCAAACAACTGGTGGGCGAGCTTAAATGGTCCGAAGCCCTGTTCGGCTACACCATTGGCCACCCCGACGCCGACCTCAGCTTCGACGAACGCGACAGCGCGCCCTTCGTGCCCAAGTGCAAAGTCATCGACCCGGCCCACACCTGGGGCAATGACCAACCCGTGCGCACACCCTGGGATCGCACCATCATTTACGAGACTCACCTGCGCGGCATCAGCATGCGTCACCCCTCGGTACCAGAAGCCGTGCGGGGTACCTGCGCCGGGCTGATGGTCGATGATGTGCTCAAGCACATCCGTCAGTTGGGGGTGTCGTCGGTGGAGTTGCTGCCCATCCATGCCTTCGTCAACGATCAGCACCTGCTGCAAAAAGGCATGACCAATTATTGGGGTTACAACAGCATCGCCTTCTTTGCCCCCGACCCGCGCTACCTGGCCAGCGGCAAGATCGCCGAGTTCAAGGAGATGGTCGCCCATCTGCACGAAGCCAGTCTGGAAGTGATTCTTGATGTGGTCTACAACCACACCGCCGAAGGCAACGAGCAAGGCCCGACCCTGTCGATGCGCGGCATCGACAACGCCTCGTACTACCGGTTGATGCCCGACGACAAGCGCTTCTACATCAACGACTCCGGCACCGGCAACACCCTGGACCTGAGTCACCCGTGCGTGCTGCAAATGGTCACTGACTCCCTGCGCTACTGGGCCACCGAAATGCACGTCGATGGCTTCCGCTTCGACCTGGCGACCATTCTGGGGCGTTACCACGACGGTTTCGAAGAGCGCCACAGCTTCCTTGTTGCTTGCCGCCAGGACCCGGTGCTGCGCCAGGTGAAGATGATCGCCGAACCCTGGGACATTGGCCCTGGCGGCTATCAGGTCGGTAACTTTCCACCAGGCTGGGTGGAATGGAACGACCGCTTCCGCGACACCGTGCGTGCCTTCTGGAAAGGCGACGACGGCCAACTGGCCGATTTTGCCGGGCGCATGACCGCCTCCGGTGAAATGTTCAACCAGCGCGGTCGCCGGCCCTACAGCTCGATGAACTTCATTACCGCCCACGACGGTTTCACCCTGCACGATCTGGTGTCCTACAACGACAAACACAACGAGGACAACGACGAGGACAACCAGGATGGCAGCAACAACAACCTGTCGTGGAACCACGGTGTTGAAGGCCCTACCGACGATCCTGAAATCAATGCCCTACGCCTGCGCCAGATGCGCAATTTTTTCGCCACCCTGCTCCTGGCCCAGGGCACGCCAATGTTGGTGGCCGGTGATGAGTTCGCCCGCACCCAACACGGCAACAACAACGCTTACTGCCAGGACAGTGAAATCGGCTGGGTCAACTGGGAGTTGGATGACGATGGCAAGGCTTTGCTCAAGTTCGTCAAACGCCTGATCAAGCTGCGCCTGACTTATCCGATCCTGCGTCGGGGGCGCTTCCTGGTGGGCGATTACAACGAAGACATCGGCGTCAAGGACGTGACCTGGCTCGCCCCGGACGGCAATGAGATGAGCACCGAACAGTGGCAAGACAGCCAGGGTCGCTGCCTCGGCATGTTGATGGATGGCCGCGCCCAGGAAACCGGAATACGCCGTGCTGGTGCCGATGCGACCTTGCTGCTGGTGGTCAACGCCCACCACGACATGGTCAATTTCCGCCTGCCGCCGGTACCCGATGGCGGCTTCTGGACCTGCATGATCGACACCAACCAACCGGCCGTGCGCGGCCAGGAGAGGTTTGATTTCGACCATGAATATGCTGTGACGGGAAGATCGCTGCTGTTGTTCGAACTGCAACATGAGGACGAGGTGTGAAATAGACCTGCCTGGATTTTTTCACCGACTATGATCAATACTCTTGCCACGGCAATCCAGGGTTGGAACGCCTGCACACCGCGAGAACATTGATTCTCGCGGGACCAAAGAAGAGTCGTCCCGTCAACGGGGTACGGCCAGGACAAGGACGTGACACTCATGAAGCCTGTACCTCTGAGAGAAGGCCGCCGTGGTCCCGCGCAAATCTGGAACAGCGCCCCACAGCTGGCGCAAATCCCCGTCATCAACCCGGTCACGCTCGTGCCCTTTGGCGCACGCGTCGTTGTAATCGCCCCGCACCCCGGCGATGAAGTGCTGGCCTGCGGTGGCCTGCTGCAACTGCTGAGCACACTCGACTATTCCCTGAAGCTGATTTCCGTCACCGACGGCAGTGCCAGCCATCCGGGCTCCAGCCTGTGGCCGGCGCAGCGCCTGAGCGTGTTTCGCCCGCAGGAAAGTGTCGAGGCTTTACGCCGCCTGGGTGTGCCGTTGCACAGCCTGAAATGGATTCGCGGTGGTTTTACCGACAATGCCCTGGCGGCCCGAGAGCAACAGTTGAGCCAGTTTATTGCCCGTTACCTGCAACCCGGCGATGTGGTGTTTACCACTTGGCGCACCGATGGCAACGACGACCACGACGCGGTCGGCCGTGCCACCGCCAAAGCCTGCGCCCTGATGGGCGCGCGTCTTTTGGAACTGCCGATCTGGGCCTGGCATTGGCCTGCCCGTGAAGCTGCGGTCATTCCCTGGCAGCGAGCCCGCAAGGTTCGCCTTAGCACCTGGAGCGTGGCCCGCAAGCTTCACGCGGCCCACGCCTATGAGAGTCAGTTGGTGGGTGATCCTGAGATCGGACTGGCGCCGATGCTCGCGCAGGTGTTGCTGGAGCGAATGCGCGAGCCGTATGAGATTGTGTTTGTGTAGCCAGTCCACTGTTGAGTCTGGTCTGAAAATCAGCCCTCCGGCCGCAGAATCAGCACACCCAAGGGTGGCAGATTCAACGACAGTGATAGCGGCTGGCCATGGCGCGGTTCCTCTTCGGTAAACGCCCCGCCACCATTGCCATAGTTGGAACCGGCATAGGTGTCGGCATCACTGTTGATCACTTCGCCCCAGCGCCCGGCAAACGGCACGCCGACCTTGTACGCCTCACGGGGCACCGGGGTGAAGTTGGCCACCACCAACACCGGCCGGCCATCCTTGCTCCAGCGCAGCCAGGCGTAGACGCTGTTGATCGCATCATCGCCAATCAGCCACTGAAAGCCCTGGGGCGCGTCGTCCTGGTCGTGCAACGCCGGTTCTTCGCGATACAGGCGATTGAGGTCGCCCACCAGTTTTTGCACGCCGCGGTGTTCCGGGTATTGCAGCAAATACCAATCAAGCTGCTGATCGTGGTTCCACTCGCGCCACTGGCCGAATTCACAGCCCATAAACAGCAGCTTCTTGCCCGGATGCGCCCACATAAAACACAGGTAAGCCCGCAGGTTGGCGAATTTCTGCCAGCGGTCGCCAGGCATCTTGTCGATCAGCGAGTGTTTGCCGTGAACCACTTCATCGTGGGAAATCGGCAGGATGAACCGCTCGGACCAGGCATACATCAGGCCGAAACTCAGTTCGTTGTGATGGTGGGCGCGGTATAGCGGGTCCTGCTGGATGTAGTGCAGCGAATCGTGCATCCAGCCCATGTTCCACTTGTAGTTGAAGCCCAGGCCGCCCTGTTGGGTCGGTTGGCTGACGCCTGGCCAGGCAGTGGATTCCTCGGCGATCACCAAGGCACCGGGGGCTTCAAGGGCTACCACGTCGTTCAAGTGACGCAGGAAGTCGATGGCTTCGAGGTTTTCCCGACCGCCATGACGGTTAGGCACCCACTCGCCGGCCTTGCGCGAGTAATCGCGGTAGAGCATCGACGCCACTGCATCCACCCGCAGGCCGTCGATATGGAAATGCTTGAGCCAGTGCAGCGCAGAAGCCAGCATAAAACCATGAACCTCGGTGCGGCCCAGGTTGTAGATCAGCGTGTCCCAGTCCTGGTGAAAGCCTTCCTGTGGGTTGCCGTATTCGTACAGCGCCGTGCCGTCAAATTGCGCCAGGCCGTGGGTGTCGGTGGGGAAATGCGCCGGAACCCAGTCAAGGATGATGCCGATATCGGCCTGATGGCAGGCGTTGACGAAGGCGGCAAAATCGTCCGGCGAGCCAAAGCGGGCACTGGGGGCAAATTGCGACAGCGGCTGATAACCCCAGGAGCCACCAAACGGGTGTTCCATGATCGGCATCAGCTCGACATGGGTGAAACCCAGCTGCTGCACATAGGGAATCAGTCGTTCACCCAACTCGCGCCAGCCGTACTGGCGGGACACTTCGCCCAACTCGTCGAGTTCACATTGCCAGGAGCCGACGTGCAACTCATAGATCGACAGCGGTGCACTCGGTAATTGCTGTTCGCCACGGGCCTGCATCCAGGCGTGGTCCTGCCAGTCAATCTGTAACGGCGAAGCGACCTTGGAAGCGGTGTCCGGCGGCAATTGCGTGGCCAGCGCCATGGGGTCGGCCTTGAGCGGAAGAATCCCGCTGGTGCCCAGGATTTCGTATTTGTAGGCAGCACCGGGTTGCAGGCGCGGGATGAATATCTCCCACACGCCGGCTGGATGGCGCAGGCGCATCGGGTGGCGGCGACCGTCCCAAATATTGAAGTCGCCAACTACGGAAACACGCTTGGCATTGGGCGCCCACACCGCGAAACGCACGCCCTGGATGCCGTCGATGCTCATCACCTGGGCGCCGAGGCAACTGCTCAGGTCGCGGTGATTGCCCTCGGCAAACAGGTAAAGGTCCATCTCGCCCAGCAACTGGCCGAAGCTGTAAGGGTCTTCGGTGATCTGCTCGCCACCCGCCCACTGGATTTTCAGCAAATAGCCCTGGCGGGGCGAGAAATGCCCGACAAACAAGCCAGGCACCGGAGTCGCATCCAGATCGCCGACGTGCTCACCGCTGTCGCGGGCCAGCACCTGAACACTCAAGGCCTCTGGCAGAAATGCGCGGATAAACTGGCCGCCCTCTTCATCATCGTGGGGGCCAAGGATCGAGAATGTATCGTGATGTTCGGCCCGCACCAAGGCTTCGATATCCTGGGTTGCCGGCATTACCGCAAGCTTGGGTTGCAGCGCTTCCTTGTCTGTAAAACTCATGACGTCTCCCCTGCGCGTGCAGTTTTGGATAATGGCTTCAGTCCGCTGAGCAGTCCGTGCAAACCTTGCAACGGTACCGGCAGCCAGGTCGGGCGATTTTCCGCTTCATAGGCCACTTCGTACGCGGCCTTCTCCAGGCTGAACAATGCCAGCGCTGCCTCCTGGCCCTTGGCGTCCTGCCAGTCATGGGCCAGTGTAGTCGTAGCCTCATGATAGGCCTGGATAAATGCCAGCCGCGCTTCATTCAAGTAACGATCGGCCACCCGTTGCCGTGCGGCGTTGGCCTCGGTCGAGTGATCTACCCCTTGCACATTCAGGGCCATGGCGGCGGCATAGTCGAACGACCGTAGCACGCCACTGACATCCTTGTACGGGCTGTGCTTGCCGCGACGCTCATGGAGCGGTCGCGCCGGTTCCCCTTCAAAGTCGATCAGGTAGGCATCGCCCTTGACCACCAGCACCTGGCCCAGGTGCAAGTCACCGTGGACGCGAATGCGCAAGCCGCCCACCGTGGCCTTGGCCAGATCCTGCACGTGGGTGGCGATGGCTTTTTTCTGCACCAGCATTGCACTGACCAGCGCCTGGTCAGCGGTGGCCAGTTTGCTTTGATGCTGTTTGAGCAAGTGCAAGGCGCGGTCGACTTGCGCCCCCACCTGCTTGGCCCAACCCTGGCTGTCTTTGACGGAAGTGACCTCGGGCTTGAAGTCCTTGTTGGCAGTAGGCGCGGCCAATACCAGGTGCATTTCACCCAGGCGCTGGCCGAGTAGGCCTGCGAAGTCGGCCAACTCACCCAAGGCGTTGTAGTGCTGTTCCTGCTCGGAGATGGCCTGGGCCAATTCGTCGCGAATCGCCCGTTCCAGGTTGTTCTGGGTCCAGCCCCAGGCATCGCCCTGGTTACTCAGGTAACCCTGGGCAATCATCAGCAAGTTGTCCTGGCCTTCGGCATCGCGGCGGATCACCGAGCCCAGCAGCGGCGAGATATGTTCGTAGCCGGCGGCTGTCAGGTAAGCGCCCATCTCCAGTTCCGGGTGTACCCCGGCGCTGACTTTACGGATCAGCTTGAGTACCAGGCTGGCGCCCACCACCACTGAACTGTTGGACTGTTCGGTGGCGAGGTAGCGCACCTCTGAGTCGTCGTTGAGTTCCAGCTTGGCCAACTGCTCCGTCGGTTCGAAACGAATGTCGCCGTCAGTTGAGGTGAGCACGGTGTTGGCTTGCAGGCCTTCAATCACCGCGCGGATATAGGTGTCGAGGCTGAAGGCGTCCGTGACCAGGCCAACCTGGCGCACTCGCCGTACACGGGCCAACGCGAGCTGTTGCGGCAAGGCGCTGGTGAACTGGTCTTCGGCCAAAAAGCCCAAGGGCAGTTGATAGCGACTGACCTGCCCAGCTGTGGTGACTTCAATCTCGCTGAGCAGCACCGGATGCTGCGGGTCGCCAAAGCGCACGCCGTAGGCGATGTGCACGCTGTCGATGAGCGAATCCTTGCTGGCAAACCAGCGACGCTTGGGCAACCAGGCTGGCAACGAGTTTTGTTCCAAGGTGGTGCGGCATGGCACTTCGAGCAATTCTTCGAGGCGTTTTTTCAGTACCAGAGTGGTGAAGTCCGGGATGCTTTGCGTAGGTTCCACGTGCCAACTCGGCATCTGGTTTTCCGCCGCCAGCACGAACCAGTAAAAGCCGTAAGGCGCCAGGGTCAGCAGGAAGTTCAGCTGGCCAATGGGCGGGAACGCATTACCACCGAGCATCTCCACCGGGACCATGCCGGCGAATGCGGACAAGTCCAGCTCCGCCGCCTGGGCGCTGCGCGAAACGTTGGCCACGCAGAGGATGATTTCGTGCTTGCCGTCGTCGCCCGTGTATTCGCGGGTGTAGGCCAAGATGCGGCGGTTGGTGGGTGAGAGCATTTTCAAGCTGCCGCGACCGAAGGCCTTGGACTGTTTACGAATCGCCAGCATCCGCCGGGTCCAGTTCAGCAACGAGTGTGGGTCTTGGGCCTGGGTTTCGACGTTGACTGACTGGTAGCCGTAGAGCGCGTCCATGATCGGCGGCAGCACCAGGCTGGCCGGGTCGGCGCGGGAGAAGCCGCCGTTGCGGTCGATGGACCACTGCATGGGTGTGCGTACGCCGTCACGGTCGCCCAGGTAGATGTTGTCGCCCATGCCGATTTCATCGCCGTAATACAGGGTCGGCGTGCCGGGCATCGACAGCAGCAGGCTGTTGAGCAGCTCGATGCGGCGACGGTCGCGCTCCATCAGCGGCGCCAGGCGCCGGCGAATACCGAGGTTGATGCGCGCACGGCGGTCAGCGGCGTAGTAGTTCCAGAGGTAGTCGCGCTCTTTGTCGGTGACCATTTCCAGGGTCAGTTCATCGTGGTTACGCAGGAAAATCGCCCACTGGCAATTGGCTGGAATCTCCGGGGTCTGGCGCAGGATATCGGTGATCGGGAAGCGGTCTTCCTGGGCCAGCGCCATGTACATGCGCGGCATCAGCGGGAAGTGAAAGGCCATATGGCACTCGTCGCCGTCATCGCCTTTTTTGTCCCCGAAGTACAGTTGAGTATCTTCCGGCCATTGGTTGGCCTCGGCCAGCAGCATGCGGTCCGGGTAGTTGGCGTCGATTTCGGCGCGGATCTGCTTGAGGACGTCGTGGGTCTCCGGCAGGTTTTCGTTGTTGGTGCCGTCGCGCTCGATCAGGTACGGGATGGCATCCAGGCGCAGGCCGTCGATGCCCATGTCCAGCCAGTAGCGCATCACCGAGAGCACCGCTTTCATGACTTGCGGGTTGTCGAAGTTAAGGTCCGGCTGGTGGGAGTAGAAACGGTGCCAGAAGTATTGGCCGGCCACTGGGTCCCAGGTCCAGTTGGATTTCTCGGTGTCGAGAAAGATGATGCGGGTGCCGTCGTATTTCTGATCGTCATCGGACCAGACGTAGAAATCCCGGGCCTTGGAACCTGGCTTGGCCTTGCGGGCGCGCTGGAACCACGGGTGCTGGTCGGAGGTGTGGTTGATCACCAGTTCGGTGATGACCCGCAAGCCGCGTTTATGGGCTTCGGCGATAAAACGCTTGGCGTCGGCCATGGTCCCGTAGTCGCTGTGCACACCACGGTATTCGGCGATGTCGTAGCCGTCGTCACGGCGTGGCGAGGGGTAGAACGGCAGCACCCAGATGGTGTTCACACCCAGCTCGGCGATGTAGTCGAGTTTGGCGATCAGCCCTGGAAAATCGCCTATACCATCGTTATTGGAGTCGAAATAGGATTTGACGTGAACCTGATAAATCACCGCATCCTTGTACCAGAGCGGGTCTTTGATAAAGGTGGCAGCCTTGGGTTTCTTCGCCATTGGAAACTCCTGGGAATTCATAAAAAACTAAAAAGTGGCGATGTTTTAACTGTCCACAAAAAGCCCTTTAAACAGTGATCCGCCAAATACCAAACGGCTGATGCCACGGCTCTAGTCGCATCCACTGGTGCTTGCCGTGCCAAGTCCAGCGGTGGCCGTTCATCAAGTCTTCGCCCTGGGTCTGGGCGTCGTCCGGTAGGCCCATCTCCCACAGCGGCAATTCGAAATTGGCTTCCTGGGCATTGAGCGGGTCGAGACTCACCGCGATGAGGATGAAATTGCCGGCGTCCTCGCAGCGTTTGCCGAAGTACAAGATGTTGTCGTTCCAGGCGTTGTAGAGCTTCAAGCCCAAGTGAGTTCGCAACGCCGGGTTCTGCCGACGGATGCGGTTGAGCTGGGCGATCTCGGCAATGATGTTGCCCGGCGCGGTGAAATCCCTGGGGCGGATCTCGTACTTCTCCGAGTCCAGGTACTCTTCCTTGCCGGGCACCGCTGCGGCTTCGCACAATTCAAAACCCGAATACATGCCCCACAGGCCTGAGCCCATGGTCGCCAGGGCCGCGCGGATGAGAAAGCCGGCGCGGCCAGACTCATGGAGGAAGCCGGGGTTAATATCTGGCGTATTGACGAAAAAGTTGGGTCGGAAGCATTCGCGCCACGGCGACTCGTTGAGTTCGCTCAGGTATTCACTCAGCTCGGCCTTGGTGTTGCGCCAGGTGAAATAGGTGTAGCTCTGGGAGTAACCGACCTTGCCCAGCCGCGCCATCATGGCCGGGGTGGTGAAGGCTTCGGCGAGGAAGATGACCTGTGGGTGTTTTTCTCGCACGTCCGCAATCACCCATTGCCAGAACGGCAGCGGCTTGGTGTGGGGGTTGTCGACGCGGAAAGTATTGACGCCCTCCTCGACCCAGCCCAGCACAACGTCCCGCAACTCGATCCACAGGCTGGGGATGGCGTCGGCGGCATAGAAGTCGACGTTGACGATGTCCTGGTATTTCTTCGGCGGGTTCTCGGCATATTTGATGGTGCCGTCGGGCCGCCAGTTGAACCAGCCGGGGTGTTGTTTGAGCCACGGGTGGTCTTGGGAACACTGGATAGCGAAGTCCAGGGCGATTTCCAGGCCATGGTCTGCGGCGGCGGCCACCAGGCGGCGGAAATCTTCGCGGGTGCCCAGTTGCGAGTGGATTGCCTCGTGGCCGCCCTCCTCGCTGCCAATGGCATACGGGCTGCCCGGATCATCGGGGCCTGCGGTCAGGGCGTTGTTCTTGCCCTTGCGATAGCTGCGGCCGATAGGATGGATCGGCGGGAAATACAGCACGTCAAAACCCATGTCATGGATCATCGGCAGCCGCGAATGCACGTCGTTAAAAGTGCCGTGGCGCGCTGGATCATCGGTGATCGAGCGGGGAAACAGCTCGTACCAGCTGGCAAACTGCGCGGCCTCGCGCTCCACATCCAGCGGATAGACCGGGCTGATGCTCAAGTAGGCGCGGTGATCGGCCTGAGCCATCAGGTGCGCACTGTCTTCGTGCAGGAAGCGCGCGACTTGCTCGGTTTCCAGCAAGCCCGACAGCTCGTGGTGCAACAGCATCAAGTGCTCGCGTAACTCGCCTTCGCTGCGTTCGGCGGCCTGCAACACCTGGCTGCGGCCTTCCTGCAATTGCAGGCTGACGGGAACGCGGGCTGCATGTTTTTTGCCCAGTTCGTAGCAGAAGCTGGCGAACTGATCGATCCAGGCCTCAATGCAATATTGATGCGGGCCTTGAGCGGTGACCGTAAAGTTCCCTTCCCAACCGTTATTGCCGACATCGGTCATAACCACGCTGTGCCAGCGCTCGTCACTCAGCGGCCGCCAGCGAATCAGCACCGCCAGCTTGTCATGGCCGTCGGCGAAGACCTTGCTGGCTACCTTGATCCGCTGCCCCACGATGGCCTTGACCGCGAACTCGCCGCCGTCGATCATCGGTGTGGTGCTTTCTATGGCAATCCTGGGCAACAACAGTGCCTGGGACAGTGGAAACATGGACGTTTCATCATTTTTCGTGAGTACGTTTTGTTTCGATAGTTCAGCAGTCATCGAGCATCACTCCTTACGCCCCGTGGACGCTCCTGTGCCAGATCCCAAGTGCGGTACGACAAAGCTCTTCCTGAGCCGGGCCGTATAAAGTCCGAGCCCGCTAGCCGGTGAAAAGTTCAGATGGATGTGCCGCTATTGGACGGGAATCAATTGGCCAGGCCGATTGTCCACCGATACAGCAAAGCACAAAGGAGGCCACACCGATGAATATCCCTATCCCGGCTGAAACACCTGATCCCAACATTGATCAACCAACCTTGCCACCCACCGAACCTGAGCCGATCCCGGAGCAGGAACCACCCGGCACAACGCCCCCGGCGAAGGAAGACCCACCCACGACGATGCCGCCAGTGATTGCCTGAAGGATGATTACTCCTTCTCCAGCAGCCGTACAATCCTGGGCATTACGCTGAACACCAGCAGCGCCAACAGGGTGCTCAACACCGCCGTCGACTCCCTGCCCATCCCCGCCGCCACCCCAATGGCGGCGGTCATCCACAGCCCGGCTGCGGTAGTCAGCCCCTTGACGTGTTGGCCTTCCTGATCTTCCTTGCCCTTGAGGATGGTACCGGCACCCAGAAAGCCGATCCCGGCGATTACGCCCTGCACCACGCGGCTCATGGCATCGGCCTGGGAGCCGGACATTTGTGGCACCAACACGAACAACGCAGCGCCCATGGCCACCAGCATGTGGGTGCGCACGCCGGCAGCCTTGCCTTTTTGTTCTCGCTCAAAGCCCAGAATGCCCCCCAGGATCGCGGCGATCAGCAGGCGCACGGTGATTTGTGTCAGTTGCCGGGCATCGCCTATGTCAGCGAATTCCGCTTGCAGGGTTTGCCAGACTTCTTGCCACCAGGCGTCCATGGAGCGGTCCTTGTTTATAGGTCGATAAAGGATGGACAGCAGCGACCGCCAGTCAGTTGCCGGAAACCATTTACCTGTTGTCGAACCCTAATGATCAGTACCTGACGAGAAGGAGAGCATCATGCCAGTACGTATCGAAAACCAGACCTGTTACTTCAAGGTCGACGAGGACGGCGAAGAACGAAGCCTCGCCGCCACGGCTGTCACGGTGATCACCGACAGCGAAAAATCCATGTCCGCCGTTGAAGTCGACGGCCAACGTGTCTACATCACTGAAGCAGAAGCCGACGCCTTGACCGTAGCAGGCGCCAAGGATGGTCGTAAGCACTTGAAGGTGACCGAGGGTGATTCGGTGATTTGATTGATCTGTATCAGCACCGCTTTACGGCTGCCGATACAGGCGCTGCCCCAGGCCGCACGGGGGTGCAGCAGATTGACGCAGGAGCGGGTCGGCAATCCATCTGATCCGCTTTTTATCGCTATACCTGAGTCTGTTATGCAAACAGATCGCCCGGCATAGTTCATCCGCCTGATGGAGGCTGATGAGCGAAAGACCATGAGCGATAGAATCCCCGTCCGATTAGTTGAAACCTTTGAGCCTGCACATCCAAAGAAGATGAAGGCCAAATCCAGTGACAACCTGATTCACACCCGCAGTTTTACCGGTTTGTTCCGCACCTTGCGCTTGAGTGGCGCGGGTTTTCTGTTCCTGGCGTTTTTCGGCACCGTGTGGCTGAACTGGGGCGGACGGCAGGCGGTGTTGTGGGACCTTGCAGAAAGCAAATTTCACATTTTCGGCGCAACCTTCTGGCCCCAGGATTTCATCCTGTTGTCGGCGTTGTTGATCATCGCAGCCTTCGGCCTGTTTGCGATCACGGTATTTGCCGGCCGGGTATGGTGTGGTTATACCTGCCCGCAAAGCTCGTTTACCTGGCTGTTCATGTGGTGCGAAAAGGTCACTGAGGGCGAGCGAAACCAGCGCATCAAGCTGCAGGCCTCCCCCTGGGGCCTGAGCAAGCTGCTGCGGCGTTCAGTCAAACACACGATGTGGCTGGCCATCAGCGTGCTCACCGGCTTGACCTTTGTGGGCTACTTCACGCCTATCCGGCCCCTGGCCGAGGAGCTGCTGACCTGGCAGATGGGCGGTGTCAGCCTGTTCTGGGTGTTGTTTTTCACAGGCGCGACTTACATCAACGCAGGCTGGTTGCGCGAAGCGGTGTGCATGCACATGTGCCCGTATGCACGGTTCCAGAGCGTGATGTTCGACAAGGACACCCTGACCATTTCCTACGATGTGGCCCGTGGCGAGAGCCGTGGCCCACGTAAACGCGAAGTGAAACCTGCGGATGTCGGCCTCGGTGACTGCATCGACTGCCACCTGTGCGTACAGGTCTGCCCCACCGGCATCGACATTCGCGACGGTTTGCAAATGGAGTGCATCGGCTGTGCGGCTTGCATCGACGCCTGTGATTCAATCATGGACAAAATGGGCTATGCCCGTGGCCTGGTGAGCTACACCTGCGAGCATCAGTTGCAAGGCGGCAAGACCCACCTGCTCAGGCCACGGTTGATCGGCTACAGTGCGGTGCTGCTGGTGATGATCGCAGCCTTGGTGATGGCGCTGGTGCAGCGGCCGATGGTGTCGCTGGACGTGACCAAGGACCGAGGGATGTTTCGCGAAAACAGCCAAGGCTTGATCGAGAACATCTACAGCCTCAAGGTCATCAACAAGACCCAGCAGCGTCAGGATTATCGTCTTGAGTTAGTGGACGGTGATGGCTTCCAGCTTCAGGGCAAGACCGAGATCAGTTTGGCACCGGGGGAAATAACCGATGTGCCGGTGTCGGTGGCGATGACCAGCGACAAGCCTGCCAGCAGCTCCCAGACCATCAGCTTCAAGGTCACGGATATTGATGAGCCGGGCGTTTATAGTGTCGCCGACAGCCGGTTTGTGTCGCCGCTTAACCGTTGATGATGTTGTTGTGAGCGGACTCGCCACAGGAGCAGAGTTTGCTCTTAACTTACTTACCCTATTAGGCTCCGATGAAACGCTACGAAAAATTCGCCGACGACATCGCAGAACTGATCCGCTCCGGCGTCCTGGGGCCTGGCCAGCGGGTGCCGTCGGTGCGTTATGCCAGCCGGACCTACGGCGTCAGCCCATCCACGGTGTTCCAGGCCTACTACCTGCTGGAACGTCGTGGCCTGATCCGCGCCCGGCCGCGTTCCGGGTACTTCGTCAACACCCATGCGCCAAGCCCGTTTTCCGAGCCGGTGGTCAGTGCACATGTACACGAATCCACCGAAGTCGACGTCAGCGAGCTGGTGTTTTCGGTGCTCGACTCCATCAAGGACCCGCAGACTGTGCCCTTCGGCTCGGCCTTTCCCAGTCCGACGCTGTTTCCGCTACAGCGCCTGGCCCGTTCCCTGGCCAGTGCCAGTCGGGAGATGGACCCGCGCATGGTGGTCACGGACATGTCACCGGGCAACCCACAATTGCGCCGGCAAATTGCCCTGCGCTACATGGTCGGCGGCTTGATGCTGCCCATGGAGGAGTTGCTGATCACCAACGGTGCCCTGGAAGCGCTGAACCTGTGTCTGCAAGCCGTGACCGAGCCCGGCGACCTGGTGGCCATCGAAGCCCCGGCGTTTTATGCCAGCCTGCAGGTGCTGGAGCGGCTGAAACTCAAGGCCGTGGAAATTCCCGTACACCCGCGCGATGGCATTGACCTCAAAGTGCTGGCCCAAAGTCTTGAACGTTACCCGATCAAGGCTTGCTGGTGCATGACCAGCTTCCAGAACCCCATGGGCGCCACCATGCCCGAAGCCAAGAAACAGGAACTGGTGGAGTTGTTGCGCAGCCATCAGGTGCCACTGATCGAGGACGATGTCTACGCCGAGTTGTACTACGGCCAACAGGCACCTAAACCGGCCAAGGCGTTCGATACCGAAGGTTTGGTGATGCACTGCGGCTCCTTCGCCAAAAGCCTGGCTCCTGGTTATCGCATCGGTTGGGTGGCTGCCGGGCGTTATGCGCAGAAGATCGAACGGCTGAAATTGATGACCTCGTTGTGCGCGTCAATGCCAGCCCAGGCGGCGATTGCCGACTACCTGCAACATGGTGGCTACGACCGGCACCTGCGCAAGTTGCGTTATGCCCTGGAAGAACAGCAAAGCGCCATGCTTGCCGCCATCGCCCGCTATTTTCCGGCACAAACCCGCGTGAGCCAGCCAGCGGGTGGGTATTTCCTGTGGTTGGAATTGCCCGAGCAAACGGACTCGTTGAAGTTGTTCCAGATGGCGTTGGCCCAAGGCATCAGCATTGCGCCGGGGCCGATATTTTCGCCGACCCAGCGGTTCAGGAACTGCATTCGCTTGAACTATGGCAGTCCCTGGGATGAGGCCTCGGAAAAGGCCATGGAGACATTGGGACGGATCGTGCGGTCTTTTTGAGCGATTGAGGCGGGCAATAAATACCTGACTTGAATAGCCCCAGGGACCAACGGGTTGATAGCGACCCGCTCCCGCAGGAGCAGGCAGTTTTTCAGCGGCCACCACCGAGGTCAACAAAGGTCCCGGTAGCGTAGGACGCCTTGTCCGACAGCAGCCAGACAATCGCTTCCGCCACCTCATCCGGACGTCCGCCACGGGCCATCGGGATACCCGACTCCAGCTTGCTGACCCGATCCGGGTCGCCACTCAGGGCGTGGAAATCGGTGTAGATGTAGCCAGGGCGCACTGCGTTGACCCGGATGCCTTCACCCGCCACTTCTTTCGAAAGACCGATGGTGAAGGAGTCCATTGCGCCTTTGGACGCCGCGTAGTCAACATATTCACCGGGCGAGCCGAGACGAGCGGCCACCGATGAGACGTTGACGATACTGCCGCCCTGCCCGCCATGCTTGGGCGACATGCGCAGCACTGCGTGCTTGGCACAGAGGATCGGGCCCAGCACGTTGGTCTTGAGAATTTTCAGGATGCGGAACTCGGACATCTCATCGACCCGCGACTTGTGCCCCACGGTGCCTGCGTTATTGACCAGCGCAGTGACTCGGCCCAGCTCGGCATCGACCCGGTTGAACAGGCTGATCACTTCGTCCTCGATGCTGACATCGGCACGCACCGCAATCGCTTGGGCGCCCAGGGCGCGGACCTGCTCCAGGACACGCAGCGCTGCCTCTTCATCGGACTGGAAGTTGATACAGATTCGGTAACCCTGGCGCGCCGCCAACAAGGCCGTGGCGGCCCCGATCCCACGACTGCCACCGGTGATGATGACGACTTTGTCCATGTGTACGGTCTCCTGAATCAACGTATAACGGTTGGATTCAAGAATACCTGCGCTAGTCGGGTTTTGCATGGACTGAGGTCAATGATCTCAGGGTGTCGCTACTTGAGGCACGCCAGCGAGTTCCTTCGCCACAATGGCGCTCATGAAACCGTCCGCCGGCAACGGATGCCCCAGCAGATAGCCCTGCAATGAATCACAGCCCAGTCGCGTCAGGAAATTTTGCTGCATATCGGTTTCCACCCCTTCAGCGACAATCCGCAGGCCCAGGGCCTGACCCAGCGCAACAATGGCCGAGACAATCGCGGCGTCGTCGCTGTCGTGCTCCAGGTCGCGCACAAAGCCCCGGTCGATCTTCAACTCGTTGGCCGGCAAACGCTTGAGGTACATCAGGCTGGAGTAGCCGGTGCCAAAGTCATCGATGGACAGGTCAACGCCCATTTCCGAGAGTTTCTGCAATACCGTCATGCTCGCATCGGCATCGCTCATGGCGGTGGTTTCGGTGATTTCCAGGGTCAGGCTGTTGGCCGGCAATTGGTGACGCTTCAGGGCGTTGGCGACACTGGTGACCAGCCCGGCATGGCAAAACTGCAAGGCCGAGAGGTTCACCGCAATGCGCCAGTCGCGATATCCTTGGGCAAACCACACCTGCATCTGCCTGCAGGCTTCATTGAGCACCCATTCGCCGATGGGGATGATCAGCCCGGTCTTTTCTGCCAGTTCAATGAACTTGTCCGGCAGTAACAAGCCGTGTTGCGGGTGTTCCCAGCGCAATAGTGCTTCGGCACCCACCGGCCGACCGCTGAGGGCGTCAAACTTGGGTTGGTAGAACAGCCGCAATTGCTGCTGATCCACGGCGTTGCGCAAGTCCTGCAACAACTGCAGCTGCTTGCGGGCGTTGGTGTTCATCGATACGTCGAAAAAGCTGTAGCCGTTTTTGCCCATGCTTTTGGCGTGATACATCGCCGCGTCAGCGTTCATCAGCAATTCCTGGGGCGTGGCGCCGTTGCCGGGGAACAGCGCGATGCCGACACTGGCAGAAATTTTCAGCTCATGCTCCGCCACACGGAAGGCTTGATTGATCAGGCCTACCTGACGTTCCGCCAGGCGCAGCGCATCGTCGGGCTGGTTCAATTGCACCAACAGCACGAACTCGTCGCCGCCGATTCGCGCCAACGTGTCCTGGCTGCGCAAGTCTTCGCGCAAGCGCAGGCCGACTTCGCGCAGCAACTGGTCGCCCATGTGATGGCCGAAGGCATCGTTTACGGGCTTGAAGCCATCGAGATCGATAAACATCAGGGCGAAACAGCCGCCCTGCTCGGCTACCAGTTGCGTGGCCTGCTGGATGCGATCGGCGAGCAGGGTGCGATTGGGCAGCCCCGTCAGGGTGTCGTGCAGGGCCAGGTGGGTCAGCTCCTGATTGGCCTGGGTCAGGGAGTCGGCCAGCACGGCGGTGCGGGCTTCAAGGCGGGCGTCCAGCAATGAGGTCAACAGCGCAATGGCCAACACCGCCAGGGTGGTGATCAGCACCAGGCTATCCAGGCCCTTGCCAGTCAAACCATCCAGAGCGGCACCGCAAAAACTGCCGTCGGCAAACCGCGCAGCAGCCATGCCGGTGTAGTGCATGCCGACAATTGCCACGCCCATGACCAGCGCCGCGCCACCTCGTGCCAGGCGCACATAAGGGGTATTGCGCCGCAGGTTGAAGGCGATCCACAAGGCCGCAGCCGAGGCGCCGACGGCAATCAACAGAGAGGCGCCAAACAGCGTTGGGTCATAGTCGATGCCAGGCGTCATGCGCATGGCCGCCATGCCGGTGTAGTGCATGGCGCTGATGCCCGCGCCCATGATCAACGCGCCAAACGCCAGTTGCCAGGCCGGCAAACGTGGCTGGCTCACCAACCAGAGGGCAAAGCCGCTGGAGAGAACCGCGATCAACAGCGATAGCGCTGTGATGCCTATGTCGTAGCCAAGGCTAATGGGCAAGTGAAACGCGAGCATGCCGATAAAGTGCATCGACCAGACGCCAATGCCCATGGCCAGGGCGCCGCCCGCCATCCACAAGTACACAGTGCGACCTTTGGCCGTGGCGATACGCCCGGTCAGATCCAGAGCGGTATAGGAAGCGAGGATCGCCACAAACAGGGAAATCAGGACCAGCGTGGGGGAGTAACTACCGGTGAGCATGGGACGTCTCGTGGCCGACGGGCCGAATGGCATCCGTGCTGGATGGAAAAGTCGGCGATTGTAGCTAGATTAATTCCCGCGCAGGGGGAATATTATCAGAAGGCCACTAGTGACGATTTGGTGCTATTTCCGTGGCAGCTGTCGAGCTTTAGCGAGGCTGCGTCGGGGGCGACTGGTGCCAGTGCCTGGCTTGGTGGCGGCGGTGCGACCGGATGCAGCCTCGCTGGGCTCGACAACTGCTGCAGGTAGTCCCCACCAGGGTGTTTGTTTACTCTTTGTCGCTCACCTGCATCTGCCCATCCCAACCGCCGCCCAATGCCGCGATCAACTGTACGCTGGCCACCAGGCGGGTTTGCAGCAAGGTCAGCACGGTGCGCTCGTTGCTCAAGGCGGTGGCCTGGACGGTGACCACATCGAGGTAGGCAATCAGCCCGGCCTTGTACTGGTTCTGGGTCAGGCGCAAGGATTCGCGAGCGGCTTCCAGCGCTTCGTTGCTCACCCCTGCCTCATCTTCCAGGACCTTGAGCTGGACCATGTAGTTTTCCACCTCACGGAAGCCGTCGAGTACGGTCTGGCGGTACTTGGCCACGGTTTCGTCGTAGGACGCTTCGGCGCGGTCGACTTCCGCCGAGCGTTGGCCGCCGTCGAACAGGGTCATGGCCAGTTTCGGCCCCACCGACCAGAAGCGATTCGGCAGGCTGATCCAGTCGGCGTAGGTGCTGCTGGAATAGCCGCCTGCAAGGTTTAGGGTCAGGTCTGGGTAGTAGGCGGTCTTTGCCACGCCGATATTGGCGTTGGCGGCAATCACTGCGCGCTCCGCCGAGGCGATGTCCGGGCGGCGCTCCAGCAGTTGCGATGGCAGGTTGACCGGAATCTGCGGCAGGGCGGGAATGTCCTTGCTCACTGCCAGCTCAAAGTTGGTGGGTGCAATACCGATCAGCACGGCAATCGCGTTTTCCAGCTGGGCGCGCTGCCAGATCAGGTCGATCATGCTGGCTTGAGTGCTTTTGAGCTGCGTCTGCGCCTGGGCCACGGCGTCCCTGCCGGACACGCCGGCGCGGTACTGGTTTTCAGTCATTTGCAGCGAGCGTTGGTAGGTTTCGACCGTGGCTTGCAACAAGCGGGTCTGCTCATCCATGACCCGCAGTTGCAGATAATTCTGCACCAGTTCCGATTGCTGGCTCAGGCGCATGGCCGCCAAGTCCGCCGAGCTGCCTTCGGCGCTGGCTTCGTTGGCTTCCAGGCCACGGCGCAACTTGCCCCAGATATCGGCTTCCCAGCTGACGCCCAACTGGGTATTGAAGGTATCGCGGATTCCGCTGCTGGAGCTGCTCAGGCTGGCGCTGCTGCTGCCGGTACCCTGGCTGGCACGGGTTTTCCCGGCGCTCAAGTCCACGGTGGGAAAAAACGCGCCCCTTGAGCTGCGCACCAATGCCTGGGCCTGACGGTAGCGGGCCTCGGCCTGGGCGACGGTCTGGTTGGCGTTGTTGAGCTTATCCACCAGATCGTTGAGCTGTTTGTCACCGTACAACTCCCACCAGGCACCACGAGCCAAAGAGTCGCTTGGCGAGGCCTGGCGCCAACCCTTGGCCTCTTTGTACTGGACCGGCTCGCTCAGCTGCGGGCGCTTGTAGTCGGGGCCGATGGCGCAGGCGCTGAGCATCAAGGCGCAGAGCGCCAGAGCCAGCAGGCTGGAGCCGCGAGTCATGGCGCCCTTTGCAAATGTGGAATCAGTCATAGCGCAGTGTCCAGGGCAGCATCGGTACGCACCCCGCGCCAGCCGTTGAAACGGCGGCGAAGGCGGTCGAGATAAAGGTAAACCACCGGGGTGGTGTAAAGGGTCAGGATCTGGCTGAACACCAGGCCGCCGATAATCGTCAGGCCCAGGGGCTGGCGCATTTCCGCGCCTTCGGCGGTGCTCAGCAGCAACGGCAACGCGCCGAGGATCGCCGCCAGGGTGGTCATCAGGATTGGCCGCAGACGCAGCAGGCAGGCGCTGCGAATCGACTCCAGCGGTTCCATGCCGTCCTTGCGCTCCAGTTGCAGCGCCAGGTCGATCATCAGGATGGCGTTTTTCTTCACCACACCAATCAACAGGAACAGCCCGAGCAGGGAGATCAGGCTGAACTCACCGCCCAACACGTAAATCGACAGCAAGGCACCGACACCGGCCGAGGGCAAGGTCGAGAGGATGGTCAACGGGTGGATGTAACTTTCATACAGAATCCCGAGAACCAGATAAACCGCCACCAGGGCGCCGAGGATCATCCACGGCTGGCTTTTTTGGGTGGCAGCGAAGGCGTCGGCGGTACCCGCCATCTTGGCGATGACGTCTTCCGGCAGACCGACCTTGGCAATTGCCCGCTCGATGGCGGCTGTGCCCTGCGCCACCGTGACTCCCGGGGACATGTCGAAAGCGATGTCTTCCGAGGCGAACTGGCCCTCGTGACTGACACGATCGTCCGCCAGGCTGTTTTCATAGTGAGCGATGGTCGACAAGGGAATCCGTGCGCCATCTGCGGTAATCACCTGCACCTGCTTCAGAGTGATCGGGTCCTGGGCATATTTCGGATTGACCTCCATGACCACCTGGTACTGGTTGAGGCTGTCATAGATGGTGGAAATCTGCCGCTGGCTGTAGGCGTTGTTCAGCACTGAGGTGACCATGTCCATGTCCACCCCCAGGCGCTTGGCCTGGTCGCGGTCGACGATCAGCGTGACTTGTTGCGCGCCACGGCCTTCGCGGGCGTCGATGGCGGTCAACTCTGGCAATTCACGCAAGGCGGCGACCACTTTCGGGTACCACAGGCGCAAGGCTGCCAGGTCGCCACTTTGCAGGATGTAGGAGTATTGCGAGGAGGTCTGGTCGCGGCCCCCGCCAAACTGTAGGTCCTGGTCGGCCATCAGCATCAATCGCCCGCCCGGCACCGGTGGCACGGTTTTGCGCATGCGCTCGATGACCTGCTGCGCGGAAATCTTGCGCTCGCTGATGGGCTTGAGCCGCACCAGCATCACGGCATTGTTGGTGCCACTGTTGCCGCCGATAAAACCCGCCACACTTTCCACCGCTGGGTCTTGCAATACGGCCTTGCGGAAGATTTCCATCTTCGGCTGCATGACGCTGAAGGACAGCCCGTCATCCCCGCGGACAAAACCGATCAACTGCCCGGTGTCCTGTTGCGGCATAAAGGTTTTCGGCACCACCACGTACAGTGCGACGTTGACGCCAATGGTCACGAACAGGCTGAGCAGGGTCAGGCGCCGGTGCTTGAGTACCCAGTCCAGGCTACTGGCATAACCGGCGACCATGAGGTCGTTGACCTTGCGGCTCCAGCGCTGCAAGCCGCTCTCCTGGTCTTTGACATGGGGCTTGAGCCAGCGGGCGCAGAGCATCGGGGTCAAGGTCAGGGAGACCACCAGCGAGACAATGATTGCTGCCGCCAATGTGATGGAGAACTCCCGGAACAAACTGGTGACGATTCCGCCCATGAACAGGATCGACAGGAACACCGCCACCAGCGACACATTCATCGACAGCAAGGTAAAGCCGACTTCCTTGGCCCCCAGGTACGCGGCCTTCATGGGTGGGATACCGTCGTCGATGTGCCGGGAAATGTTCTCCAGCACCACGATGGCGTCGTCCACCACCAGGCCAGTGGCCAGGATCAATGCCATCAGCGACAGGTTGTTCAGGGAAAACCCAAACAGATACATCACCGCAAAGGTGCCCACCAGGGACACCGGCACCGCCAATGTCGGGATCAACGACGCACGGAAGTTACCAAGAAACAGGTACACCACCAGGATCACCAGGGCCACGGCGATCAGCAGGGTCATCTCGGCTTCGTGCAAGGTGGCTTTGATCACCGGCGAGCGATCCATGGCCAGGTTCAGCTTGACACTGGACGGCAACACCGCCTGCAGCGCCGGCAACTGCGCCTTGATCTGCGCCACGGTCTCGATGATGTTAGCGCCGGACTGGCGATTGATCACTAGCAGCACCGCCGAATCGTTGTTGAAAAAACCGCTGTTGTAGCGGTCTTCGACACCGTCGCTGATCTTGGCTACGTCGCTCAGGCGCAGTGCCGCGCCGTCCTGGTAGCGAATCACCAGGGGCTCGTAGTCCTTGGCTTTTTCCAGCTGGTCATTAGCCTGGATCTGCCAGTTGCGCTGGCCATCCTCCACCGAACCCTTGGGGCGGCGCACGTTGGCATTGGCGATGGTGTTGCGTACATCGTCCAGGGCCACGCCGTACTGGTCGAGGGCCTTGGGTTCCAGTTCAATGCGCACCGCCGGCAGGGAGCTGCCGCCAATTTGTACTTCACCGACCCCCGGCACCTGGGACAGGCTTTGGGACAGAATGGTCGAGGCCAGGTCGTAGAGCTGGCCCTTGGGCAACACGTCCGAGGTCAGCGACAGCACCATGATGGGCGCCTGGGACGGGTTGATCTTTTTATAGGTGGGCATGCTGCGCATGCCGCTGGGCAGCAAGTTGCGGGAGGCGTTGATCGCCGCCTGTACTTCCCGCGCCGCGCCATTGATGTCGCGGTCGCTGTCGAAGGCGAGGATCACCCGGGTCGACCCCTGGCTCGACGAACTGCTCATGGTAGTGATGCCGGCAATTGCGCCGAAGGAGCGTTCCAATGGCGTTGCCACTGTAGACGCCATCACCTCGGGGCTGGCGCCGGGCAAGCTGGCTTGCACGACAATCACCGGGAAGTCGATCTGCGGCAATGGCGCCACCGCCAGCAGGTTGAAGCTGACGCCGCCCAGCAGCATGATCGCCAGGCTCAGCAGCATGGTGGCTACCGGCCGACGAATGAAAGGTCCGGACAGGTTCATGGCTCAACCGGCTCCAGGCGCTCGGGCTGTTTGCGCCAGCGGCGGCCAAGGCGGTCAAAGTACAGGTAGATCACCGGCGTCGTGAACAGCGTCAACACCTGGCTCAACAGCAACCCGCCGACCATCACCAGGCCCAGCGGCTGGCGCAATTCGGCGCCGGAACCCGTGGCCAACATCAACGGCACCGCACCGAACAAGGCCGCCAGGGTGGTCATCAGGATCGGCCGGAACCTCAGCAGCGCCGCCTGATAAATCGCCGTTTGCGGGTCAAGCCCCTGGTTGCGCTCGGCGTCGAGGGCGAAGTCGATCATCATGATCGCGTTCTTCTTGACGATACCGATCAGCAGAATGATGCCGATGATGGCGATCATCCCCAGGTCGTTGCCACTGAGCAGCAAGGCCAACAAGGCCCCCACCGCCGCCGATGGTAAGGTCGAGAGAATGGTGATCGGGTGGATATAGCTCTCGTAGAGCACCCCCAGCACGATGTACATGGTCACCACCGCCGCCAGGATCAGCAGCAAGGTGCTCGACAGCGAAGCCTCGAACGCCTGGGCGGCGCCCTGGAACTGGGTTTGCACGCCCACCGGCATGCTGATGTCCTTCTGCATCTGGTTGATCAGTTCCACACCCTTGCCCAACGCCACGCCGGGCGCGAGGTTGAACGACATCATCACCGCCGGGAACTGACCGATATGGGTAATCGCCAGTTGTGCCTGGCGCTGTTCGACATGGGCCAGGCTCGACAACCGTACCTGGCCGCCGTCGGTGGTCTTCACATGGATCTGGTTCAGAGCGTCCGGCCCCAGGCTTTCCCCGGACTGGGCTTGCAATACCACGCGGTACTGGCTGGCCTGGGTGTAGATGGTAGAAATCTGTCGCTGGCCGAAGGCGTCGTACAGCGCATCGGTGATGGTCGCCACCGATACGCCCAGGCGCGAGGCTGCATCACGGTCAATCACCAAATACACCTGCAAGCCCTTGTCCTGCAGGTCGCTGGCGACATCGGTGAGTTCCGGCAACTCGCTCAGTGCGTGCACCAGCTTGCCGCTCCACAGCGCCAACAAGTCGGCATCCGGCGAGGACATGCTGAACTGGTACTGGGTGCGACTGACACGGTCTTCGATGGTCAGGTCCTGCACCGGCTGCATAAACAGGCGAATGCCTACCAGTTTGTCCAGTTGCGGTTGCAGGCGAGTGATGATCTGCGTGGCACTCAGGTCTCTTTCGCGGTGAGGCTTGAGGTTGATCAGCAGGCGGCCGCTGTTGAGGGTCGCGTTATCACCGTCGACCCCGATGTAAGACGACAGGCTTTCGACTGACGGATCTTCCAGGATGATTTTCGCCAGTTCCTGCTGGCGCTGGCTCATGGCGGCAAAGGAGATAGATTGCGGCGCTTCGGAAATGCCCTGGATCACCCCAGTGTCCTGCACCGGGAAAAAGCCCTTTGGCACCACCAGGTACAGCACCACCGTCAGGCCCAGGGTAGCGATAGCCACCAGCAGGGTCAGCGGCTGGTGCTTGAGCACCCACTGCAACTTGCGCCCGTAGGCGGCGACCAGCCAGTCGATCCAGGCGCCGCTGGCCTTGTAGAAGCGGCTCTGTTCCTCTTCCTTTGGTTCGCGTTTGAGCAGGCGCGCGCACATCATCGGCGTCAGAGTCAGAGACACCACCAGGGAGATCAGGATTGCCACCGCCAGGGTGATGGCAAATTCGCGGAACAGGCGCCCCACTACATCAGCCATGAACAGCAACGGAATCAGTACGGCGATCAGCGACAGCGTCAGGGAAATCAGGGTGAAGCCAATCTGCTTGGCACCCTTGAGCGCCGCGGCCATGGGTGTTTCGCCTTCCTCGATATAGCGGGAAATGTTCTCCAGCATGACGATGGCGTCGTCCACCACAAAGCCAGTGGCGATGGTCAGGGCCATCAGCGTCAGGTTATTGATGGAGAAACCGGCCAGGTACATCACGCCAAAGGTGCCCACCAGGGACAGCGGTACCGCAATCGACGGAATAATGGTGGCGCTGAATCGGCGCAGGAACAGGAACGTCACCATTACCACCAGGGCGATGGCGATCAGCAATTCGTGTTGTACGTCGGTAACAGAAGCACGGATGGTTTGGGTGCGGTCGGTGAGCACCGTTACCTCCAGGCCGGCCGGCAGGTTGTCGGTGATGCTGGGCAGCAGCGCCTTGATCCGGTCCACCACCTCGATAACGTTGGCACCCGGTTGGCGCTGGATGTTCAGCAGCACGGCCTGGTTTTCATTGGCCCAGGCAGCGAGGCGTTCGTTTTCGGCGCCGTCGACGATTTGCGCGACGTCCTTGAGGCGCAACGGCGCGCCATTGCTGTAGGCAAGGATCAGTTCAGCGTATTGCTCGGGCGAGACCAACTGGTCGTTGGCGTCGAGCATCGAGACGCGGGTCGGGCCGTCGAAGTTGCCCTTGGGCTGGTTGACGTTGGAGGCGGTAATCAAGGTGCGCACGTCCGACAGGTTTAAGCCATTGGCGGCAAGAGCCTCTGGGTTGACCTTGATGCGGACCGCCTGGCGCTGGCCGCCAGCGATGCTGACCATGCCGACGCCGCTGATCTGGGCGATTTTCTGCGCCATGCGGGTGTCGACCAAGTCATTGAGCTTGGGCAGCAGCATGGTTTTTGAGGTGATGGCCAGGGTTAGCACTGGCGTGTCTGCGGGGTTGACCTTGTTGTACACCGGGGGCGCCGGCAAGTCCTTGGGCAGCAGGTTTGTGGCAGCGTTGATCGCGGCCTGGACCTGTTGCTCGGCGACGTCCATGTTGACGTCGAGGTTGAAGCGCAGGGTCAGCACCGAGGCGCCGCCGGAGCTGGTGGACGCCATCTGGGTCAGCCCGGGCATTTGCCCGAACTGACGCTCCAGGGGAGCGGTGACCGCGCTGGTCATCACGTCCGGGCTGGCGCCGGGGTACAGGGTCATGACGCGAATGGTCGGGTAATCCACCTGCGGCAAGGCCGACACCGGCAGCAGGTGGTAGGCAATCAGGCCTGCCAGGACGATGGCCAGCATGCTCAGGGTGGTGGCGACGGGCCTGAGGATGAACAGCCGTGAGAGGTTCATGCGCCGGCCTTTTGCGCCTTGCCGGCATTAGCCGGGCTGCCTTCGCCTTTCGCCGCCGGCTTGCCCTGCAAGTGTTCGGTAGGGCTGGTCGGGACATCGGCGCTGTCGTTGACCACTTCGATGTCGCTGCCGTCCTTCAAGCGGTCGGTGCCTTCCAGGACCACGCGGTCGCCGGCGGCCAGGCCTTCCTTGATCACAGTATTTTCGCCGTCGGTGTCGCCGATCACCAGTGGGCGGATCTTGGCCTTCTTGTCGCCATCGAGGGCATAGACGAAGGTGCCATTGTTGCCGAACTGGATCGCCGCCGACGGCGCCAACACCACATTCTTGAGGGTGTCAGCCAGCAGTCGCACGTTGACGAACTGGTTGGGGAACAGCACCTGGTCCTGGTTATCGAAGCGCGCCTTGAATTTCAGGGTGCCGGTGGTGACGTCGATCTGGTTGTCCAGGCTCTGCAACACGCCGGTGGCTTGCAGCTTCACGTCGCCACGGTCCCAGGCTTGCACTGGCAGCTTGTTGCCGGTGCGATAACGGGCGAGCACGGTTTGCAGGGAGTTTTCCGGCAAGGTGAAGGCGACGTTGATGGGTTGGGTCTGGGTGATCACGGCCAGGGCGGTAGTGTCATTGGCGGCGACCAGGTTGCCGACGTCCAGTTGACGCAGGCCTACGCGCCCGGCGATGGGAGCGCGGATCTTGGTGAATTCGAGGTTGAGTTTCGCGTCGTCGACCGCGCCCTGGTTGGTCTTGACCGTTCCCTGATACTGCATAACCAGCGCGGCTGCGGTGTCCAGGGTTTGCTTGGCGATGCTGTCCTGCTCATAGAGACCGCGATAACGCTCAAGATCGACCTGGGCGTTTTTCAACTGGGCCTGATTCTGCAAGAGCGTGCCCTGGGCCTGGAGCAAGGCATTCTGGTAACTGCGCGGGTCTATTTCCGCCAACAGGTCGCCTGCCTTGACCATTTGCCCTTCTTCAAAGGCAATCTTGACCAACTCTCCCCCGACCCGGCTACGCACATTAATGGTGTTCAACGCCGTTACCGTGCCCAAGGCTTTGTAGTACACAGGGAATTCCCCCTGCACCACCGGCGCCACGCGGACTGGTATCGGGGCGGTGGAACCGCCGAAGCCGGGGCGCATCATCCCGGTTTTGCTGGTGCGACCAGCCGGTGCTTCATTTTGGGCAGCCCCCGTTGGCCAGAATTTCCAGCACAGGCCGGCGATAACCAACAGGACGAACAAGCCGAACAGCCAGCGGCGGGAGTTGCGGGGGGAGGATTGCATGGAGTGATCAACCATTGGGCGCGAGAGCTTCTTCTTGGGGAGGCTGAAAGATAAGCACTGTCGGGCTTTAAGAAAAGCGCCTTTACCGGCTATTTACCTTCGAGCCTACAAACATCTACGTTTTGACTTACAACATCCGGTATCAGGGCTAAGCCGCTGAACCGCAAATAAAAACGGCCTGGACTAGGCCAGGCCGCAATCATGCATCAAGCGTGTTACTGCAAAGCGACAGTCATTTGCCGTAACAGTTACTTCAAAACAGCCAGGGCTGCTTCATAGTTAGGCTCTTGGCCAATTTCAGATACCAGTTCGCTGTGCAGCACGTTGTCGTTTTCATCCAGCACCACGACGGCGCGAGCGGTCAGGCCTTTGAGTGGGCCTTCGGCGATTGCCACACCGTAGTCAACGGCGAAGGCAGCGTCGCGGAAGTCCGACAGGTTCTTCACGTTTTCCAGGCCTTCGGAGCCGCAGAAGCGCGCCTGGGCGAAGGGCAGGTCGGTGGAGATACACAGTACTACTGCGTTGTTCAGTTCGTTGGCCTGGGCGTTGAACTTGCGAACCGAAGTGGCGCAGGTGGGGGTATCAACGCTTGGGAAGATGTTCAGCACTTTGCGCTTGCCGGCGAAAGTGGCCAGGGTTGCTTCCGACAGATCGCCAGCGGTCAGAGTAAAGGCTGGAGCTTTGGAGCCGGTTTGCGGCAATTCGCCTTCAACCTGGACAGGGTTACCACGAAGGGTGACTTGAGCCATGAACAGAATCCTTATGCTGGGTTTTGGTTAAACGAATTCGAGAGGCCGAAGTTAACCACAAAGTGCCGTGGCTACCTACCGCAAGACACAAATTGTCACGCCACGCGGTTGTGGTTTAATTGCGCGCTTTTCGCCCGCCCTTCAAGGAAACCGCCGTCAATGAATCAGCCCGCCACCAAAGTCCTGGTCATTGGTTATGTCTGGCCGGAACCTCGCTCGTCGGCCGCAGGCGGGCACATGATGCAGATTCTGCACAGTTTCCTTGATCAAGGCTGGGACATTACCTTCAGCAGCCCGGCAACGATTGGCGAACACAAGGCCGACTTGCTGGCGCTGGGTATTGGCGAATGCGCCATCGAGCTCAATAACAGCAGTTTCGACGATTTTATTTGTGAACTAGCCCCGGATGTCGTGCTGTTCGATCGTTTCATGATGGAGGAACAGTTTGGCTGGCGCGTCGAAAAGCATTGCCCGGATGCGCTGCGGGTGCTGGAAACCTCAGACTTGCAAAGCCTGCGGGACGCCCGTCATCAGCGCCTTAAGGACCACCTCAAGGCCGATCCGGACGGCGACGATTTCGGCGCACTGTTCGCCCCCGCGCTGGAGGAAGAATTCCAGTTGATGGCCGACACCGACCTGGCCAAGCGCGAGATCGCAGCAATTTACCGCTGCGATATCAGCCTGATGATCTCCGACGTTGAAATCCGCCTGCTCACCGAGCAGTTCAAGGTGCCGGCCGCCCTGCTCCACTGGTGCCCGTTGATGCTGGAGCCGCCGACTGAAGCCTTCACGCCTTTTGAAGACCGCGCGCACTTTCTCAGCATCGGCAACTTCCGCCACGCGCCCAACTGGGATGCGGTGCTCTGGATGAAGAACAGCCTGTGGCCGTTGATCCGCCAGCAACTGCCCGGCGTCCAGTTGCATATATACGGTGCCTACACCCCGCCCAAGGCCACCGCGCTGCACAATCCGGCCCAGGGCTTTCATGTGATGAACTGGGCCGAGGATGCGCTGGCGGTGATGTCGGCCACGCGTATCTGCCTGGCGCCGCTGCGCTTTGGCGCAGGAATCAAGGGCAAACTGGCGGATGCGATGCTCTGTGGCACGCCGAATATCACCACTCCTATGGGTGCTGAAGGCATGAACGATGAGCAAGCCTGGCCCGGCGTTATTGAAGAAAGCGCCAGCGCCTTGGCCGCCGCAGCGGTTGCCCTGTATCAGGACCGCGACCGCTGGACCCTGGCTCAGGAAGACGGCCGGCAGTTGCTTGCCCGCCGTTACTCGCAAGACGTACACGGCCCGGCGCTGGTCGAGCGGCTGGATCAGTGCCGTGGCGAGTTGGCCCAGCACCGGCGCATCAACTTCACCGGCAGTATGCTGCGCCACCACCTGCATAAAAGTACCCAGTACATGGCACAGTGGATCGAGGCAAAAAACCGCACACTTTAAACACAGGCGCTGGCGAGGTTGCGCCCATGGGGGCATTATCCTGTGGGCAACCACAATAAAAGCGACTGCAGCATGACCCGAGCAGCGAGAATCACCGATCCTTCCTACGAGTTAATGGACGACCACAACGGCCTGTCCATCATCTATCGCCAGCACGGTTTCCCGTGTCCGCTGGTGCGCTGGCATTTCCACAAGGAATACGAACTGCACTTGATCGTCGCCAGCTCCGGCAAGGTGTTCATCGGCGATTACATCGGCAACTTCTATCCGCAAAGCCTGTTCCTCACTGGCCCCAACCTGCCCCACAACTGGATCAGCCAGGTGGCGGAAGACGAAGTGGTGCCCAAGCGCGACATGCTGGTGAACTTTACCGATGAGCTGTTTGACGGCGCCAGCCATATCTTCACCGAACTCAAGGCCCTTGCCCCGCTGCTGGACAGGGCGCAGTACGGCATCGAGTTCCGCTGCAAGCACACCATCGCCCAGGCCATGACGCTGATGCAGCGCATCGAAGACGCCCGAGGCATAGCGCGCCTCGGGCATTTCTTTATCCTGCTGGAGGTGCTCAGCGCCTGCGAGGATTATCAGCTGCTCTCCGGCGTGACCACGCCGCAATTGGCCGATGAACACAGCATCGACCGCACCAACCGCGCGGTGGACTACATTTTTGCCCACTACGCGCGGGAGCTGCCTCTGGAAGAAGTGGCCGACTACCTGGGAATGAAGCCCACCTATTTTTCCCGGGTATTCAAACAGGCCACTGGGCGCACTTTTATCGAGTTCGTCAATCGGCTGCGCATCAGCAAATCCTGTGAACTGCTGGCCGATGGCGACAAGGCAGTGACGGATGTGTGCTTTGAATCTGGCTTCAACAATATTTCCAACTTCAATCGGCGCTTCCAGCAGCTCAAGGGTATGACGCCATCCCATTATCGGCACTTGGCGGTGCAGCGGTTGACCGAGCAGAACCTGGCCTGAGACGCAGACGGTCAAGCGTTGAGGGGCTCGACAACGCTACGGATAATCGGGGAAATCGTTTCAGCTGATTTCGGGCTCAGTGCAAAAAAGTATCAGTCCCTGTGTTCCCAAGGATTTGTCAGCACGCCATTAGAAGGCTGTAATCAACGCACACTCTTCCAGCAGCCTTGGAAGACACAACAACAAAAACTGTCCTTCCGTTGCCCTTGGGTGCGGAAATGGAGTGCGCGATGAAGTTCACAGCTAAAGCACTGCTTGCCTCTACTTGCATGACCCTCAGCGCCGTCAGTCTTGGCGCGCAACCCCTGACCATTGCCACCGTCAACAACAGCGATATGATCCGCATGCAAAAGCTCTCGAAAACTTTCGAAGCCGAACATCCGGACATCAAGCTCAATTGGGTGGTGCTCGAAGAAAACGTCCTGCGCCAACGCCTGACCACGGACATCGCCACCCAGGGCGGACAGTTTGATGTGTTGACCATCGGCATGTACGAAGCCGCACTCTGGGGAGCCAAGGGCTGGCTGGAACCTATGAAGGATCTGCCGGCGACCTACGACCTGGACGACGTTTTCCCTTCAGTGCGCGACGGTCTTTCCGTCAAGGGTTCGCTGTACGCCCTGCCGTTCTACGCCGAAAGCTCCATCACCTATTACCGCACCGACCTGTTCAAGGACGCTGGGCTGACCATGCCTGAGCATCCCACCTGGACGCAGATCGGCGAGTTTGCCGAAAAGCTCACCCATAAGGACAAGGAACAATACGGCCTGTGCCTGCGGGGCAAGGCCGGTTGGGGCGAGAACATGGCGCTGATCACCACCCTGGCCAATGGCTACGGTGCACGCTGGTTCGATGAGAAATGGCAGCCGGAATTTAACGGCCCCGAGTGGAAGGACGCGCTGAACTTCTATGTCGATAACATGAAAAAATCCGGTCCGCCGGGTGCCTCCAGCAACGGTTTCAATGAAAACCTGGCGCTGTTCAACAGCGGCAAGTGTGCGATCTGGGTCGACGCCAGCGTTGCCGGCTCGTTTGTCACCGACAAGACCCAAAGCAAGGTCTCCGATCATGTCGGTTTCACCTTCGCGCCCCATCAGGTCACGGACAAAGGCACGTCGTGGATGTATTCCTGGTCCCTCGCAATCCCGACCAGCTCCAAGGCCAAGGACGCCGCCAAGGTGTTCAGTGCCTGGGCCACTTCCAAGGAATACAGTGCACTGGTGGCCAAGACCGACGGCATCGCCAACGTTCCGCCAGGCACGCGTACCTCGACCTACAGCGAGCAATACATGAAGGCCGCGCCATTTGCCAAGGTGACCCTGGAGTCGCTGAAAGTGGCCGATCCGACCAAGCCGACCCTCAAGCCTGTGCCGTACATCGGCATCCAATTGGTGACCATTCCTGAATTCCAGGCCATTGGCACCCAGGTTGGCAAGTTCTTCTCGGGTGCGCTGACCGGGCAGATGACCGTCGACGATGCGCTCAAGCAGGCGCAGACCACCACCGAGCGCGAAATGAAGCGTGCCGGCTACCCCAAGTAACTTGTGGCGAGGGCGTTTTTGTGGCGAGCGGGCAAGCCCGCTCGCCACAACACAACAATAAGCCGGAGCGCCTAGGGTAACTTCGCCCTGACACTACTCAGCATGTGATCACCATGAATACCACCACTGCCCAAGTGCAAACTGCTCAGCCAGAAAAGGCGCGTAAAAGCCGCCTGATCAACCCCGGCTGGTTCCTCGTCAGCCCCTCGGTGGCCTTGTTGCTGCTGTGGATGATCGTGCCGCTGGGCATGACCCTGTACTTTTCGTTGATCCGCTACAACCTGCTCTATCCCGGCGAAAACCAATTCGTGGGCCTTGAGAACTTCACCTACTTCATTACCGATTCAGGCTTCCTGCCTGGTGCGACCAATACTCTGTTGCTGGTGGGCAGCGTGTTGTTGATCAGCGTGGTGCTGGGCGTGCTGATCAGTGCCCTGCTTGAGGCCAGCGAGTTCTTCGGCCGAGGACTGGTGCGGGTCTTGCTGATTTCACCGTTCTTCATCATGCCCACCGTTGGTGCGCTGATCTGGAAGAACCTGATTTTCCACCCGGTGTCTGGCGTTTTGGCGGCGGTGTGGAAGCTGTTCGGCGCCCAGCCTGTGGACTGGCTGGCCCATTACCCGCTGTTGTCGATCATCATCATTGTGTCCTGGCAATGGCTGCCCTTCGCCATCCTGATCCTGATGACCGCCATGCAGTCCCTCGACCAGGAGCAAAAGGAAGCCGCCCGCCTGGACGGTGCCGGTGCCATTGCGATTTTCTGGCACCTGACCCTGCCCCACCTGGCGCGCCCCATCGCCGTGGTGGTGATGATTGAAACCATCTTCCTGCTCTCTGTGTTCGCTGAAATCTTCACCACCACCAACGGTGGCCCCGGCTACGCCTCGACCAACCTCGCCTACCTGATCTACAACCAGGCGCTGGTGCAGTTCGACGTGGGCATGGCGTCGGCCGGCGGCTTGATTGCCGTGGTCATTGCCAATATCGCGGCGATCATCCTGGTGCGGATGCTCGGCAAAAACCTGACTGACAAGCCTTGAGGGCCGCGCCATGACGCTTCAACAATCCCGCCGCCTGCAAAGCCTGCTGCTCGGCACATTGGCCTGGGCCATCGCGATCCTGATTTTCTTCCCGATCTTCTGGATGGTGCTTACCAGTTTCAAGACCGAAATCGACGCCTTTGCCACGCCGCCGCAGTTCATTTTCACGCCCACGCTTGAGAACTACCTGCACATCAACGAGCGCAGCAACTACTTCAGCTTCGCCTGGAACTCGGTGGTGATTTCCTTCAGCGCCACCGCCTTGTGCCTGCTGATTGCGGTGCCGGCGGCCTACTCCATGGCCTTCTACGAAACCCAGCGCACCAAGGGCACGCTGCTGTGGATGTTGTCCACCAAAATGCTGCCGCCAGTGGGCGTACTGATGCCGATCTACCTACTGGCCAAGAGCCTTGGCCTGCTGGATACGCGGGTTGCGCTGATCATCATCTACACCTTGATCAACCTGCCGATCGTGGTCTGGATGGTTTACACCTACTTCAAGGACATTCCCAAGGACATCCTCGAAGCCGCGCGCCTGGACGGCGCCACGCTGTGGCAGGAAATGGTCCGGGTGCTGCTGCCGATTGCCAAGGGTGGCCTGGCCTCCACGGTGTTGCTGTCGCTGATCCTGTGCTGGAACGAGGCGTTCTGGTCGCTGAACCTGACCTCGTCCAACGCTGCGCCATTGACCGCATTGATCGCCTCCTACTCCAGCCCCGAAGGCTTGTTCTGGGCCAAGTTGTCCGCGGTGTCGACCCTGGCCTGCGCGCCGATCCTGATTTTTGGCTGGATCAGCCAGAAACAGCTGGTCCGCGGCTTGTCTTTCGGCGCCGTGAAATAACGGCCCTTTCAACACCAATAATTAGAAGTGGAGGCCCATCATGGCCAACCTGAAAATCAAGAACTTGCAAAAAGGTTTCGAAGGCTTTTCCATCATCAAGGGCATCGACCTGGAAGTGAATGACAAGGAATTCGTAGTCTTCGTCGGCCCGTCAGGCTGCGGTAAATCCACCCTTCTGCGCCTGATTGCGGGCCTTGAAGAAGTCAGCGAAGGCACCATCGAACTGGATGGCCGCGACATCACCGAAGTGACCCCGGCCAAGCGCGACCTGGCGATGGTGTTTCAGACCTATGCGTTGTACCCGCATATGAGCGTGCGCAAGAACATGTCGTTTGCCCTGGACCTGGCGGGTGTCGACAAGAAAATCGTCGAAAGCAAGGTCAATGAAGCGGCGCGCATTCTCGAACTCGGCCCGTTGCTGGAACGCAAGCCCAAGCAGCTCTCTGGTGGTCAGCGTCAACGGGCCGCCATCGGCCGCGCCATTGTGCGCAATCCGAAAATCTTCCTGTTCGACGAACCGCTGTCCAACCTTGACGCCGCGTTGCGGGTGCAGATGCGCCTGGAGCTGGCGCGCCTGCATAAAGAACTGCAAGCGACCATGATCTACGTAACTCACGACCAAGTGGAAGCCATGACCCTCGCTGACAAGGTAGTGGTGCTCAACAGCGGCCGTATTGAACAGGTCGGCTCGCCGCTGGACTTGTACCACCAACCGGCCAATCTGTTTGTCGCGGGCTTTTTGGGCACGCCAAAAATGGGTTTTCTCAAAGGCAAGGTCACGCGGCTTGAAAGCCAGGGCTGCGAAGTCGAGCTGGATGCTGGCACGCGCATCAGTCTGCCCTTGAGCAGCCCAACCCTGAGCATCGGCAGCCAGGTGACCCTGGGTATTCGTCCGGAACACCTGGAACTCGCCTCGCCCGGCGATACCACGCTGACCGTCACCGCCGATGTCGGCGAGCGCCTGGGCAGCGACACCTTTTGCCACGTCATTACATCAAACGGCGAACCGCTGACCCTGCGCATCCGTGGCGACATGGCCAGCCAGTATGGCGAAACGTTGAAGCTGCACCTGGACCCGGTGCACTGCCATCTTTTCGACACCGATGGCGTGGCTGTGGCCCGTCCACTGCGCGCTGCCGCCTGATTTCGCGAGAACCCTTGATGAAACTGAACAAGCAAAACCTCACGCAACTGGCCCCCGAAGTGAAATTGCCAGCCTACGCCATTGCCGATACCAAACAGGGCATTGCCCATATCGGCGTCGGCGGTTTCCATCGGGCTCATCAGGCGTATTACACCGATGCCTTGATGAACACCGGTGTGGACCTGGACTGGAGCATCTGCGGCGTTGGCCTACGGGCAGAAGACCGCAAGGCGCGGGATGACCTGGCGAGTCAGGACTATCTGTTTACCCTGTATGAACTCGGTGATACCGATGACACCGAAGTGCGGGTTATCGGTGCTATCAGCCACATGCTGCTGGCGCAAGACAGTGCCCAGGTGCTGATCGACAAACTGGCCAGCCCAGAGATTCGCATCGTCTCGCTGACCATCACCGAAGGCGGCTACTGCATCGACGACAGCAGCGGCGAATTCATGGCCCACCTGCCGCAGATCCAGCATGACCTGGCCCATCCGGGCGCGCCGAAAACCGTGTTCGGTTTTATCTGCGCCGCCCTGAGCAAGCGCCGTGCCGCCGGCATTCCTGCGTTCACCGTGATGTCCTGCGATAACCTGCCACACAATGGCGCCGTCACCCGCAAGGCGTTGCTGGCCTTCGCTGCGCTGCACAATGCCGACCTGTATGACTGGATCAAGGCCAATGTCAGTTTCCCCAATGCCATGGTCGATCGCATCACACCGATGACCAGTTCGGCCCATCGCCTGCAATTGCATGACGAACACGGCATCGACGACGCCTGGCCGGTGGTCTGCGAGCCGTTTGTGCAGTGGGTGCTGGAAGACAAGTTCGTCAACGGCCGCCCGGCCTGGGAAAAGGTCGGTGTGCAGTTCACCGATGACGTTACGCCTTATGAAGAGATGAAAATTGGCCTACTCAACGGCAGTCACCTGGCGCTGACGTACCTGGGTTTTCTCAAGGGCTATCGTTTTGTCCACGAAACCATGAACGATCCGCTGTTCGTGGCTTATATGCGTGCTTATATGGACCTGGATGTGACGCCGCAACTGGCGCCCGTGCCGGGCATCGACCTGACAGACTATAAGCAGACCCTAGTGGATCGCTTCTCTAACCAGGCGATTGCCGATCAGTTGGAGCGAGTGTGTTCCGATGGTTCGTCGAAATTTCCCAAGTTCACTGTGCCAACCATCAATCGGCTGATTGCCGACGGTCGCGAGACCGAGCGTGCGGCGCTGGTCGTAGCAGCCTGGGCGCTGTATTTGAAGGGTGTGGATGAAAACGGTGTGAGCTACAAGATCCCCGATCCCCGTGCCGAATTTTGCCAGGGCCTGGTGACTGACGATGCATTGATCAGTCAACGCTTGCTGGGGGTGGAAGAGATTTTTGGCACCTCCATTCCCAACTCGCCAGCGTTTGTGGCAGCGTTTGAACGGTGTTTTGCCAGTTTGCGCGATGTGGGTGTGAGCAAGACGCTGGAGCGGTTGCTGGCCAATATCAGTTGAAGGAACCCGTAATGACCCAGCAAAACCTTTTCCTAGGTATCGATTGCGGTACCCAGGGCACCAAGGCCATCGTCATCGACGCCACCAGCGGCAAGGTTCTTGGCCTGGGCGCGGCCAGCCATACGCTGATCAGCGGCGCCAATGGCCGCCGCGAACAGGACACCCACCAGTGGCTGGACGCCTTCACCGAAGCCACTCACCGTGCGCTTCAGCAGGCAGGGGTCGACGGCCAGGACATCCTCGGCATTGGCGTCTCCGGCCAGCAACATGGCCTGGTGTTGCTCGATGACCAAGGCCAGGTATTGCGTCCGGCCAAGCTGTGGTGCGACACCGAAACCGCCCCGCAAAACGATCGACTGCTGCAACATCTGGGCGGCGAACAGGGTTCCCTGGAGCGCCTGGGCGTGGCCATCGCGCCAGGCTATACGGTCTCGAAACTGCTCTGGACCCGCGAGCAACACCCGGACGTTTTCGCCCGCATCGCCCATATCCTGCTGCCCCACGACTACCTCAACTATTGGCTCACCGGCCGCGCATGCGCCGAATACGGTGACGCGTCGGGCACCGGCTACTTCAACGTGCGAACCCGTGAGTGGGATCTGCCACTGCTGCGTCATATCGACCCCGACGGACGCCTGGAAGCGGCACTGCCGCAGTTGATTGAGGCCAATCAGGCAGTGGGCAGCATTCTCCCGGCCATCGCCGAACGCCTGGGCATCAACCCCAATGCCGTGGTGTCCAGCGGCGGCGGCGACAACATGATGGGCGCTATCGGCACCGGCAACATCGCCCCTGGCGTGATCACCATGAGCCTCGGCTCATCCGGCACGGTCTACGCCTTCAGTGATCAACCCAGCGTCAGCCCCCAGGCATCGGTGGCAACCTTCTGTTCGTCCAGCGGCGGCTGGCTGCCGTTGATCTGCACCATGAACCTGACCAACGCCACCGGCGTCATCCGCGAGCTGCTGGACCTGGACCTGGCCAGCTTCAACGCCCAGGTCGCCCAGGCCCCGATTGGTGCCGATGGCGTCAGCATGTTGCCGTTCCTCAACGGCGAGCGAGTGCCCGCCCTGCCCCACGCCACCGGCAGCCTACATGGCTTGACCATGACCAACCTGACCCGACCCAATCTGTGTCGCGCGGTGGTCGAAGGCACCACCTTCGGTTTGCGCTACGGTCTGGACCTGTTGCGCCAGGCCGGCCTGCAAAGTCAAAGTATCCGCCTGATCGGTGGCGGCTCGAAAAGCCCGGTGTGGCGGCAGATGGTCGCGGATATCATGAACACCGAAGTCATCTGTACCGAACAAAGTGAAGCGGCGGCCCTGGGCGCGGCGATCCAGGCGGCCTGGTGCCAGTCTGGTGAAAGCCTGGCGGCCCTTTGCGCTCGTTGCGTCAGTGTCGATCCGGCCAGCCTGAGCAAGCCTGTGGCAACCAGCGTCAGCGCCTATCAACACGCCTATGAGCGTTATCAACAGCACGTAGCATCCCTTTAAGAGCGAACGAATATGTATTTGGTATGTGGCGAAGCGCTGTTTGATTTTTTCAGCGAAGACGATGCCAGCGGCCAGGCATCGAAGGTCAATTTCAAGGCCATTGCTGGCGGCTCGCCGTTCAACGTTGCGGTGGGGCTGCGCCGCCTGGGCATCGACGCCGGGCTGTTCGCTGGTTTATCCAGTGATTACCTGGGGCAGCGTTTGCTGCAGGTGCTCAAGCTGGAAGGCGTACGCGAGGATTACCTGCTGGAGTTTGCCGCACCGACCACCTTGGCGATGGTTGCCGTGGGCGCCAACGGTTCACCGCAATACAGCTTTCGCGGTGAAGGCTGCGCTGACCGGCAATTACAGGTGCAGCATTTACCAGCGCTGGGGCCAGAAGTTCGCGGCTTGCACATAGGCTCCTTCTCCCTGGTGGTGCAGCCGATTGCCGACACGTTGTTGGCATTGGTCCGTAGGGAAAGTGGCAAACGCCTGATCAGCCTCGACCCCAACGTTCGCCTGAATCCCGAGCCGAACATCGAACTATGGCGCCAGCGCGTGGCCGAGTTGGTCAAGCATGCCGACCTAATCAAGGTTAGTGATGAGGACTTGCACCTGCTCTACCCCGGCCAAACCCCGGAAAGCGTGTTGCAAGGCTGGTTGCAGCACCGTTGCCAACTGATCTTCCTGACCCGTGGCGGCGATGGCGCCACGGTGTTTAGCCGTCAGCACGGCAGTTGGTCGGCGACTGCGGTCAAGGTGGTGATGGCCGATACCGTCGGCGCTGGTGATACCTTCCAGGCGGCGTTGATCGCCTGGTTGACCGAGCAGCAACTGGACTCGGTCGATGGGCTGCAACAGCTGACGCGTGAACAGCTCGACAGCATGCTCAAGTTTGCCATTCGCGCCGCCGCCTTGACCTGCGCCAAGACCGGTCCGGACTTGCCGTATCGTCACCAGTTGGACTGACTTGGACAAACCGCGCGCCGACCGTGTCGGTGCGCGCCTACAGCGTTATTTCTCCCTGACCGCCCGGGCAACCAGCGCTCCCGCCACACCTCCCACTATTGGAGCAGCCCAGAACACCCAGAGTTGTGTCAGATACGCACCACCGGCAAACAACGCCGGCCCTGTGCTGCGGGCCGGGTTCACTGATGTATTAGTGACTGGAATCAGCACCAGATGGATCAACGTCAGCGTCAAGCCAATGGCGATGGGGGCAAACCCCACCGGCGCACCGGGTGAGGTGACTCGCATGATGATGAATACAAAAAAGAACGTTGCCACCACTTCTGCCACTATCGCGGCCAGCAGGCTGTATTGCCCCGGACTCAGCTCGCCAAACCCATTTGCGGCAAACCCGCCCAACTCAAAATCCGGACGACCGCTGGCAATCAGTGCCAGAACCGCAGCCGCCACAATAGCTCCGGCAACCTGGGCAATGATGTAAGGCAACACATCGCCCCCCGGCATTCGACGCCCGACCCACAGGCCGATGGTCACTGCCGGGTTGAAATGCGCTCCAGAAATACTGCCCACCGCATAGGCCATGGTCAGCACCGTCAGGCCAAACGCCAGGGAAACGCCGGCAAAGCCGATACCCAACTCTGGAAACTCCGCCGCTAGGATTGCACTGCCACAACCGCCGAACGTCAGCCAGAACGTCCCGAGAAACTCTGCTGCGATTTTTTGTTGCAAGGTTAATTCCGCCTGTTGTTCATGTCCGCCTACCTGTTTTCCATCACGTGGATGGCTCCGACAGAGACGTTAGCAACAGCGCGCAACCTCGCCGTATCAGACTTTTCTGGTTAGAGGAAAAGGCATGGGACTTTCGATGCGTGTACTTTGCAGAATTGATGGCGCGGGACGGTAAGCACTCGGGACAAGCGCCTCATCACCCGGTATGCTTTTGCCCTTCTGAAACGGCCGAAAGGATTCGCCATGCAGCTCAGCTTCCGTACCGTCGCCACCTTCACCGCCCTGCTGTGTTTCGCCCTGGCGATCATCTGGGGGCTGCGGCCCGACCTGCTGCTGTGGCTGTGGAGTGTCGAGTATTCGAGCGCCACGGGATTGGTCTCCCGACGCAACGCCGCATTGTTCCTGGGCATCGGCATTATGTTTTATCGAGTCCGGCATGCCCTGCCATCGGCCACACGGCGAGCCATGACCACAGGCTTTGTGACCGGCTGTTTTGCGCTGGCGGTGCTGGGAGTCGGCGAATGGCTCAACGGCCACGCGGGGCCCGGAATTTTGCTGGCGGTGATCACAGAAGCGGCGTTGGGCCTGGCATTTATCCAGGCCCAGAAGTCAGCGCTTACACAGCCGCAGCCCTCCCTTTAATAATAGTAGGGACGCGCACCGACTCTTGTAAGAGGAGGGATGTGTTGCTGCTTGAGGTCTTCGCGCAACCCGGTGATCAGATTGCAGATGGCTCGACTGCTATCGAGTTTATCCGCCCGAATGCCCGTCACTAGCAGATTCACTCGCTCATGGTCTTTGTCGTCGTAGATTTTGACCGTCAGCGAAGCATCCTCGGCCTTGATGCATTCGCAACGTTTAGGCAGGAAACTTCCTTCAATAATGCTGCGTAACTCTAGATCCGAAAGCATGGCCAACCTCTCCTTTTTTGAGACTGCCAATAGGTTTTTATGGATGTACGTATCGTTGGCAGCCGCACGGTTGCGCCTGCCTGTTGCGCCTTGCCAACCATGGAAGACGGTTTCAACCACCAAGCCTACTCGGCTGAGTCTTGAAGCGTTGGACCCTTTTCTCATAAGCGGCAGCGATACTTACATAAGTTGTGTGGCAGACCGCTAGCACTCACCCGTTTGAAGTGGTTCATTGCTACGCCGACAACTCAATCGCGCGGTAACAAAATATATTCGTAGCATTAAACATGCCGTGTGCGAGTACGAGTCCGCGCGCACCAGGATCAATGATTTGCCAATTACTCACGTTTGACGGCTCGTGCATTCTGCAATTAAGCCTGCGTGCAATCATGCAATTTGCAGCAAGGCGCGCAGGCTGGCATCGTGGACACGTTCGTTTTGCCCAGTGACGCTTTCAAAGCGACCCATCCAAATGAATGCTCTATCCGTATATTTTCCCAAGGACGCCTCATGATTCCCTCTCTGCGCATCTCACTCGCCCTCCTTGGCATGGCAGGTCTTTGCACCCAGGCCAATGCCGCAAAACTCGAAGATATTGCACCCTACCCCAAGGCGGACGCGGGTTTCGTTCGTCAGGTCATCCATCTTCCGGCGCACCCTCAGGAAGATAACTTCAAGGTAGAAATCCTTGCCGCAAAGACCTTGCCTGTCGATTGCAATCGCCAACGATTGGGCGGCGTGCTGGAAGAAAAGAACCTTGAGGGCTGGGGCTATTCCTATTACCGCCTAGATAAAGTCAGCGGCCCGATGAGTACGCTATTGGCGTGTCCGGATGGCAAGACCCGTACCGACTTTGTACCGGTGGTAGGCGATGGATTCGTCCTGCGCTACAACAGCAAGTTGCCCATCGTTATATATGTGCCAAAAGATGTCGAAGTTCGCTATCGAGTCTGGTCAGCGTCGGCCACGGTCAATAAAACCGCCGCCGAATAGTTTCGCTTAAACGTTTAATCCATGGTTATACCGGCTCTTGGGCGGCCACCCTCTCGGCAACATGGCGCAAGCTGTCGAAGTTGATATTGGCTCCGGAGTTTATTGCTACCTATGTCTGCCCCTGGACGCCGGTTTTCGCAACATGGTTGCGGATACCGGCAACGGCCAAGGCGCCCGAAGTCTCGGTGATGGAGCGGGTGTCGTCGTAGTTGACCGACACCGCGAGACTCTTTTTTACATAGTGCTCAAGCAGTCCCCGCTCAACGGTCTGGGTCACGGGACGTGGCTGGCTGGTGCTCATCGATGTCTCCTGGCTTTTGGTTCAAGGCTCTGGAGACGGAAAAACAAAACCCGCCTCTAGGGCGGGTTTGGGTGCAGCCGTGCGCTATCCCGCCAAATGAGAAATGGCGGTAATAATGTTTGGCTGTGAACGTAAAGCTTGAAATGTCATGAATCAAAATTAACCGGCGGCTTATGACAAGTCAATGGCAAACGGCCATTGAGTTGTGGAGTCGTTCCGCTAATCTGAGCAGCTCTTTGCTGCCTGTCCAAGGAAGGAACGTCTATGAAAAAGCTTGTATTGCCCCTGGTCGCCCTCATCGCCTTCGTCGGCTACACCGTCTCGGTGATGCTGCAAGCTGAGCAGTCCTTGCTCGATTTCGGCATCAGCCTGATGTCTCGCCCCGACACAGCGCAGGTGGTGATTGATTTGTACCTGCTGGCAACACTCGCCGGCATCTGGATGTACAAGGATGCTCGCAGCCGTGGTCGGTCAGCACTGTCGGTGCTGCCGTACCTGTTGCTCACGGCAATTTTCGTGTCCGTTGGGCCACTGCTGTACCTGGTGGTTCGCGGGTTGCAGGACCGTCAATCGGCCAAGGCATCGCAAGCTGCCGCGTAACCCTGACTTTACTATTGATATACGCAACGTATACGCTTCGTATATCAACCTGCACAGTGAAGCTCATGGGCATCGTCAAGATCACCGATCAACTGCATGAACAAATCCGTCTGGCCAGCGCCACCATGGACCGCTCCATCAACGCCCAGGCGGAGTTCTGGATCAAGATCGGCCTGCTGGCCGAACTCAATCCGCACCTGGCCTACAACGACCTGATCAACAAGCTGCTGTTGGACAAGCCTGACCTGATCCGGGGCCGTGGCTGATGATCAAGAATGCCGAACAGATCGCACTGATGCGTGAGTCGGGCCGCCTGCTGGCTCAGGTCTTCAGCATGCTCGACGGTTTTGTGAGCGCAGGTCAGACGACCCTGGAGTTGGACCGTGCCGTCGAAGCCTTTATCCGACGGGATTTGCAGTCCCGGCCGGCAAGCCTTGGGCAATACGACTACCCCTTTTCCATCAATACCTCGATCAATGAAGTGGTGTGCCATGGCATGCCGGATGCCAAGGCTGTGCTCAAGGATGGCGATATCGTCAACATCGATATTACCCTGGAGAAAGACGGCTTTATCGCCGACTCCAGCAAGATGTACATGATCGGCACGGTGACGCCCAAGGCCCGGCGCCTGGTGGAAATGACCTTTGAGGCGATGTGGGCCGGGATTCGTCAGGTCAAGCCCGGTGCGCGCCTGGGGGATATTGGTCATGCCATCCAGCACCACGCCCAAGCTAATGGCTACAGCGTGGTGCGTGAGTATTGCGGGCATGGCATCGGCCGGGAAATGCACGAAGAACCGCAGATCCTGCACTTCGGGCGTCCCGGCACGGGGATGGAGTTGCGTGAAGGCATGGTGTTCACCATTGAGCCAATGCTGAACCAGGGCAGCGCCAAAGTGCGCAGCTTGAAAGATGGCTGGACGGTAGTAACCCGTGACAACAGCTTGTCCGCGCAGTGGGAACATACCGTGGTGGTGACGGCGGACGGGTTTGAGGTGTTGACTTTACAGCCAACATAAAGCCCATACAGGGGAGTATCTACACAAAAACCACCGTAGCAGTTGTCGAGCTCCAGCGAGGCTACGTCGGCGCCACACCGCCACCATCAGATCAGCCCCCAACGCAGCCTCGCTAAAGCTTGACCGCGAACAGGGTCTCTACGGGTGGGCGCCTCCTGCAATGCGCTTTAGCCCCAGCACCATCAACCCCGCCGCCAATCCCATCGCAGTCAGGAACAAGGGGTACGACACCCACCACGGCGTGCCCGTCGTCATCATGCTGAACTCGGACATGCCGCCAATACTGGCAATCAGGTTCAATGGCAGGAACACCACGTTGATCAACGTCAGCTTGCGCAGCAGGTTGTTGGTGCTGTTGTTCATCAGGTTGCCCCGGGCCTCGATCAACCCGGAGAACACGTTGGAATAAATCTCCGCCTGTTTGTAGCACTGGTTGTTCTCGATGATCAGGTCGTCGATCAACCCCAGGGTCTGGGCGCTGAAATGTTCCTTTTCGCCGTGGTTGCGCAAGCGGGCCAGCACCGCGCCGTTGCTGTGCAAGGCGTTGATGTAATAGATCAGGCTTTCGCTGAGGTTGAACATCTGCATCAGATGGCGATTGTGCATGGAGGCGTTGAATTGCTGCTGCAACTCACGGGCAACCATCTTGATCACCTTGAGGTGGCCGAGGTAGTGATGGACGTTGTTGAGCAGCAAGTCCAGCAGCACATCCAACGGCGTATACAGGGGTCTGCGGGCGCCCAGGCCTGAAAGCTGGCTGTCGCCGGTGGCAATCACCAGCAGGCGGTTTTGGGAAAACAGCAGGCCGCAGGACGATACTTCGAACACCAGGTTGCCGGCACCGGAGTAGTTTTCCGGGCGTTTCCAGATCAGGAACAGGTTGTCAGGGTGAAACTCGATGCGAGACACCTCGTCCGGGTCCAGCGCCGAGGCCAGGGCGTGCTCGTCAAGCTTGTAGTGATCGCGCAGCAGTTCCCGCTCGTGGGCATCGGGGTTGTTGAACAGCATGATGTCGGCGGCCTCGCGCTGACTGCTGCGCAGCGCGCCATCGGTCAATTCAAAGCACTGAATCATCGTGCATTACCACCCCTGGCCTTGGCGTTTGAGTTCCAGGCGGCGGACAAATTCTTCCAGCACCAGGGAATACAAGTCGTCCTGCAGGTAGGCATCTTCGATACCGGCGTCCATGTTAGGGTTGTCGTTGACCTCGATCACCACCACTTTGTCGCCGGACTGCTTGAGGTCCACTCCGTACAGCCCGTCGCCGATCAGGTTGGCGGTCTTCACCGCCAGGTCCACCACCGCTTTGGGCGCTTCGTGGACCGCCATGGTGCGGCACTCGCCGTTGATGTCCTGGCCGATGGCCTTGTGGTTGTAGATTTGCCAATGGCCCTTGGACATGAAGTACTGGCAGGCAAAGATCGGCTTACGGTTGAGCACGCCGATGCGCCAGTCGTACTCGGTGTAGAAAAACTCCTGGGCCAGCAACAGCACAGAATGTTCGAACAATTCGGCGGTGGCCGTCAGCAGCTCTTGCTGGCTTTCCACCTTGATCACCCCTCGGGAGAAACAACCGTCGGGTATTTTCAACACCAGGGGGAAGCCCAGGCGCTCGCCGACCCGTTCGAAATCTTCCGGTCGCTCCTTGTAGAGGATCTCGGTGGCGGGCATGCCCAGTTGATGGCTTTTCAGCATATCGGTGAGGTAGACCTTGTTGGTACAACGCAGGATCGAGGCGGGGTCATCCATCACCACCAGCCCTTCACTCTCAGCCTTCTTGGCGAAGCGGTAGGTGTGGTTGTCGACGCTGGTGGTCTCGCGGATCAGCAGGGCGTCGTATTCGGCCAGGCGGGAGTAATCCTTGCGTTCAATCAGCTCGACATCGATGCCCAAGCCCTTGCCCACTCGCACGAAGTTCTCCAGCGCCTTGGCGTTGGACGGCGGCAACTGTTCCTGGGGATCATGAAGGATCGCCAGGTCATAACGGGCCAGGCGGCGGGAGCGTGGTTGTCGCCAGATCTTGCGACTGAAGTTGTCCAGGGCGTTGGCGAATTGATCTTCCTGATCGTCACGCAACTTATGCAACACGCCAGATTTTATGCCTTCGATATGCCAGCCGTTATTCTTACGAAACTCAACTAGCAATATCGGACACGGAAACGCTTCAAACAACTGGCGAGCCAAGTCCTGCAGTGGCTCGATATTCGTTCGGCCAAAATAAAGTGTCAGGGTAAAACCTTCGGTATTACTATAAAGATGATGGCTCAGGGCTTTATCAAGGGTTTTATCCAGGTCATCCAGGGCCAGGCCGTAGAGGGATTTTTTCGTCAGCTCGCTGATGGTGCGCACCGACGGAATAACCTTGTGGCCACGCGCCTCGGCCAGCAGCGAGCAGTAGTAGCCGTGTCCCAGGTACTTGTAGCTGCGACACAGGTTGATCACCTGGACCCGCTTGCCGGTTTCGCTTTCCCGGGTTTGCTCAAGGTATTCCTGGGCGGTAACAATGTCTTCGCTGGGGAAGTAGGAGGCCCAGTCCTCCTTGCGCTCAACAATAATCACGACTTGACTTGACGGCTTGGGAGGTGTGGGAAAATAACCGGCGGAAGTTATTGTCGCCGCCACTGTTTGCTCGGATACTTCACGCCAATGACCTTGTACCGCTGACATATTGATTGATCCGCTTTAGAGAACTAGACCTTTTCTATTAAGCACGATATTTCAGAGAAGTCCCGTTTCGTTACGCAACTTTTACGGCGGTCATATGGCTCTTTCCTTTCGCGTTGCAACCCTTGATGACTTACCGGCCTTAGTGGTACTGGAAGAGCATTGCTTCACCACTGACCGGCTCTCGCCCCGCAGCTTTCAGTGGATGATCAGCCGTGCCAACGGGCGCCTGCTAGTGGCCGAAAACGAAGAGCAGCTACTCGGCTACGCGCTGGTGCTGTTCCATCGTGGTACTTCGCTGGCACGCCTGTATTCAATCGCCATTGCCGCTCCTGCCCGTGGCATGGGGCTGGGCAAGCAACTGCTGGCGCGTATTGAAGACTGCGCCGTGGAACATGACTGTGCCTACCTGCGCCTGGAGGTGCGCACCGACAATCCCGGCGCCATCGCCCTGTACGAGCGCAATGGCTACCGGCGCTTTGCCCTGATCAATGACTATTACGAAGATCACACCGACGCTCTGCGCCTGGAGAAGCGCATTCTCCAGCATCAGGAAGCCAGGGCCCTGAGCGTGCCGTATTACCAGCAGACCACCGACTTCACCTGCGGCGCGGCGAGCTTGCTGATGGCCATGGGCGCCCTGCAACCTGAGCGTGTGGCTCAGCGGCGCGAAGAACTGCAAATCTGGCGCGAGGCGACCACCGTGTTCATGACCGCCGGCCATGGCGGCTGCAGCCCTCAAGGGTTGGCGCTGTCAGCCTGGCGTCGAGGCTTTCGGGTGCACATGCAGGTCAATGTCAGCGGGCCGTTGTTTCTGGACGGGGTGCGTGATCAGCACAAAAAAGACGTCATGCGCCTGGTGCATGACGCCTTCGAGGAAGAACTGGCCAGCAGCGATGTCGAGCAGGTGCTCGGCGGGCCGCTGGATTTGCCGCAGGTACTGCGTGATGGCGGGCAACCGCTGGTCTTGATCAGCAGCTACCGCCTGACCCGCTCCAAGTCACCCCACTGGGTGATCGTCACCGATTGCGACGAAGACTTTGTCTACCTGCATGACCCGGACGTGGACCACAGCCAGCACCGCCAGCCCCTGGACTGCCAGCACCTGCCTGTCAGCCGCGGGGAGTTCGAACGGATGTGCCGGTTTGGCAATAACAAGTTGCGCGCGGCGGTCGTGGTGTATGCCAGGTGAGCGATCAGGCTACCTGCTTGATCCCGGCCTTGGCCTCCAGCTCGCGTACCAGCGGCAATACCCGTTTGCCGAAGTACTCCACTTCCTCCTGGAAGTGCAGGAACCCCGCCAGTACCAGGTCCACGCCCACCGCTTTGAGCGCGACGATACGCTCGGCAATCTGCTGCGGGGTACCGATCAGGTTGGTCTTGAAGCCGTCGTTGTACTGCACCAAGTCTTCGAAGCTGGACTTGGCCCAGTTGCCCTCGCCTTCCGGTGATGCCTTGCCAGCTTGTTTTGCCGCGTCGCCAAAGGCATTGACCGCTTCGGGGTCGGCCTTGTCGATGATTTCAGCGAGCACCGCGCGGGCTTCCTCTTCGGTGTCGCGGGCGATGACAAAGGCGTTGACCCCGACTTTTACCGAGTGGTTGTTGGCGGCGGCCTTGGCGCGAATGTCATCGACCTGGGCCTTGATACCTTGCGGGGTGTTGCCGTTGGTGAAGTACCAGTCCGAGACACGTGCGGCCATATCTCGTGCTGCGCGGGAGCTGCCACCCTGAAAAATCTCCGGATGGGGTTCGCCCAGAGGCTTGGGTTTGAGGCTGTAGTTGTTGAATCGGTAGAAATCACCCTTGAAGGTGAAGTTGTCCTGGGTCCAGATGCCTTTGAGGGCGCGGATGAATTCTTCGGAGCGGCGATAGCGCTCGTCGTGCTCCAGCCAATGTTCACCGATGGCCTGGAACTCGCCCTTGAACCAGCCGCTGACGATGTTGACGGCGACGCGGCCGTTGGTCAGTTGATCGATGGTCGCCAGTTGCTTGGCCGCCAGGGCCGGTTGCCACGGGCCGGGCAAGATCGCCGCGATGACTTTCAACGTGGTGGTCGCCGCCAGCAACGCGTGGCTGAAGGCTACGGATTCATGCTGGTACTCGGCGCCATAGCCGGCGGTGAAACGGATTTGGGTCAGGGCGTATTCGAACCCGGCTTCCTCGGCCAGTTGCGCCAGTTTGCGGTTGTAGTCGATGCCCCAACTGGTGCGCTGCTCGATCTTGCTCACCACCAGCCCGCCGCTGACGTTGGGCACCCAATAGGCAAATTTGACTGCTTGCTGACTCATTGAACGGTACCTCACACAAGGGGATATGCAGGGCATGGAGCAGCAAGCGTGCCAGCGTATTGCAGATGCCCGAAGCCAGGGCTCTGGGGCGGTAATTGGGTGTGGACACCCCGCACTGTCTGATGTTGCAGATATCGGGGGTTTGTTGGATTGCTGTTGGTGGCGCAACACTTGAAGCAGGTTGTTGCCCTGTAAATACGGGGTTTTAACCTCGGCATGGACCGTGCAAACACCTTGGCAACGCACCGCCTTTTTTGCCTGCCCAGGAGCTGTCCCCATGACCGAGCAACATGTCATCAACCCACTGTCCACCGGCGTCGATTACCAGGCCCTGACCGAGCGCTTCCGGCCGATCTTTGAGCGTATCGCCGAAGGTGCCGTGGAGCGTGAGCAAACCCGCGCCCTGCCCCGTGAGCCGATCCAGTGGCTGAAAGAAGCTGGTTTCGGCGCGGTGCGGGTGCCGGTGGAATACGGTGGTGGCGGCGCGTCCCTGCCTCAGCTGTTTGAACTGTTGATTGAGTTGGCTGAAGCCGACTCCAACGTACCCCAGGCCCTGCGCGGGCACTTCGCCTTTGCCGAGGACCGTCTGAATGCACCGCCCGGCGCTGGTCGGGATCTGTGGTTCAAGCGCTTTGTCGACGGCGATATCGTCGGCTGTGCCTGGACCGAAATCGGCAGCGTTGCCATCGGTGATGTAATCACCAAGGTCAGCCCCGACGGCGACAAGTGGAAACTCAACGGCGAGAAGTTCTACAGCACCGGGAGCATTTTCTCCGACTGGATCGACGTCTACGCCCAGCGCAGCGACACCGGCGGCGACGTGATTGCCGCCACCCGCACTCGCCAGCCGGGGATTGTGCAAAGCGATGACTGGGACGGTTTTGGCCAACGCACCACGGGCAGCGGCACATCGCGGTTTACCGATGCGGTGGTTGATGCCGAGAACGTGATCGACTTTGCCACGCGCTTCAAATACCAGACGGCGTTTTACCAGTTGGTGCTGCTGGCAACATTGGCCGGTATCGGCCGCGCGGCGCTCAAGGATGTGGCTTATCAGGTTCGTGCGCGTAAACGCATCTACAGCCACGGCAATGCCGCCCGTGTCAGCCAGGATGCACAGATTCAGCAGGTGGTCGGTGAAGTCGCCGCCCTGGTATACGCCGCCGAGGCCAGCGCCTTGAAAGCGACGATACCGGCACAGCGGGCTTACCTGGCGCGCTTTGGCGGGGATGACGCGCTGGAGCGCGAGGCCAATGTCGCTGCCGAGATCGAGTCGGCCACGGCTCAGGTGGTGGTGTCAGAGTTGATCCAGCGCGCCAGCAGTGAGCTGTTCAATGCCCTGGGGGCTTCGGATATCCGCGAGGGTAAATCCCTGGATCGGCATTGGCGCAATGCGCGCACGGTGTCGTCCCACAACCCGGTGATCTACAAGGCACGGATTGTCGGGGATTGGGTGATCAACGGGACTGAACCGCCATTTGTCTGGCAGATTGGCAATGGGCCGGCCAGGGGCTAGGTATCCCGAGGTAGGTCAGTTACACCGCACATGCATCCTTGCCGGTTTACCCACTGCGCAATACCTGCGTTCGGCCTCTGGTTTTATGGGCAGGCAGATCAAGAGCAGAGCAAAGCCAGTGCCCATCCGCTTTTCTGTAGGAGCGAGGGGGACGCCTAGTTCTTGCTCGCGAAGAACCTGAGGGCACCGCGTTCATCCAGGAAGCCAGCGTCATCGTTAACGACCATCGCGAGCAAGCTCGCTCCTACAGTGGACAGTGGGCAGTAGATCCGCTTTTGCTTTTCACCACTCAGGTCGGCTACCAGGCCGCCGTGCTTTTGATCTTGATCTAAGGCGCCCCGTTAACCACGATGGCTGAACGCAGGCATTGATCCGTGGGTAAACCGGCAGGACGCCGGTTTAGCCGCGCTGGGCCAAGGATGGCCCATCGCGGCGGCCCACGGAGCAATGCCGGAGTGAAGGCATGCCGAGCCTAAGCGAGGCACCAAGTGGTGGGGCAAGAGCGCTTTGGTTACTTTGCCGCTTTTGCAAAGTGACACGCCGTAAGGGCGTAACCCTAAGCCGCCCTAACCAAAATAACGGATATGTACCCAACCGCCCCACCTCTAATCCACGGTGTTACTTGGACGAAATCGCCCCATCCACCAACACCTGAGCCTCTTGCACTAGACGCTTGAGGTGATCCTCGCCAATAAAGCTCTCGGCATAGATCTTGTAGATATCCTCGGTGCCCGATGGCCGCGCGGCGAACCAGCCGTTTTCGGTCATGACTTTCAGCCCGCCAATCGCCTGGTTGTTACCGGGCGCATGGCTGAGGATCTGCTGGATGCTTTCCCCGGCCAGTTGTGTGGACGTGACTTGATCCGGTGACAGTTTGCCGAGCAAGGCTTTTTGCGCCGGCGTGGCCTTGGCATCAACACGAATGGCAAACGGCTCGCCCAGTGCATCCGTCAGCCCACGGTAGATCTGACTGGGGTCCTGGCCCTTGCGCGAGGTCATTTCCGCCGCCAACAGGGCCGGGATCAGGCCGTCCTTGTCGGTGCTCCAGACGCTACCGTCCTTGCGCAAGAACGAGGCGCCGGCACTTTCTTCGCCGCCAAAGCCCAGGGAGCCGTCAAACAGCCCGTCGGCAAACCACTTGAAACCCACTGGCACTTCATACAGGCGTCGACCCATACGCGCCGCCACCCGATCAATCAAGCCACTGCTGACCACAGTCTTGCCCACGCCAGCATCGGCGCGCCACTCGGGACGGTTCTGGAACAGGTAGTCGATGGATACCGCCAGGTAGTTGTTCGGCGCCAACAGGCCACCGGAGGGCGTGACGATGCCGTGGCGGTCGTGATCCGGATCGCAGGCGAAGGCCACGTCGAAACGATCCTTGAGACCGATCAAGCCTTGCATGGCGTAGCTCGACGAGGGGTCCATGCGAATCTGGCCATCCCAGTCGACACTCATGAAGCGGAAGGTGGCGTCGACCTCAGTGTTCACTACCTTCAGATTCAAACGGTAGTGCTCGGCAATCGCTGACCAGTAGTGCACCCCTGCTCCGCCCAGAGGATCGACACCCAGGCGCAAGTCGGCGCTGCGGATAGCATCCATATCAATGACGTTGATCAGGTCGGCGACATAGCTGTTGAGGTAGTCGTGACGGTGGGTGGTGTCAGCCTTCAGCGCCTGGGCGTGGGTGATGCGCTTGACCCCGGCGAGTTTGTTGGCCAGCAGTTCATTGGCCTTGGCTTCGATCCACTTGGTGACGTGGGTATCGGCCGGACCGCCGTTGGGTGGGTTGTATTTGTAGCCGCCACTTTGGGGTGGGTTGTGGGACGGGGTGATGACAATACCGTCCGCCAGGCCGGTGGTGCGGCCGCGGTTGTAGCAAATGATGGCGTGGGAAATCGCCGGGGTCGGCGTGTACTCATCGCCTTCGGCAAGCATCACGTGGACGCCATTGGCCGCCAGCACTTGCAGTGCGCTGGCACCAGCAGGGGTGGACAGCGCATGGGTGTCCAGGCCGACAAACAGCGGGCCGTTGATGCCCTGGGCCTCGCGATATAGGCAGATGGCCTGGCTGATGGCGAGTACATGCCATTCGTTGAAACTCAGGTCGAAGGAACTGCCCCGGTGCCCGGAAGTGCCAAAGGCCACGCGCTGAGTGGAGATCGCTGCATCAGGCTGGCCGGTGTAATAGGCCGTTACCAGTCGCGGGATGTCCACCAGCAACTGAGCTGGCGCCGGTTTGCCCGCAAAAGGACTGAGAGTCATGCAAAAACCTCTGAAAGAGAAAGATTCGGAAAAGAAATGCAGTTTACTGGGAGTTCGACCACCGCGCGACGGTATCTATCCCACATCAAATTGCGATTCAGGATTACCCAATCTATTCCTGCTTGAGGGCGTGCGCCATATAGGGCTGCCCGCTGGCTCACTGAGATTAAGGGCGGCGGCAAGAGCGGGATTTGGAGGAGTAAAACCTGAGCTTACGTGTTCAGCACAAACGTAAGCCCAGTCCTTCTAAATGGCGTATTTGCCCCATCAGAAGCGCAGGTGGAATGTCCATTTACGAACATTTCTACAGCTCAAACAGCTTCGACCTGCAACGCAACGCGCTCGCGGCATGGGCATTCATCCATGTAGCGGTGAGCTTCGACAAACTCGTTGAACGGGAACACTCGGGTCTTGAGCGGTACCAGCACACCGTCTGCGGTGAGTTGGTTGATATCACGCAGGGCCCGTTGCAACGCTACCTGGTCCTGGATGATCCCCAGCTCCGGCTTGCCGGTGAAGTTGCCGATGCAGTGCACAAAGAACTGGATGTTCTTCTGGAACGCGGCACAGGCCGGGAATGGCGTCTGGTTGCCACCTTGCAAGCCATAGAGCACCAGGCTGCCGCGCGGAGCCAGTACATCGCCAAGCAGCGACATTTGCGGGCCACCCAGGCCATCGAATACCACGTCGACGCCGCGATTGTCGGTCAGCTTGTTGATCTGCATCAGCAGGTCTTGTTCTTCGGTGACGATGACCTTTTCCGCGCCAAGGGACAGCAGGTTTTCACGTTCTTCAGCTGTCTTGGTCGCGGCGATTACCCGCACACCCAAGGCTTTGCCCAACTGAACAAACGAGGGGCCAGCGCAATGGCTGGCGTCAGTCACCAGGACAAATTGCCCAGGCTTGACCCGTGCCAGGTCCATGTAGGCAAAGTAGGCAATCAACAGCGGTGTGTAATGCACGCTGGCTTGCACCGGGCTCAGGACATCCGGGTAACGGGTCAAGGCCGAACGGGGCAAGACGATCACTTCGCCATAGACAGGGTAATCATTGGGGCTCTCGGCCGGAAAACTGGCGACTTTGTCACCCACCTTCAGGTCATCGACGCCATCGCCTACGGCCTCAACCACCCCGGCCATTTCATGGCCAAGGCCTGATGGCAGGCGAGCGTGGGAGGGCGCCAGGTTCTGGCGCCAGAGTATGTCGTACCAACTGATGCCAATCGCCTCGACACGCACCTGCACTTCGCCCGGTGCAGGCAACGTGGCTGCATGCTCTTCGCACTTGAGCACCTCGGCCGGACCAAACTTGTGAAAGCGGATCGTGCGGGACATCGCAAACCTCGTCAAAGTAACCTCTAATGCCATGGACTTTATCTGGGCTTTCGGGGCAAGGCCACCGGTCACCATTAATAGTCGACATGTCTGCCATTGATTCCGCACCTGCGGAAAACACCTCAAACTGCGTAGGAAAACTGAATTATCCGGTGCAGAGTACCAGCCTTTCCCCGTAAGATTCATGCCGGCCATTGTTCTTATGTGGCTGCCCTCGTCAAGTTTACTGACGCCGCCTGGGACACAAGATGAACCGTAACGACCTGCGTCGTGTCGACCTGAACCTGTTGATCGTATTCGAAACCTTGATGCATGAGCGCAGTGTGACCCGTGCCGCCGAGAAATTGTTCCTCGGCCAGCCGGCCATCAGCGCTGCGTTGTCACGCCTGCGCGGGCTGTTCGATGATCCATTGTTCGTGCGCACCGGGCGCAGCATGGAGCCATCGGCACGGGCGGTGGAAATTTTCGCCCTGCTCTCACCGGCACTGGACTCGATTTCCACGGCGGTCAGCCGGGCCTCCGAGTTTGATCCGGCCACCAGCACGGCGGTTTTTCGCATAGGTCTGTCAGACGATGTGGAATTTGCCTTGCTGCCCATGCTGCTCAAACGCCTGCGGGCCGAGTCACCGGGCATCGTGCTGGTGGTGCGCCGCGTCAACTATATCTTGATGCCAGGCCTGCTGGCTTCCGGGGAAATCTCCATTGGAGTCAGCTACACCACCGACCTTCCGGCCAACGCCAAGCGCAAGATCCTGCGCCGCAGCCTGCCCAAGCTGCTGCGGGCCGACAGCATGCCCGGCGCCCTGAGCCTGGATGATTTCTGTGCCCGCCCCCATGCCCTGGTGTCATTTGCCGGCGACCTGAGCGGGTTTATCGATGAAGAGCTGGAGAAGCTCGACCGCAAACGCCACGTCGTGCTGGCGGTGCCGCAATTCAACGGCCTCGGTACGCTGCTGGCAGGTACCGATATTCTGGCAACGGTGCCCGATTACGCCGCCGAAGCCCTGACCGCTGCTGGCGGCTTGCGGGCAGAGGACCCGCCGTTGCCGGTGCGCACGTTTGAGCTGCACATGGCTTGGCGGGGATCGCAGGATAACGATCCTGGGGAGCGTTGGTTGCGGTCGCGGATTCAGATGTTCTTTGGCGACCCTGAGAGTCTTTAGGCGTCGTAGGACAGGCTGTTTATCTGACGCTTCTGGCCCGTTCGGGGGCTAGTGGCATGATTGTCCCAATGCAGAGCCTGCGCTTGGCCAAGACTACCGCGGAAGAAGGTGTTAAGTGATTGGCCTATTCGATGTGGCTGGCCCGACCAATCAGATTTCAGTGGCAACGCTTGCCCAAAACCTGCATCAGCAGGCAACGCTTGTTGCCAGCATGGAGTACTTCTGGGCAATCATTGTGGCTGCAAGTCTCGCGCTGGTGGTTTCCATGATGCAGAAAACCTTCAGATAGGTGCCGTTGCCAGCTCCCCGGCATTCAGCGCTTCAACGCGGGCAGCATGCCCTTGAGGATCTCGTCTTTGTCGACAAAGTGGTGCTTGAGCGCCACCAGCAAGTGCGCGCCAACGAGCGCACCGCAAAACCAAGCAGTCCATGTATGCACGAGCTTGGCCACATCATAGAGATCGGGATGGGGTGCGACCAACGGCGGCAAAACAAACAAGCCAGCGACGAGGATGGCTTTATCCGCCACTGAACTCCAATACCAGCCGGACACAGGCAGCGCCATCAAGGCCATTGCATACAGAAGCACGTGCCCCAACGCCGCCCCGCGCTTCATCAGCGAGCTCATGCTGGCAGGCAAGGAGCTGCCAGCCACTTTTCGCTAAAGAGGAATAGTCAGCTTGACCCAGTAAGCTTCGCCTTCCGGACGGTTGCGTACTTCGCTTTCCTTTTGCCATTTCGCGGTCACGAACCAGCCGGAATTGCTCGCGTATTTGACTGACGGGCCGATGGCAAATGCACGCCCGCGGTTGCCCTCAACGCGAACGCCATCTTGATGATCATCGGTGGTCTGTCGATATATATAGCCACCGACGCCCACAACCCAACCATTCGCGAAGCCCCAACCCAGTGAGTAGTCAGCGTGCAGTTCCTGCCCTGAGCGATAGTCCGTTGCGCGATTGCGCAAGTTGAAGTCATACATCAGCTTGATATCGGCATTCACTCCGGCAGGATCGACATACGAGAACGCGGCAATCGGCTCGAATGCCCAGTAATTGCGGCCAATATTCGCTAGGTCACCGCGGTCATAACGGCCGGTGGGGGCGAAGATATCCAGCGCGTAGATCGCATGGAATTTATCACTGTAGTGATAGCCGAGCGCCGGGCCGAAGATGATATCGCCCATGCCGGTTTTCTTCTGATGCTGACCGTTCACGTCAACCCGCAGGTCGACCAAGGGCACGTTGAGATGAAACGCCAGGTCGCCATCAAGGACCTTTTGCTCGGTCACCCAGATCAGCCTCGGAGCAATTACATCGGCGCTCAGGTGAAAATCATCGAGCGCCGACTTGCCCCGATTATCCAGGAGCCGATCAGCACGATAACGTTCTGCAAAAATCTGCGCGTAGAAACCAGGCGGCGGCATGGCCCCGGTCATGTAATTGTCGGCGCCCATCGGGTAGGACGATCCACCACCCTCGGTAGCCTGGGCGGCGGGCAGACAAAATGCCAGCGCGCAACCAACAGTCAAAGCAGGCATTTTGGACAGGACAGTTACAGCGACAACGGTTTTTTTATTATTCATTGTGGCAACCATGTGTGCGTTGAAAATTCGCAGGCAGCACCGGGCGCGACACCCGGAGTGCCGTGATCTATTCGAGAGTAGTAACCGCCGGCTCCGTGGAGCCGGCCTCAATGCTTTGTCGTTAGAACGGATAAGGCTGGTCGGAAGGCTCGACCGTGACCCATTTCACTTCGGTGAATTCTTCAATGACTGCACTACCGTCAAAACGGCCGTAGCCACTGTTCTTCATGCCGCCATAAGGTGCCTGTGGTTCGTTTTGCACGGTGGCCCCGTTGATATGCACACAACCGGCGTCCAGGCGGCTCGCTAGGTCGAGGGCGAGGCTGACGTTACGGCTGAAAATTGCCGAGGACAGGCCGAATGCTGTGTCATTGGCGACTTCCAACGCCTGCTCGGCACCTTTCACACGGACCACCGTTGTAACGGGACCGAAGGTTTCCTCATCGTAGATTTCCATGGCCGACGTCACACGATCGACCAACGTAGGCGCCATCTGCGCCTGCTCCGCCAGCCCACCGGCCACAATCGAGGCGCCTTTGCCAATGGCATCATCAAGCATTTGATTAATGCGTTGAACCGAACCTTGGGCAATCATCGGGCCTACGACACTGGCTGGATTGGTCACAGGACTGCCCTGCGCCAGGCCACGAATACGCTCTGCAAACTTGGCGACAAAAATGTCGGCAACCGCTTCATCGACCACAAACCGCTCGGTCGACATGCAAATTTGCCCCTGGTACAGAAAAGCCCCGAACACCGCTGCATTGACCGCGCCATCCAGATCGGCATCTTCCAACACAATAAACGGCGCCTTGCCGCCCAGTTCCAGCAAGCAACGCTTGAGATGTTTGGCGCAAGTCTGGGCAATCATTCGGCCCACGTTGGTCGAGCCGGTAAAGTTCACCCGGCGTACCGTGTCGTGGGCAATCAGCACTTCGGTGACGGCGCCAGCATCTTCGGGGGCAGAGATGATGAAGTTCACCACGCCCGGCGGGAAACCTGCGTCATAGAAGGCTTGGGCAAGCAGTTCATGCGTGCGGGGGCTGTTCTCCGAACCTTTAAAGATCACCGTGTTACCGCAGGCCAACGGGTAAGCAATGGAGCGAGTGCCTAGGATTACCGGACCGTTCCACGGCGCGATGCTCAGCACCGTGCCGGCGGGCTGACGCAGGGTCACGGATAAAGTACCCGGTTTATCGGTCGCCAGTGTTTCGCCTTTGATTTGTGTGGTCAGTGCAGCGGCTTCGCGCAACAGGTTGGCGGAAGCGCCCACGTTAAATTGTGACCACAAACGCGACGCACCGATTTCCTCGGCCATGACGGTGCAAAACAGCTCCATCTTGCCTTCCAGCGCATCAGCCGCGGCCAGCAGCAGCCGGCGACGCTCGGTTGGGCCGACCTTCGACCACGTCTTGAACGCTTGCTGCGAAGAAGCCGCAACTCGCCGCGCATCGTCCACGCTGCAAGCGGCCCCCGTAGTGACGACCTTGCCGCTGATCGGATCGATACGCTGATAGGTCTTACCGTTAGACGCCGTTTGCGCGACGTTGTCGATTACGAGTTGAACATTCATTAAGAGGTCCTTTGGGTGAGCCTGAGGAATCACGCCAGATCGGCCGCGGCCGGCATGCGCAGAATCGGTTTGATGGTGATGCCGCTTTCGCTGTCGGCCATGGCTTCATTGACCTGGTCAAAGGTGTAAAACCGGCACAGTTTGTCGAAGGGGAAGCGGCCTTGCAGGTGCAGGTCGACCAGCGTGGGAATAAACGCGTTGGCGACCACGTCGCCCTGGACAATGCCCATGATTCGCTTGCCGGGGATCATCACGTCATTGATGTTGAACGCCACTTCCGTACCCATTTTGGTCGCCCCTACGATTCCGCAGGTGCCCAGGGTTGTAAGCGCGTCGATGGCCTGGCGCAGTACTTCTGCACGACCGGAGCATTCAAGGCTGTAGTTCACGCCGCCGCCGGTGATTTCACGAATGCGTTGAACCGGGTCCTCTTCACGGCTGTTGATCACGTGAGTCGCGCCGACTTCAAGCGCAAGGCTCAAGCGACTGGGCGTCACATCGACGGCAATGATCGTAGTAGCGCCTGCCACCTTGGCCGCCATTACGGCCGCCAAGCCTACGGCGCCAGCGCCAAACGCAGCAAAGCTGGCGCCCGCCTCGACTTTCAGTGCCTTGAGCACCGACCCCGCCCCTGTCTGAATGCCGCACCCCAGTGGGCCCAGCAATTCCAACGGCGCCTTTTTCGACACTTTCACCACGCTACGCTCGCTGGCGATCACATAGGTTGAGAACGAAGACTGGCCAAAGAAGTGGTCATGTATCGGCGCCGCGTTGTCGCAGCTGCAGGTCGAGGTACTGCCGTCCAGCCGTCCGCCGCCGAAGTTCAGAGGGTGCATGTGGGAACAGTGCGCGGGGTGCCCGGTTTCGCAAGGCAGACACAAGCCGCACGACATGTAGGTCATGACCACGTGATCACCGGGTGCGATGGTTGTCACCGCAGCCCCTACCGACTCAACAACCCCCGAACCTTCATGGCCCAGCACGATCGGCAACGGCGTCGGAAAAAGCTGGTCACGCACGACCATGTCAGTGTGGCAAACACCGGTCGCGACAATACGCACGCGCACTTCATCAGCGCGCGGGACGCCTAGTTCTGCGCGTTCAAGCTGGAGTTTGCTCCCGGCTTCACGCAATACGGCAACTTTGATTTCAATGGGGGCAAGGGTGCTTTGGGACATCTATTTATCCTCTCTAATCGTTCAGGTTTGACTGCGTCGACTTACGCGGTTTGCAGTGCACGCGGGCGATTGCTGCGCTGCTGCGCTTCCAGGCTGGTTGCCGGGCGCAACTGAAAATCAAAAGTCATTTGTGCAAAACGCCCTGGCACATCATGGGCAGCGGCCAGCGCCTGGTCATCGATGAACTGCACCTCGCCGATCAACCCATCACGCGTGGCGTAGGCAAAGTCGTCCCAGAGGTACTTGTCGTTGGACAGGTTGATTTGGGTAGTGAGGTGCTCATAACCGGGGGCCGACAGGAAGAAGTGGATATGCGCAGGACGCTGGCCATGGCGCCCTAGGTGGTTAAGACATTCCTGTGTCGGGCCTTGAGGATTGCAGCCGTAGCCCGAAGGCACGATGCTCCTGACCCGATAACGCCCGTCAGCATCGGTCACGATGCGCCGGCGCAGGTTGAATTCGGACTGGCTTTTGTCGAAGTGCGAGTAGTTGCCTTTGCTATCCGCTTGCCACAGGTCGACAAGAGCCCCGGCGATAGGCTGGCCTTGCAGATTCAGGATTTGCCCTTCAACAAAAAACGGTGTGGCAACGCCGTCTTCCGAGCCATCGTCCATCCGCGCAAAACCCTCGCGCAGAGGCGCACCCGCGACATAGAGGGGGCCTTCAATCGTGCGCGGTGTGCCTCCGGTACGGCCTGCCTCGGCTTGCTTCGTATCGTTGAGCAGATCGAGGAAATGCTCAACGCCTAGGCCTGCCGCAAGCAACCCTGCTTCGTTACTTTTACCGAGCCGATTGATGTATTCAACCCCTGCCCAGAACTCATCATCAGTAATCTCCAGCTCTTCGATGATCCTGGCGGTCTCTTGCAGAATACGCAGCACGATGCGCTTGTTTCGTGGGTTGCCGGCGGCGTTTTTCAGCCCGGCTGCATCTCGGAAAAATTCAAGCATGCCGGGGGTATTGGAAATGCTGACGCTCATAGCTTTTTTACCTGTCTTTTTTATTGTGGGTTTAGTGGGCCAGCCAATGGCGCTGGCGCCGTCTGGACGTCAAACAGCCTCAGCCCAACCGAGCCGAGTACGGGCCTGCGCAAGGTCCGATTGCATATCGTGGTTCCATAGCCAATCGAAACGGCTGGCCAGGGTGGTCGACAACAGGGATTCCTGGTCTTCGACTTGAGGGTCACGGAATTCGTAAAGCTCACCCGCTTCCCAAGACGTTCGTTGCACACGGCAGGCGCGGGGCCGCCGAATCTCGTCATACACCTGCAAGACGTTTTGGGCATTGCTCTCAAGTACCCGCGGGTCGCCCAGCAAGCGCGCAAGTAGCCAGGCATCTTCAAGTCCTTGGCCAGCCCCGGCGCCTTGATGGGGCAGCATGGCGTGGGCCGCATCACCGATCAGCCCGACACGACCATGGGTGTAGCCTGCAAGTTCATCCAGCTCATGAAGTGCCCACAACGTCGGCGCGGGGATGCACTCGAGTAATACGCGCACGGCATCGCCCCAGTGCGCGAAAGCTTGCAGCATTTGCGCCTGGCTGGTGCTTTTGACCCAGGGAGTGTCTTGTGGCCACACAGGGTTGGGCTCGGAGCGATCGGAAACGAAGGCCACCACGTTGATCAACCGGCCTTGCTTGACCGGGAACGTGAGGATATGGGCGTCGAGACCCAGATACATTTGCGGGACATTGATCAGATGCTCATCGACACCAGCAGCGCGATACGCCTCGCGCAGTTGCTCACTGTCGATCATCCCGCGGTAGGCGCAGGTGCCACTGAATCGAGGAGCGACCAAAGGCAGGCCCAACCCCTGGAGCACATAGTCGCGCAGAGATGACTTGATACCGTCTGCAGCGAGCAGAAGGTCACATTCATAGTCCGTGCCATCGGTGAATTGAACGCGGACCCTTTCTCCCGTCTCACGGACGCTGACGGCGCGCTTATCGAAACGGGCAACTCCGTCTGGTAATTGCTGCGCCAACGCATCAAGGAAATCGGCGCGGTGCACGGACGATTGACCCACGCCATCGGCGACGCTGGCGCCGAGGTAGCCGGCATCCACGCCGCGGCGCCATTCAAACCAGATGTCTTGCCAGGGTTGCGGGGTACGGTCAGCAATGCGCTCATAGGGTATGCCGATCCCTAGGCCTTCGATGGCACGCACGGCGTTTGCACCGAACGATACTCCGGCACCGACTTCACCGAAGGCTGGTGCGGCTTCAAATAACGTCACTTCCAGATGCGGGTGACGGCAGAGATCAAGTGCCAAGGCTACGCCAGCGATACCACCGCCGACGATGCCCACTTGCAAGACAGAATGAGGGCTAGTCATGGGAAAGCCTTATGGTTGTTTTTGGAATAGCCCGATCATGACTATTCACAAACCATTGATAAATGCCCTGTCCTCCATACAAACTATCACTAGCGTGAATACTAAACGGTTTAACCCGCATGCCCGACCGAGAGAATCCAAGATGAATCTGCGCGAGCTGGACCTGAACCTTTTGGTGATCTTCAACCAATTGCTGGTAGACCGAAGCGTCTCAGTGGCGGCTGATAGCCTTGGCCTGACTCAACCGGCTGTCAGCAACGCGTTGAAGCGTTTACGCATCACGTTCAACGATGAGTTGTTCGTGCGCACGCCCAAGGGCATGCAGCCTACCCCTTTTGCCGCGCAACTGGCTGAGCCGGTATCCCAGGCAATCGGTTTGCTGCACGGTGCAATCAACCGCCACGATGAGTTCGATCCTGCGACCAGCAAAAAACGCTTCGTGGTAGCGATGACCGATATCGGGGAAATTTATTTCGTCCCGCGATTGGTCGACGCGCTGCTCAAACTGGCCCCCGGAATTTCGGTGAGTACGCTGCGAAGCAATACTCAGTTGTCCGAAGGACTGGTCAGTGGCGAGGTGGATCTTGCCGTCGGATTGCTGCCAGACCTGCAAGCAGGCTTCTACCAGCGGCGCCTGTTTCACCATCGCTATGTATGCTTATGCAGACAAGACCATCCGCTGACGCAACAGCCAATGACCCGCGAGCGTTTCTGTGAGTTCGGGCACGTCAGGATCGTGGCTGCCAGTACAGGCCACGGAGAAATCGACACGCATATGCAGCGTGCTGGCCTGCAACGCGAGATTCGCCTGGAAGTGCCGCACTTTGTCGCGGTCGGGCATATCCTGCAGAACACCGACCTGATCGCAACAGTCCCCGAACGTTTCGCCAACAGCTGCGCGCAGCCCTTCGGCCTCACCACCCTGCCGGTTCCGTTACCCTTGCCCGAAATCGCCATCAACTTGTTCTGGCATGGCAAGTACAACCGGGACCCCGCCAACAAATGGTTCCGACAACTGATGTTTGATCTGTTCAGCGATTAAGTGCATGCACGCCGTTTACTGCCAATGCGCGCACAATTTGACCAATTCATCGACCACATACCGAACCTTGGGTCGCAGGTGCGACACCTTCGGCCAGACCGCATGCACATCCACCGCTTCAGGTTCATAGGCTTGCAGCACCTCTACCAGCCTGCCCGCTTCTATATCGTCCTGGAACAGGCTGCGTGGCATCTGGCATAAACCGGCGCCTGCCACCGCCGCAAGAATCATGACCTCACCATCGCCAATCTGATGAGTTGAGGGTGGCGCGTAACGCACCGTCTGCCCCGCCTGTGTCACGCGCCATGCGAGCGGTTGGCCGCGTCGATGGCCGACGATGCAACGATGCTGGCCCAGCTCTTCCAGGGTTTGGGGGGTGCCGAAGCGCGCCAGGTAATCAGGGGAGGCACAGATGGCCCAGCGCTGGCGGGTCAAGCGACGTGCCACCAGGCCGCTGGTGTCCTGCAGTTCGCCAAACCGTACCAACAAATCGATCCCTTCCTCGAACGGGTCCACCAAGTGATCGGAAAACGTCAGGCTCAATTGCAGCGCAGGGTATTTTTTGGCGATCTCGAACAACAAGGGCGCGACAACCCTGCGGCCGAAAGCAACCGGCACATCAACTCGCAAACGTCCGGAAGGCTCTCCACCACCGGGGCCCAATCCGCTTTCAGCGGTGCCGATTTCCTCTAGGGCCATGGAGCATGCCACGAAATATGCCTCGCCATCAGCAGTCAGGGATATCCGTCTGGTAGTGCGATGAAACAACTGCGTGCCCAAACGTTCCTCTAGACGTGCGATGGCTTTGCCAACGGCGGATTTCGACACCTCCAGCCGTTCAGCCGCCTGGGTAAAGCTGGATGAGCGTGCAGCCACTACGAAGGTGATTACGTCCTGGAAGGAATCGATAGGTACCATGTCGACCGCTCTATTGTAGAGTTTATATCTACCTAGATTATAGTTTAAGGCCGTTTATCGTCACATAATTCAACAGTACGATGGATTCCAGTAAGGCAACGGTGCACTTCGCGCACCTCTCCCAGATCAATGTCCTAGAAGGAATACATCATGCCCGTCGTACGTGTGAGCTGGTTCGAAGGTAAAGAACACGCGCAGAAAGCTGCTGTTGCAGCCGATATCACCGAAAGCATCGTTAAACACACCGGTACCGATGCCAATTACATCTACGTGATTTTCGAAGACGTAGCCGCATCGGATTGGGCAGGCGCCGGCAAGCTGTTCGGGGAAGCACCCGAAAAGTCCTGACGCCCCCGACCTGTACCGCACGCATCGCCCTAATCCAGCGATGCTGGCGTGCAGGTTTTTGTCATCCATCTGCCGGAGACCACCACCATGCATCCCCATATTTCCTGCCTATTTTCCCTTGCGGTCAAACCCGCAGAGTTCGCTGAATTCAAGGCACTGATCGCCACCATCGTTGCCGCCACTCGCGCCGAGCCGGGCACACTGGTTTACGAATACAGCGTCAATGAAGACAACAGCACTGTGCATATCCTTGAGCGTTATAACGCCGATGCCGTGGTGAGCCACGTAGACACCACGTTCGCGCCTTTCGGCCAGCGCTTCCTGGAGCTGTGCACCATTACCAGTCTGGTGGTCTACGGCACACCTGACGCTGAAATCCGCATGCGTCTGGACCCGTTCGGCGCCGTATACATGACCCCGTTCGACGGCTTCAGCCGCTAAGTTCAAACAAGGCGCAGGCTCAAGAGAGACAACCGTGTCCTGCGCATCCATATCCCGCACAGAGATCACCATGTCCGCTATCGCTGAAGTTATTAAGTCCCGCATCTCCGCCAACAGCTACGACACTGAACGTTCATTGACGGACGCCCAGGTCGCCGAGCTGGTCAACCTGGCCACCCACGCCCCCTCCGCTTTCAACCTGCAAAACTGGAAATTCCTGGCTGTGCGCAGCCCCGAAGCCAAGGCGCGCTTGTTGCCATTGGCATTCGGCCAGCAAAAGATCATGGATGCAGCCGTGACCTTTATTGTCTGCGGTACCCTGAACCCGCACATAACCCTGCCTGCTGCATTGAAGCCGACACTGGATGCCGGAATCATTGACCAATCGATCTACGACATGTGGGTGGGTGCGGCTCAAGGCATGTACCAGCTAAACCCTCAACTGCAGCGCGACGAAGCCATCCGCTCCGGCTCACTGGCCGCGATGACCCTGATGTTGGCCGCCAAGGGCCAAGGTTTGGTTTCAACTCCAATGATTGGATTCGATCAGGCCGCAGTGGCCAAGGAATTCGGCCTGTCGGATGAAGAAGTGCCCGTGATGTTGATCACTGTTGGCCACCCTGGCTCGGCCAACTGGCCACAAAAGCCGCGTAAACCTGTGAGCGACGTGTTGCAGTTCATTTAAGCCCTGTCGCCTTGCATGCCTGGGTAATCCAGGCATGCAAGGACATCGCTCAATCGACTCACAACCATGATCTGCTACAGGCTGTGAAACACGAATACCATGACTCAATCGAATGCTTCATTACGCGCAATTTTAATTGCTGCCTGCTTGGGCTTTCTCGTCGTGCAACTCGACGTCAGCGTTGTGAACGTCGGGCTGGGTGCGCTTAAAGCTGCCTTCGATACCGACCTCACCGGCCTGCAGTGGGTCATTAACAGTTACGCCTTACCGTTCTCAGCCTTGCTGATTATGGGGAGGCATGGGGCGACAAATGGGGAGCGAAGTCCGTGTTCGCAGCGGGTTTCTCGATATTTACCCTCGCCTCCATCGGCTGCGGCCTTGCCAGTAGCATGAGTATCCTGATCACGATGCGTGTCATCCAGGGCATCGGAGCCGCGTTGCTGATACCTACCTCATTGACGCTGATCCGTGTGTCATTTCAAGACCCGGACCGACGCCGATCCGCCGTCGCGCTTTGGGGGGCCTGCGGCGGAATTGCTCTGGCCGCCGGGCCAGTGATCGGTGGGCTGATGATCGAGTACTTCGGATGGAGAAGTGTCTTTCTACTGAATATTCCGATCGGTCTGCTGGCTATCACGCTAATCCTGCGACACGCGCCCGCGTCCCCTAGGGTCGACAAACACATCGATATTGCGGGGCAAACCAGTATTGCCATCTGCCTTGCATCGTTGACCTATGGGTTAACCGAGTCGAGTGCGCAAGGCTGGAGCGCTGAGACACTGACGGCCATGGCCGTTGCGCTGGCCTGTGCGGCAGCGTTTGTTGTGATCGAGCGTCGCGTCAAACATCCCATGCTACCGGCACGCCTTGCCAGTAATAAGGTGCTCGGCAGCATGGCGCTGGCCGGCGCTACGATCAATCTGACGTTTTACGGCGCAGTGTTCGTGTTCAGTATTTACTTTCAAACCTTCCTGCACTTTGATGCATTCAAAACCGGCGTGTCATTCATACCCTTGACGGCGGTGTTGACTCTATCAACCCTGCTCTCATCACGATTCGGCAAACGCTTCAGTGCCACGCGCATCATCACCACGGGCTTTAGCGTGCAGATCGTCGGGTTCCTCGTACTGTCGCAAATCACAGCGCTCGACTCCCCGTGGCTGCTTAATGGCGCGCTGATGCTGGTAGGCATTGGCAGCGCAATGTCGGTGCCATCCATTACCAATTCGATGCTGTCGTCTGTGTCCCAGCACGATGCTGGGATCGCGTCAGGGTTGATGGCTTCAGCCAGGCAGTTAGGCGGTGTGTTGGGCGTTGCGGTCTCGGGAATACTGATTGCGCATGATGACGCAGTGTCATTCTCGCAAGGGATGGCGAACGCAATGCTGTTTTCTGCGTTCGCTTTGCTGGTGTGTATCGGGGTGAACCTGTACGTGTCACGCCAGCCCTGAAGACCTATCAGACGATATCGTCTACCACGCCACCGTCGACTCTTAACGAAGCGCCGGTGGTTGCCGATGCCTGCGTGGAGCAGACATAAACAATCATGTTGGCCACTTCCTCTACGCTGGCGGCGCGCTGGATGATCGAGCTTGGGCGATGCTGCATGACAAACTCGGCAACCACCGCCTCAAGGGTTTTGCCGGTGCGTTCGACTTCGCCCTTCATCATGTCCGCGACGCCATCAGATATCCGATCTACCTGAGTGTGACTGCACTGGTCGTTGCATTGCTGGGTGAAGGCGCCTTTGCGGCTAAGCCGTCCAACAATGCTTGATTGAGCCACACGTAACAGCTGCCGGCAACCTGGGAACCCAGTGCGCCGGCAGCTGCGTTTGGGGCACGACAGGGGTTCACGTCAGGCGTGACGCCATGAAGCTGACAAACGCCTTTATCTTGGGCAGCGGCTGTCGGCTGGACGGCCACAGGATGCTGAACGTGCGGTGATCACTGATGTACCGGTCCAACACCGGCACCAGACGCCCTGCGCCGATGGCGTCCTCGATAAAAAAGTCGGGCAGGCAGGCGATACCCTGCCCCGCCTCCGCCATTGCCAGCAAGGCTTCAATCGCGTTGGACGTCGCTGACTGCCCCAGCTCCAGCGTGTCTTGCCCTTTCTTCGTCACCAGCGGCCAGGGATCAAGCTTACCGCTGGTGGGATAGCGATATCGCAGGCAAGCATGGTTCGAAAGGTCTGTCGGCCGCGAAGGGACACCTCGACGCGAAAGATAATCTGGCGATGCGACCAACCGGTGGCTGTAGCCATTGAGCTTACGCATCATCAGTCGGGAGTCGTCGACTTCACCGATGCGCATCACCGCATCGAAGCCCTCCTCGATCACATTGACCAAACGGTCACTGAACTCCAGCTCCAACTCCACTTCTGGATACGCTTGCTGAAACGCAATCAAATGAGGCATCAACCGCATGCCCAGCTGTGGCAAACCGAGACGTAATTTGCCCTGGGGGTTGCCAGCAGCCTGAGTGAGCTCGCGCTTCGCAACTTCATATTCCGCAAAAATTCGCTGGCAACGCTCCAGAAAAAGACTGCCCTCCGCCGTTAGGGTAATCGCGCGAGTGGAACGATGAAACAGCCGCACGCCCAACTCTTCCTCCAGCCGCGCAACCGCCTTGCCAACAGCCGAGGAAGACACTCCGGTCCTGCGCCCAGCCTCAGTAAAACTGCGGGTATGCGCCGCCTGAACGAATGCGCTCAGCGCGCCGAAATGATCCATGAACAGCCTCATCTATTTGAGCGTTATTTTCACAAATGATTGGAGTTTCATCCTATTTTTCTTTCACATCATACCGCCTATAGTCTCCTCCATCGTGACTTTATGGCGCGCGTCTCGCCTTCAACGTCACCGCCATCCGCTACTACGAGCATATTCCGATGACCTCCCAACCTCGCGCACGCGCAATCGCCCCGGAGCTTCAGCAACACCCTGGCTATGCCCGTGTATTTAAACAAGGGCATTTGACCTTCGGTTTCATTGCCCCGCTGGAAAGCTACCCCAACAGCCCAGGCCCCACCCTGCAGGATCACGCGCAGATGGCTCAACGCGTAGACGAAGCTGGATTCTCCGCGATCTGGCTGCGCGATGTGCCGTTTTATGACCCCAACTTCGGAGACGTCGGCCAGATCCTCGATCCTCTGGTTTATGCAGGCTACCTGGCTGCAGTGACCACGCGAATTGCGATTGGCACGGCGGGGATCGTCCTGCCATTGCGCGATCCACTGATTGTTGCCAAGCAGGCTGCCAGCGTGGACCAACTGCTGGGCGGGCGATTCATTCTGGGACTGGCGACCGGCGACCGGCCGATCGAATACCCGGCCTTCGGGCTTGAATTTGACAATCGTGCCGAACGCTTCCGTGACGCACTGGGCATCATCCGTGCAACCACGCAAAGTCATTGGGCCAAGCATACGTCGCGTTTTTACGGCCAGTTGAACGGTGAAATTGACCTGATCCCCAAACCCGTCGGGCCGCGTTTACCCACCCTTATCGTCGGCCACGCGGGCCAGTCGCTGGAATGGATCGGTGAACACACTGACGGGATTCTTTCCTACACATCCAGCCCCGCGATGATTCCCCAGGTGATCGAGCGATGGCGTGCGGTCTGTGGCCACGACGTGCACAAACCCTACGGCTACGGCACGTTGTTTGATCTGGATCGCGACCCGGACCATCCCGTGCAGGCGGGACGCGTACTGCGCGCCGGGCGCAATGCGCTGATCGAGCACTGGAAACGCCAGCAGGATCAGGGGGTAGGTCATGTCGCCCTGCACTTCAAACCTCAACGCCGCCCTGCCCCTGAAGTCATCGATGAACTGGCTCAATACGTGTTGCCGCATTTTCCAAGCATCGCCCTCCCCGTCGAGTCTCAACCTATGCAGGCCGTCCAATGAATCGCGTCCTTCACCATATGGATTTCATCTTCCAGACCGCCATGGGCACCTATCCCCTGGCCGCACAGTGCGAAATGCTTGCCGACCTTGGTTACCAAGGCTTGACGATGTCTGCGTGGAGCCAAGACCTGAAGTCGATTCCTCAAGTCAAACCGACCTGGGGCCTGGACGTGGGCGCGGTCTACTTGATCTACCGCAAGGGCCTCGAAGCGTTCGTGACCCAGGTTTTCGAGAGCCTTGAAGACTGCACCACGATTGAACTGGCGCTGCATTCAGGTGATGAAGTCACAAATCTTGACCGTCGCATGCTTGAGCGCCTGCTGCCCATTTGTGAGCGCAGAGGCCTGCACATCAACCTTTATCCGCACGCACGCTACGGCATGCAAACAACCACGGAAGCCGTCGCACTGTGCCGGGAGTTCAACCATCCCCTGCTCAATATCGTATTCAATGGTTATCACTGGTACGCCACTGAAGAACAAGCGTTGGAACAGCGCCTTGATGCGATGTGGCCTTGGCTCCAACACGTGAACATTGCCGGCACACGTCGCTCTCCATTGGGTTGGGGCGGCCTGGCGACCATCGAACCGCTTGATGAAGGCGAGATGGATAATTTCGTCCTGCTGGGCGCCCTTGAACGCCGCAGCTTTACCGGGCGTGTCGGCGTGCTGGGATGGCAAAGCATGGGTGGCGACGTTTACGGCAACCTGCGCCGTTCAGCCACGGCATTTCGTTCCATGGAGCAACGTCTGGCCGCACACCCCGAATGGGCCCTACTGACCGCAACGCCACGCTAGGCGAGGAGACAGACCGTGGCACATCGCGTCCATGCACTCGATTCATTTTTTTACTCTTCAATGGGTGTTTACGCCTTCCAGTCGCAGTGCGAAATGCTCGCCGAACTGGGTTACGACGGCCTCACAGTTTCAGCCTGGGGTGGCACGCCGCTGACCGACCTGCGCCTGCTACCGCGCGTTGGCGAGCAGCACGGCCTGCGCGTTGAGGGTTTGTACCTGGTGCTGCACGAAGGCCGCAATGATGACCTCATAAGGCGAATCATCGAAAGCGTCGAAGGGGTGGAACTCATCGAACTGGCGGTCCAGACCTCGGTCAACGGCAGCTCGGCCATTATGCGGTTCATCGAGTCGGTGCTGCCCATCGCAGAACGTCGCGGCTTGAGAATCGCCCTGTATCCCCATCTTCATCACGTTACCCAGACCACGGCTCAAGTGGTGCAGATCTGCGAATACTTCGCTCACCCGCACCTGGGCGCATCGTTCAACGGCTATCACTGGTACGCCAGTCAGGAAGGCGAACTTCAGCAGCGCCTTGAAGCCATGCAACCCTGGTTGATGCAAGTCGTACTTTCAGGCAGCGCGCTCAGTGAGCTGGGCTGGGGCGGCGTGGCCACGATGGAGCCAGTTGACCGTGGAGAGTTGGACAACTTTTCCGTGGTCGCGGCGCTGAACAGCGTCGGATACAAAGGCAGTATTGGCGTGCTCGGCTGGGACTACGGGGGCGATATTTACCTGAAACTTCAACGCTGCCTGGCGACTCTTCGCGATATTGATCATCGCCTTGTACGTCATCCACATTGGTCGGACTTTTCATCGCTGTAACGCCCTCTCCACCTGATATGAAAAAGGAGCCTGCAATGACTGCCCTTTCTGTACTTGACCTCATGATGATTGGCGAAGGTAAAACCTTCACTGACACTCTGGATGATGCAGTCGCCTTGGCGCGACATGTCGAAGCCCATGGTTACAAACGTTACTGGGTCGCCGAGCATCACGACCTGCCGGGCATAGCCTCCTCGGCAACCACCCTGCTCGTCCAGCATCTGGCGGCGGCCACCCGCACCCTGCGGGTGGGCTCCGGCGGCATCATGCTACCCAACCATTCCCCGTTGATGGTGGCCGAGCAGTTCGGGACGTTGGACACCCTGTTTCCTGGTCGCATCGACCTGGGTATCGGTAGAGCGCCGGGCTCAGCCGGTGCGGCGATCCACGCCCTGCGCGGTGACGCATCGGAACGCGACTTCGCGCAGGATATTCAACAGTTGCAGGACTACCTGGAGGACAACGGGCGTCAGCCGGTCCGGGCAATTCCCGGAACCCACGACGTACCACTCTGGCTCCTGGGTTCGAGCATGAACAGCGCAGACCTTGCCGCAAAGCTGGGGCTGCCCTACGCATTCGCCTCGCATTTCGCGCCGCGCTTCTTAATGGATGCGATTACGCACTACCGTACTACTTTCCGCCCGTCAGAGGCGCTCAAGCAGCCCTATGTGATCGCAGGCGTCAATATCTTTGCGGCCCCTTCACGGGCCGAGGCCGATTACATCGCGAGCTCTCACCGGCAATGGGTGTGCAACTTGTACGCCGGGAAAGCAGGCCCGTTGCCACGCCCCACGGAGGGCTTTATGGACTCGCTTACAAACATTGATCGGCACACGCTCAATCAGGCGATGCTGTGCACGGCGACGGGTGACCAGGACGAGGTCAGCAGTTGGCTACGCCAGTTCATTACAACGACCCAGGTGGATGAAGTCATCATTGACGCGCGCATATATGACGCCAAGGCTCGCTGCCGATCCTATCAATTGATCGCCGAATCTCTGTCCGACATGCTGGATTGAATCGACCTAAAGCGACTGGATAAGCCATGTGCGAGAAACAACAGCAATGCCCCTCGCCTGACTTCGATGTCGCCATGCGCGCGATTGTTCATCCACTGAGACGGGAAATCCTGAAGTGGCTCAAGGCGCCGTCGGTGTATTTCCCGCAGCAAAGCTGGGAGGTAGAGTTAGGCGTCAGCGTTGGACAGATCACGCAACGTTGCGGCCTCTCCCAATCGACAGTGTCGCAGCATCTGGCGGTACTCAAGCAGGCGACCTTGGTTGAGGTCCGAAAAGCGGGCCCCTTTCATTTGTTCAAGCGCAACGAAGCAACTCTTGAGCACTTCGCTTAAACAGGCGCGAAAAACTCAGAAAATCACGCTTGATGAGCTGTCTCGTCGCTCAGGTGTGAGCAAGGGAATGGTCGTAGAAATCGAAAAATGTACGGCTAATCCAAGCATTGGCATCCTTTGCAAAATAGCTGCTGCGTTGGGTCTTTCGGTTGCGGATATCGTCAATGTGACTGACGCCCCCTCTGCCCACATTATCGCTGGCGTGGACATCCCTACTCTATGGACCGGGGATCTGGGTGGGACGGCTCGACTTCTGGCAGGCACGAGAGGGCCCAATGTGATTGAGCTGTGGCGCTGGGAAATGTTTCCAGGTGAGTCTTTTTCGTCTCAAGGTCATCCTCAAGGCACACTTGAACTATTCCATGTGGAGAAAGGGACACTTAAATGTGTTGTTGGGGAAACAGAACTGCTCATTCCTGCCGGCAGTTCTGCTGTGGCGAAAACAGACGTTCCGCACTCCTACGCCAATGGCGGCAGGTCCAAGCTGGTGTTTACGATGTCTGTGACAGAAATACACCAGTAACTCATCCATTCTGGTGAGCATCCTACCGAGTCAGGACCGGCAGCTGTACGGTTCGTCACCTTTCACCACCGATGACGGATAGCCTCTGAGCAGCGTTATCAGCAACGCGCCCAATACTCAGGGTTTTCAATCACCCGGACATGCTCGGCTAACAACGAAGGCAGTTGCGCCTGCAAGAACTCCACCCAAGTCCGCACTTTGGCATCCAGAAAACGCCGGGATGGGTACACCGCGAAGATAGTGCGTTCGCGCAGCCGGTAACCGGGCAACAGACGCACCAGTGAGCCCTCGCGCAATGCCAGGTTTGCGCTAAAAAACGGCAACAGGCTGATGCCCATGCCCTCCTGCGTCGCCTTGACCATCGCGTCGGCAACGTTGGTTCTGAAGGTTTGCTCAGGTGAAACCGAAATTTCACCCTCTGGGCCCTTGAACAGCCACGCATCTTCCTGAAAGTCCTGCAGGTGCAGGCGTCGATGCTGCATCAGTTGGCCAGGATGCTCGGGCACTCCGTGCTTCTCCAGGTACCTCGGCGCAGCACAGGGCACACTGAATAGCTGCCCCACCGTCTGGCTGACCAGGGCCGAATCCGGCAACGAATGGGCGATGGAGATCACCACGTCATGGCCTTCTTCAAGGGGGTCCGGGTTGTGCTGTGAGAGGGTCAGCTCCATGGAAACGTGCGGGTAATGCTCACTGTAACGGGCGATCAACGGCGTTATCAGCACGCCCAGCCCGCTCATGCAATGCACCCGCAAACGCCCGCGCGGGTTGAGGTGAGCCCCGCTGGCCTCAACCGTGGCCTCCCGGACGTCCTCAAGAATGTCCCGACAGCGCAGCAGGAACCGCTCGCCTGATTCGGTGAGGCTCAGACGCCGGGTGGTGCGGTGCAAAAGGCGGGTCTGGAGATGTTTCTCCAGGTCGGATATCAACCGGGATACGTGCGCGCCGGACACCTCCAGGACCTCGGCAGCGGCAGCAAAACTGCCACTGTCGACAACCCGCGCAAAGACCTGCATGCCATTGAGAAGGTCCATTAGCGTTGCACCTTTATTGCTACCTGATACGTATGAGTCATTTACCTGTTCCTGCCTTTAACCCAGCGCTGCAATCACTAAAATGAACCCTACTGACAGAGGGAATCATCATGAACATCAAATTTCTCAGCCTTGTCCTACTGTTCATCGCTACCGGCGCAATGGCGGCCGGCAGCAATGAAAGCCCGGCGCCAGATATCCAGCACATCGTTTCAATCACACTCGTACCCGGCAGTTGCCAGGTGGAACCGGCGACCCTGGTTTACCTCGACAGCCAAGGCGTCAGCCATACCGTCAACTACCAGGTCATGGGCACTTGCCAGGGCGGCGTTTAAAGCAGCTTCCAGGTGTAACTGAGGATCAGCCGGTTCTCATCGATATCGCTGCGGTAGTTTGAACGGGCCATGACATTGCGTACCCGCACGCCCAGGCCGCTCAAATAGCCGCTCTGCACCACATAGCCGATATCCAGGTCGCGCTCGCGGTCCTTACCTTCGTAACTTGCGCCGGTGGTCACGTTGTTACCGGTGATATAGCGCACAGTGGTCGTCAGCCCCGGAATCCCCAGCGCCACGAAGTCGTAGTCGTAACGTGCCTGCCAGGAGCGCTCGTCGGTGTAGGCGAACTCATAAGTGGGTACCTCGTTGCCCAGCGGCGAGATGTTGGCAAACACACGCGGGAAGGCGCTGTCGCCGTACATCGCTTGATAGCCGACATAGAAAATGTGGCCGCCATGCCTGGCTGACAGCAGCGAGAAAAACGCCTGGTTGTCGATCTTGCCGAGCAATTTATCGCCGTCTTCTCGCGCATCGTAATAACCCAGGTTGGCGCCAAGCACCCAATCGCCCATCGGCTGGCTGTGCTTGAGGCCGACAAAATCCTGGCTGTAGATGTCTTTCAGTTGGCCATGCCAGTAGCTGAAGCTGGTGCGGTTGGTGTTGAAGGCGTAGTCGCCACCGACGTAGTTGAATGCATCACTTTCAGCGCCGCGCTGCGGCACATGGCCGAGCATGCCGATCATCTTCTCGTCACCGGCTTCGTTGCGCAGGCTGGTGGTGGTCAAGTGTCCGGCCTGTAGCGTCAGGCCAGCGAACTCGCTGGAGCTGACATTCACCCCCTGGTAACTCGGCGGTAGCAGGCGAATATCGCTGAAGGCCAGCACCGGCAGGTTGGGTTGCAACTCACCGACCTTCAATTCGGTCTTGGAAAACCGGGCCTTGAAGGTCAGGCCCAAACGGCTGTAATCGTCGGCGGCACGGCCATCGCCCTTGACCGGGAGCAAACCGGTATTGACCCGGTCCGGGCTACTGTCGAGCTTGAGGCCCAGGGTGCCCAGTGCATCCAGGCCGAAACCTAAGGGGCCTGGGGTGTAGCCGGATTTGTAGGTCAGGATAAAACCCTGGCCCCACTCCTGCGCCTTCGACTGCTTACTGGCGCCGACGATGTCCGAGAAGTCGCGGCTGAAGTAATAGTTGCGGGCCTGCAAGGTGGCCGTAGATCCCTCGAAAAAACCGCCCTCAGCCGCCGTCGCCGCAAGGGGCATGCCCAACAGGGACAGCCAGATACGTTGTGTATTCATGTCGTTGCTCTTAGTTATTGTTATCGACGGTTTGGAAAGTTACAGCGCCCGAGCGGTGATCAAATCAGCACTGGCGCGACGCTCATTCAGGGCGTATGTGGTCATCGCCAGCGCAGCGATGGCGCCGGGAATCGCAAAGGCCATAAAGTTGAGTTGCAGGGGCAACTCGATGCCCATCAGCGCACCGCCCAGCAGCGGCCCGACGATGGCGCCGTTGCGCCCGATGCCCGACGCCCAACCCAGGCCGGTGGAGCGAATGGACAGCCCATAGAGTTGCGCGGCCCCGGCGTACAGCAGGATTTGCGTGCCAATGGTGGTAGCGCCCGCGACGAAGATCAGCAGGTACAGGACCGGCATCGGGCTGTTGATGCCCAACAAACTGATGGACACCGCGGCGCAGATGAAGAAGCCGATCATGACTTTCACCAGGTTCAGCCGATCACCCAGCCAACCGCCGAGAATTGCCCCGGCCATGCCGCCGAAATTCAGCGCCAACAGGAATGACAGGCTCGACCCCAGGCTGTAACCGGCACCGGCCATCAGCTTGGGCAACCACGAACTCAAGGCGTAGACCATCAGCAGACAGCAGAAAAACGCGACCCAGATCGACGCGGTGCGTACCGCCAGGCCATGGCGAAACAGCTCCAGCACCGAGGCGCCTTTGCCCTTCCCGGCGCTGATCTGCAACTGGTCTTCGGCCTCGATACGGGTTTCGGGTGACAGGCGCTTGAGCAGAGCCCGTGCCTGTTCCAGCCGGCCTTGACGGATCAGAAAGCCGATGGATTCAGGCAACCAGTAAACAATCATGGGCAGCAGCAAAAGCGGCACCGTGGCGACGAAGAACATCGATTCCCAGCCATAGCGCGGCAGCATGTAAATTCCAACGCCCGCCGAGAGCATGCCACCCAGTGAATAACCGCTGAACATCAATGCCACCAGGGTGCTGCGGATCTTCTTCGGTGCGTATTCGTTCATCAACGCGACCGCATTGGGCATCAGCCCGCCACAGCCCAGCCCGGCGATAAACCGGCAGATACCGAACTCGGTCGGGCTGCTGGCGAAACCGTTAACCACGGTGGCAACGCTGAACAACGTGAAGCAGATGGCGATGCCTTTTTTGCGGCCAATCCGGTCCGCCAGGCTGCCGAAAGCCAACGCACCAAACATCATGCCGAACAGCGCATAACTACCCAGCGCGCCGGCCTGCAGGGGCGACAACCCCCATTCCTTCATGATCACCGGCAGGACCACGCCGTAGATAAACAAGTCATAGCCGTCAAAGATCAACAGCAAGGCACACAAGCCCATTACCAGCCAGTGGAAGCGGCTGAAACGGGCGTTATCGATAATCGAATGGACGTCATGGGTACGCATGGCAGTGCTCTCATTATTGTTGTTGTGAGTCAGTGTCTGCAGGTACTGCGGTGGGTCAGCCGAGGTCGCCGCCTCCTACTGGCAAGGTGACGCCCGTGATGTAAGAGGCCTCATCGGAGGCGAGAAACAGAATGGCACCCGCTTGTTCGTCGATGCTGCCGTAACGCTTCATCGGGCTGCTATCGAGGGTCTGGTCGACGATCTGCTGGTACCAGACGCGCTCCTGGTCGCTTTGGGGCTGGCTGTTGCGCGGGATCCGACGCGGTGGCGCTTCGGTGCCGCCCGGTGCGGTGGCGTTGATCCGAATGCCGCTGCCGGCGGTCTCCAGGGCCAGGCAGGCAGTCAGGGCGTTGACGCCGCCCTTGGCCGCGCCGTAAGGCACGCGATTGACCCCGCGCGTGGCGACGGAGGAGACATTGACGATGGCGCCACTGCCCTGCTCCAGCATGTAGGGCAACACGCAATGGCAGCACCACAGCGTCGGGAACAGTGAGCGACGCACTTCGGCTTCGATTTCATTTTCGCCGTAGTGTTCGAAGGGCTTGGCCCAGATTGTCCCGCCAACATTGTTGACCAGAATATCGATACGCCCGAAACGCGCCTTGGCGGCGGCCATGACACGCGCACATTCGGCGTGCTGTTCAAGGTCGGCGGTGAGGATCAGCGCCCGCTCATGCTGCAATTCATGCACAAGTTCCGAGCGGTCGACCGCGATCAGCCAGGCGCCCTCCTCCAGCAAACGCTCGGCGACACGCCGGCCGATGCCCTGGGCTGCGCCGGTAACCAGCGCAACCTTGGTGTTGAAACGTGGACTCATGATGGTTTCCTCAGGCGGCATCGCCAGTGACGATGGCGTTGGGCGTGAACTTCTCGTAGTGGAAGCTGGCCGGGGTTACACCCTGGCTCTTGAAGTGCTGGCGCACAGCATCGACCATCGGTGGCGGCCCACAGAGGTAAACATCAACCTCGCCGTCGTTCAGCAGCTCTTTGGCCATGTGCTGTGTGACATAGCCCTGCTGCGGGTGAGCGGTCTGTGGATCGGCCACGCAGGTGACAAAACTGAAGCTGGGCAAGCGTTTGGCGAAGGCTTCCAGAACCTCGACCATCACCAGGTCCTGATCCCGTGTCACGCCATAGATCAGCGTTACCGGTCGGGTTTCCTTTCGCTCGGCCAGCACTTCCAGCATCGACAAGAACGGCGCCAGACCAGTACCGCCCGCCAGGAATAGCAATGGCCGGACAACTTCACGCAGATAGAAACTGCCCAGTGGCCCGGTCATCGGTACGGCGTCGCCGGGCTGGGCGCGCGCCAGCCAGCCACTCATCAACCCGCCAGGCACATGCTTGATCAGGAAGCTGGCGCGCTTGTCGCCGGGGCGGCTACTGAAGGAATAGGAGCGTGTCTGCCCGCTGCCGGGTACGCCAATATTGACGTACTGACCAGGGAGAAATACCGGCGCCTGATCCAGTTCGAAACTGACCTCCAGGGCAGCATCAGCATGGCGGGTAATGCTCGCGACCGTAGCGGCAAATTGCGCCGTACCCGTTTTGCAGGCACTGGATGACACCGGCACCGCAATCACGCAATCGGATTGCGGCACCATCTGGCAGGTCAGAACTTGGCGCTCCTCGGCTTCGTCCTTGCTCAGGGCGTCTTCTATGTAGTCGTCACCCAAGTCATAGGCGCCAGTTTCACACCGGCATTTGCAGGTGCCGCACACACCGTCCGAACAATCCATCGGCAGATTGATACGTTGGCGGAAGGCGGCGTCGAGGACCTTTTCACCCACCTTGCAGTCGATGAATCGGGTGACCCCGTCCTCGAAGTTCAGGGCAATGGAGTACGTCATGGGTGTGTCCTCAGATGTGGTAGATATCGATGACCTGATGGATGTAATCGTTTTTCAGCACGACCTTCTTGCGCGTAATCAGCGGCTGTTCGGCGCTGATATCCAGGCGATAGAACGAGGTGCCGAAATACGTATCCGTGGTCTTGTAGCGATGGCTGAGGGTTTGCCAGTTGAAACGCAGCTCCACGTGCTGACCGTCGTCGGCCAGTACTTCGAGGTTGGTGATCAGGTGTGCGGTACGCGGCTCCGGTGTGCTGGCGCTGGAACGCTCGGTCTTAATGCGAAATACGCGGTCTTCCAGGCCGTCACGGTTGGGGTAGTAAATCAGCGAGATTTCGCTCTGCGGGTCTTCTACCAGGGTGTCGTGGTCGTCCCACGCAGGCATCCAGTACTCGACCTTGGGTGAGTAGCACTCCAGCCACTCGTCCCACTGGCGGTCATCCAGCAGGCGCGCTTCGCGGTACAGAAAGTCCAGCAGGCGGTCACGGGAAATGCTCATGACAGCACCTCCTTGTCGGTAGCGATCAAGCCTTGCTGCTCCAACTTGATCGCGCGCTGAAGGCTTTGTGCCCAATGCGCGTGCTGGCGTACGAACAGCCCTTCGTCTTCGGTTTTCACGCCGCTGAGTTGCGGGTGCATGCCCATGGCCTTGGCATTCTCATCCGCGCCTTCGACCCACTGTTTCGCGCCGCGGCTGAGGTCATTCCATAAGGTGGTCGCGCCCTGGTAGCCGGTCTGGCAGGCGCGGAACTCTTCAAGGTCATCGGGTGTACCCATGCCGCTGACGTTGAAGAAGTCTTCGTACTGACGGATGCGCGTGGTGCGCTCCTGGGCACTTTCGCCCTTGGGCGCCATGCAATAAATCGTCACCTCGGTCTTGTCGACCGCGATCGGCCGTACGACACGGATCTGCGTGGAGAACTGGTCCATCAAGTAAACATTGGGGTAGAGGCACAGGTTGCGGGTTTGATCGACGATAAAGTCGGCGCGTTCCTGGCCCAGGCGTTCGGCCAGCGCTTCACGGTGAGCATGCACCGGGCGTACTTCGGGGTTGAGCAGGTGCGTCCACAGCAGGATATGCCCGTGTTCGAAGGCATACACGCCGCCCAGGCTTTTCGACCAGCCATTGGCGTCGACGGTGCGCGTGCCTTCGGCTTCGTAGTTGCGCCGGCCCATGGTCGCCGAGTAATTCCAGTGTACGGAGCTGACGTGATAACCATCGGCGCCGTTCTCGATCTGCAACTTCCAGTTGCCGTCGTAGACATACGACGAACTGCCGCGCAGCACTTCCAGGCCCAACGGTGCCTGATCGACCATTTGGTCGATAATCACCCGGGTTTCACCCAGGTAATCGCTCAGCTCCGCAACCGTTTCACTCAGGCTGCCAAACAGGAAGCCCCGATAGTTTTCGAAGCGGCCAAGGCGCTTGAGATCATGGGAGCCGTCACAGTCGAAACTATCGGGATAGGCGCCGGTCTTGGCGTCCTTCACCTTGAGCAGCTTGCCGGTGTTGCTGAACGTCCAGCCGTGGAATGAGCAGGTAAATGAGCCCTTATTGCCTTGTTTGCGGCGGCACAACATCGCACCGCGGTGTGCACAGGCGTTGACTAGGCCGTGCAGCGCACCTTGTTTGTCGCGGGTGATGACCACTGGCTGGCGGCCAATCCAGGTGGTGAAGTAGTCATTGATCTCTGGCACCTGGCTTTCATGTGCCAGGTAGACCCAACCCGCTTCAAAAATGTGCTTCATCTCCAGGGCGAATAGGTCAGGGTCGGTGAAGATGTCGCGGCGGCAGCGGAAAACCCCGGTAGCGGGATCTTCCTGGACGGATTCGCGCAGTTGTCGGGCAAGTCGGTCGAGTGTGCTGATCATGGGGTAGGCCCTCCGTTGTTCTTGTATCAGGCCCCCCCACCTTATGTACTCGTCTTACCCTTCAATATCCGCTGACTGCAAATCGCTATCCGCCTGGCGCAACCGGTTTATCGTTGCCGCTTCCAGGTCTGCGAAGGCAGCTCGCCAAAGCGTTTGCGATAGGACTCGGAGAAACGTCCCAAATGCAGGAAACCGTGATCCAGCGCCACTTCCGTCACGCTGCGAGCCGTGGCCAGTTGCAACATGGCATGCACCCGCTCCAGCTTGCGTTGACGCATATAGTCACGCGGCGATAGGCCGACCTGGCGTTCGAACAAGGTATACAGCGAACGCTCGCTGACCCTGGCGATGGCCATCAGTTGTTCGACGCTGACATCCTCGGTCAGGTGCTCCTCGATAAACTGGCGCACAGCTTCGAAGCCGCCGCGTTGATCCGGCCGGGGAATCACACGCAAGACGTTACTGGCCAGTAATGCCAGCAGTTTATTCGCCACAATGCGCTCATACAGGCCCTGCACTTCGGGCTCTGCGGCATTTTCGGCCTCTTGGCAGATTAACCCCAGCAATGGCAGGAATCCGCCCATCTCGCTGAGCACGTGGCGAGCCGCCGCGAAACGGATGCCCTGTTGCGGCAGCGTCCAGTGCTGCTCAAGGCAGGCGTTTTCCAGCAGGCGCACGGGCAACTTGATGATGAATTTTTCGCAGTCGGCAGAATAGGTCAGGTCCACCGGGTCATCCGGATTGATCAGCAGGATTTCACCCGGTCCTAAAATCTGCTCTTCGCCACGGGAGGTGGAGCGGCAGTGACCGCGCAGCAGAATCTGCAGGTGGTAAATCGTTTCCAGCGCCACTGAGGTTACCCGCACCGGAGCGCCGTAGCTGATGCGGCACAAATCCAGGCTGGAAAAGGTCCGGTGGCTGATGCTCGCCTGTGGGCGCCCCCTGGGTGGCAGGAGGATACAGTGGCTGCCCACATGCTGGTTGACGTAATCCGACACAGCATAGGCATCTGCACGATCAAAAATCTGGCTGCACTCACTCAATAGCACGGTCATGGTTGCGCCTCTTTGGCCCTAGGCTGACGCCAAAACGCCCCCGCAGGCAACAAGTCCTGTTGGGGTATCAAGCCTCCAACGCCCGCACCCGTTCATGACGATTCTCGTCCTTGGCCGCAGCGGTTGGCTGCAATACAAAGTCAAAATCGATATCGGCACGCCGGCCATTGGTATCGTCGCTGAAATGAATATCGGCGATCAACTCGTCACGAGTGGCATAGGCAAAGTCATCATGCAGATACTTGTCCCCGGCCAGGTTGATCTGGGTGGTGAGGTGACGATGGCCGAGCGCCGAGATAAAAAAGTGAATATGCGCCGGACGCTGACCATGACGACCCAGTTGATCGAGCAACTGTTGCGTCGGGCCATTCGGTGGGCAGCCATAGCCGGACGGCACGATGCTTTGGAAGCGGTAGCACCCTTCAGCATCAGTCTGGATGCGGCGACGCAGGTTGAACTCCGACTGCGAAGGATCGAAGTACGAGTAGGTGCCGCCGGTATTGGCGTGCCACACATCGACAATGGCGTTGGCCAACGGCTCGCCATCGGTGTCGCGAACCTGGCCGCGCATATACAGGACAGTGCCAGCGTCCTGACCATCATCCAGGCGGGAGTAGTGCTCGGACAACGGCGCACCGGCGACATACAGAGGCCCCTCGATGGTGCGTGGTGTGCCACCGACATGCCCGGCCTGCTCATCCTCTGCATCCATCAGCAAGTCGAGGTAATGCTCAAGCCCAAGGCCTGCGACGAGCAAGCCGGCTTCCTGGCGGCTGCCCAAGTCATTGAGATAGTTGACGGCCTTCCAGAATTCTTCAGGAGTGACTTGCAGGTCTTCGATGACCTTGATCGCGTCGTTCAACACTCGGTGTACCACGCTCTTCATGCGCTGGCTGCCAGCGGCTTGGTCGAAGCCGGATGCCCCTTCGAAGAACTGCTGCACTTCAGCAGTTTGCGAAATACGGATAGTCATGGCTGTGGTCCTCATCATTATCTTGTTTTTGTTGATGGCAAGAGCTGCCGAAGACAGGGTGTAGGCACAGGCCCGTTTCTTTTCATCGCCTTGAGTTTACTGGCCTTACTTACCGGCATGTCAGTAGGACGCTTAACGGTCATGCCATCTGTGCGAGCGGATCGTCGGGAGGTCGACAATCTGGGTATCGAAGCGTTCGATGGTGACAGCGACCATGAGACGCTCAGCCTGCATAATAGTTGTTCTTCAGCAGAGATTGACGCTGAGGGCGCAGGCCGTCCAATATTGATTAGGTCTCACTTGATACCCTGGAGGTATCGTGAAACTTCGTCATTTACGCTACTCCCGGCGCCCTTGGCAAACACTCAAGAGTCGCCCTAAGCGTTCAGGCCAATCCAGCCATGGATGCCCACATAGAGACCGACGCCGATAATCAGCGCGCTGGACAGATAAGGGGCGCGACGAGCAACGGCGCCCATCCAGGGCCAGCGGTTGGAGGCCTGCCTGGCGCCAATAGCTGCTGCGGCGCCGACGGTTACCAGGGTGAGTGCCAGACCAATGCTGAAGCACAGGACGAGCACGCCACCCAAGGTGACTTCCTTGACCTGAAGGCAGAGCAGCAGAACGGTAATGGCCGCGGGGCAAGGAATGAGCCCACCCGTCAAGCCAAACATGATGATCTGTCCCGTCGTGACTTCACGGTTGGCGAAACGCTTGCGGATATCGGTGGCATGGGCACGCTCATGCGCATCCTGATAACCATCAATCGACAGCTCCAAGCCTTCCCGTTCGCCATGGGCGTGCCCGTGATGATGTTCCTGGCATTCTAGGTCGTCATCATGGGAGTGACCGGCATGCTCGCCGTGATGATGATCATCACCTTGCTCGAACTTGAACATCTGCTCACCGCGCCAAGTACGCCACAGCATCCAAAGCGCAATCGCGATGATCAGTGCAGAAGACGCGAGCTGGAAGTAAGGTTCAGTAGTTTGAGCATCCAGGCCTTTGCCCAGGTACATACCGCCGATGGCAACCAACCAAACCACGGCAGTGTGCGACAGCGTAGCGGCCAGGCCCAATAAAACGGCCTGCTTTACCGAGCCACGGATGGCCACGATGAAGGCCGCCATCATGGTTTTTGAATGGCCTGGTTCCAGCCCATGCAGAGCACCGAGCAGAATTGCGCTCGGAAAGTACAGCCAGGCGTGCGAGCCACCCTGCTGCAAGACTTCAGCGAAGTTAGGCATGTCAGACCTAGAGGTACTTGGTAATTTGCTTGAAGGCTTCTAACGGACCACGCTCGCCATTATTCAGGGCCGAGACGGTATCCTCCAGACAGTGATCAATGTGATCCTGGATGAGCGTTCGCTTGGCCTGGCACACCGCTTTCTCTACAGCATGCAGCTGCTGAGCAATGTCGACGCACTCACGACCGTCTTCAATCATGGTGATGATGCTGCGCAGGTGACCGTCCGCCCGTTTGAGGCGCTTGATGATCGCCTCGTGGCTCTGGTGGATGTGGCGGTGATTGTGCTCGTGCTCGCTCATGGTTTAGGCCTCAGGCCTCAATGAATTACGCCGGCATCCTATCCCCCCCAGGGGGATATGGTCAAACGTATTGCATTGATGAAAACCCGTCGACAGACCCTGCAGGTGATGCGCTGCGCTACTCATCTCCTCGTTCGCCGATTTTCTTGATGGAGCGCCCTTTTCGCTTGCCGCGTCTTTGCATTCCTCGCAACAGTCCTTTGTCATCAATACTATTGATAGCTACCTAACGAAAGCCCCATTCTAGAGGGCTTGGTTCGCGCTTATATCATTCCGAATGATAGTTACCTTTGTTTCATTCGATTCGTGAGAGAGCACATCGCCGAGCATGATCCGCCCATCTCAAATACATTGGCGGATGCCCCTCATGGAACAGTCACTCAAACATTTGCGCTATCCCCTAGCCATTATGGCCGTGATGGTGATAAGCGCATGCGGCAAGACCCCTGACCAAGCGGCCGCCATGCCAGCCAGTAAAGTCAGCGTTGCCAAGGTGCTTGAACAGCCCGTCAACGAATGGGACGAGTTCACCGGTCGCCTGGAAGCGCCGGAAACCGTGCAGATTCGTCCTCGGGTTTCCGGCCAGATTGATCAGGTCGCCTTCACCGAAGGTGCCTTGGTCAAGAAAGGCGAGTTGCTGTTCCAAATCGACCCACGTCCGTTCCAGGCCGAAGTCCGCCGCCTTGAAGCCCAGTTGCAACAAACCCGCGCTGCAGCAAGCCGCAGCGATAACGAAGCCCAGCGCGGCGAGCGCCTGCGTCAGAGCAACGCGATTTCCGCCGAACTTGCCGACTCCCGTACCTCCGCTGCCCAGGAAGCCCGCGCTGCTGTCGCTGGCATTCAGGCGCAACTGGACCTGGCCAAGCTGAACCTTAGCTTCACCCGCGTCACCTCGCCCATCAGCGGCCGTGTCAGCCGTGCCGACATCACTGCCGGTAACCTGGTGACCGCTGATGTCACTTCGCTTACCAGCGTGGTGTCTACCGACAAGGTCTACGCCTACTTCGACGCCGATGAACGCGTGTACCTCAAGTACACCGAGCTGGCCCGCCAGGGCCGCCGTGGCGCCACCACCCCGGTATACCTGGGCCTGTCCAATGAAGACGGCAACCCGCATCTGGGCCAGATGAACTTTGTCGACAACCAGGTCAACCCGGCGACCGGCACCATTCGGGGTCGAGCAGTCTTTGATAACACCGACGGGCGCTTCACCCCAGGCCTGTACGCACGCCTGAAACTGGTGGGCAGCGGCACCTACTCTGCCGTGCTGATCAACGACGAAGCAGTCGGTACCGACCTTGGCAAGAAGTTCGTGCTGGTGATGGATGCCGACAACAAGTCCTCGTACCGCGCCGTGGAATTGGGCCCGAAGATCGAAGGCTTGCGCATCGTGCGCAGCGGCCTGAACAAGGACGACACCATTATCGTCAAGGGCCTGCAGCGGGTTCGCCCGGGATCGCCGGTCGCCCCGCAAACCATCCCGATGGCCAGCAAGGAAACCCTCGCCGCATTGGCACAACAACGACAAGCGCTTGAAGCCAGCAACCTGGAGCAAGTGACGCCGGATAAATCCGCGCCCAAGCTCGCAAGCGTCGCGACTCCACGCGGTTAAGGGATAACACTCAAGATGAATTTTTCCCAGTTCTTCATTTCGCGGCCGATCTTCGCAGCGGTGCTCTCGCTGTTGATCTTGATCGCCGGGTCGATTTCACTGTTCCAATTGCCGATCAGTGAATACCCCGAAGTGGTGCCGCCGACCGTAGTGGTACGCGCCAACTTCCCGGGCGCCAACCCGAAAGTCATCGGTGAAACCGTTGCCGCGCCGCTGGAGCAAGCCATTACCGGCGTCGAGAACATGCTGTACATGTCCTCGCAGTCGACGGCCGACGGCAAGATTACCCTGACCATCACCTTCGCCCTCGGCACCGACCTGGATAATGCCCAGGTCCAGGTCCAGAACCGCGTCACCCGGACCCAGCCCAAGCTGCCCGAAGAAGTGACCCGGATCGGTATCACCGTGGACAAGGCTTCCCCCGACCTGACCATGGTTGTGCACTTGACCTCCCCGGACAAGCGCTACGACATGCTCTACCTGTCAAACTACGCCTTGCTCAATATCAAGGATGAGTTGGCGCGCCTGGGCGGTGTCGGTGACGTGCAATTGTTCGGCATGGGCGACTACTCCCTGCGGGTATGGCTCGATCCGAACAAGACCGCTTCGCGTAATTTGACGGCCACCGATGTGGTCACCGCGATCCGCGAGCAGAACCGTCAAGTGGCCGCCGGTGCCCTGGGCACGCCGCCTGCGCCGAATGCCACCAGCTTCCAGTTGTCGGTCAACACTCAGGGCCGCCTGGTTACTGAGGAAGAGTTCGAGAACATCATCATTCGCGCAGGCGATAACGGTGAAATCACCCGTTTGAAAGACATTGCACGTGTGGAGCTGGGTTCCAGCCAATACGCTCTGCGTTCGTTGCTCAATAACCAACCGGCGGTGGCGATCCCGATCTTCCAGCGACCGGGCTCCAACGCTATCGAGATCTCCAACGAAGTGCGCGACAAGATGGCGCAGCTTAAACAAAGCTTCCCCGAAGGCATGGACTTCAGCATCGTCTATGACCCAACCATCTTTGTGCGTGGCTCCATCGAGGCCGTGGTTCACACCCTGTTCGAAGCGCTGATCCTTGTGGTGCTGGTGGTGATCCTGTTCCTGCAGACCTGGCGCGCTTCGATCATCCCGCTGGTGGCGGTGCCGGTATCCTTGATCGGTACCTTTGCGGTCATGCACCTGTTTGGCTTCTCCCTCAACGCGCTGTCGCTATTCGGGTTGGTATTGGCCATTGGTATCGTGGTGGACGACGCCATCGTGGTGGTGGAGAACGTCGAGCGAAACATCGGCCTGGGGCTTAGCCCAGTGGAGGCCACCAAGCGCGCCATGCGTGAAGTGACCGGCCCGATTATCGCCACGGCACTGGTGCTGTGCGCGGTGTTTATCCCGGCGGCCTTTATCAGCGGTTTGACCGGGCAGTTCTATAAGCAGTTCGCCTTGACCATTGCCATCTCGACAGTGATCTCAGCCTTTAACTCGCTGACCTTGTCCCCAGCCCTGGCGGCCGTGTTGCTGCGCAGCCATGACGCACCGAAAGATCGCTTCTCGAAAATCCTAGACGGGCTCTTCGGGAGCTGGCTGTTCCGTCCTTTCAACCGTTTCTTCGACCGCGCAAGCGGTGGCTACGTCCGCACCGTGGGCCGGGTTATCCGTGGCAGCGGCATTGCGTTGTTCCTGTATGCCGGTCTCATGGTGCTGACCTGGTTCGGTTTTGCCCACACCCCGACTGGCTTTGTCCCGGCTCAGGACAAGCAATACCTAGTGGCCTTCGCCCAGTTGCCGGACGCCTCCAGCCTGGACCGCACCGAAGACGTGATCAAGCGCATGTCCGACATCGCCCTGAAACAGCCAGGCGTGGAAAGCGCCGTGGCGTTCCCTGGCCTGTCGATCAATGGTTTCACCAACAGTTCCAACAGCGGCATCGTCTTCGTGACCTTGAAGCCGTTCGATGAGCGCAAGGATGCAAGCATGTCCGCCGGTGCAATTGCTGGCGCGTTGAATGGCAAGTACAGCGACATCCAGGAAGCCTACATGGCGATCTTCCCACCGCCGCCGGTACAGGGCCTGGGCACCATCGGCGGGTTCCGCCTGCAAGTCGAAGACCGTGGCAACCTGGGCTATGAAGAGCTGTACAAAGAAGTGCAGAACATCATCACCAAGAGCCAGACCACACCGGAACTGGCCGGGCTGTTCACCAGCTACACCGTCAACGTGCCGCAAGTCGATGCCGCTATCGACCGAGAAAAGGCCAAGACCCACGGCGTGGCAATCAGCGACATCTTCGACACCCTGCAGATCTACCTGGGTTCGCTGTATGCCAACGACTTCAACCGCTTTGGCCGTACCTATCAGGTCAACGTGCAGGCTGAGCAGCAGTTCCGTCTCAACGAAGAGCAGATCGGCCAACTGAAAGTGCGCAACAACAAAGGCGAGATGATTCCCCTGGCGACCTTTATCAAGGTCAGCGACACCTCGGGCCCGGACCGCGTGATGCACTACAACGGCTTCATCACGGCTGAAATCAACGGCAACGCCGCACCCGGCTACAGCTCGGGCCAGGCCCAGATCGCGATTGAGAAACTGTTGAAAGAGGAACTGCCCAACGGCATGACCTACGAGTGGACTGACCTGACGTATCAGCAGATTCTCTCGGGCAATACTGCGCTGTTCGTGTTCCCGCTTTGCGTACTGCTGGCGTTCCTGGTACTGGCCGCTCAATACGAAAGCTGGAGCCTGCCACTGGCGGTGATTCTAATCGTACCGATGACCCTGCTGTCGGCCATCACCGGTGTGATTCTCTCCGGCGGCGACAACAACATATTTACCCAGATCGGCTTGATCGTACTGGTGGGGCTTGCCTGTAAAAACGCGATTCTAATCGTCGAATTTGCCAAGGATAAACAGGAGGAAGGCCTCGATCCGCTCGCTGCGGTGCTGGAAGCTTGCCGCCTGCGTCTGCGGCCGATCCTGATGACCTCGTTCGCCTTCATCATGGGCGTGGTGCCCCTGGTGTTCTCCAGCGGTGCCGGTGCCGAGATGCGTCATGCCATGGGTGTGGCGGTGTTCTCCGGGATGATCGGCGTGACCTTCTTCGGCCTGTTGCTGACGCCCGTGTTCTTCGTATTGATCCGGCGCTTTGTCGAGCGCGGCGAAGCCCGCAAAGCGGCCAAGGCCTTGAAGCTGGAGACACAGCAATGAGCGTGAAAGTCTTCCTGCCGAGCTTGCTGGTACTGGCGCTGAGCGCCTGTGCCGTGGGCCCTGACTATAAAACCCAGAGCCTGGACGCGGCCAATATCACGGCCGCCACCGACGCTAAACAATACGACCACGCACGTTTCGAAGGGATCTGGTGGCAGCAGTTCGAGGACCCGACCCTCAACCAACTGGTGACCCAGTCCCTGAGCGGCAACCGTGATCTGCGCGTAGCGTTTGCCCGTCTGCGGGCAGCCCGTGCGATTCGTGATGACGCCAGCAACGACGCCATGCCGACGATCACCAACCGCGTCAGCAGCGATTTGGCCAAGGGGCAGATTCCTGGCCAAACCACCCAGCGCGTTAACAGTGAACGCTACGACCTGGGCCTGGACATGGCCTGGGAACTGGATCTGTTCGGCCGCATCCAGCGCAACCTTCAAGCCAGCGATGCCGATCAGCAGGCCGCCGAAGCCGACCTCTATCAACTGCAAGTCACCATGATTGCCGAACTGGTGGACGCCTACGGTCAACTGCGGGGCGCGCAACTGCGCGAGAAAATCGCCCTGGCCAACCTGAAGAACCAGCAGGATTCGCGCACCATCACCGAAAGCCTGCGGGACGCCGGTGTCGGCGATCAGCTCGACGTGGTGCGTGCCGATGCGCGCTTGGCCGCCGTTGAGGCCAGCGTGCCGCAACTGCAGGCCGAACAAGTGCGCGAGCGTAACCGCATCGCCACCCTCCTCGGCCAGCGTCCAGACAAACTGAGCGTAGACCTGAGCCCGGCCAGCCTGCCGGCGATTGCCAAGGCCTTGCCGATTGGCGATCCGGGGCAACTGCTGCAGCGGCGTCCGGACATTCTCAGCGCCGAACGCAAGCTGGCCGCCGCTACCGCGCGGATCGGCGTGGCCAAGGCCGACTTGTTCCCTCGGGTCAGCCTCAGCGGCTTCCTGGGCTTTACCGCCGGCCGTGGATCGCAGATCGGCTCGTCAGCGGCCAATGCCTGGGCGCTGGGCCCGAGCATTACCTGGGCGGCCTTTGACCTGGGCAGCGTGCGCGCCCGTTTGCGCGGGGCGGATGCCCAAGCCGATGGCGCCCTGGCGACCTATGAGCAACAAGTGCTGCTGGCCCTGGAAGAGTCGGAAAACGCCTTCAGCGATTACGGCAAGCGCCAGCAGCGCCTGGTTTCGTTGATTCGTCAGAGTGAGTCCAGCCGCGCCGCCGCGGATTTGGCCGACATTCGCTACCGCGAAGGCACCGTGGACTTCCTGGTGCTGCTGGACGCCCAGCGTGAACGCCTGGCCGCCGAAGACTCCCAGGCCCAAGCCGAAGTCGACCTGTATCGCGGCATCGTCGCGATCTACAAGGCGCTGGGCGGTGGTTGGCAGCCGGACACCACGGTCGCCAGCATTCGCTGAGTAAAGAGCTCCTTTGGTTGGTCGCATCCAGCCAATTTTTAGCCCCGTGCCCCATTCGGTCACGGGGCTTTTTTTGCGCCCTAAGTAAGCACCTGCACCGGCGTTTCATCGGCGCGGATCACGCGTGCACGAAAAAAGTGGTAGCAAAACATCAATGTTTTTTGGCCCTTCTAACGTCATCTTCATACATTCCCCACTGATCTTCGACCAAATCCGGGCACCGTACCGATTGCTCATTAACAAGACCTTGCACGGCATCGGCCGCACTGAAGATAGCGCCCGTCGCATTCACGGTTGTCCGATAAGTGTCCGCCTGGTCCAGTGGCCAATAGCGACGTTCCAGGCAGGCCCGCTTTTCTTCAGCGGCCCAGGCCTTTTGCAGTGAAGCCTTGGGAACATGCCCCGGCGTATGCCCGAAGCTGGCACTGATCACCTGCACAAGAAAACCCTTGAGTTTCTGTGGGGTGCTCAGCGGATGTCGCCGCGTATCCTCATATGAAGATGAAGCGTTGGCTTGTAAAGGGTCCAGTGGCATTGCGGCACTCTTCAACATGGAAAAAGTGCAGCCAGCTTAAGGATGGCGCCGTTGGCCCCTATAGGGAAAATCTCAAGCAAGCCCCCGCTTGACGATCAGCGTATGTACGAAAACGCTTCAACTGACCTCGTTGAGGATCAGGCTGCGGTAATGCCCAGGATTGGAGCCCGACCACTTGCGAAAGGCCTTGTAGAACGAACTGGTATCGGCAAAGCCCAGGCGGCTGGCAATCTCGGCGAAGCTGATATGAGGCTCGGCCAACCAGATAACAGCCAGCTCCTTGCGCACACTGTCCTTGAGCCCTTGGTAGGTCAGGCCTTCTTCCGCCAGGCGACGGCGCAGTGTCGAGGCCGACATGCACAAGGTGTTGGCCAGGCTCTCGGTCTCCGGCCAGTCCTGGGGCGGCATCTGGCGCAGGTCATTCTTGATCCGGGTAGCCAGGCTGTCGGGGTCTCGGTACTTAACCAGGATGTTGGCTGGCGCCTGCGCCAGGAACCGCTTGAGTTCTTCCGGGCTGCGTTTGATCGGCAGGTCGAGGCAATCGGCGGAAAAAATCATCCGGGTGCGTGGCCGGTCAAAGCGCAGGTTGTCGGAAAACATCACCTGATAGTCGCCACAAAAGGCCGGTTGCGAACAACGCAGCTCAATGGCAAGAATCGGAATGCGCCGACCGGCAAGCCAGCAGGCGACACCGTGGACGATCATCCAGTAGGCGAAATAGGTAAACGCCCGCTTGGGCTCAGGTTCGGGCTCCAGCAGAACTATTTCTGCCAGGCTTTGCTGGTGCACCAATTGCGCAGGCATGTGTTCAAGCATCAATGAGAGAAAACCCAGGCCGGTTTCCAGGCCGGCGGCCAGGGTCGGTTGCGCCATGGAGGCACGACAGAAAAACGCCAGGCTGCCGGACCTGAGCTTGCGCGGGTCCATGCCGAAAAACTCGTCATCCCGTCGCCGCGCCAGCAAACGCCACAGCCGCGCATAAGCCGTCGCCGGAACGCGGGCACCCGGTTGTGCCAGCAGCGCCGGGGCAATCCCGACCTTGTTCAGCACTTCATGGGTAGCAGCACCCGGCGCGCAGCTCTGCAACAACGCTTCGCGGACCAGATGGATAGAGATGGTGTCTTTTTCCGACATGGGAAGTGTGATGACCGGTTGTGCAGAAGATGTCGCGCATCATAGTGGGGGTTGCGCTTCGTCACCACCGTTCAGCTGCCGTTCAGCAAATAGCAAGCTTTCCCGTTTAGTAATGAGTATCATTATGATACAACTTAGCCTCCTATCTAATTACGCTTCGGTGCTGAATGCTCGTTCCATTTCTAATCATGCTGCGCGAAGGGATTGAAGCGGCATTGATCGTTGGCATCATCGCCAGTTACCTGAAACAGACCGGCCGCGGCCAATGGATGCCTGCGGTGTGGATCGGTGTATTTCTCGCCGCAGCCCTGGCGCTGCTGGTAGGCGGGGGCCTGGAACTGGTCAGCGCGGAGTTCCCGCAAAAACAGCAAGAGCTGTTCGAAGGCATTGTCGGCCTGGTGGCCGTTGGCATTCTCAGTTCCATGGTGTTCTGGATGCGCAAGGTAGCGCGCTCCATCAAGCATTCCCTGCACCAATCCCTGGATCACGCCCTGGCCGGTTCCAAACACCAGGTCACGGCGCTGATCGCCATGGTGTTTTTCGCCGTGGCCCGTGAAGGCCTGGAAACCGTGTTCTTCCTGCTGGCGGTGTTCCAACAAAGCGAAGGCCCGGCCGCGCCCATGGGTGCCCTGCTCGGCCTGATCCTGGCGATCATCGTCGGATTCCTGATCTATTCGGGCAGCATGCGCCTGAATCTTGGCGCGTTCTTTCGCTGGACCGGCTTATTCATACTGGTGGTGGCCGCTGGCATCCTGGCCAACTCGGTACAAGCCCTGCACGAAGCCGGCGCCTGGAACCGCCTGCAAACCGTGCTGTTCGATTTCAGCGCCACGCTGCCGATGGATGGCCCGCTGGGTTCGGTACTGGCGGGGATGTTTGGTTATCAGGATGCCCCCACCATCAGCACCCTCGGCGCCTACCTGATTTACCTAGTGGTGGCCTTGGTGATGTTCTTCCTGCCGGCGGCGCCCAGCAAACCAACCGACCGCAATACCTCTTCCGTTTCCAGCCAGTAAGGACCGTCTCTTGTCCAGCCAATCCCCTCAATCGGCTTCGCCTCCCCGTGCCCTGCGCTGGGCGGTGGCCGGCTCGGTGATCGTGATGATCGCCGCCGGAGGCCTGTTCTACTACGCCTCGAAAATGGCCGCCGCCAAGCGCCAGACCAACCACGATGAAATCGCCGTGACCATTCACGCCCACAGTTGCGAGCCCAATGCCCTGACCGTACCGGCGGGCCACGCGAGTTTTCGCATCATCAACCGCTCGGACCGGGCGGTGGAATGGGAAATTCTCGACGGCGTGCTGGTGGTCGAAGAACGCGAAAATATCACCCCCGGCCTGAGCCAGGTGATCAACGCGAACCTGGCGCCCGGCGACTACGTCATCACCTGCGGCCTGCTGAGCAACCCACGCGGCACCCTGCATGTGACGCCGACCGCCGAGTCGGACGCACAGGCAAAGGCCAAGCCATCAATGGTGGCGTTTATTGGCCCACTGTCGGAGTTTCGCGTGTACCTGAGCAGCCAGGGCGGCGCGCTGATCAAGGCGGTCACCGCACTTGAGCAGGCTATCGCAGCCGGCGACCTGAGCCAGGCCCGGGCGTTTTACGTGCCGGCACGTGAGGCTTATCAGCGTCTCGCCCTGGCCTCACAACGCCTGGCGGAGCTGGACAACGTCATCAACGCCCGCGCCGATTACTTTGAAAAGCGTGAGCAGGACCCGGCCTTCAGCGGCTTCCACCGCCTTGAGTACGGCCTGTTCCAGCAGCGCAACCTCGACGGTCTGACACCGATTGCCCAGCGCCTGCTGACCGACGTCACCCGCCTCAAGCAACAGTTACTCGCCCAATCGCTGCCACCGGAACAACTGGTGAGCATCCTGGTGCGCAACCTCAATAGCCTGGCGGATGTGCGTGCAGTCAGCGGTGAGGAAGAGCGCTACAGCCATATCGACCTCAATGGTTTTGCCGCCAACCTGGAGGCCACGCGCAAGGTAGTGGACCTGATGCGTCCACTGCTGACCAAGTCGGCTGCCAACCTGCTGCCGGGCATCGACAGTGCCATCAACGCCCTCGACGCCCAGCTCAGTAGTTTGAAAGTCGGTAATAGCTACAGCACTTACGACAGCGTCACCGTCGATCAGCGCAAGCAGATCGCCGATAAGGCCAAGGCTCTGGCCGTTGCACTCGATGGAATCGACCCCGCCCTTGGCCTTTCTGGCCTGCAGTGAGATGACTGAAAGCATGAGTGATTCAGAACAATTTTCAGCCCAGCGTCGTCGTGTCTTGCTAGGCATGGCTGCCACAGGCGCGGCAATTGCCGGCAGCAGCCTCAGTTGCCCGGCGATGGCCGCCAGCGCGGCACAAGTCACCACCGCGCCGAGCAGTGAAAAGACCCAGGACCGTCACGATTTTCATGGCCAGCATCAAACAGGCATCGTCACCCCGCGCCCGGCCTGCGGCATGCTGGTGTCCTTTGATGTACTGGCCAGCGATCGTGAAGATCTCGAACGGTTGCTGCGCACGCTGAACGAGCGCATCAGCTTCCTGATGACCGGCGGCACCGTGCCGCAAGTCGACCCGAAACTGCCGCCCACCGACTCCGGGATTCTCGGCCCCGTGGTAACGCCGGACAACCTGACCATCACCGTGTCCGTCGGCGAGTCGCTGTTTGATGAGCGCTTCGCACTGGCCAGCGCCAAGCCCAAGCGCCTGAGCCGCATGGTCGGTTTCCCCAACGACGCCCTGGAACCCGCCCAGTGCCACGGAGACCTGAGCCTGCAGTTCAGCTCCAACACCCCCGACACCAATATTCACGCCCTGCGTGACATCGTGAAAAACCTGCCAGACCTGCTGCTGGTGCGCTGGAAGCAGGAAGGCAGCGTGCCGTCCCAGGCCCCTGCCCGCCCAGGCGAGCCGGCGCAGAGTGCGCGCAACTTCCTCGGTTTTCGTGATGGTTCGGCCAACCCCAACTCCAACGACAACAAAACCATGGACCAGATTGTCTGGGTCCAGCCGGACAGTGACGAACCGGCCTGGGCCGCCAATGGCAGCTACCAGGCGGTACGGATCATCCGCAACTTCGTCGAGCGCTGGGACCGCACGCCCCTGCAGGAGCAAGAAAGCATCATCGGCCGGATCAAGCCCAGCGGCGCGCCTATGGACGGCCACACCGAAACCCAGGTGCCCGATTACACCAAGGACCCCGAAGGCAAGTTGACCAAGCTAGATGCCCATATCCGCCTGGCCAACCCGCGCACCCACAAGACTCAGGCCAACCTGATCCTGCGTCGACCGTTCAACTACTCCAACGGCGTCAACAAAAATGGTCAGCTGGACATGGGGCTGTTGTTTATCTGCTACCAGGCTGACCTGGAGAAAGGCTTTATCAGCGTGCAAACAAGGCTTAACGGCGAGCCTCTGGAGGAATACCTGAAACCGGTAGGTGGCGGTTATTTCTTCACCTTGCCGGGGGCCACCGGGCCGCAGGACTTCATCGGTCGCACGCTGCTGGCTGCCACGCATCCTCAAACCACTGCCAACACTTGAAACCAACCCCACAGCGGAAAATCTTTCCATGAAAAAGTCGTCCCTGGCATTGTCGTTGTTGTTGACCCTCTCTGCGCCGGCGGCCTTTGCCGCTACGGCACCGCTGGACCTGGTGGCCCCGGTCTCGGACTACAAAATCTACGTCACTGACAAGATCGATGAACTGGTCACCCAGACCCAGGCGTTCACCGACGCCGTCAAGAAAGGCGACCTGGCCACGGCCAAGAAGCTCTATGCGCCAACCCGCGTTCACTATGAGTCCATCGAGCCGATCGCCGAGCTGTTCAGCGACCTCGACGCTGCCATCGATTCGCGGGTCGACGACCACGAAAAAGGCGTGAAGGCCGATGACTTCACCGGTTTCCATCGCATCGAATACACACTGTTCTCCGAGAACACCACCCAAGGCCTGGATGCGCTGACTGACGGCTTGAACAAGGACGTCAAAGACCTGCAGACCCGCGTCGCCGGCCTGACCTTCCCACCGGAAAAAGTCGTCGGCGGCGCCGCCGCACTGCTCGAAGAAGTCGCCGCCACCAAGATCTCCGGTGAAGAAGACCGCTACAGCCACACCGACCTGTATGACTTTCAGGGCAACATCGACGGCGCGAAAAAAATCGTCGACCTATTCCGTGGGCAAATCGAGAAACAGGACAAGGCCTTCCTGGCCAAGGTCGACAAGAACTTCGCCACCGTCGACAAGATCCTGGCCAAATACAAAACCGCCGATGGCGGCTTTGAGACCTACGACAAGGTCAAGGAAAACGACCGCAAGGCGCTGGTGGGACCGGTCAATACCCTGGCGGAAGACCTGTCGACCTTGCGGGGCAAACTGGGCTTGAACTGATTTCAACTCACTGAGCTGTCATGATCGCGGGCGACCACTGCCCGCGATTGCATTTATGCCCCTGTAAAATGACATCACGCACGTTAATCTCCCTGTGCGTTGACCCGTTTTATCTATACCGTTTCACGGCTGCCCTCACTCACGGATGTCTGTCGCTTACGCTGAAGTCAGCAGCGAGCCACTTTCGGTGCCAAGCCGAAACTCAAAAAAAGATGATTCAGCCTTTTTGATAACTATTCGTCTGGTGCCAATTCTCGCTGGATGGATGTCTAATTGGACTAGTCCGCAGAAACGACGAACATTCCGATAGTGAAAGTTCGAGCGAATTTTAGGACGTTTCCTACATAGAATCATTTGGCACCTTGTTAGCATGCTGGGAGGTTTAAGTGTGTTCAGGTTCGGTATGGCCGGGGCATCGCGTTTTTCGTCCTCTCTCAGCTTAAGGATAAGCGCATGTTCGCGCCTGCTAATACTGCGCACTTCGCGTTAGTGATTCCCTCTGTTCGCAACAACTTCAAAGTTCTAGCTTTTTACGGCACTGAAGCCATCAGCAGCTTGTATGCGATCCAGATTGAACTGGTCAGTGAGTCCCCTGATTTCGATCTAGAAAGCCTGCTCAGCCAGCCGGCTTTTCTCCAGTTTGGCCTGAACGGCGAAGGGATTCATGGGCGCATCGAAGATGTGTTCGTGGGTGAAGCGGGTAAGCGCCTGACGCGTTATCACCTGACCCTGGTGCCGGCGCTGCACTATTTGCAGTTCAGCCATAACCAACGGATTTTTCAGCGTCTGACGGTGCCGCAAATTATCGCCAAGGTACTCAATGGACATGGCATCCTGGCCGATGCGTATACTTTCCATGTCAGCACCAGCCCTGAACGCGAATACTGCACTCAGTACGGTGAATCCGACTACGAGTACGTCCAAAGGCTGTGCAGCGAGGACGGGATTTCCTGGCACCATCAGCACAGCGAGGGTGGCCACCAGTTGGTGTTCACCGACGATCAGACCTACTTTCCCAAACTGGGCGAAACACCGTATCAGCAAGGCTCTGGCCTGGCCGCGGATCACCCGGTCGTCAGCCAGTTCTCGATGCGTTTTAGCACCCGAACCAGCACAACCACCCGCCGGGGCTATGATTTAAAACGCCCAAGCCAGTTGCTGGAAAGCCAATTCACTGCCGAGTTCACTCCGGCTCTCGAAGACTACCGTTACCCGGTGCTGCATGAAAATGAAAAGCTCGGCAAACAAATTGCCCGGCAGGCCCTGGAGCGGCACCGTACCGACTACCAGTTGGCCGAGGGTAAAAGCGACCAGCCAATCCTGCGCAGTGGCCACTTCTTCAACCTGATCGAACATCCGCGTCAGCCGTGCAATGAGTTGTGGTTGTTGCTCAATGTGACTCACTCAGGCAAGCAACCTCAGTCACTTGAGGAGGCGATCACCAGCGACGTTAAACCCGAAGACGGCTTTACCCAAGGTTACCGCAACAGCTTCAGCGCGATTCCCTGGGACGTGTTCTACCGTCCTCCGCTGGTCTCGCGCAGATCGGTGTTGGTCAGCCAGACCGCCCGTGTCACTGGTCCGGAAGGGGAAGAGATTTTCTGCGACGAGTATGGCCGCGTGAAGGTCGAGTTCCATTGGGATCGCGCTGAACTGGGTAGCGACAAGAGCAGTTGCTGGCTACGGGTGTCATCCAGCTGGGCCGGAGAAAGTTTCGGTTCGGTGACCATTCCCCGTATCGGTATGGAAGTGGTGGTGACCTACCTGGAAGGTAATCCTGACAATCCGTTGATTACGGGGTGCGTACCTAACAAGGTCATGCCAGTGCCGTACCCCTTGCCCGCGAATAAAACCAAAACGGTCCTGCGTAGCCATAGCTCGCCGGACAGCGGTGGTTACAACGAATTGTCGATTGAAGACCGCGCTGGGCGGGAGCTGATCTACCTGCGTGCTCAGCGTGACATCGAACAGGTGATCCTCAACGACAGCGACACCAAGATCGGTAACGACCGCCGCGAGCAAATTACTCGTGACAGTCACAGCCTGATCAATCATGACCGCTTTGAGCAGGTCGATAACAACAGCTCCAGCCTGATCAGTGGCGACGAGCTACACACTACCCAAGGTCTGCGTAACACGGTGATCGGTGGTAACGAACTGATCTCCATCACCGGCAATAGCAGCACTACGGCAGACGGTACGCTGGTGATTCAGGCCGGGGCACACGCTCACGTCACAGCCACCAATGTGGTAGTAGATGCCGGCATGAGCCTAACGCTCAGCGCAGGAGGTCACCACATCGTTATCACCCCTGGGGGGATTTTCAGCAGCGTGCCCATCGTCCAGGGTGGTGCACCTATGGCGGGGGTTCCTGCACAGCAGGCCCTTTCGGTCATACCGGAGGTCGCCGAGGTGTTGGTTGCTCCGTCACTGGCCACGCAAACGTCTGCGTTGATTCAGGCCGCACGTCATGCCGCACCGGTCTGTGCGGTGTGTCAAAAACTAGCGGAGTTGAATGCATGAATCAGGCTTATTTACTGCTGGATGGTGCTCAGATCGACAACCTGTCCGAGCGCCTGCTGGATCAGGGGAAAAACACTAAGTTTCAGTCGCTGTATCAGCACACTGCCTACAGCAAGCTGGCGGATATCGGCCCGATACTGGTGCCGGTTTCCCCCAGCAGCCCGTTGGCCCACATCTTTGCACTGGAGTGGAGTGCAACGGCGGGTATCTGGCTGGAATCAGAGGCCGGTGAAGACGTTGTATTTCAGCACCTGCGCAGCCTGATTCACGCCCGCGTCGAGGGCGATGCCAGGGTCCTTTTTCGTTACTACGACCCCCGTATCACGCGTTTGTGGCTGACTGGTCTGGAGCCCCAGGCGCGTGATCGATTGATGGGGCCAATCCGACTTATTTTGCTGCCGAAATTGGCTCATAGCTCCGGATTTATTCGTCAGGAAAACCCTGAGCAGCCCATCGCGCAGTATACGGAAAAGCCTTGGTTATGCCTGACCCCAGAACAACTGGATCACTTGAGCGAAGCCAAGCGGCAGCGTCTTGCCCAGCAGTTGATCGAGCATTGTCAGCAGCACTTCCCTCAGTGCCTGCAAGGATTGGATCACGCCGCACAGCAGCAGTGGGTCACGACCTGTCAGCTCAGCGCTGAACGGCAAGGCTACGGTGCCGCCGATGAAGTCACTCGCTGGGCCAGCTTTCACGCCTTACTAGGCAATGACTTTCCTGACGCTCCCGGCCATGCCGTTTACCGACAGATTCTCACCGAGCCTGGGATTTTACCTGAACAACGTCTGGACAACCTGAGTGCTGAACTAGAGCGCCAGCAGCTCACCGATAAGGAACTATCCGCATGAGTGCTGAAAAACTGGCCATGGTTGATCGGTTGGCTCAGGCTAACCGGGCCGCCAAGGCGATGCCCCACGAAGATATCAACAGTTCAATTACGCCCTGCCCAGCCCACCAACCCGACATATTCGTAGTGCCCGTGCGGTATGCCCTGGCGGAAGAAAAAGCCGCCCATCCTTGCTGCGTGCCCGGCGTGGCTACCCAGAGCCACGCTATGGCGGCACGCCGCCTGCGGGGAGGTTTTCTTTATCTGTGGCAGGACCAGGGGCCTCTCAAGCGCTATGCCATCGGGCCGAATGGTTTGCTGAGTGAACAAGCGCTGGAAGCCGATGCCACCGTCGTGCTGGATGGCACCCTGACAGGTCTGGCCCTGAAGAAAATCTATGACGCCTGGATGCTCTATAGCGAGTTCCCACTGAATCCAGAACACTGCAAGGCGCTGAGTGACAGCAGCTCCAAACGCAGTGCGCACATGCGTCACGTTGCCTTGCGCACGGTGGCCAACGAGCTACAGGCGCCTCATTGCCCACCGCTGGTCAAAGCCGATCAGGTCATGGCCGAACTCATCCCGGTCACCTATGCCCGGTCGATGAAGGCTGACCAACAACGGGGCGGTGATGATACGGATGCACTGGGCGCGACCGCGATGAAAGCCCCGACCACGCCCAATATCAACGCGTACACCGAGGCCATGCACCGTTCACGTGAGCGCGAGATTGTCATCGCCCAACACCCCGAGGCCAGTGATGAGCCACCGGGCGAGTGGAGTGCCGAACGGTGGGAGGGTCAGAGCACTCAGGATTGGCTGAGCACTGCCAAGGCGCAGGCCAATGGGTTGTTTCCTGTCTTTGCCTGCCTGGATGACGACCTGGGCGTACTGCGTGATATCAACCATGAGCAAGAGTCGGTGGAGGCGCGACACGAACAGTGGATCGGTGATAACAACCTGCGCCTAAGCATCGGTGGGTTTATTCGCAGTCTAGTCAGCGAAGATGGGGCTGAACTGGCGGGCACTCTCAGCTATCGCTACAAGAGCCGTGACATCAACCTTACGCCTGAGCAGGGTAAGGTCATGCTGGATGCTCAGCACCAGTTGGATGATGCGCTCAAGGATGAAACCCATGCCCGTCAATACGGCGGTCAGCCGAGCGCGAGCGAAGCCTCCGCCCGTGATGCGCGAATTGCCAGTATCGTTGCGCCCGTACAGGCTTTTATTCCGGCCGATTTGTACAACGAAGCGGAATACGTGGTGCGTGAATACCGTGCTGAAAAGCAGGCCAACCTCGACAACGATTTCCTCAGTGCCAAGGTCGGCAAGTATATCGATCTGACAGCGATGAACACCTGGCTCGATACCACCGCGCCAGCGCATTTCCAGCATGTCGAACAACGCCATCAGACACTGTTTGCGGACCGGGACGTTTACCTCAAACGGTCCGCCAGCGGCACCTGGTTTGTCGATTACTATGACCTGGACACTCGGCACTGGTTAACCGAACTGGCCACCGGTTGCCTGACCGCCCAATGCATTCGTGCCCAGGGTGCGGAACAATACGCCGACTACGTGCGAGCCGCCGATGGCGGCGCACTGACACAACTTTTCCGTGCCTGGACGCCCTCGCTCGATGCGGGCATTAACAACAGCACTCGCCTGGGCGAGCTGATGGCCGCACTGGCCTCTGAGAATATCGCGGCTACCCATCAGGCACTTGTGCCACTGGCCGCGCCGATTCTGGACGACCTTGCGAGCATGGCCCGAGACGCCCATGGCGCATGGAGCGTGCTGGTCAACCGTCTGGCTGCGTCGTTGCTGTTGCTCAAAGGCGATAAAACCTTCAGCAGTGCCTGGCTAGGAGTCTTCGTTGCTGCTCGCCTGGGCAGCGAGGCCCGTTTACAGTCTGTGAGCGAGGGAGGCACTCAAGTCTGGAGATTACTGGGCCAACAAGCGGAAGGGCTGACCCAATGGGCCCGCACCACGGGGGAAGCCATAGGCGTCGGACGCGTGTCAGGCATCGTGAACTCTTCCTTTGTGACCAATAGCGGTGGAGTGGTGCCGCTGGCGGCCTTGCTGCTGAACACGCTCAATGCGAGTAACTACTTGAGTCAGGCCGCAGCCGTGGAGGGGATGGACAGTCAGCGCCTCAACGATACGGTGTCAGCGTCGTTGTATGCCGCCGCCGCGCTGACGGCGGTAATTGATAATCAGGTGCGGCAGGGGTTGGGGAAGGATCGATTTCTGATTCGCTCCGCAGCGGCCCCAACCCTCACCCTGTTTGGTGGGGTGATTGGTGGATTGTCATTTAGCGCGGCCCTAAACGAATACAAATCACTGCAACTTCAGCTGGAAAGCAGCCAGACGCATATCGATCCTTGGTTCCAGATGCGCAAGGCGGTCGTTGGTGGGCAAATAGCGGCTTATGGTAGTCAGGCTCTGTTGGGGGCTACCTACACGATGAGAACCTTAGCTGGACTGGTGGAAGTGGAGGCGGCGATCATGCGCTACTCGCTATGCATGGGCCCGCTCAACTGGATCATGTTCGCGCTGGGCGTGCTGTACCTGATCACTTGGTTCTTTCAGCAAACCCCACTGCAAAATTTCCTCAACTTCTGCTGCTGGTCAAAAGCCCGAGCAGGGAATTTAGATCCTATCGCAGCCAAGGCCCAACTAGACGAACTCAACCAACTGTACGGCATCCTGTATACCCCACGAGTGAGCATGGAGAGCAGCTCGGTAATGGGCAGTTCAAGTGCTCCTTCCGGGCTGACTTCCGTAAGTGCCATCAATAGCTTGACGATTGACTTGCCTGGGGCCGAGCCCAGCAGCGCCTACCTGGAACTGAGCCTGATCGGTGATCCGGTGGATACCCAGCGCTACCGCGACTTGATCAAAAACAGCCCGACCAACAACTACCAACCGCCTCGCCCTTGGCGGGATATGGCACCTCACTGGCTGCCCGGCAGTACCTGTTGCTGGATACCCGCTAACGAAGGCCAAGGTTTACGCCTGAGCGGCCCCTTCAGTTCAGTACAAGGTGTCCTTAGCACCCCACCCCGCACGATCTCCCTGCGCTTGCGGTATCGCACGCCATTGACCGCGCTGCTGGGCGCCCGCAACTTTATCGGCGGTGAACGCGGCGTGGCCTTTACCCTGAGTGACAACGGAGGTGTGATCGCCCTGCGGGCTGATCCGACACCGGAACTGGATCGTGTGCCAAGCTACCCGCTCGACAGTGAGCGTTCAGGCTCTACTTACCTGCAACCCAAGGACCGCGCATGAGTACGCCACCGGCAGGCACCACAAAAAAACGGCTGTTTTCGCGCAATGACTACTTGGCGCCGTTGCCCATTCCCACCGGTGAAAAACCCTCGGATGTGCTCAACACCATTTGGCGCAAGAACGAGGTGTTTCTCGACATCGGAAACTACAGCATCGGCTCGGCAGTGATGGTGCTATGGCCGATGGCGATGCTGTTTTTATTAATGAGTTACATCACTCCTGACCCTCTAATGTGGGGCGGAGCGTTAATCATCATTGGGATTCCCACGCTTTTTTTAATTCAGGGCCTATTTCGCGATGTGCCTTTACCGGTGCGCTTTAATCGGCAACGCCGTGAGGTGTGCGTGCCACGAGAGGATGGCGAGTACTGGATTGTCCCATGGGAAAGCGTGACGGCGGCGGCCACGCAGCAGTCGTCGGTGAGTCAGGCGGGTAAAGCTACGATGGGCTTATTGATCATTGGCTTTGAGAATCCTGATCCGCAGGCCAAGGAGGATAACAAGCATTTTTGGTTCGGATTTAACTGTGGTGGCGGCACCACGGCCATGGCGTTGTGGGAGTGCATGCGTAGCTACATGGAGATTGGGCCGGACGCTGTTGAAGATCAGACGGCACGCTTCGACAGATCTAAAGGAATATGGGCTACCTACCTGGACGACCTTATCAAGGCTGCGAAGTTGAGAGGCTGGTTTATAACCGCTTTGTGGGAAGGCTTCTGCGGGATTTTTATTTTTAACACGCTACTGATAGATGTGCTTGAACGCTGGAAACTGAACCCGCCACCGGAACTGCCATATCCCGACATCATCGAATGGTCCAAACCGCTGCCGCCCGAGCAGTGGGCCGAGCGATCCCCTGAGTTGGAAGTAGCCATCGCCACGCGTGAGGCGGAATTGGCCGTGATCAGGAAGTCGGCATGAGTACGCCACCAGCAGGCACCACAAAAAAACGGCTGTTTTCGCGCAATGACTACTTGGCGCCGTTGCCCATTCCCACCGGTGAAAAACCCTCGGATGTGCTCAGCACCATTTGGCGCAAGAACGAGGTGTTTCTCGACATTGGTAACTACAGTATCGGCTCGGCGGTGATGGTGCTGTGGCCGATGGTAATGCTGTTTTTGGGGCTGGCCTTTGCGTTTAGAAATATTGCCCCCGATCTCAGTGTGTTTACTCTTGTCGGAGGCGGAATCATCATTGGGATTCCCACGCTTTTTTTAATTCAGGGCCTATTTCGCGATGTGCCTTTACCGGTGCGTTTTAATCGACAACGCCGCGAAGTGTGTGTGCCACGAGAGGATGGCGAGTACTGGATTGTCCCCTGGGAAAGCGTGACGGCGGCGGCCACGCAGCAGTCGTCGGTGAGTCAGGCAGGTAAAGCTACGATGGGCTTATTGATCATTGGCTTTGACAATCCTGACCCGCAGGCCAAGGAGGATAACAAGCATTTTTGGTTCGGGTTTAACTGTGGCGGCGGCACCACGGCCATGGCGTTGTGGGAGTGTATGCGTAGCTACATGGAGATTGGGCCTGAGGCTGCCCCGGAAGCCGCAGCGCTCAATTCAGGTGCAAATCTGCGTTACTACATCGATTACATGAACGACAAGGCCAAAAAGCGCGGCTGGTTTCTAACACTATTGTGGGAAGGAGTATTCGGCGTATTTATTTTCAATGCTCCTCTCGCTACCTATCTGCAAAGGAAAAAGCTGTACCCGCCGCCAGACCTGCCCTATCCCGACATCATCGAATGGTCCAAACCGCTGCCGCCCGAGCAGTGGGCCGAGCGATCCCCTGAGTTGGAAGTAGCCATCGCCACGCGTGAGGCGGAATTGGCCGTGATCAGGAAGTCGGCATGAGTACGCCACCGGCAGGCACCACAAAAAAACGGCTGTTTTCGCGCAATGACTACTTGGCGCCGTTGCCCATCCCCACCGGGGAAAAACCCTCGGATGTGCTCAACACCATTTGGCGCAAGAACGAGGTGTTTCTCGACATCGGAAACTACAGCATCGGCTCGGCAGTGATGGTGCTATGGCCGATGGTGATGCTGTTTGCATTCATGGGATATCTGTTCAGAAATGATCATGACGATATGCACATATTTGCGATCATGACTACCTTCATCATTGGGATTCCCACGCTTTTTCTAATTCAGGGCCTATTTCGCGATGTGCCATTGCCGGTGCGCTTTAATCGGCAACGCCGCGAGGTGTGTGTGCCACGAGAGGATGGCGAGTACTGGATTGTCCCCTGGGAAAGCGTGACGGCGGCGGCCACGCAGCAGTCGTCGGTGAGTCAGGCGGGTAAAGCTACGATGGGCTTATTGATCATTGGCTTTGAGAATCCTGACCCGCAGGCCAAGGAGGATAACAAGCATTTTTGGTTCGGGTTTAACTGTGGTGGCGGCACCACGGCCATGGCGTTGTGGGAGTGCATGCGTAGCTACATGGAGATTGGGCCGGACGCTGTTGAAGATCAGACGGCACGCTTCGACAGATCTAAAGGAATATGGGCTACCTACCTCGACGACCTTATCAAGGCTGCGAAGTTGAGAGGCTGGTTTATAACCGCTTTGTGGGAAGGCTTCTGCGGGATTTTTATTTTCAATACGCTACTGATAGATGTGCTTGAACGCTGGAAACTGAACCCGCCACCCGACCTGCCCTATCCCGACATCATCGAATGGTCCAAACCACTGCCCCCCGAGCAGTGGGCCGAGCGATCCCCTGAGTTGGAAGTAGCCATCGCCACGCGTGAGGCGGAATTGGCCGTGATCAGGAAGTCGGCATGAGTACGCCACCGGCAGGCACCACGAAAAAACGGCTGTTTTCGCGCAATGACTACTTGGCGCCGTTGCCCATTCCCACCGGTGAAAAACCCTCGGATGTGCTCAACACCATTTGGCGAAAGAACGAGGTGTTCCTCGACATCGGAAACTACAGCATCCGTCCTTCGCCGCACTGGCGGCCAACGCAGTGGACGCTTCGGAGCAAGGGGCTACGGCGGGTTCGGTGGGGGCAGCCCAAGGGTTTGGAGTCGTAGTCGGGCCGTTGGCCGGGACGTTGATCTATGCCATCGAGCCGCGTTTGCCGTATTTGGTGGCTGCGGCGTTGCTGTTGCTCATTGCCTGCTGGCCGGCTGCACGGCAACCGGCCTGAGCCCTACAGTATCCGATACAACAATCGCTCAATCCGTATCCGGCTGACCCGACGCAGAAACTTGCTGACAGCCTCCGGGTACTCCACCAGGGTCTGCAGTTGCTGGTAGCGCTCGATTCGCGAGGTGTGCCGGAAAATTTCCGTCAACTCAGTACGACGTGGCACCAGCCATTCGCCCCGTGGATCATCGATCAGCAAAGCATTTTCCAGATCCAGACGGAATGCCCGTGGGTTGAGGTTATTGCCGGTGAGCAAGGTGTAGCGCTGGTCGATCCACATGCCCTTGAGGTGATAGGTGTTATCGCCGTCGTGCCACAGGTGCAGATTCAGTTGGCCAGTATCGATCATCCGATGATGGCGCTTGGCAAAACGCCGCAGGCTGATTTCATAGAGGTACGGCAGCGCGGCAATTACCTTGAACGGCTCGCTCGGCGGGATGTAGAAGTCGTTGGCGGTTTTGTCGCCAACGATGATGTCGATCTTTACCCCACGGGCCAGGGCGCGGTTGATTTCCCGAGTTACCGCCAGGGGCAGGTTGAAATACGGGGTGCAGATAGTCAGTTGATGCTGAGCACTGGCAATCAGCTCGCAGATCACCCGGCTCAGGGGGTTGTTCTTGCCAACGCCAAGCAGCGGGCTGACTGACAGGTTGCCGTTTGGCACGGCGCCGGTAGTGGTGTCATAGGTCGCGTGTTTCAAGCGGCTGCGCAAGTCGCCAATGTCATTGCGTAAGCTGCGGGTGCTGGGCAAGTCCGGCAGGTCCAGGCGGTGCACAGCTTTTGACGCAATCAGCCCGTGCTCTACCAGATGCTGCATCGAATCGGCCAGGGCCTTGTTGTGAATCAGGTGATAGCGATCGAAGCGGTACTTGTCGAACTTGTGCAGGTACACATTGTTGAGGCTGGCACCGCTGTACAGCACGCTGTCATCGATCACAAAGCCCTTGAGGTGCAACACGCCAAACAGTTCACGGGTTTGCACCGGTACGCCGTATACCGGCACTTGGCTTTCGTGGGACTGGGTCATGGCCTGGTACCAGGCGCTGTTGCCCGGTTGCTTGCCGGCACCGATCAAACCGCGCTGCGCCCGCAACCAGTCGACCACCAACACGATATCCAGCTCGGGCCGGGCAGCCTTGGCGGCATGCAGGGCGTCGAATACTTCCTGGCCGGCCTCATCCTGTTGCAGGTACAACGCAACGATGTAGATGCGCTGGGTGGCCTGGGCGATTTTTTCCAGCAGGCACCGGCGAAACTCGGCGGCACCGGACAGCACCTCGATGGCGTCGGTAGTGAGGGGAAAACCACGCAGCTTGGGCAACAGGGAGCGTTTGAAGAACGACGGCATAGGGCTCGCAATAGGTCGCATCCGAATAGTCCACGAGCTTACACCATGGGGGGGCTAAGGTCTGCCCATCCGCGGGCATGGAACTTCTGGTGAAAAACGCCGGCATATCCAGGAAAAGTATCTATCGCTACTTTGCCAACAAGGGTGAGTGGGTCAGCGCCGCTGATGAACACGGGATTGCGGGGCCGCAAGCTTCAAGCTTGCGGCTTGCGGCTTGCGGCTCAATCCTGGTTCAGTCCAACCCGATACAGCACACCGTCATTCTCATCCGTCAGGACATACAAAAAGCCATCCGGCCCCTGCCGCACATCCCGTATGCGCGCTTTCAAATCCCCCAGCAAGCGTTCTTCATGCACCACCTTGTCGCCATCGAACTGCAAGCGAATCAACTCCTGGCTGGCCAATGTGCCGATAAACAGATTGTGCTGCCAGGCCTTGAAACGGTCGGCGTCATAGAACGCCATGCCGCTGATGGCCGGTGATTTCTCCCACACATGATGAGGCGCGACGGTGCCTTCGGCTGTCTTGCCCTTGGCTTCGGGAATGGGCAGCAAGGAATAGTTGATGCCATGGGTCGCCAATGGCCAACCGTAGTTCTTGCCCCGCTCGATGATGTTGATTTCATCACCGCCGCGAGGGCCGTGCTCGTTTTCCCACAGCGTGCCGCTCCACGGATTAAGGGCGGCGCCTTGAGGATTACGCTGCCCATAGGACCAGATTTCGGGCCTGGCACCTTCCTGGCCAACAAACGGGTTATCGTCTGGCACACGCCCGTCGGGGAAGATTCGTACGACCTTGCCCTGCAACTTGTCCAGGTCCTGGGCCGTAGGACGGTCGTTGTTTTCCCCAAGGGTTACGAACAGATAGCCATCGCGATCAAATACTAGCCGCGAACCGAAGTGATTGCCGGTGGACAGCTTGGGTTCCTGGCGAAGGATGACCTGGAAGTCCTTCAAACCACTCAGGTCGTCGGCCAGGCGCCCGCGCCCTACAGCAGTGCCAGCGGTGCCACCCTTGCCGCCGCCTTCGGCATAGGACAGGTAGACCATCCGATCCTGCTTGAAGTCAGGCGACAGCACCACATCCAGCAAACCGCCCTGCCCTTTGGCCCATACTTGCGGCACACCACTCAAGGGCGCCGACAACTTGCCGTCTGGGCTGATAAAACGCAGGTGGCCGGGCCGTTCGGTGACCAGGAAACCCTGCTTATCCGGCAGGAACGCCACCGCCCACGGATGGTCCAGGCCTTTGACAATTGGGGTGGCCGTGACACTGCCCTGCTCGCTGGGGAACTGCTGGGTATCGGCAGCGTAAACAGGAAGCACCAGGGGCAGCAAGGCGCTGGCGCAGAATGTCACTAAAAGGGTTTTGCGTAGAAACATACCGTGGGTTTCCTTGTTCGGTTCACACACTCAAGGCTGGCGATTGCCATTGGCGTCACGGGTCGGCGCCTGCGGTTGGGTTGCAGGACGAGTGGGCGCGGCATCGCGCTGCGGATAACGGTTACCGATCCCGCCATTTTTCAGGGTCGGTGGCCGAGGCACCGGAGTGACGTTGGTTCCACGAATGGCGGGGGAATTGGGCTGGGTGCCCTGCATGCTGTTGGGATTGGCCCGATGAATGGGGCTGTTGTAGGGATTGTTGTTGCCAGGCAGATTTTGCGCCTGTACCAGCGAGGTCAGCGCGAGGCCCAAAGCCAGTACTGCAAGGTTGCGCACATGGGTGTTCATGACAAAGCCTCTCTGTGGCGAGGAATACCTGCGTTCGATAACACGCTACGCCCAGGGTTCGGCTTTGGTAACTAAATAGTTTCTCTTTAGGTGTAACACGACTTTTCCGACACGCGATCTCAGACCAGAAGAAAAATCGCTGCCAGACCGGCAAAGATCGCCCACTTTTCCAGGTAATAGCGGGTGCGATTACGCTTTTTCAGCTCTTTGCCCCGCAAGCGGATCTTGTACAGCCGAGTAAAGGCACGGTTCAAACCACCGGTCTTATCACCGGCTTCATTGGGCGAACCGGCAGCCGCCATGACATTGCGACTGAACCAACGGTTGAACGCTGCAGCCCAGCGGTATTTCATCGGCCGTTCGATATCGCAGAACAAAATGATGCGGTTCTGTTGCGTGGTGTTTTGCGCATAGTGGATGTAGGTCTCGTCGAACATCACCGGCTCACCGTCACGCCAGTAGTAGCTTTCACCGTCAACGTCGATGTAGCAGCCCGGGTCGTTGGGCGTATCGAGGCCTAAATGGTAGCGATAGGAACCCGCATACGGGTCTCGATGGCGCACTAGCTTGGAGCCCGGTGGCAACTCGGCAAACATCGCTGCCTTGATCGAACTGATGCCTTGCACCAACTCGGTAGTGCGCGGGCACAACTTCATGGCCGACGGATGGCTGTCGCCATACCACTTCAGATAGAAACGCTTCCAGCCCGACTTGAAGAACGAGTTGAAACCCACGTCGTCGTATTGGTCCGAGCGCTTGATCTCCCCTGCCCGCATCAGGTTCTGGCCTTCCTGGCGAATTTCTTCCCAATGCTCCTGAAGCGGGCTCAGGTCAGGAAAGTCACTGGGCGACAGATAGGGCCGGCTGGGCAATTTGGAGAACAGGTAGAGAAAACAATTAATCGGAGCCAGGAAGGTCGAGTGATCGCTTAATTGGCGGCCAAGTTTATGTCGCACCCGGCCACGCAGGTGTACATACGCAATGGAGACAACGTAGAGAGCAACAATGATGAGTTTCAAGGGCATTCGTCACACGTCAGAAGAGAACCGGCTGCTCCTGCGTGCCCACGACGGCCGAGGATTAAATAAGCAGCTCCTGAAAACACAATTCGGCAAACAGGCAATGTGGCAGGCTCTGTGACAATCCTGACCATGGCCATTGGCTGTTATTTTAGCCATAGACTGTAACCAAAGGTTAACTATGAATTGTGAAACGGTGCCCAGCAACTGTGATCGACGGTAGCTCGAAGGTGAGCTAGCCGGTATCGCGCCGGGCTGCGAGGCAGCCCGGGATCTTCACGCCGACCCAGTGGGCGGCGAGAGTTGATCAGCTCAGAGGCTCATCATCCTTGCGCTCACGGCGGGAAAAACGATGATCATCCAACGGCGAGTACGGTACCGCTTCCCGGCGCATCAGGATGAAATGACGAATCAGTGCAACCATGATCCCCAGCACCAAGCCGGCCACCAGGCTCAGGGCCACCACCAGGATTTTCTTCGGCTTGATCGGGCTTAGCGGCTCTTGGGCGCGACGGTCGATCGTCACCAGTTTCAAGCTGCTCATATCGATGTTCAGGCTTCGTAAGCGCGCCACTTCGGCACGCAAGGGCTCAACATCCTGCAGGAAGATATCTTCATTCCCACGTTTATTCAGCACCTCAACCTGGCGGTTGACCTCCAGCAATTGCAGCTCCTTGCCAATTTCGGCAACGCGGCTGTTGGTGAAGTCGTCGCTGGTGCGTTGTTGCAACGCGGTGCGTTCGGCCTCAAGGGCATCGGTACCCATGAAGTACAGCGGAATCCGCTGATTATTGACCTCGGTACGCATGACCTGACTTGAGCCACTGCGCCCCGCATCAGCCATGGACGACGGCGTCGTCGGGCTTTTGATGCCCATGGACTTGGCAATCGAGATCGCCTCGGCCAGCTCCGCCAGGCGATTGGAGCGTTCCATTTTCATCTGCAGACGCAATGCGCCGAGTTCGTCTTCCAGCTGCGCCCGCTTGAGCTTGTCGCCCTCCAGCAACTTGGCGATTTTCGACGCCTTGTCGGTTTCGTAATTGGAGCGAGCGGCGTCAATCTTGCCTTTGAGTTCAGTGAGGCGGTTGTTGACGATCACTTTAAGATCGGCTCCGACTTGCTCACGCTCAGCGGCAACTGCGTAGTCGACAAACCCGTTGAGAATCGCAACCCCGTCAATATCAGTGGGGTACTGCAACTCCAGGCGGATATAGCTGCTCAGGGAGTCGGATTTTTTCGGATCAGGCAAAATCAGCTTGATAGAGTCGCGATTAAACGCCTCGAAACTCTGCTCAAGGCTCTGCCCCGGCCGCTGAAACTCCTTGAACAAGGCTTGGTTAGCCTTGAAAAAGCTCAAGCGAGCCTCGTAGGAATCCAGTTGCGTACCCACTTTGGCCAGCGCATCCGCAGGCGGCAACTTATAGACTTCAGAACGGTTTAGCGCGTCCAACTCGTTGATCGCCGCCGGGCGCAGAACGCTGCTGACCTGATATTCCCGCGGCGCCAATAGTGCGTAACCAACTCCCACAAGCCCCGCGAAAAGCGTACAGCCAATAACCAGTTTCTTTTGCCGCCAAATAGAGTGAAACAGTTCAAACAAATCAATTTCGTCCGATGCAGCATGGGTTTGGAGCTGGGGAGTTTTATTCAAAATTGTTACACCCTAAAAAATGGACATTCAACATCCAAAACACGCTAGATCTTAATAACTGACTGAAAACACAGGGACAACGCCCTGAACACCAGACATACGCAGTCGCGCCGACGGGGCATCCGACCCTCCCGTCGTAGAAAAGATTCCAGGCCCGTGAAGATTTTTTCCTTTCAGGCATACGAATGTCATGCCTGAGATTCATGAGCGTAGACGACAAGCAACGGGGCATTATGCTTAGCGTATGTCAAAAACGCGTTAAATGTCCGCCAGTAAAAGGGAAAACCCCAACTGGCACTCATTTATGAGCGCATTCTCAAAAATTCGCTTCATCGCTGTCGAACTGCTCCCGCTACTAACGGCTCATCAAAAAAGGAATTTTGCATGTCATCCCCCTCAAACCAGCCTTTCCACGGCGCCAGCCACCATGACCAATTGGCTCTCCAGGGAGAATGGGAACAGACCGCACTGGAAGACAGCGGCGTGATCAACCCGGTAGATGAACACAGCGCTCCCGGCGCCCTGACCACCATCAGTGGCGATCAATTTCGGGTCGTTACCCTTGGCGGCGAGGTGTTACTGGCAGGCAGCTTTACCCTCGACGCCAGTACGACGCCCAAGACCATCATCTGGGTGGATTCAATGGGCGCCGATGCGGGCAAGCAATTGCTGGCGAGTTATCGATTGGATGGGGATCACTTTGTGTTTATTGCCGCCGATGAGGGCATGCCAAGGCCAACGTGCTTCAGCACCGAGCGGGGGCAAACCATGCGCACCTTTGTACGTAAATAGTGAGGGTATGGGGTATTCGTTCTTGCGACATCGCTTTCACAAACTATTCACCTTTACCGCTATAGGGTGAAATCTACTCCTCAAGTGAATCCCTTGGCCCGCCCCCCAGCGGGCTTTTTTTTGGGTGCGCCCGGCAGGGCGCATCCGGAGGTGCATTTCCATTGCATCTGCATCTGCATCTGCATCTGCATCTGCATCTGCATCTGCATCTGCATCTGCATCTGACGCTTATAGGGTGTTTTCTGTCATTGCGACATGAAGAGGTTCGCCCTACACCGAAAGCCTCGCCATCCCTGAACCGGTAAAGAGCCATCACTGTAGGGCGAACAAACGCAAAATAAGCGAGGCCCTTGAGATGTTCAACTGTCATCAATACGAAACTGAAAAAAAAATCTGGCTTTCTGACACTTATTGATGCAATTACGCTGACTTTGTAGGGGTTTTCGTCGAACTTAATGAGATATCTATCCGCAAGCTCCGCTGTTTTGCCTTCAAGGACCAGACCACAGGATTGACCTTCGCTGCATTCGCCTGACAGGGCAAAACTCCTGGGAAGACAACTGCCCTCAACATCCACTCCACCCCGCCATACAACTCACGCCCCACATATGCGACAATGCGCGCCAAATTCCAACATGCACCCATATATTCTGCTCAGCGACGGGGCTTCATGCCTTGATGTCGCTGTCGACGTATGCCCGCTGGCCCAAGCTCATGCTCAGACTGGTCCAGTCCCGGAATGCCCCAGGAATGGTCCAGGCGCCATCAGCGCTGTCGCAACCCATTGATAGGTAAAGTAATTGATCTCCACAGCTAACATCACCATGCAGTTCGGCGCCAAGCCGCTCTTCGAGAACGTTTCGGTCAAGTTCGCCGCTGGCAACCGTTATGGCCTGATCGGGGCCAACGGTTGCGGCAAGTCGACCTTCATGAAAATTCTCGGTGACGATCTGGAGCCGTCGGGTGGCCAGGTCATGCTGGAGCCGAACGTGCGCCTGGGTAAACTGCGCCAGGACCAGTTCGCCTATGAAGAATTCACCGTGCTTGACACCGTGATCATGGGCCACGAGGAGCTGTGGAAGGTCAAGGCTGAGCGCGACCGCATCTATTCGCTGCCGGAAATGACCGAGGCAGACGGCATGGCCGTCGCCGAGCTGGAAACCGAGTTCGCCGAGATGGACGGCTACACCGCCGAATCCCGCGCCGGTGAACTGCTGCTGGGCCTGGGTATCGGCATCGAGCAGCACAACGGCCCGATGAGTGAAGTATCTCCAGGCTGGAAATTGCGCGTTCTGTTGGCCCAGGCACTGTTTTCCGATCCGGAAGTACTGCTGCTCGACGAGCCCACCAACCACCTGGACATCAACACCATCCGCTGGCTGGAAAATATCCTGACCCAACGCTCGAGCCTGATGATCATCATCTCTCACGACCGTCACTTCCTGAACAGCGTCTGCACCCACATGGCCGACCTGGACTACGGTGAGCTGCGCCTGTTCCCAGGCAACTATGACGAGTACATGACCGTCGCGACCCAATCGCGCGAGCAACTGCTGTCGGACAACGCCAAGAAGAAAGCTCAGATCAACGAGCTGCAATCATTTGTTAGCCGCTTCTCGGCCAACGCCTCAAAATCCAAGCAAGCCAGCTCCCGTGCCAAGCAGATCGACAAGATCCACCTGGCCGAAGTCAAACCGTCGAGCCGGGTCAGTCCATTCATCCGCTTCGAGCAGACCAAAAAGCTCCATCGCCAGGCGGTCATCGTCGAACGCATGGCCAAGGGCTTTGATGGCAAGCCACTGTTCAAAGACTTCAGCTTCAACGTTGAAGCCGGCGAGCGCGTGGCGATCATTGGCCCGAACGGTATCGGCAAGACCACCCTGCTGCGTACCCTGGTCAATGAGCTGAGCCCGGATGCCGGTAGCGTGAAGTGGACCGATGCGGCAGAAATCGGCTACTACGCCCAGGACCACGCTTCGGACTTCGAAGATGAATCCAACCTGTTCGACTGGATGGGCCGCTGGACCAAGGAAGGCGAACAAGTAGTTCGCGGCACCCTGGGCCGCATGCTGTTTTCCAACGACGATATCCTCAAGTCGGTCAAGGTCATCTCCGGTGGTGAACAAGGTCGCATGCTGTTCGGCAAGCTGATCCTGCAAAAGCCTAACGTGCTGATCATGGACGAACCGACCAACCACTTGGATATGGAATCCATTGAAGCGCTGAACCTGGCGCTGGAAAACTATCCGGGCACGCTGATCTTCGTCAGCCACGACCGTGAGTTCGTTTCGTCCCTGGCCACCCGCATCATCGAGCTGAGCCCAAGTGGCGTGATCGACTTCAGCGGCACCTATGACGATTACCTGCGTAGCCAGGGTGTGGTGTTTTAAGGGCAGCGATTAGCTCTTAGCTGCAAGAAAAAGCCCTGTCCACTGTGACGGGGCTTTTGCATTTCTGTCCGGGGCTGCGTCGAGGCCCTCAAGTACAGCACAAATTAGTTAGCCAGCTTCCTTTTCTTCTACACCCACGCCATGATGCGCTCACCGCCTGCCCGCGAATGAGCTCCCATGCCCGCCTCCCCCAGCTCACTGTCGATCACCCTGCAGATCGTCTCCATTGTGTTCTACACCTTCATCGCCTTCATCTGCATCGGCCTGCCTATTGCAGTGATCCCCGGTTATGTTCACGAGCAACTGGGCTTCAGCGCCGTGATCGCCGGAGTGACCATCGGTTCGCAATACTTGGCGACGCTGCTCAGTCGGCCCATGGCCGGGCGCATGTCAGACACTGTCGGAACCAAACGGGCGATTGTGCTGGGTTTGAGCGGCATTCTGATCAGCGGCGTGCTGACGTGGATCGCCACGCTACTGGACGGCACACCACTGTTGAGCCTGAGCATCCTGATCGTCGGCCGACTGTTGCTGGGTGTGGCCCAAGGCTTGATCGGTGTTGGTACCATCAGTTGGTGCATGGGCCAGGTCGGCGCCGAACACACCGCACGCTCGATTTCCTGGAACGGGATCGCTTCCTACGGCGCCATTGCCATTGGCGCACCGCTGGGGGTGGTGATGGTTGCCCAATACGGCTACACCAGTCTAGGACCGGCCCTGTTCGCACTGGCGGCCTTGGGCCTGCTGCTGATCCGCAGCAAACCGTCGGTACCGGTGGTACGCGGGGAGCGCTTGCCGTTCTGGGCAGTGTTTGGGCGCATTGCCCCTTTCGGCGCCAGCCTATGCCTGGCATCGATTGGCTACGGCACCCTGACCACGTTCATCACCCTGTACTACCTGAGCCGTGGCTGGACCGGCGCCGCGTGGTGCCTGACAGTATTTGGTATTTGCTTCATCGTTTCCCGGCTGCTGTTCATCTCCAGCATCAGCCGCTTCGGCGGGTTTACCGCAGCGATTGCGTGCATGACCCTCGAAACCGTGGGCCTGGTGCTGCTCTGGCTGGCACCGTCCACCGGCGTCGCGCTGATTGGCGCTGGGCTGACCGGTTTTGGCCTATCGCTGGTGTATCCGGCGCTGGGTGTCGAGGCGATCAAGCAGGTGCCCAGCAGTAGTCGCGGCGCAGGCTTGAGTGCCTATGCAGTGTTCTTCGATCTGGCGCTGGCGATTGCCGGGCCGCTGATGGGCGCGGTGGCGTTGAACCTGGGGTATTCGTGGATTTTCTTCTTTGCCGCCCTACTCTCGGTCACCGGCCTGGGCCTGACCTTGCTGCTCAAGCGCCGTGCTTACTGATCCGCCGTCTGCATGCCGGCACGGCTGGATTGCCCGAGGGTGTGGCTGAAAAAACGTCCGGCCTCGGAGATCAGGTTGCGGTGAATGCCTTCACGATCGACACCATCGGCATCGGTGCACACGGTCGGCATGGCCGCCAGTTGGTCCTCATCACAGGGCGCCATGAAGATGAAGTGCCCTGCCCCGGCCAGCAACTTGAAGTCCGGCGGTTCCGGCAGCTTGCGCGCCAGGGCGGCTGCATTCTTGTCCACCGCCACCAGCTTATCGCCGTCGCCGCTGTAGAGCAGCACCGGGACATGCACGTGGGCCAGGGTATGACGGCCAAACATCAAGCTCAGCGGCGCCATCAGCATCAAAGCGTGGATACGAGAGTCGGCCTGGGGCTGCAAGTCATCGCGATCAACAATCAGCTCGCCCTTGGTGGTGCAGGCGTCACGGTCTTCGGGACGTTGCTGGCAATAGCGCCGCAGCCGGTCAAAATCAGGTTTGGCACCCGCCAGGATCAGCGCCGTCTCACCACCTGCCGAATAGCCGATTACTCCTACTTGGTCGACGTTGACGAAGGGCGACAGCATCGAATCGCCCAGGGTTGCGGTGATCGCTTCGGAAATCTGGATCGGCCGTCCAAACAGATTGCTCAAGGTGCCCAGGCGACTGTGATCCTTGTAGTTGTCACCGGGGTGCAACACCGCCACCACCACAAAGCCCTTGCGCGCCAGGGACGTGGCCAAATCATGCAGGGCCAGCGGTGTGCCGGTGTTGCCATGGGAAAGCATCAACATCGGGAAGCGGCCAATGGCAATCTTGGAGTCTTGCGTGGCGGCGATGCGATAGGCGCCCACTTGGCTGGTCTGTTCCTGGCCGGTGGACGGGTAAAAGGCTATAGCGCTCATCGGCTGTAAATCCAGCGGATCGAGAAAGCTCATGCGGTGATAGCCCACACTCCAGTGGGGGTGCGGTGCTGGCGCGGCCTGCACTGAAACGAGGCCACCGAACAAAGAAAGAAGCAAGACTGCACAAAGACGCATCATGGGGATGTCCACCTTTGTTGCGTGACGCCTGCGTGTCGATTAAAAAAACCCATGATCATTGCACTCAGGCTCGGGTGATATGACCTTGGATTGCATAACCTGAGCCAAATACGCCCGGATAAAACAAAAAACTCCGTACTCCGGCCGCTTTCAGGCCACCAGAATACAGAGTTTAGACGGCTCGATTCAGATTGATATCGAGCCGCGGTGAAATTTACACAAGTCTTACGCAGCGACGAACAATTGCTCGCTGATCAGCATATTGGCATCGTTCAGCGCCTTGCCACGCACTTCGTCACCGTAAGCAAGCCCGTGGGCACGGACGAACTCGATGTCGGTGATACCGAGGAAGCCCAGCAGCACTTTCAGGTAGTCTTCGTGAGCCACGCCAGTAGGCTGGCCGACGTGCAGGCCGCCTGCGGTGGAAACGATGATCACCTTCTTGTTGCCGCACAGGCCTTCAGGGCCGGCTTCGGTGTAGCGGAAGGTCTGGCCGGCAACGGCGATACGGTCGATCCAGGCTTTCAACTGGGTCGGGATGGTGAAGTTGTACATCGGTGCGGCCAATACCACGGCGTCGGCGGCGAGAAACTCAGCCAAGGTCGATGCGCTCAGGTCGGCTTCGTGTTTTTGCACGGCATCACGCAATTCAGCGGCGGTGCCCAGAGCACCCAGGGTGACGCCAGAGAAATGGCTGATGGCATCGCTGGCCAGGTCGCGGTAGGTCACTTCAATACCTGGCTCGGCGGCTTGCCAGGCCTTGACCACGCCGGCGCTCAACTGACGGGACACCGAGTTGTCGCCCAGGATGCTGGAATCGATATGCAAGAGTTTCATGTGGGATCTCCAAGTGAGGATCGCACGGGGCGATCAAGTGCTGACAATCCTACAGATGAATCCAATAGCCGATTAGCGGGTTAAAATGCGATAGTTCGTCCCACTGACAGGACAATAGGCGCGCCATGCAAGATCTCAATGACCTCTATTATTTCGCCAAGGTGGTGGAAGCCGGTGGCTTCGCGGCCGCAGGACGCTTGCTGGGTATCCCGAAATCACGGCTCTCCCGGCGCATCGCCGAGCTGGAAGAACGCCTTGGCGCGCGCTTGTTGCAACGCACCACCCGCCAGTTGACCCTGACCGCCGTCGGCGAACGCTATCTGGTGCACTGCCAGGCGATGCTACTGGAAGCGGAAATGGCCGACGAAGCCGTCGCCAGCATGTCCAGTGAGCCTCGGGGCCGCCTGCGGGTGAGTTGCCCGGTAGGCCTGGCCCACGAAATCCTGCCCACGGTAGTGGCCGAATTCCTCGCGACGTATCCGCTGGTGCAGCTGGAAATGATGCTGATCAATCGTCGCGTCGACCTGGTGGCCGAAGGTATCGACGTCGCCCTGCGAGTGCGGGACTTGGGGGATGAAGACCCGTTGCTGGTGACCCGCCGTCTGCGCCAGGCACAGGCCGTAATGGTCGCCAGCCCCGACTTTGTGCGCAACCGCCAGATCAAGACACTGGAAGACCTCAAGCAGCTGCCGGTGCTCGGCGCGCTGGAAGCTGACCGCATGGTCCACCTGCGTATGCTCGATCCCGATGGCAACCGTTGCGATTTGGTGATGGAAGCGCGGCTAGGCATCGATGACTTTGTCGTGCGCAAGGCCAGCACCCTCGCCGGCCTGGGTTTTACCGTGTTACCCATGATGTATTGCGAGCAGGAACTGGAAAGCGGCCAGCTTGTGCAACTGTTGCCGCAATGGTCACTGCCCGGCGGCTGGCTGCAAGCTGTTTACCCGCATCGACGCGGTGTGTCGCCGGCAGTGCGCGCCTGGATCGACTACTTGGATCATGCCTTCAAAGGTTGTGGAGAGCGACAGCTATGAGCGCGAAGAAAATGACTGAAGAAGATGTCGCACGCTTTTGCCTGGGCTTGCCCGGTGCGCGAGAGGATTACAAGTGGGGCGGCGTGCGGGTGTTTTCGATTGCCGGAAACAAGATGTTTGCGTTGCAGAACCTGCGGGGCGAGTCTCTCGCGTTCAAGGTCGACAAAGAGCTATTCCTCGGCCATGTGGACCGCCCTGGGATTCACCCGGCGCCTTACTTGGCACGGGCGCAATGGATCATCATGGAAACACCCTACCCGTTGGGCGGCGAGGAGCTGCGTGGTTTGTTGCAGCGCTCCCACCAACTGGTGGTCAGCAAGCTGCCCAAGCGCACGCAGGTTGGGCTGTTGCTAGAACACTGATCGCAACATGCCACCCAGGAACAGTTGATCGATCCAGAACACTTGGTGCAGCAAGACGATCAACCAGAACACCACTTGATAAGACACCTTGCGCGTCTTGTGGCGAAACACCTGCTGGGCAATCAGCGCACCTGGCCAACCGCCAGCCAGTTCCAGGGTATGGAGGAATTTTTCCGGGGTACGCCAGCTGTCGCTGCGGGCCTTGCGCTTGTCGCTCCAGTACAGGAAAAACGTGACCAGGCTGACCGCGCCATAGGCCACCAGCGGGATCAGCGAAACACCGCGATACCCAAGCGATGCCGAGCCAAACAGCGGCACGGCACACAACAGCACAAACACCAAGGCCTTGAAGCGCGGATGTTGAATGCCGTTGTTATTCAGGGTGTTCAAGCTTTGGCCGCCGCCCAATCAATCCAGCCGAACTGCCAGGTCGCCAGGATCAACAGGCCGAAGGCAATGCGATACCAGGCAAACGCCGCGTAACTGTGGCTGGCGATGAACTTTAGCAAACCCTTGACCGCGATCATCGCGAAGATGAACGAGGTGACAAAACCAATGGCGAACACCGGCAGGTCATCCGGCTGGAACAGGTCACGGTACTTGTAGCCCGAGTACACCGCCGCGCCAACCATGGTCGGCATTGCCAGAAAGAACGAGAACTCGGTGGCGGTCTTGCGTGACAGGCCAAACAGCAGGCCGCCAATGATGGTCGAGCCGGAACGTGAAGTTCCCGGAATCATTGCCAGGCACTGGGCAAGACCGACTTTCAAAGCGTCTTTCCAGGTGATGTCGTCGACACTTTCGGCATGGATTTCATGCTGCCGGCGTTCAGCCCACAACATGATGATGCCGCCCACCACCAGCGCGGTGGCCACGGTGATCGGATTGAACAGGTACTCGTGGATCAGGTCGGCAAAAATCACCCCCAACACCACTGCCGGCATAAAGGCGATCAACAGGTTGATGGTGAAACGCTGGGCATTGCGCTGGATCGGCAAGCCGATGACCACATCGAGGATCTTGCGCCGGAACTCCCAGACCACCGCGAGGATGGCGCCGAGCTGGATGATGATGTTGAACGCCATGGCCCGTTCGCCACCGAAGTTGAGCAAGTCGGCGACGATAATCTGGTGACCGGTACTGGAGATCGGCAAAAACTCCGTCAGTCCTTCGACAACTCCAAGTATCAATGCCTGTACGGCAGTCCAAAGATCCATTATTCCCCCATAAGGTCATGCGACCGCATGCCTCGTTGATATTTTCTAGACGTTCACTAACGATGAGCACGCTAAAATCGCAGCGCGCAGGATCAAGGCCGAACTGCAAAAATTCTGTGAAAAATCAGCAGGACTCAGGTTTTTTGATTCCGGGCCGAAAGCCTATCAGACAAGCCCGAATTTCGCTTCGCGTTATCGCTTGGGCAGTCGATTACTGCGCCAACAATTATAAGAACACGGAGTGACATGACTATGAACAGCTTGCGCAATATGTCGATCAGCCGGCGCCTCTGGCTGATCCTGATAGTCGCCGTGTTAATGCTGCTGACCCTGGGTTTGCTGATGCTCAAGCAGATCCATGACGATCTGTATCAGGCCAAGAGCCAACAGACCCAGCATGTGGTGGAAACCACCAACGGGATACTTACGTATTACCACACCCTTGAAACCACCGGCGTCTTGACCCGAGACGCGGCGCAAAAACAAGCCTTGAGCGTGGTACGTGGCCTGCGTTACGACCATGACGACTATTTCTGGATCAACGACCTGACGCCAATGATGGTGATGCACCCGGCCAACCCGAAGCTGGATGGCCAGAACCTGTCGGCCATTCGTGATCCGGACGGCTTTGCCGTGTTCAACGAGTTTGTCAGCCTGGCCAAGGCCAAGGGCGCCGGCATGGTCAACTACCGCTGGCCAAAACCCGGCGCGGCTGACCCAGTGGCAAAAACCTCCTATATCCAGTTGTTCCAGCCGTGGGGCTGGATCATCGGTTCAGGCGTCTACGTGGATGACGTGCAAGCCCAGTTTCAGGGCCAGGTGTGGAAGACCTCGATCATCGGCCTGGGCATTGCCCTGATCATGGCCCTGCTGGTGTCGCTGATCGCCCGCAGCATCGTGAGGCCGCTCCAGGAAGCAGTGAACGCCATGGCCAATATCGCCAGCGGCGAAAGCGACCTGACCCGCAGTCTGGACACCCACGGCCAGGACGAAGTCACCCAACTGTCCCGGCACTTCAATAGCTTCACCACCAAGCTGCGCCAGGTGGTCAGCCAATTGCAGACCTGCGCCAATGCCTTGGGCCAGTCGTCCTCAGAGCTGGGCAGCAATGCCAGCGCCGCCCATGACCGCAGCCAGCAACAGTCCCAGCAGATGGAGCTGGTGGCCACTGCCATCAATGAAGTGACCTATGGCGTGCAGGACGTGGCCAAGAATGCCGAGCATGCCGCCAGCGAAATGCGCGATGCCCAGGTCCAGGCCGAACAAGGCCAGGTCAACATCGACGGCAGCCTGCAGCAGATTGATGCACTGTCCAACACCATCAGCCAGGCGGTCGAAGTGATCCGGACCCTGTCCTCGGAAAGCACCCAGATTGGCGGCGTACTGGAGGTGATCCGCTCCATCGCCGACCAGACCAACCTGCTGGCCCTCAACGCCGCCATCGAAGCGGCCCGCGCGGGTGAACAAGGCCGTGGTTTTGCCGTGGTCGCCGACGAAGTGCGCCTGCTGGCCCAGCGCACACAAAAATCCACAGCAGAAATCCAGAGCATGATCGAGCGCCTGCAAGGCCATTCCGAAGCGGCGGTCCAGGTGATCAGCGACAGCCACCAGGCATCACAACTGACCATCGAACAAGCCGGCCAGGCCGGTGCCAGCCTGACTGCCATCGGCCAGGCCCTGCGCAACCTCAATGGCCTGAACGCCTCGATTGCCAGCGCCACCCTGCAACAGGCCCATGTGGTGGAAGACATCAACCAGAACGTCACCCAGGCCGCTGGGCTTTCTCACAGTACGGCACTGGCGGCGCAGCAATCGAGTGTTGCCAGTACGCACTTGAAGGGCTTGAGCGAGGAGTTAAACGGGTTGCTGCGCCAGTTCAAGGTCTAGGAAGGTTGCCTCCCCTGTGGCGAGCGGGCTTGCCCGCGTTGGGCTGCGTAGCAGCCCAAAAACCAATCACTGCGGTCTTTCTGATAGATCACAGCAACCGGCCAGGGAGTGCTGCGCACTCCAACGCGGGCAAGCCCGCTCGCCACAACAAGCCAGCTTTGCCACAACAAGCCCCTTTGCCACAACAGGCCCGCTTTGCCGCAACGTGCACCTCCCTGCATACCTTTGCGCCAAGCCCACCTGTGGTTACAATCGCCCCCCTCTTCGAATATCCCAAGGAATCCCCATGTCCGGGCTTGAACTGTTTGCCGCCGCCCTGGGGGTGATCGCCGTCTGGTTGACAGTCAAGCAGAACCCCTGGTGCTGGCCCATCGGCCTGGTGATGGTATTGCTCTACACCTGGGTTTTTTTCGAGGTAAAGCTGTATTCGGACATGCTGCTGCAGGTGATCTACGCCGGCCTGCAGCTCTACGGCTGGTGGCAATGGACACGGGCCGGCGAGGCTAAACAGGGTCGTCAGGTGACCAGCCTTGGCGCCCAACCGATCCTCCTGCACCTGACGATTGGCGCGGTAGGCAGCCTGTTGCTGGGCGCCGCCATGGCGCATTGGACCGATGCCGCACAACCCTGGCTAGACGCAGCCTTGACCGGTTTCAGCCTGGTGGCGCAAATGTGGATGGCGCAGAAACGTGTGCAATGCTGGCCGCTGTGGATTGCCGTCGACGTGATTTTTGTCGGGTTGTTTCTCTATAAGGGCCTGTACCTCACGGCGGCCCTTTACGCCTTGTTCACCGTGATCGCCATGCAGGGTTGGCGGGAATGGCGGGCTGAGCCGGCGTTGCGCACATGAAAGTGGTGGTCATGGCAGGTCCCGAATCCAGCGGTAAAAGCTGGTTGGCCGAGCAGTTGAAAGCGCATTTCGGCGGGGTATTGGTGGGAGAATTTGTTCGGTACTTCATCGATCACTTTCAGCGCGATACCACCTTGGCGGATATCCCTGAAATCGCCCGCGGCCAACTGGCCTGGGAAGATACGGCCCGCGCTGAACAGCCAGCGTTATTGATCCTCGACACCCACCTGCTGACCAACAAACTGTGGAGCCAGACGCTGTTCGGCGACTACCCGGAATGGCTCGACCGCGAGCTTCTGGCTCGCCACTATGACCTGCATTTGCTGCTGTCCCCGGAAGATGTCGGCTGGGCCGATGACGGGCAGCGCTGCCAACCGAAACTGGCAGATCGCCAGGCTTTCTTCCAGGCCAGCCAGCGGTGGCTGGAACTGCATCAACAGCCATTTGCGGTGATTCGCGGCGATTGGGATGAACGTCGCAACAAGGCTTTCGCGGCAGTGGCGCAACTGCTTCGAGAGTGAATACCCCTTCCATGCACGATCACCGGGTCGGTACGCTCTATCGCCCTACCTCATCCTTCTCGCTGATCACCCGCACCTGATACTGCGGGTCCGCTGCAATCTGCTGCTCGGTAAAGGGTAGCGGGCTGAGTTTCTTCTCGGAAAACGCCTGGGTCTGGTCCTTCGAATACGTTGAGGCCGGGTCGCTGGACAACGAGAACGCCAGCACGCCCTGGGCCTGCGGCCCCTTGTCGTCGAAGGTGACGACCTGCAAGTAACTGCTGCCGCTGACCACCTCACGCTTGCCGTCGTCCCTGGGTACGCTCTGCATCGCGTTATACACCCCCAATTCTTGCGGCCCACCGTGGATCGGCGTGGTGCCAGACACCTGGATATCGCCCCAACGACTGCTCTCGCTCAGCCCAAGCCTGGTAACTTCAGCGACCGATGCCAGCATCGCTTCACGCAACGCCTTGGCCACCGACGCCCGCTCAATCGCCAGGCCGCGCGGCGTAGTTTGCGGTTGCTGCGGGTCAAAATCGACGCGCCACCGTTCAGGCACTTGCTGCATCTGGTCCATCACATTGATGAAATGCATCAGCCCCAGCCCACTGTCCAGGTTGGCGCGCTGGTCCCAGTTTTTCAGGCTTGCGCAGACCGGTTTCAGGGCTGGCGCATCTGCGCCCAGGCTTTCGCCACAGAATTTCAGCAGGTCGGGCATCACTTGGCTGGCCAGGTAGACCTGATTGTCCATCACCATGTTTTCCAGGGAGGCTGCGCTAATTGGGTGTTTGTCCAGCGCCTGCAAGCGCTGTAAGGCAAAGCGCGAGCGCGGCCCCAGGGCAATCTGCTCCTGGCTGATCACCGGCGAAAAACCGCTCAACGGGGACTTGGGGTTGGCCATCCACGCCGAATCATTGGAGTGCTGTACATAGTCCCTACGCTCCAGCTGCGGCAACTGATCCGCCGGAAAAATACCGGCCTGGGCGGCACGCGGGTCGATGTCCCAGGCACAAGCGCTGTGGGCGCCATCAAGCACGATCAACTGCAAACCGGCGCGGGGATCGCTGCATTGCGCCAGCTTTTGCGCACTCACGTTGGGCACCACCGACAGATTCATGTACAGGCTCTGCCCCTGATCATCCGCCGCCAGGGTGTTGACCCACGGGATGCCTTGCAAGGTGTGCACTGAGGCTTGCAGTTCCTTGAGGCTACCGGCGCGGTTCATCGCGTACCACTGCGCCAGCACGCGGTCGTTGCCCAGGTTGGCATCCCGCAGGCTGAAGGCGTATTGCCCGTCCCAGTCCAGTTTCCCCGGCCATTGCACCACCGGACCGAATTGCGAGCTGTAGACCGTGTGGGATTGCGCCTTGGTGCTGCCATCCGCTTCCTTGACCTGCACCGTCACCCTGGTTTTCTCCATCGGCACCGACTTGCCGTCCAGCAGGTAGCGGGTCGAATCCTTCGGGTCCAGGGTCAAGCGGTAGAGGGTGAAATGCTTGGATGTGTCGACGGTGTGAGTCCAGGCCACATGCTGGTTGAAGCCGATATTGATCACCGGCAACCCCGGCAAGGCGGCGCCCATCACGTCCAACTGACCGGGAATGGTCAGGTGCATTTGATAGAAGCGCATACCACCGATCCACGGGAAATGCGGATTGGCCAGCAACATGCCGCGACCATTGAATGAACGTTCCCCGCCGACCGCCACGGCGTTGCTGCCGCGATCCAGCGTAAAGCGCTGCTGGTTCGCCGCAGCGATCTCAAACGCAGGAGTGTCGTTCTGCACACCGGCGTTGCTCTGGGGTGGTGCGGCACCCACCAGGGCTTCGGCGAATTGCCCAACACCGCCTTCTACCAACAGGCGACGGGTCAGCTTGACCAGATCCTGCGGGGTAATCGACCGTACCCAAGCGCCCTGGCACTGCGCCGACAAACCCTCGGCGCGACGTTCTTTCAGGTAACGGTTGTATCCCGCCACATAGCCTTCGATGCGCTGCTGCATCTGCGGGGGCTGCACTTTCCAGAATGCCGCGACCGCCTGGGGTGTATTGAGCCAGGTGAAAAACACGTCGCTGGTAAGGTTGTTGCGCTCTTCCAGGGTGGACTTTTCGGCGCCGAAATATTTGGCGCGTTCACCGTTTACCGTCACCACTTCGTTGGCCAACAGGCACAGGTTGTCCTGGGCGTACGCGTAACCAATACCGTATCCCAACCCGCGCTCATCGCTGGCGCGGATATGGGGGATACCAAAACTGGTACGGCGGATATCGGCCGTTGCCTCGCCTGCCTGCCGGGCTGATACCGAAAGGCTCAAGCCAAGAAACACACCTGCCACGCACACCTTGGACAACCCGTTGGAAATAATCACGCAGACTCCATATTCAACCCAAATTAACCGTCCCGGGCAGGACAATCTCACCAATACCGGCCCACCCATAAAGACGTAATAGCGGGGAATAATTTAGCGAGCGCAGGCGTTAATTCGTTGGCGTGGAAATGTGACAGAACTGATACCGACGAAATTTACACATCGCCCGCTTCATGATTTGCGCTTCTCATACGTCTTATTACTAAGAGCGCCATCATTTTCCTGATCAGGCTCTGATAAGGAGTTTTTGCATGTACAACTCGCACCTGCCCACGGACGGACATTCAATGGCACACAATGCGGCTTTCGGCTCGGGCACCCAAGTATTCGGCAAGTCACCCGAACATCAAGGCAACCAACGCATCCGACACTTACTCAAGTGTTTTGGCCTGCGCACCAGCCTGATTCGCCTGAAGGTCATCGACGCCCTGCTCACGGCCGCCGATAACGGCCGCTCGCTGGGTGTGCGGGGTGTCCACAGCCACTTGCTGGAACTGGGCATCCCCTTGTCCTTTCTCAGTGTGCGCGAAGTGCTCAAGCGTCTATGCAGCGAGGGCGTGATCACCCTCAACGCCGACAAGAGCTACAGCCTGCATGAACAGGCTGCCAAAGTGCTGGCTGCCAATAACGCCTGAATCAGGCGTTGGGCTTGACCTTGCGGCGCATCACGCCGTTGACCACTACCACGATCACTGCCACGGCAATGGCGATGTACTGGAACGTTTTTTCGCTGATGGTCCCGTTGTTCTGCAAATAGGACAGGCCAAACATCGTCCCAAGGACGACCAGGGAAATCAGAATCGAGTATTTCAAGCGTTGCTTCTGGGTCATGACGGGTTCCTGAACCTGAAAATATGTATCCACTTTGTATCGCCAGCCATGCCAAGCACATACCCGGTTGCGGGGATGGACCAGGGCTGGCGAGGTCGCATGTTACAGGCGATGAAAAACTTTGGCTTGCCTTGCGCCTGATTGAACCTGTGAAAGCCAGGCTCGTTCCCGGGTCTTGGCCTGATTGCTTTACCCTCATGCACCACTCCTCAAGGGTAACGCTGTAACCCGCTGCCCGGACGGGCGCAAAGCTCTACCAGCCAGTCGACAAACACCCGCACCCGCTGGGATAACTGGCGGTGTGGCGGATAGAGCGCCGCCAGAGGGAGCCTGGGTGGCAACACATCGGCCAGTACCTCTACGAGCGTGCCCTGCTCCAACTGCCGGGCGACGTGATAGTACGGCGCCTGAACCAGGCCATAACCGGCCTCGCAGGCGGCCAGGTAGCCATCGGCGCTGTTGACCGCCAGTTTCTTGGGCAAGTCCACCAGGCGAATATCGTCCCCGCACTGGAACTCCAGGCCATAACGTTTACCGGTGGTGCTGGAGAAGTATTCAATCATTTGGTGGTTGGCCAAATCATTGAGGTCTTGCGGTACTCCCATCATCTGCAGGTAGCCAGCGCTGGCGCAGGTCAACTGGTCCATCATCGCCAGCGGCCTGGCCACCAGTGAATCATCCAAAGACAGGCCGCCGCGCAGCACGCAATCCACACCTTCGCGAATCAAGTCCACGGGGCGATCATTCAAGCCGATTTCCAGGTCGATCAGCGGGTAGCGTGCGGTGAACTCCGGCAAGGCCGGAATCACGATAGAGCGTCCCACCGCTGCGGGCATATCGATACGCAGCGTGCCTCGCGGATTTTTCCGGCGGGTGGAAAACACTGCTTCAGTCTCTTCAAGATCGGCCAACAAACGCACGCAGCGTTGGTAATAGGCCGCGCCATCCAGGGTCGGATGGACCTGACGCGTGGTGCGTTGCAGCAATTGCACGCCCAAATGGGCTTCCAACTGCTTGACCAAGATCGTCACCGAAGCGCGAGACAGGTGCAGGCTGTCGGCCGCCTTGGCGAACCCACCCAATTCAACGATCCGCGTGAACACCCGCATGGCATTAAAACGGTCCAAATCCTGACTCCCTTCACGGATTATTTAGAATTTACCAATAGTGATAATGCTTTTAGCCGGTTTATCTTGTTTTTGTCGAGGACAACAATGGGTTCCTTAGTCATTGAAGGAGCGTTACCCATGCTTACGCGTCCACTCGGCAAAAACGGCCCACACGTCAGCGCTATCGGCCTCGGCTGCATGGGTATGACGGATTTCTACACCACCGGTATCGATAGCCGGGAGGCCACCGCCACACTGCATCGCGCCCTGGAGCTGGGCATCAACCTGCTGGACACCGCCGATATGTACGGCCCGCATACCAATGAAACGCTGATTGGCAAGGCCATCGCCGGCAAGCGCAACCAGGTATTTTTGGCAAGCAAGTTCGGCATCGTCCGCGACCCGGCGAACCCGACGCTGCGTGGGGTCAATGGCCGACCGCAGTACATTCGCGACTCGATCGAAGGCACCTTGAAACGCCTGGGCGTCGAGACGTTGGATTTGTATTACCAACATCGCATCGACCCCGATGTCGCTATCGAAGAGACCGTCGGCGCCATGGCTGAACTGGTGCATCAGGGCAAGGTGCGTTACCTGGGCTTGAGTGAAGCGTCTGCCGCCACGCTGGAGCGGGCCCACAAGGTCCATCCCATCAGCGCCCTGCAAAGCGAATATTCGCTGTGGAGCCGGGATCAGGAAGACAACGGGTGCCTGGCGGCTTGCCAGCGATTGGGGGTTGCATTTGTGCCCTATAGCCCACTGGGGCGTGGCTTTCTCACCGGAGCACTGAAGAGCGCGGATGATTTTGCGGCGGATGATTACCGTCGGTTCAGCCCACGATTCCAGGGTGAGAACTTTGCGAAAAACCTGCTGCTGGTGGAACAGGTACAGGCACTGGCGCTGGACAAAGGCGTCACTGCCGGACAGCTGGCGTTGGCTTGGGTGTTGGCGCAGGGGGATTATCTGATTCCGATTCCAGGGACCAAGCAGCGTAAATACCTGGAAGAAAATGTCGCCGCGCTGGAAGTCAAACTCAGCCCCGCCGAGTTGGCGGCGCTGGAGGCAATATTTCCAGCCAATGCCACGGCTGGGTTGCGCTATCCGCAAGAGGTGATGCAGATGCTGAATAAGTAGGCACTTGCTCGCGATGTTTTTTTGATTGTTCCCACACCCGTGGGAACAATCAGTAAGCGACCGTTACTTATCCTTGAACTCTGGCGCGCGCTTGGCCACAAACGCCGCCATCCCTTCCTTCTGATCCTGAGTGGCAAACGCGGCATGGAATACCCGCCGCTCAAAACGCACGCCTTCCGACAAACTGACCTCAAACGCGCGGTTGACGCTTTCCTTGACCATCATGCTGATGGGCAGCGATTTACTGGCGATCAGCGCGGCGACTTTGAGCGCCTCCTCCAGCAACTCATCCGCCGGTACGATCCGCGCAACGATGCCACAACGCTCCGCCTCCACCGCATCGATGAAACGCCCGGTCAGGCACATTTCCATGGCCTTGGCCTTGCCCACCGCACGGGTCAGGCGCTGGGTGCCGCCCATGCCCGGCAGCACGCCGAGGTTGACTTCCGGCTGGCCGAACCTTGCGTTGTCACCTGCCAGGATGAAGTCGCACATCAGCGCCAGTTCGCAGCCGCCACCCAAGGCAAAACCGTTGACTGCGGCAATGATCGGCTTGCGACGATTGGCTACTCGGTCGCTGTCGCTGAACAGGTCGTCCAGGTAGATCTGCGGGTAGGTCAGCTCAGCCATTTCCTTGATATCGGCGCCGGCGGCAAAGGCTTTTTTCGAGCCGGTCAGCACGATACAACCGATCTCGGGGTTGGCTTCCAGACTGTCCAGCGCCTGGTTCACCTCACTGACCAGTTGTGCGTTCAAGGCGTTCAGCGCTTGCGGGCGATTAAGGGTAATCAGCCCAACGCGGCCCTGAACCTCCAGCAAAATGGTTTCGTAGCTCATCCGTCAGTTCCTCTTCAAAGGTTGCGTGAAATGACCATGCGTTGAATATCGCTGGTGCCTTCATAAATCTGGCAGACCCGCACATCGCGGTAGATCCGCTCCAGGGGGAAGTCGCTCAGGTAACCGTAACCGCCCAGGGTTTGCAAGGCCGCCGAACAGACCTTCTCAGCCATTTCCGAAGCAAACAGCTTGGCCATGGATGCCTCCAACAGTGCAGGCCGGCCGCTGTCGCGCAGGGCCGCGGCGTAATGCACCATCTGCCGTGCGACGGCGATCTGGGTGGCCATGTCCGCCAGGCGGAAGGCCACCGCCTGATGCTCGATCAAGGTTTTGCCAAAACTCTCGCGTTCACGAGCGTAGTCACGGGCTGCCTCAAACGCAGCACGGGCCATGCCCACCGATTGCGAGGCAATACCGACACGGCCGCCTTCCAGGTTGGCCAGGGCAATCTTGTAGCCTTCGCCCTCCTCACCCAGACGGTTGGCCACCGGTACTTTTACGTCCTCAAAAAGGATCTGGCAGGTGTCGGATGCATGCTGGCCAAGCTTGTCTTCAACCCGCGCCACTTTATAACCGGGCGAATCGGTGGGCACGATAAAGGCGCTGATGCCGCGCTTGCCGGCCTTGGGATCGGTCACCGCAAACACAATCACGACCCCGGCGTTTTGCCCCGACGTGATGAACTGTTTGCAACCGTTGAGCACGTAGTGATCACCCTCAAGGCGGGCACGAGTTTTCAGGCTACTGGCGTCGGAGCCGGCCTGGGGCTCGGTCAGGGCAAAGGCGCCGAGCATGGCGCCGCTGGCCAGGGGCGTGAGGAATTGCTCTTTCTGCTGATCGTTGCCGAACTTGAGGATCGGCACGCAGCCCACAGAGTTATGCACGCTCATGATGGTCGAGCAGGCACCATCGCCGGCGGCGACTTCTTCCAGGGCCATGGCGTAGGCCAGGTAGCCAGTATCGCAACCGCCCCACTGCTCCGGGACCAGCATGCCGAAAAAGCCCAGTTCGGCCATTTCAGCAATAGCCTCCTTGGGAAAGCGATGCTCGCGGTCCCACTCGGCGGCGAACGGTTTCAGCCGTTCCTGGGCAAATTGCCGGGCGGCTTCGCTGATTTGCAGTTGTTCGTCATTGGGGAGCATAAACAGCCTCTAAAATAAAAAGCTTAATACAGGCATTCAACGGCCATGGCCGTGGCTTCACCGCCGCCGATGCAGATCGCGGCAACGCCGCGCTTGAGGCCCTTCTGGCGCAATGCCGAGAGCAACGTCACCAGAATCCTCGCGCCGGACGCACCAATCGGATGCCCCAGTGCGCAGGCGCCGCCGTGGATATTGACCTTGTCGTGGGGAATTTCCAGTTTGCTCATCGTCACCAGGCTGACCACGGCAAAGGCTTCGTTGATTTCAAACAAATCCACGTCACCCAGGCTCCAGCCGGTCTTGCTCATCAGCTTGCGAATCGCGCCCACTGGCGCCACCGGAAACAGACCGGGCTCATCGGCGAACGCCGCGTGACCGTGGATCACAGCCAAGGGCTTGAGCCCGCGTTTTTGCGCTTCGGATTGACGCATCAGCAGCAGTGCAGCGGCGCCGTCGGAAATCGAGCTGGAGTTGGCTGCCGTCACCGTACCGCCTTCGCGGAACGCCGGTTTCAGGGTGGCGATCTTTCCCGGCTTGGCCTTGGGCGGCTGTTCGTCGTCAGTGATAGTTTTCTGTTCCTTGCCGACGGTAACCTGCACCGGGACGATTTCGGCGGCAAAGCTACCGGTGCTGATCGCCTGCTGGGCACGGGTCAGGGAGGCAATGGCGAAGGCGTCCTGGGCTTCACGGGTAAAGCCGTGGTGCTCGGCGCAGTCTTCGGCAAAGGAGCCCATCAGGCGGCCCTTGTCGTAGGCGTCTTCCAGGCCGTCGAGGAACATATGGTCGAGCACCCGGCCGTGGCCCATGCGGTAACCGCTACGGGCGCGGTCCAGCAGGTACGGGGCGTTGGACATGCTTTCCATGCCACCGGCGATGATCACGTCGACGCTGCCCGCCAGCAGCGAATCATGGGCGAGGATGGTCGCTTCCATGCCCGAGCCGCACATCTTGTTGAGGGTGGTGCAGCGGGTCGATTTATCCAGGCCCGCGCCCAGGGCCGCCTGGCGTGCCGGGGCCTGGCCCAAACCCGCCGGGAGCACGCAACCAAACAGCACTTCATCCACCCCATCGCTGGCGATACCGGCGCGCTCGACAGCGGCGCGAATCGCGGCAGCGCCCAGTTGTGGCGCAGTCAGGCCCTTGAGGTCGCCCTGGAAGCCACCCATTGGGGTGCGCACGGCACTGACTATAACGATTGGATCGTGATTCTGAGTCATGACAAATCCTCCTTACTTGGCCGCCATGCGCAAGGCACCGTCAAGACGGATCACCTCGCCGTTGAGCATGCTGTTTTCAATGATATGCCGCACCAACGCGGCGTACTCGCAGGGCTTGCCCAGGCGTGGCGGAAACGGTACGCCGGCCGCCAACGAGTCGCGCACTTCAGGCGTCATGCCAGCCATCATCGGGGTTTCGAAGATGCCCGGTGCAATCGTCATCACCCGAATGCCAAAGCGCGCCAACTCCCGTGCGGCAGGTAGGGTCAGGCTGGCAATCGCACCCTTGGACGCAGCATAGGCCGCCTGGCCGACCTGGCCGTCAAAGGCCGCCACCGAAGCGGTGTTGATGATCACCCCGCGTTCGCCGTCAGCATTGGCCTCGGTTTCAGCAATGGCCGCTGCCGCGAGGCGCAACAGGTTGAAGCTGCCAATCAGGTTAACGTTGATCACCTGGGCAAAACTGGCCAAGGCATGCGGCCCGTTCTTGCCAAGGATTTTCTCACCGCGCACCACGCCCGCGCAGTTGACCAGCCCGTGCAAGCCGCCAAATGCCGCAACCGTGGCCTGCACCGCCGCTTCGGCAGCCGCTTCCTGACTGATGTCGGCCACCACGCTGCGGGCCTGATCGCCCAGCTTGCTGGCCTGAGCCGCCACGGCCTCGGCGTTCAAATCTACCAGCATCACCTTGGCACCCGCCGCCACCAACATTTGCGCGGTGGCCGCGCCGAGGCCCGAAGCCCCGCCGCTGACCAGAAAAACCTTGTTCTCAATCTGCATCATTGTTTCCTTGAAAATGAGATTACGCCGTGGTTACGGCCGCTTGTGCCGCCTGGACCTTGGCGATTTCCTGATTACGCAAAATAAAGCGCTGCAGCTTGCCGCTCGGCGTCTTCGGCAGTTCGCTGACAAATTCGATTTCCCGTGGGTACGAGTGCGCAGCCAGGCGCTTGCGCACGTGTTGGCGCAGCTCTTCGGCCAACTCCGGGTCGGGGCGGTACTGGGCACTGATCACCACGAAGGCCTTGACCAGTTCGGTGCGTTGCGCATCCGGCTTGCCGACCACTGCGGCTTCGATCACTGCCGGGTGTTCGATCAGCGCGCTTTCCACGTCAAACGGGCCGACCCGGTAGCCGGAGGTGGTGATCACGTCATCGCTGCGACCGACAAAGCTGATGCTGCCATCGGGGTTCAACTCCACGGTGTCGCCGCTGAGATAGTACTGGCCAACAAATGCCTTGGTCTTGCCCCCTTCATAGCCGGCAAACCAGCACATCGGCGACTGATCGCGGTCGATGGCCAGAATCCCCGGCTGGCCGGCCGCCAGTTCCTGATGGTTGTCATCGAGCACCACGATACGGTGGCCCGGCGAGGCAAAACCGGCGGAGCCGACGTGCACTGGGTGATCCAGGCCGTGGTGGTTGCACAGCACCATGCCCAACTCGGTCTGGCCGTAGTGGTCATGAATGGTGACGCCCAGGTTGTCGGCAAACCAGCGGATCACTTCTGGGTTCAACGGTTCGCCAGCACTGCTGACAATGCGCAGCTTGCCCTTGATCGAACGGGCGAACTGCTCGCCGCCGGCGATCAGCAGACGATAGGCCGTGGGTGAACCGGTGAGGTTGGTGATGCCGTATTTGTTGATGACCCGGCAGGTGCTTTCCAGGGTGAATGGGCCATCGTAGAAAGTGATCGGATGGCCCATGGACAACGGCCCGGTAACGCCAAAATAAATGCCGTAGGCCCAGCCCGGATCGGCGACGTTCCAGAACGCGTCTTCGGGGCGCAAGTCCACCGCGTCGCGGGTGTAGCTCTGGAACGCGACAATCGCCTTGAGCGGCACTGCCAACGCTTTCGACGGGCCGGTGGTGCCAGAGGTGAACATCAGCAGAAACGGATCATCGGCGCCCAACAGTACCGGCTCGCAGACATTGGAGTAGTTGGGCAACTCTGCCCAGAAGCTGAAATCACCACGAACAATGCCCTCACCCTTGGCACCCGTCACAGTGACGATGATCGGGCAAGTCTCTACCTCGTTGAGCTTGGGACGGTTGACTGCGTCGGTGACTACCAGCGCCGCGCCGGAACTGCTCAGGCGGTGTTCGATGGCCTTGGGGCCGAAAGCGGTGAACAGCGGCTGATAGACCGCGCCAATGCGCCAGGTGGCGAGCACCGTCACCAGCAATTCAGCGGTGCGCGGCAAGAGCCCGGCGACCTTGTCACCGCGCTTGACGCCCTGGGCCAGCAGGAAGTTGGCGAAACGTGCCGCCTGGTCCTGCAGTTCGGTAAAGGTCAACGTGGCGCTGCGGCCGTCCTTGCCCTCCCAAAACAACGCAATACGGCCCGGCAGCGCGTGCCGGTCGCAACATTCGATGCAGGCATTAAGCCCTTGCAGGTGACCGGCCAGCGCGGCCTCGACGGTTTGCTGGTAGTTGAACTCGGTGGTAGCAGCCAAATAATCGCGCATCGTGGCAAATCCCTGTGTCTTTTGTTTTTTTGAGGGGGCGTGCTTTTGAGGGGTTAGACAGGGGAAATAGTCGCTCCAGAGCGCTCAATGGACAATAGTCAAAGCTTTCAACATGGCTGACTGGTTTGGCCAATGGCGGCGTTCATAGAGCGCGCTGATCACCCGGTCGGCACAAGCGATTGGACGCCCTGTCCGTCAGCTTCTAGTCTGAGGGCCTGCGCCACCCAGAGCTCCTCGATGATCGTTCGCCTCAAACCCAACCTGTTCGGCATTCTGTTTTCCCTCAAGGGCTCGATTGCCAACCGCATCGCCTTGCGCAGCCTGCTGGTGACGCTGTTGGCGTCAGTGATCGTGCTGGTGGAGGCGCTGCACCCGGCGTATTTCTCCAAGGTCAACGCCACGCCGTTCACCCTGCTGGGGCTGTCCCTGTCGATTTTCATGAGTTTTCGCAATAACGCCTGTTACGACCGATGGTGGGAAGGCCGCAAGCAATTGGGGCAGATGATCATCGAGGTCCGTTCGCTGATCCGGGAAACCCAGGTCTTCAATAACTGCGCCGAACGCGAAGGTATACTGCGCGGCCTGTGCGGCTTTGCCCACGGCCTGGTTGCCCGCTTGCGCCTGGAAGACGAGGCCCGCGCTATCAAACCGTGGATCACCATTGACTCAAACCACCCCAATCTGCCCGACAGCGTTCTGCAAGCCCTCGGTGCCCGTTGCTCAGGTTTGGCTGAACAGGGCTGTATCAGCGATTGGCGCTACACCCAGCTGGAAACCCGCCTAGTGGGCCTCAGCCAAGTCCAGGCCGCGTGCGAGCGGATCAAAAGCACACCGCTGCCGTTTCCCTACACCCTATTGCTGCATCGCACCATCTACCTGTTCTGCATTCTGCTGCCGTTTGCCATGGCCGAACCCCTGGGCTGGATGGCGCCGATTTTCACCGCCATCGTCAGCTACACCTTCTTTGGCCTGGACGAAATCGGCGACGATCTGGAAGACCCGTTCGGCTTCGACGAAAACGACCTGCCCTGCAATGCGATCGTACGCACCCTGGAACGGGAGATCCTCGCAGCCCTTGGCGAAACGTCACTGCCTCCAGCCCTGGAGCCGGTGGACTACGTGCTGACGTGACGCCGGTTTGACACCCGTCGGTGTCTGGCCGAAGCTGGTGGCTTTGTAATAGCTGCCCAGCTCTTGGACGCCTGCATGTCAAAGTCACGCCGTTACTCGATCATCGGTCTGTGCGCCCTGTTGTTTATTGTGCTGATCACCTGGTATTTCTCCCGCAGCACCACCGTAGCCGTCCCCGCGGCCATCACCCATGGTTATTCCAAGGCCCTCAAGCAAGCCCATAACGGCGAGCCGGGCGCTGCGCGGGTGTTGTATCAACAGTTGGGCCGGACGGACTTGACCGATGTGCGCCGCGCCTCCCTGCATGCCGAACTCCCCAACTACCCCAGCCCCCAGGCCCTGAAACTTGCGGACAAGGACCTGGCCAACGAGTCGCCACTGGTACGCCAGGCGGCGATCAGCAGCATTGTCGGCCTGGTGCCCAGCGGCCAACGCACGCTGCTGCTCGGCCCGCTGCTCGATGATCAGGAGCAGAGCGTGCGCTTTGCCGCCGCCAACGCCTTGCTGGGCCTTTCACCGGACGCCTTGGGCCTTTACTTCGGACCCTTGCAGCAGGTGCTGGATGAATATGTAAAAGCGCTAAAGAGCCAACCCGAAACGCCTGAAGTCTGGATTCAGCTGGCGCGCCTGTACATTCACAGCGCCCTGCTGTCCGACGCGCAAAATGCGCTGGAACAGGCCCTGCGCCTGGAACCGGACAACCTGCAGGCAGTGGTCGCACAAATCGAGCTGTGGGATAAGCAGGGCAAGGTCGACGACTCCCGCCAACTGTTGGCCAAACAACTGCAGGCCCACCCCGAATCGCCCTATCTGCAACACGCCTTGGGCATGTGGTTATTGCACCACGGCGAGCGCGAGTACGCCCTGCTCGGCCTGTCCAAAGCGGTGGAGCTGGAACCAGACCATCAGGATTATCGCTATGACCTGGCCACCACCCTGCATGCCCAGCAGGAACTGGAAGCCGCCCAGCGCCAATTGGAAGAGATCGTCCAGCGCCATCCCGCCAACCGCAAGGCGCGGGTGCTGCTGGTCAAATACTGGAAGGAAAGTGGCCAGTTGCAGAACGTCCAGGTGTTGCTGGCACAGCTTGAACAACAGAATCCGGACGACCCTGCATTGGCGCAAGGCCTGTAGGCCTCACGCCAAGAAGTTGCAATTGGCACAAAACGTTGAACCGCCACACGGCGCCACGGTCAAGTGATTATGGCGCGCCCAAACGGGCGTGTACTCCACTTGTACGTGGCCCGAGGGCACGCCTTGTCTACATCCAAAGAGCTGTTCACAGCAAAAGCGGCGACTGGCATTCCCTTGCTCAAGGATGAGCGCTCGTGAGTTATCTGCCAGCCATCTCCGAGCGCGCGATCATCCTCGCGGCGTTGGGACGCGATAGCTCACTGGCGCTGAAGATGCTCAACGAAGCGGGGTTCAGCGGCGTCATCGCCGCCCATTTACAGGTGCTTTGCGACGAACTGGAACAGGGTGCCGGATTGTTGGTCATCGCCGCCGAAGCCTTGCGAGGCGTTGACCTGGAGCCATTACTCAACTACTTGCACCAACAGCCAGCCTGGTCCGACCTGCCCATTGTGTTGTTGACCCGTCACCGGGGCACCGAGCAAAACGCTTCGTCACACCTGAGTACCCGGCTGGGCAACATCACCCTGCTGGAGCGGCCCTTTCATCCGGTCACGTTGATCAGCCTGGTGAGCACCGCCCTGCGCAGTCGGCGCCGCCAGTATGAAGCCCGCGACCGCCTGATTGACCTGAGCCAGAGTGAGCTACGCCTGCAGCGCACCCTGGAGACCCTCGAACAACAGGTCGAGGACCGCACGGCGCAGTTGCGCAACAACGAAGAAGCCCTTCGCCAATCACAAAAAATGGAAGCCGTCGGCCAATTGACTGGCGGCATCGCCCACGACTTCAACAACATGCTCACCGGGATCATCGGCAGCCTGGAGCTACTGCGAAGGCGGCTGGCTCGGGGCCGCACTGAAGACCTCAACAGCCTGATCGACCTGGGCGTCACCTCCGCCAACCGTGCCGCAGGCCTGACCCACCGCCTGCTGGCGTTTTCCCGTCGTCAGTCGCTGGATTCCAAACCGGTGGAGATCAACCACCTGGTGACGTCCATGGGCGAGTTGCTGCAACGTAGCCTCAACGAAAACATCGTCCTCGACATGCGCTTGAGCGAGCAACCATGGACCGCCGAAGCCGACCCCAATCAATTGGAAAGCGCCCTGCTCAACCTGGCCATCAACGCCCGGGATGCCATGCCCTACGGTGGACGGCTGGTAGTGGAAACCAGCAATCGGCACCTCGACAACGTCTTTACTGCCGCCTATGGCACGCTCACGCCTGGTGATTATGTGGAGCTGAGCGTCAGCGACACCGGCTGCGGCACCCCGGAAAGTGTCATCAGCCGGGTATTCGACCCCTTCTTTACCACCAAGCCGATCGGCCAGGGCACCGGGTTGGGGCTGTCGATGATCTATGGCTTTGCGCGGCAGTCCCACGGCCATGTGATGATCCACAGCAACGTGGGCGAAGGCACCACGGTCAGCCTGTTCCTGCCGCGTTTTGTCGGCGAAATGACCATTGAAGAACCGATTAACCCCGTCTTGCTGCCTTTCGCCAACGCGGGCGAGACGGTGCTGATCGTCGAAGACGACCCGGCCGTGCGGGTGCTGGTCAGCGCCGTGCTGAGTGAGCTGGGCTATGGCTTTGTAGAAGCTGGCGATGCCGACAGTGCCATGCCGATTATCGAATCCAGCCAACGGATTGACCTGCTGATCAGCGACGTTGGCCTGCCGGGCATGAACGGCAGGCAACTGGCGGAAATCGGGCGGCAGATCAGACCGGACTTGAAGGTGTTATTTATCACGGGGTATGCCGAACATGCGGCGGTCCGTGGTGGGTTCCTGGACCCGGGGATGCAGTTAATCACCAAGCCGTTTACGTTTGATTTTTTGACAGCGAAAGTGCGGGAGATGATGCGGGCGTGATGCTGGTCGGAGCTTCGCTGCCCACAGGTGACAAAATCCTCCTCACCTCCAGGCAGGATTAGCCAACTTTAAGCCAGCAACCGCTGGATATGTTCCTGCAACGTATCCAGATCAAACGGCTTGGCCAGGATCGGCGCATTGCGGGTGATCGGACTGTTGCAGTCCAGGATTTCCTGCGGATAACCACTGATAAAGATGACTTTCAATTCCGGCCGCAACTTCATGGCAGGTTCAGCGATCTGCACCCCGGAAATGCCACCAGGAAGGCGATAGTCGGTGACCATCAAGTCCAGGTGTGGCTTGGTGGCGAGGATTTCGAAGGCCTGCTCGCCATCGACCGCCTTTAAAACCCGATACCCCTGGCCCGATAGGTACTCGCCCAATACGAACATTATTGACTCGTCATCTTCGACGATCAGTACAACGTCTTGTGCATCTTCACTCATGGGAAGCCTTTGTCCGGTCAATTGCTGCTGATACGACCATAGGGTCACGCAGAGGTTGCGTCGAATATGCGATTGATTTCACGTACCGGCCTCAAGGGGCAGGCACACGCGGAACAACGCACCCTCACCTATCCGGCTCTCGACTTCAATCGTCCCACCATGAGCCGCGACGATCTGCTCGGAAATAAACAGCCCCAGACCCAGCCCTGCCGCCGCATGGCTGACGGAAACCCGCTCGAACTGCTGAAAAATTCGCTTCTGATTGTCTTCGCTGATACCGATCCCGCGATCACGTACCTCGACCCGGGCTTCGCCATGCTCGGTGTACACCCTTACGCCCATCGGACTCTTGGCGCCGTAACGCAAGGCGTTAGTCAACAGGTTGGACACTACCTGCTCAATGCGGAACTCATCCCAGTTGCCTTCCACCGGCAGCGGCGCGTCCAATTGCACCGAGGACTCGGCTGCCGTCACTTGCGGGGCAAAGTTCTCCAGCAGGTTGCGCACCAGTTGCGCGAGGTCAAAGCGCCCGGGGCGAATCGACAGCTTGCCGGTGCGAATACGCGACACATCGAGCATGTCTTCGATCAAGCGGATCAGGCTCTGGATCTGTCGCTCATCGCGATCGACCATGGCGTGCATCTTGTCCAGCGTAAAGGCCGCAGCGTTGTCCCGGGCCAGGTGCATCTTGCGCAACTGGGTTTCCAGAATCAGCCCATTGAGGGGCGTGCGTACTTCGTGGGCGACGATCGACATAAAGTCATCGCGCATGCGCACCGCTTGCTCAAGCTGCGCCTGGGTGGCCTGCAAACGCGTAAGCAAGGCTTCCTGCTCGTGGCGGCTCTGCTCCAGGGCTTCGACCTGCTGCTTCATGGCCTTACTCTGGCGATACAGGTCGACGAAGACATTGACCTTGCTCTTGACCGCATGGATATCCAGCGGCTTGTGCAGGAAATCTACCGCACCGCTCTCGTAGCCCTTGAAGGCATAGTTCAACTCGCGACCTGCGGCACTGACAAATACGATGGGGATGTTCTTGGTCTTCTCCGTGCCGCGCATCAGTTCGGCCAGTTCAAAGCCGTTCATGCCGGGCATCTGCACGTCGAGAATGGCCATGGCGAACTCGTGTTCGAGCAACAGCGACAGGGCCTCGTCGGCGCTCAGCGCCTTGTAGACTTGGCGATCCTCACGCTTGATCAGCGCTTCGAGGGCCAGCAGGTTTTCCGGCAGATCGTCGACGATCAGCAGTTTGGCCTGGATAGTACTTAGCATGGGGATGATTCCAGGGAAGCCAACAAGGCGCCGATACGGCTCAAGGTAAGAACATGGTCGGGAATATGCAACGCCAGGGCCGCTAGGGGCATGACCGCCGCCCGCGCCTCCGTTGGGTCCTGGACCACAGTGGTGCCGCCGTATTGCTTGACGTGGGCCAGGCCTTGGGCGCCGTCCTGGTTGGCGCCGGTGAGCAGTATCGCCAGCAGGCCCGTGCCATAGGCATCGGCGGCCGACTCAAACAAGTAATCAATGGCTGGGCGCGAGTAGTGCACACGGTCCTCCTGGCTCAATGACAGACTGCGGTCATGCTCCACCGACAAATGATAACCGGGGCCAGCAAAATACAAAGTGCCGGCCTCGATCAGCTCCTTGTCGCGCGCTTCCCTGACCGGTATCGGCAGGCGGCGGGCAAAGACTTCCGCCAGCAGGCTGTAACGCTCGTCGGGCAAATGCAGGACGGCAATGATTGGCAGGCCGAAGCCCTTTGGCAAGGCGCCGAAAATATTCAACAGCGCCTCGACGCCGCCTGCGGATGCCCCTATGACAATGGCTTCGATACCGGGCGCGTACAACTGGCCTGTAGCGGCTTCATTCATGATTTTCGGTAGATCCGTTCTGGTTTGACCAGGGGTTCGAACTGTTTGCTGTAGCTGGAAAAGTCCAGGGTTTCCTTGCTGCCCAGCACCAGGAAGCCACGATGGCACAGCGACTCATGAAACAATCCAAACGCCCTATCCTGCAATTTTTTATTGAAATAAATCAGTACGTTACGACATGAAATTAACTGCGTTTCAGAAAATACGCTATCGGTCGCCAGGCTGTGATCGGCGAAGGTAACGTTCTCTCGCAGGCTTTTGTCGAAGATCGCGTAATCGTAAGCCGCCGTGTAATAGTCGGCAAACGAACGTTTTCCACCGGCCTGCTGATAGTTATGGGTGTAGGCACGGATATTTTCCAGGGAGAAAATTCCTTGCTTGGCTTTTTCCAGGGAGCTGGGGTTGATATCGGTGGCGTAGATAATCGTGCGCTCCAACAAGCCCTCTTCCCGCAGAAGGATCGCCATGGAGTACACCTCTTCGCCGGTGCTGCAACCGGCGATCCATATCTTGATCGACGGGTAGGTCTTGAGCAGCGGCACCACTTCCTGGCGAATCGCCAGAAAGTGCGAAGGGTCGCGAAACATCTCGCTGACGGGAATGGTCAGAAATTGCAGCAACTGCATGAACGCCGTAGGGTCGTGCAACACCCGTTCCTGCAAGGCCGAAATGGTCTTGCAGTCGAACTGGCGCAAGGCATGGGCGACGCGGCGCTTGACCGAGGCGCCGGAGTAGTCACGAAAGTCATAGCTGTACTTGAGGTAAATCGCCTCAATCAACAGACGCAGTTCGATGTCAGTGTTTCGTTCCAATTAAATGCGTTCCATCTTCGGTAGCCACACACGGATCAACGAAAACAGTCGATCAAGGTCGATGGGCTTGGCCAGGTAATCGTTGGAGCCTGCCGCCAGGCAGCGCTCCTGATCATCCTTCATGGCCTTGGCCGTCACCGCGATGATCGGCAGCTTGCGCCAGCGCGGGTCCTGGCGGATCAGCGCGGTGGCCTCGTAGCCGTCCATCTCCGGCATCATCACGTCCATCAGAACCAGGTCAATGTCATCGATTTCATTGAGTTTTTCGATCGCCTCACGGCCGTTACGGCCAATGACGACAATCGCGCCCTTATGTTCCAGGGCGCTGGTGAGGGCGAAGATATTGCGTACATCGTCGTCCACCAACAGCACCTTGCGTCCCTCGAAAACCTTGTCGCGGCTGCGGGCCGTCTTGAGCATCTTCTGGCGTTCATGGGACAACTGGGATTCGACTTTGTGCAGAAAAAGTGTCACCTCGTCCAGCAAACGTTCAGGTGAGCGAGCGCCTTTGATGATGATCGAGCGTGAATACTTGCGCAGTTCCGCCTCTTCATCACGGGTCAGGTTGCGCCCGGTGTAGATAATCACCGGCGGGAACGAACAGATATCCTCGGTGGACATGCGTTTGAGCAGCTCGTTGCCGAGCATGTCTGGTAGCTTCAAATCGATGATCATGCAGTCGTAGATGTTGGTGCGCAGCAGGTCCAAAGCTTCCTGGGCGAAGCCTACGGCGGTGATCTCAATATCATCGTCGCCGATCAGGCGGGCAATACTGTCGCGCTGCAGGTCGTCGTCTTCCACCAGCAGGATACGTTTGACCTTCTGGGTCAGCTTGGCTTCCAGGCGGGCGAACACATCCTTGAGTTCTTCGCGGGTGGTCGGTTTGACCGCATAACCGATGGCGCCCATGTGCATCGCGGCTTCCACGCGGTCTTCCACGGAAATCACGTGCACCGGAATGTGCCGGGTCCCTGCGTGCTCCTTGAGACGTTGCAGCACAGTTAGCCCGGAATGGTCCGGCAGGCGCATGTCCAGCAGGATCGCGTCGGGAATGAATTGTTCGGCCAGGTTGTAACCTTCGTCCGCACCGTGGGCTACCAGGCACTGGTAACCCAACTCATGGGCCAGGTCGAAGAGGATGCCCGCAAAGTTCGGCTCATCTTCCACCACCAGGATGCAGCGGGTAGCAAAGGGGGCCTTGTCGCGGTCATCGGCAAAGCGCGCAATCACCACCTCTTGGGCTATCGGCAGCGGCGAGACCAAGATGTTTGCCGGCACTGGGGCGGCAACAGCCCGAGGCTGCTCGACGACCGGGGTGTCTTCGTCGCGCTCGACATACTGTTCCGGCAGCACCAGAGTAAAGATACTGCCCTGGCCCGGCTCGCTGGTGACGCTGATATACCCGCCCAGCAAGGTCGCCAGGTCCCGGGAAATCGACAGCCCCAGCCCGGTGCCGCCGTAACGGCGATTGGTGGTGCCGTCGGCCTGGCGGAAGGCTTCGAAGATGCTTTCCTGCTGATCCGGGGCGATGCCGATCCCCGAGTCCCGCACAGTGAAGGCTATGCCCTCCCCTGGCGCACGCGACGCCGTCAGGCTGACCTGACCGTGCTCGGTGAACTTGACCGCATTGGACAGCAGGTTCTTGAGAATTTGCTCCAGTCGCTGGCAATCGGTGAACAGCATCAGCGGTGCGCCTTCCTGCACCTCCACCTGGAAGGCCAGCTTGCGGTCGGCCGCCAGCGGCTCGAACATCCCGCGCAAGCCATCCACCAGGCGCGCCACACTGGTGTTTTCCGGGCGCACTTCCAGCTTACCGGCCTCGACCTTGGATATATCGAGGATGTCGTTGATCAGGTTGAGCAAGTCATTACCGGCCGAATAAATCGACTCGGCAAACTTGACCTGCTCGGCGCTGAGGTTTTCCTGGGGGTTCTCGGCCAGCAACTTGGCCAGGATCAACGAACTGTTGAGCGGTGTGCGCAACTCGTGGGACATGTTGGCGAGGAATTCGGACTTGTACTTGCTGGAGCGCTGCAACTCGTCGGCGCGCTCTTGCAGTTCAGTCTGGGCCAGTTTGAGTTCACCGTTTTTGCGGTCCATGGCATCGCGCTGGTCGGCTAGGGTCTGGGTCTGCTCGGCCAGTTGTTCATTGGTTTGTTCAAGCTCGGCCTGCTGGGTTTCCAGGTGAGCCTGGGACTCCTTGAGGATGCGCGACTGCTCTTCCAACTCTTCGTTCGCCGTCTTGAGTTCTTCCTGTTGCACTTGCAGCTCTTCGTTGAGCTGCTGGGTCTCGGCCAGCACTTCCTGCAAACGCTGGCGATAACGCGCGGCTTCGATAGAAGTGCCGATGTTGCCGGCAATCAGCTCCAGCAACTCGACATCGCGCTCGTCGAGGGGACGCAGAAAGCCCAGTTCGATCACACCGTTAACACGATCATCGTCGCTGGTAGGCACCACCAGCACACTGCGCGTCACGCCCTCCCCCAGGCCCGAACTGACCTTGAAGTAGTCCACCGGCACGTCATCCAGACGAATCAACCGGCCCTGTTGGGCAGACTGGCCAACGATGCCCTCATTACTGTAGATCGACTGTTCCTGCTGTTCCTGTTCACGAGAGAAACCATAGGTGGCCACCCGCTTCAGACCGCCGTGTTCTTCACGTACATACAGTGCAGCGACCACCGTGCCCATGTATTGGGCAAAGAACTGCAGGATGTTGCGGCCCAGCAGGTCCAGGGTCAGTTGCCCCAGCACCTGCTCTGCCAGTTCGGTCTGGCCGTTGCGTAGCCAGGCTTGCTGTTCCAGGCGCTTGGCTATCTTCTGTTGTGACGCGAGACTTGTGCTGTAACTCTCTGAAAGTGCTAAGAGATTTTTTCTACCAATGTACGCCAGAAAACCACTGAGCCCGAGCACAAGCAGCAGATAGAGGGTAACGCTCATCACCGTGATACGGGTGACGTCTTCATTACGGCTGATCCGCAGCTGTTGCTCCATGGCCACCGCTTGGTCGTATTCCTTGCGAATCTCGTCAGTCAGGCGCTTGCCCCGGCCGGCCTGGACCGCCGCCCGGTAATCACCGTTCTCGCGACGCAGGCTGATCATTGCCTGGGCGTAGCCGTTCCATTCCACCTGCAAGGACTCCAGGCGCTTGAGACGGTCAAACTGTTGCGGATTGTCGGCCACCAACTCCTGCAACCCGCGCAGGTCGGAAATGATCCGCGGCTTGGCGACCTCATAAGGGTCGAGGAAATGCTCGTCGCCGGTGATCAGGAAGCCGCGCATTCCGGTTTCCAGGTCGATGGTCAGCTTCGAAGTCTCATTGAGATTGTTGATCACCCGGTCCGTGTGCCCGACCCATTGAATCACCGACAACAAGTAAGTGATCAGGCAAACGAAAAATACCGCACTGAGCACGCCAACGCTCAGTGGCAGTGCCACGTTACGGCTCAGAAGCTTGCGGAAACTTTTCTCATCGACTGACGACGCAGGAATCATGGGCATGCCTTGGCCAAAGTGCAGAAAAACAAGGAGTTTGCCCCAAAGTCGCGCTTGAACGCTATTTTTCTGCCGCAGTCGAGTACAAATACTACCTAGGCTGTTGAAAAACCGAGAAGTAATGGCGACTGTCACACCCGGTCATTGACTTTATTCCTTACACGGGAAGGTACCTGAATCTGGAACCACGGCGGCGGCCACCCCCACCCAATGTCATATGTATTCATGAGCAGCTTAAGCGACTGATTCGACAAACCCGCTTCTGCCGTCACCGGTGCAATGGCTAAGCAATAACGGCTCGGCCTACACCGCCGAACAGACGCGCCTGTTTGCTCGACAGATCGGTTTGCAGCCGGTGACTACCCCAGTACGCAGCCCGCAGAGCAACGGCATTGACTCTTCTGAGTTCCCCTCAAACATTCTAATTTTCACCGAAGCGCCATCGGCTTACATATTTAGTCGGTTACTGATGAAAATGATCGCGCCCACGTCTTATCTTTCAGGTAATCACCCGATGCATATTTTTCAGCACCCGCGTGACCATGGAGTTCACTCAGACAGTGATTCAGGAAGGGAGGACCGATGCAGGCAGTACGATTTCTATTCGGAAAGTACGGCGGCAAGGTACAGGTTGACGGCACAGTGCAACTCATACCGCCAAACTCTATTGTCGTGGCGAGCCGCGAAACGGCGCCCTGCAGTGTAAACAGCGACCTTCAGTACTTCGATTTCTACCCCGCCGACTTCAAGCACCTGTACGCCGATGTCGTGGATTTGCTCGGCGTCACCCATGGCACCCTGTTTTGGCGTGCGCCCATCAGAATGGTGAAGGCGCAGGATGATGTGATCAGCGTGCTCGAACTGTTGGCCAAGGGAACCCCCAATACATTGCTGCGCTTTGCCTATATCTATTGCCTGGGCGTGGACCGGCGCTATTTCACCGCACTGCTGCAACACATCATGACTGGAGACGAACCGTTCTTCGAGTTCATCGAAACACACGCCCTGAACCAGTGGTCGGTTGCGCGCTATGCACTGGAGTTCAACATGCCACTACGCAAGTTCAATCTGTTGTTCCAGGAGAAATACGGCCTTTCTGCCAAGCGCTGGCTCCAGGAACGCCGACTGACCCGGGCCCGTGAACTGCTGCTGTCCACCCCGATGCGTGTACTGGACATTGCCCTTGAATGCGGCTTCTCCAATCACGGGCATTTCACCGAGAGCTTTCGCAAGCGTTACCTCTGTAACCCCACCCAATTTCGCCTGCGTGCCCAGGCAGCTCTCATCCCAGCCATCAGCCATGCGGGATAACTGTCAGTACCGATGCAAAACTGACCCTCCGTTTTTCTTTCCAGGACTCATTACCCTTGGCTGACAGCTCGTTGTTCAGTTCACTCAGTGCTTGCTTTTGTGCTCCCAGGTTCAGGAGTGCATCAGTGTTATCCCGTGTGGTCTTGAGCTGGCTGAACAAGCCTCGCAATGGCTTCTCGGCCTGATAGTCCGGAAATACCTTCTCGGCCTCTTGTCGGGCGGTCTTGTTGGTGGAGTAAGCGTCAAATTGTTGAGAGTCCACCCATAACATGATCGTACTGCCCGGTTTTTTATCCGCCCATTGCCTCAGGTATTTATCCTGGCTCTCACCAGGTTGAGAGCCAACCCAAACCATACGAATATTGGACGGAACTGTCTTGAATGCACTCTTTGGATAAACTTCGGCAAAGGTCTTGGGGCCTGAGCAGCTTCAATACCGGAAGTTGACGACGCAGACTGTTGTGACGCGACATGGGAATTCTGGATATGCATAGAGACTCCTTGGCAACAAGATAAACATGCAAAAAAACATGCATAAGTACCGAGCAGGCACACATTAAAAATTAATAAGTAGCGATCAATCAGGGCTGAACTTTTCAGATCACAGGATCAAAGCCACAAGTTCTTATGCGCTTGCGCGGCAAGTATCAGTGTCACCACATTGACCCACGACAACTTACGACTTTATCGGTTTTGTACCGGTTTTCACCGCAAACCTCTGATGTTTTGCGCATGAGAGTGATAGTCCTTTTTCAATCCGGTTATTCATAGTTCCAGCGGCAGCGATATCAGCTCTTGATCCTTGAATAAGGCCATCGACAAGCGACCAAGCGCATGCCGTTGTCCAGTTGGACATAGAGGGAATCCACATTGTCGCCAATGCCGACAATCGATGAGGGTAAGTACCGATTGGCTGAGACCATTCCCGGAATGCTTTGAAAAGCCGCCAGCAAGCGTGGGGGACCCTTGCGATTGAAGGCATCGAGCACTTCGGTCACCGTGGCCAGACGCCCCACGATACACGTCTCGTGTAGACACCGGGTGCGACTCGTCATGGGTTGCGAACCAACACGCCAGCGGGTATTCCCCGTAGCACTCCGGGACACCGGACAGGTGTCATATGCCAACGCTGTCCCTTTCGCGAAAGCACACGAATGGTTTCAAGCGCAGCCAGAGAAGATGAAAACTTCATAGGGATATCGATGGAAGGAATTGCACGACTTTGTCAGTATTGGGAAAAATCTGAATCCGGCAATCACCTGAACTCTATAGCCTTCGCGCCTCATTCCCTAAAAAAGTCAGGCTTTTGATCATGCTGTCCTACCTGCAACCCAAGTCCGCACCACAACGAATGCTGATCGTCGAAGATCATTATCTGCTGATCTCCGGCATCAAAACCCTGCTTTCGGCGATGCCTGCCTATGAAGTCGTCGGCGAAGTCGTCGACGGCCTGAACGTCTATGCGGCTTGCCAGCAGCTCAACCCTGACGCGGTGCTGCTCGACCTGGGCTTGCCCGGAATGGATGGAATCGATGTAATTCGCCAGTTGAAACGCCGCCGTCCCGAGCTGATTATCGTGGTGGTCACCGCCGATGCGTCCGAGCACCGTGCCCGCGATGCGTTGGCCGCGGGCGCGCAGGCCTACATACTGAAGAAGAGCTCCCAGCAGATACTGTTGGCCGGCCTGCAAGCAGCCATCGCCGGTCAGGTTTTCCTCGATCCGGCGCTCAGTCTGGCGCACGTGACCAGCGCCCCCAATGTCGGCGGGTTGACGAACATGACTACCCGGGAACGCCAGATACTCAAGCTGATTGCCGAAGGTGACCGTAACCGGGATATCGCCGAAAAGCTGTCGATCACCATCAAGACAGTCGAAACCCACCGCCTGAATCTCATGCGCAAACTCGATGCGCATAACATCGCGGATCTGGTCAATTGGGCGTGCCGCCTGGGTATCCACTGAAGGGGCGGCGTTTTTCAAGGTGGTTGTCGCATCAGCCGTCTAACTATGCCGCTCTTTTCTCAACCTGTTGCTCTCGATCCGGGTTCAACAGCACGGTGCCGATAGGCTCCCAGTTACGTGTTCGACCCGACCACCACTCAGGCTTTTTCTCTTTGGCTCGTTCGTACAGCTCATGTCCCCGGGCAAGACGTGATGGTCCAGTGCTCGGTGTTGTACCAGCGCATGAGATCCCTCACCCAAGCGCGTGCGGCGTCCAAACTGGCAAAACCATCCTGCGGCCATTGCGGGCAGTATTGCAGTGCTCTAAACAGCGACTCCGAGTACGGATTGTCGTTGCTGACCCGCGGTCGTCCCCGCGAAGGCGTAGTGCCCAGTTCATACATTTTGCTCAACAGCGTCACCGATTTCATCGGCGCGCCGTTGTCCGAGTGCAGCACCAGCGTCACAATAGCCTGTCGCTCGACCTCACTCAGCGCATTACGCGGCGTTGGTCGTGTGACAGTCGTTCGGGCATCGGCCTGGATAGCGTTTGTTTCAGTCCACCGCTGCAAGGTCCGAAGCGATAGACCGATTTCCCGACAGGCTCTGATTTTTCTGGCTCCCGACGCGACCGCTTGGCTCAGCCAGTCAACGAGTAACTGCCGCTGCGGCAAAGACGTCAATTGTCCTCGTTGTCGCTCCCCCAGTAGTCGTTGAGCTTTTTTCGCAGCACCAACAACGCCGCTGTTTCAGCGAGCGCCTTGTCTTTGCGGCGCAGTTCGCGCTCCAGTTCCTGGATGCGTTTCTTATCTTTGCGAGACTGCTCCCGATCTTCTTTTTGCTGGGCCTTTTCCGACTTCTGGCCGGTGATGAAGGCTTGTCGCCAGGCAGTGATTTGCTCGGGGTAAAGGCCTTTGCGGCGGCAATACTCGCCCAGGTCGATCTCGGACAAACCGGACGCTTCAAGGACGACAGCAAACTTGGTTTCGGCTGACCAGTTCTGAGCCGATTGCTTGTTTTCGGACACTGCACTTCCTTCAGAACTGAGCTGCTTGCGCCAGTTGGACAAAGACATTTCGCTGACCCCTTCGCGCCGGGAAACCTCGGCCATCGACAGGTTCAGTGGGGGAAGCAGCATCTTGAGTAATGCGGCTCTGCGTTCAGGTGAATAGTACGGCACGACCAGTCTCTTTCCGCCCCCGATATGCTTTTTTAGGAAAAACCGGAGAGGCGACAACTATCCTGACATATGAACCTTGATCCCTATCGGCTGCTCCTGACCAACCAAGCGGGACATTCCTACCCAATATCGTCACAATGCCTACGCTACCTCGGGAGCTTGCCGGGATTGACGCTACTCACTAGAGAATGGTCTTTTCAACCCATCAAGACCTGTACCTCCACTTCTCGGGAACCTTCACTATGTCCGCCGCTGCCTCTACCATCCTTGTAGTCGAAGACGACGCCATCGTGCGCATGTTGATCGTCGATGTCCTCGAAGAGCTGGGGTACCTGGTGCTTGAAGCCGCAGATGCCGCAACTGCCCTGATGATTATCAAAAAGTCCGAACAGGTGATCGACCTGATGATGACCGACGTCGGCTTGCCGGATATGAATGGCCAGGAACTGGCCGGCAAGGCCCGTGAATTGCGTCCCACCCTGCCCATATTGTTTGCCAGCGGCTATGCCGAAAGCATTGATGTGCCGGCAGGCATGCAGGTGATTGGCAAGCCATTTTCCATCGACCAGTTGCGGGACAAGGTGAAGTCCATCCTGGCTTGAATGCCTCTTCCCTCAAATGTCGCCCCGCACGGGCGGCACTTCGAAACCCTCGCGCTCATCGCAAAATCCGTGATTCGCGCCGCACAAACCAACTAATTCTTTCGATTGGCTAGCGTGTCTGAATATTGCTGCTAATTTCAATCGACATGTCCTACAAGCTTTAACCAAACAAGGACATCCTGGCATCGCTCATAGCTCTGCCATCGGGTTTACGCCAAGGAATTGGGGGAATTCCCATGATCAGGTCACCACGTGCCCTAACAGTGATGTTAGTTGCCTTACTGCTGCCTGCGCTTTCTGCCCAAGCCGATAACGCCGACACCGCCAACAAGAGCAACAACCCACTCAACCTCGCGCAGGACGCCAACCTGCAGGACTATTACACCCCGAAGCTGTACGACAGCAACGCCCACACCAACGATCTGCTGATGCGCGGTACGCTGCCCATTACATCCCCATAGGTTTCGGTGCCGACAAGGCCTGGAAAGCCGGCGGCAATACTTTCAACACTTTCGTCAAACCCCAGTGGACCGTTGCCCGCAAAGGTAATGGCTTGCCACAGTTCACCCTGTTTGCCGGGATCAACGTGACCTTCGGAAAATAAGGACGTGATATGCATGCCTTGATTCGCAATGCCGGATTCAGCCTGTTGGCCCTGTCGGCCAGTTGTGGTGTGGGTGTACAGGCCCAGGGGCTCGACACCCGCATCGCAAAAGACTTCCAGAATAACTGGGTGCAAACTCTGCCGGGCAACCTGGTTCAGCTATTTACGACTGTCTGCGCCCACCCAGGCCTACCTCGATAACAGCTGGAAACCCGACGACATCACCCCGGCTCTTTAATAAAGAGCCCAGTAAGGACGCAACAACATGATTGGAAAACCGACCCGCCTGCTGTTGGCGAGCCTCTCGATACTCATGAGCGCCAGCGCCTGGGCCGATTTCACGGCCACACCCAGCGAAGCCCGGGCCATCGCCAAGGAAGCGTATCTGTACGGCTTCCCGGTGGTAGAAATGTACAAAACCCTCTACACCCAAGCGGTGGACAAGAGTGGTGCCAACTTCAAGGCGCCGTTCAACCACATCGGCAACACCGCCCAGGTTTTCACGCCCAAGGACACCGCGTTCGTCACCCCCAATTCGGACACGCCCTACTCCTTCGTCTGGCTGGATTTACGCCGTGAGCCCGTGGTGCTGACCCTGCCGAAAATCGACGAAAACCGCTATTACTCGGTGCAGTTGATCGATCTCTACACGCAGAACTTCGCCTATCTGGGCACCCGCAGTACCGGCAACAACGGCGGGCACTACATGATTGCCGGCCCGAGCTGGAAAGGTCAGCAGCCGGTGGACATCGACCGGGTGGTGTATAGCGAAAGCAACATCGCCTACGCGCTGTACCGCACTCAACTGTTCGACGACAAGGACCTGGGCAAGGTCAAGCAGATCCAGGCCGGTTACAAGGTCCAGTCCCTGAGCAGCTACGTGAAACAACCGGCCCCGGCCAAGACGGCGAAAATCCAATGGCCCAAACCCACCCCCAACATGAGCGACAGTCCGCAGCTGTTTCGCTACCTCAACTTCATGCTGGCCTTCGCCGCGCCCCAGGACAGTGAAAAAGACACCCTGGTGCGCTTCGCCAAAATCGGCATCGCCCCTGGGGCACCGTTCAAGGTCGCCCAACTGAGCGCCGAACAGCGCAAGGCCCTGGAAGACGGGATCGCCGACGGCAAGGCTGAGTTCGCCACCTTCAAGAAAGACAAGGTAGACAGCCACCAAGTGTTCAGCGGTGATCTGTTCGGCAGCCGCGACCACCTGAAAAACAATTACCTGTACCGCTACGCCGGTGCCGACATGGGGATTTTCGGTAACTCCACCAATGAAGCGGCGTACATGGGCTACTTCGTCGACAGCGAAGGCAAACCCGCCAACGGTGCCAAGCGCAGCTACACCCTGCACTTTGCCAAGGACCAATTGCCGCCGACCGATGCCTTCTGGTCGCTGACGATGTACGACGGCAAGAGCAAACTGCTGGTGCCCAACCACAAGAAGCGCTACCTGATCAATTCGCGGATGTTGCCCGGCCTCAAGCTTGATGCCGACGGCGGCCTGACGCTGATGGTGCAACATCACGAGCCGCCGAAAGCCGAACAAAGCAACTGGTTGCCCGCACCACCCGGTCCATTTTACACCGTGCTGCGCATTTACCTGCCCAAGCCTGAGGTGGGTAGCCGCCAGTGGAAGCTGCCACTGCTGACCCCGATGAAGTAACACCCGCACATCCCTGACGTCAGGCCGAAACAAGAAGTAGAGCCATGGTATTACCGCTGGTTTACCGGCGATTGACCAACTTCTGCCTGGCCTACTGTGGCGAGCGGGCTTGCCCCCTCTGGGGCTGCAGGCATAGGCTGGGCTGGGTACATATCCGCTATTTTGGTCAGGGCTGCATAGTGTTACACCCTTACCGCAACAACGGATATGTACTCAGAACCGAACCTGCCCCCTCAGTTATCAGCAACCTCAAGAGATGTGTAGATAGCGATCACTTGCCCTTGAGTTTGAGATACGACTGGTGCATATCCGACGCCCAGCCATCAATCACATTCTTCACATCTTCGGGCTTCATCACTTGGGCATCATTTTCCAATTCCTTACCGGTGCCTTTGCGCACCACTTGCGCCACCACCTGGTTGGTATCGCCATCAAGGAACACCGCTTCGGTGCCCAGGGTGGTTTCCTCGTCGCGCCCGCCTGATGCCGTGTTCACCGCCGCTGCCACCAACGCGATAGGGATCAGTTCGTAGGGCTTGAGGCCTTCGGCCTTGCTGCTGACGGCGGTGATCGCCGCGCGCACTATAATGATTGCAGGGCCGGGGCCGTTGGCCAGCGGCAATGATTTACTCAGTTCACGCTTGAGGGCCTCGTTATAGTAAGCATTGATGCCGTTCAGGGTTGCCTGGGGGATCTTGGTGGTGGCCTGGGGTTGCGGGTAAAACTGGGTGGGTTCGATATACACGGCGGTGTAGCGGCGCAGATTCAACTTGGGATCGACCCAGCGCATCACCTCCACGCCCGATGGTGACTTGGCTTCTTGCAGCTTGCCGTAGTCCTGGAGAAATCCGGAGTACTCGTCCGGTTGCGTAACCTTACTGGCACAACCCACCACCCCGATCAAGGCGATGCATAGTGTGCTGATCATTAGCCCTAGCTTCATGGCACAACTCCTTGACAGTCATCGTCTGAACACTGAGCTGTAGGTATAGCCAACTCTGGCGAAATAACCCGTTTTCCATTCACGGCTACGGGATATTCCACAGCGCAGATTTGACAGACCGATGGCCTGCGTCAGGGCTGCATACCGCCCAGGTCAAGGACTGACAAGGCTCGCGCCATCAATTGGCGATGCAGGAGGCCACGTCCGAGACGGTGCTGGCCGACTTCAAGGTGGCCTGCACCTTCGGCATAGCACCGTTGCAGCAATAAACCGCAATGCCCGGTTGTCGTTGATCCAGTACTACCTGGAAAACGGTCAGGAGCCCAAGGCCCAGGCGGTGATGCAAAGCTGGAAAAACTCAACCCCGCCAATCCTGCCCTGAAGTGAACATCAAAAAAGTGCGGGCTCGCGGAATTTAAAAGCAGAACCCTCGTAGATACGAAGTTCACGGTCAAGCTTTAGCGAGGCTGCGCCTGGGTCGCATCGGTTTTGGCCCTGATCCACGAGCAGCGGTGCTATCTAAGCGAGGTGTGGGTTGGGGGAGGCGACTATGCACTTGCAGCTCAGCAGGTTACAGATTCAGGTAAAAACTAAAAAACCATATCAGATAACGCCGAATAGCTTGTTTCATGAGAAAAATCTGCTCCGCACTAATGCAGTTTTTCTGAGTCTGTTCCGTACGGCGCCGAGGGGTTGGCCTATTAAAGTGGGGCTGGCATCCTTGCCAAGTCCCTGGTTTTACTCATCGATCCCCCATCACGCTCCGCATCTACCCGCTTTTGAAATTCATCACTGGCCCAGAAATTGGCCCAGTCCTCCCCCGGCGTCCTGCCGACCGAACACAAACAATCAGCAAGCAGCCTGACGATTACTGGCTGATTTCGGCCAACAGCGGACCTTCGCATTTTCATACTTCACAGTCAGTTCGTGACCCACTGAGATCCTCCCAATAGGGAGGAACGCCAATCGCACTGATGAAGTAGTCCCACACCACGCGAACCTTCTGAGAGCGGAGTCGATTCTCGGGGGAAATTAAATGTATCTGACTTGGCGTCTGCTCAACCGCCCCCTCCCAATCGGGCAAAAGCTGAATGAGCTGCTTGTTTATAAAACTCTCTCTACAGAAGAGCCAGGAAGGAAAGAACACAATTCCCCGTCCCGCGAGCGCCGCCTCTACCAGTACCTGCCCATTGTTGCTTCTGAGCGGGCCATGTACCTCGATGATTTTCACCTTGTCGCTGGCCGGCTTTCTAAAATACCAGCGCTGCGCCCCATCGGTTCCCTTGTAGACCAGACACGCATGGTTCTGCAGATCCTCTGGCGAAGCGGGTTTGCCGTACTTCTCTATGTACTCTGCGCTAGCGCATAGAACGTATTGTTGGTCGCAAATTTTCCGGCCAATCAATCCGGAATCTTCCAAGTGCCCCACCCGAAATATGATGTCTGCGCCCTCCTGAACCGGGTCAATAAAGGCATCGGTGACCGTCAGTTCAACAGTCAATTGCGGATACTTGTCATACAGACCATTCAACAGCTTCACGATATGCAGGCTGCCGAACGCAACCGGCGCGTTGATCCGAACAAGGCCACGAATCTCGCCCCCCTTGCCGGTGACTTCCTCATCGGCGGCATCCAACAACTCCAACACTTCGCGGATCTGCACGTAATAGCGCTCGCCCGCTTCCGTCAGCTTGACTGCGCGAGTATTCCGATACAGTAGCTGCTGGCCCACCTCCCGTTCCAGCGCCGCGATGAAGCGTGAAACGGAGGACGCAGGAACGCGAAAGTGTCGCGCCGTCGCCGAGAAGCTGCCGGTCACGGCAACCATGACAAAGTACCGGTGCGCTTTGAGGTGCATAGGGGAAATCTCCAACAGAAGGCGCAGTGGATCTGTACTAAAACAGAATGGCTCCTGATTGTCCTCTCGGACCCGCCTCTCAGACCTGTTTGCATCAGACATGAAAAAGCAGCCGCACCAAATACCGGTGACGGCTGCCAATATCTCAGGAAGTGGAACCTTGCCAGGTCGCGACTGCTTACCCTCGATGAGGCGCGTAATCGACATATCCTTCGGCCCCGCCGCCGTAGAAGGTTTCGCGCTTGGCTTCGGTCAGAGGCCAGTTGTTCTCCAGGCGCGCCACCAGATCAGGGTTGCTGATGTAAGCGGTGCCAAATGCGGCAAGGTCGATGATGCCGTCATTGATCAGGTCTTGCGCACGTTCGCGCGACATACCGCCAGCCAAAATGAGCGCCGTGTCAGGCAACTTTGATTTCATGGTCGACAGCAAATTGAGAAAGGTCGCTTTCGGGCCGCCACCGCCACCCTCGGTACCCGGGGCAGGAAATCCGGACTGATCCATGACATGAACATAGGCCAGTTGCCGAGCGCCAATCTCTGTGGCAAGCGCGGTGTAGGTTTCATCGATTTGCTCATATAACGGCATATCGAACAGTTGACCATACGGCGAAATACGGATACCCACACGGCCCGCGCCAATCCGCCCAACCACGGCGTCAATGACTTCCAGGGTGAAGCGCAGACGATTTTCCAACTGATCGGCGGAGTACTGATCGGTTCGATCATTGACCAGCGGATTCATGAACTGCTCGAACAGATAGCCATTGGCACCATGAATTTCTACGCCATCAAAACCTGCCTTGATCGCATTTTCGGCCGCCTGCGCGAACTCACCGACGATCCGCGAAACCTCGGCCGTTGTGAGCTGGCGCGGCGCCGGTGGCTCTACCAACGCCGGCTTGCCGTCAGCGTCGTAGCCGAAAGCTGTCGCGCCAACCGCTTGCTTCGACGTGGCGCTCACCGGCAGTTTCCCGCCATCCTGAATCGATGGATGCGAAACACGACCCACATGCCAGATTTGCGCAAACATCTTGCCACCCACGGCATGCACCGAGTTGGTGGTGAGGCGCCATCCAGCGATTTGCTCAGGGGTAAAGATGCCGGGATTGAAGAGGTAGCCTTGACCTTCACGAGATATCGGCGTGCCCTCGCTGACAATCAAGCCTGCGGTGGCGCGTTGCGCGTAGTACAACGCCACTCGCTCATCGGCGGCATCATTGGGTGCGCGAGAGCGGGTTAAAGGCGCCATGATGATACGATTTTTGAGCGTGGTGTCGCCCATGCGGAATTCTTCGAAGAGTTTCGACATTGGAGTTTCCATCTTTGATCGAGTGGGACGACGATCAGCTGAGCGACAGGTAAACGATGAAGACTGTCTTGAACTCACGCCAAAAGTCTGATGAGTTGCAGCGATGGATCGATGCTAACTTAGGACTCGATGAGCAACAATCCGCTCAAATCGCAAATGACTTTTGCTTTTTTAGCAACGCATGCGTGGTTGGTTACTCATCAGACCTAGATACTACTTCCGCTCATATGGGGCCCGAATGTTCTGTGCGCCTGGCCAGGGAGCAATTGGTTCTGACGTGGTTACAGGATCGCGAGCACCCTGCAGTCGAGTTAGCGGTTCAGGCGATCTGCCAAATATCTAGCGAGGCTTGGTCACTTACTCCATAACCACGACCGGCTGAAACCACCCCTAATCTGCCCTCAGCGAAGGGCAGCTATGGGTCGAAAGCGGACATTCAAGCGCTGGCTTGGCTCACGCAATTAAACTGCTACGCTGTTCACTCCACCGAGGAACGCCGATGCCGAACTCAGATCTACTCCCTTCCCTGCTTTCAAAGCTCAACGAAAACCAACTCGCACTCTAAGCCGCCATCATGGAACTGACCAATTGGGTGGAGCAACACGGCGGCGCCGAGGTGGCCGAGAACGTGCGCGGCGCCCTGGAAACCATCGACCAGAACGAAGAGTTCATCAAGCTGACCCTAGCTGTCCTCATGACACCCGAGTGATCGTCGGAATCTCCGCGCGCGACCGAGCGATCTCTGACACTACTTACAAGCCACTGACCAAAGCTGATCAAGCCTTGTCGTGTAGCTCTGGCTCATCATCTCCCGGCGCATCCCCCAGTCAGGGTTCGTCGGCACGCTGGCCGAGCGAAGCGTTCCCCGCCCCCATCGTCCATTGATCTGATCCAGCACCGCCATCACCCTGGAGGCTTCCACTTGCTGCGACACCGCGAATAGATCGTCGGTGTATTCGCCTGGCTGGCACAGGTTGAGCAGCATCACCTCGGCCTTGCTGTATTTGAAGCCTGGCCGGAAGATGTGGTCGACTGCATCAACGGCCGCCTTTGTCAGCAGGCGCACGTCATCGGTGGGGTACGGGAGGTCGACCACCACCCCGTTTGCATACTTGGCCTCTTGCGGATTGAACATACCTGTACGGATGCAGACACGGACCTTCTTGCACAGAGATCCCTGGGCCCGAAGCTTTTCTGAGGCTCGCATCATGTAGGTGGCCACCGCCTCTTTGATCGGCGGCAACTCGGTCTGTCGCTTACCGAACATCCGACTGCAGCAGATCTCCTGCTTCGGCGGATCGGGCTCGTCCAACTCCAGGCAAGACGTGCCGGCTAACTCCCGGGCGGTCTTCTCAATCACGATGCTGAACTTCTTGCGCAGCGTCCACGGGTCCGCCTTGGCCAGGTCCATAGCGGACTTGATGCCCAGCTCGTCGAGATGGAGTTTCATTTTCCGGCCGATACCCCACACCTCGGCTACGTCGGTATTGCGCAGCACCCAATCGCGCTTGGCCGTGTCGGTGATGTTCACCACATCGCCGGTCTGGGCCTGCAGTCGTTTTGCCGTGTGGTTAGCCAGCTTGGCCAGGGTCTTTGTGGTGGCGATCCCTACGCCCACGGGGATTCCGGTGTCGCGCAGTACCCTGGCGCGGATCTGCCGACCCAGGGCGTCCAGACCATCGATACCGGATAGGTCAGCAAATGCCTCGTCAATGCTGTAGATCTCGACTGCGGGAACCATGCTTTCGATCACCGTCATAACCCGCTCGCTCAAGTCACCGTACAGCGCATAGTTCGAGGAAAAGGCTACGATGCCGTGCTGCTTTAGCTTGTGCTTGATCTGGAAATACGGCTCGCCCATTTTGACAAAGGGCTTGGCATCGTAGCTCCGGGCAATGACGCAGCCGTCGTTGTATCTGAATGACTCTAACAGTTAGTAGATTGTAACATACTGTTTTATAAGCATTTTACAAGACTAACAATTTTTCAATTTTTCGAGGCCTCTTGAAACCCTTCACGACCACTGTTCGAACGCCAACGCAACCATCGTCATCCCAGCAGGTCATGCGTACAGTCGCCCGCAAGCTGGCAAGGCCGATCTGATTGAGGTGGCAGAAAAGAGCGTTTGCTCACGGTAAGTGGGCACCATCGTGCCGACGTACAGAAATCAACCGGACGCATACATCTAGCTAGGCGAACGGGGCATCACGCCCTGCCGGGGAGCCCAGCTGTGCAGCAACAGCTCGATCAAGGCGCTGGCTTTCAGGGTTGGCAAGCGCGTGAGCACGTCCTTTAGGTAGATCGAAAAAAGAAAGATTAATTTCCTCCCGGTTAAACCTCCACGTTGCTTAATGGGCGGAGGTTTGAGCACGATCATCAAGCCTTCATGGCAAGAATTCGCCGACCACCGTTGAGGACAAGCAGCCCGACAGCAAAACCAATGGCAAGGTCGGGATAAGGCGAACCCGTAAGCATAACCAGTAAGCCAGCAACAATAACCCCTAGGTTGGCCAATACATCGTTTGCTGAGAATATCCAGCTTGCTCGCATGTGAGCGCCACCATTCCGGTGTTTTGATATCAAGAGCAAACAGCCAACATTGGCCACAAGGGCGACCAGGCCAACCCCCATCATCAACAATGACTCAGGTTCGCTGCCGAAAATAAATCTGCGCACAACTTCCAATAAAACGCCTAACGCGAGCGCTATTTGTAGAAAGCCCGACAGATGTGCGGCCTTAAGCTGTAGACCCTTGCTCCGTCCAGCGGCATAGAAGGCAAGGCCATAAACAGCGGCATCGGCGAACATATCCAGTGAATCCGCAATCAACCCTGTGGACTCAGCAATAACCCCAAGAACCAACTCGGCTACAAACATAAGAGCGTTGATACCCAACAAAGCTTTAAGCACTCTGGACTCGTCTAGAGCCTCCTGGGCGTCAGCTTTCCCTCTCTCCGCGACCTCGCTTGGTGCGCAAGCCCGCGTACCTATCAGGGTCGAGCCAAGGCCCAAGGAATCGAGCTTGTTAGCGTGCAGATCTATCGCCCCCGAGTGATAGACGTGAACGCGCCGTTGACTGAGATCGAAGGATAACGACTCGATACCTTCCAGTCCCTCCAAAGCCAAGCGAATCATGCGTTCTTCAGAGGGACAGTCCATCTTGGGTACAGAAAACTCACTGACCCACGCAGCCCCATTGCTTCGGGTGGACACCTCATTCGACGGTGCAACGCTATTCGCACAACCACAAGCTTTGTCACCACTCATCCCGTTCACCTCCTAACAAGTAGGCAGCCTAAATACACCCTGTAGCAGGTACAGGGTCAACCATTGATCCCAGTCAGGCTATGCCAAAAATTGAGGTCTATATTGGAAAGTAGTGATTCACCCTCGATCAATCACCCGCTGCAAGGAGTAGAAGATGAAAGCATCCCAACTCGCCGCCGTCGCTTTGGCGGCAGCGCTTTTCCCCGCATTAGCCTCCGCGCAGCAGGACTCAACCGCTGCTAAATCGGCCCAACAGCAACCGATAAGCGTTGAGCAATTCGACCAAGAGATGGCGAAGGCACAAGAAAATCTCAAGAAAATGCAGGAGCAAATGAGCCAAATCCAGAAAGCTAGCGACCCTGCACAGCGTCAGAAACTGATGCAAGAGCACCAAACCATGATGCAGCAAGGAATGCACATGATGAACGGAATGCGTGGCGGCGGAATGATGGGGTGCTGCGGAGGGGGCATGATGGGTGGCCATATGATGGGTAACGGTCAGATGATGGGAGGTGGCCACATGATGGGTGACGGTCAGATGATGGGAGGTGGTCACATGATGGGCTGGGATCAAATGGGCAGCCACTACTCCCAGATGACGCCTGAGCAGATGAAGCAGCATCAATACATGATGGATAGGTACATGGGCATGCAGCAAATGATGATGGATCAGATGATGCAGCATCAGCAACACATGGGCACACCGCCTCGCTAAGCCCTCACGTCGACGCCACGGGGGGCATCCTATTCCACCATGAGTTAGGCAGGCCCCCACCGATGCGGCAGCAGTTACCCCGGAGTGGAACATGAAGCACGAGGTGCTGAGCCCCAGCTATACAACCAGGATCGATCAGCTACGGATGGTGAAATAAGCCCCTGGGGCTACTTAGCCCCAGGCTTCGGTGCTAGCGTAACTACCTTACCTTGGGCAACGCCATCCAACTGGGCCAGCTCAATCATGAGGCGCTGGTTCACCGACGCGAGCCTGGCTAACTCCTCAAGAAGCAGGCTGTTCTCCGCCCGGAGCGCCTTGTTCAGTTCTTTCTCCTTCATCAGTGCTTGATGCTTGGAGTCACGCTGGGCGCGCACCGACTTGCCCATAAGGTTGCGAATACGTTCCGCCACCGCAGGGTAGGTGTTATGGATAAGGCCCGGCGTTACTCCTGCGGCCCTGGCAACTGAGGAGATGCTGAGCTTTTGGTTGCCCTCGACCATGCCATCGATGACCTTGTCGAGTGCATCGGTTGTCTTTGGCCGAGATCGTCCAGTGGAGCGAGGCTCCGTCGCTTGCTTAGTCATTCACAGCCCCTTCTTGCTCGTCGTCATGGGGGGATATGCCTAGGCTGTTGATAACATCGAGCGCGACTTTCAAATCACGCTCGGCACGCTGTCTTACTGCTGGGCCTGCATCCTCAATTTTCATCAGCTCCCGCTGTTGCGAGTAGATAGCATGCCAAGTGCCGGCGAATGTCTCATCAATTACCGAATGCTTGCACCCAGGGCACCGTGTCGCCTCGTATAAGCCCGCACCTCCGCATCCGCGCTCTGTGGCAATGCACCAGCCATGGCCAGTCGCCCGAATATTCGCATGAGGCGCAGTTTGGGCCAGTAGAGCGGCCCTGTTCTTGACCGGAATAGCCCGCAACTCAACGATCCTCTCTCCTGCGCCTCCGGCCAATGGCTGATCGTCGAGCCAAGATTCAATCAGGTCGATTTTGAATTCGGTCATCTGCTGGAGGATCTCATCGAACAACGTGAGATCCTGAAGGGGGTTGGAGGCATAGAGCTGAGTCATGCTCATACTGCTGTGTTTGAACTGCCACTTGAGGAATACAAGCGAAGCACGCCCCATACGAGACTCTACAAAGCACCGGGCATAGGTGCGACGGCACTGGTGAGTCCGCAATGGCCAATCACTTCCAGCGGCTTTTGCGAGCCGCTTGAAGGCCTCATTGGAACCTGCGGCGCTGAGCACTTCGATGTGTCCAACACGCTCGGTTTTGTTGCCGCTTCCATTCAAGCAGAGGAACAGTCTCTTCGAGTCTTTTCTGGCCTTCTCCAATCGAAGCAAAAGATCAGCGGAGTCAGTTGAGTTGGGCGACAGTTCAAGGTCGCTCAACTCCGCCTCAAGCTCTCTTCTCATTGGGGTTGAGCACATGGCAAAGAGATTTAACGCATCCAGCGTAAGCTCAGGGACAAGATATTCGACTCGCCCCTTTCCTGTTTTATGCTCGGTCGTGATTACCCAGCAGTAAGTAACACCATCCACCACCTCTTTTCGCCATGCACCGACTTCAATTCCGATGACTTCTTCGTTACGCATGCCGCTGGTAATTGACGCGATGTATAAGACAGCATCACGACAATTAATCATTTTGGAGCTGCGGCGAGTAAAGGTGCCAATGCCGGTGACCATCAAATCTTCTTTCGCCTCATGGACGACCTGCTCGCAGTAATTAAATATCTTCGCCTGATCGTCTGGTGGAATTATATCCGTCCTACCGGTGTTCTTATTAGCAGCTGAACTGCCCCTTGTTTCTCCAATTCCGCTAACTCGCCACAGGGACGACTCTCCCCATGGAAAATACTGAAGAGGGGAAATGGTTTCGACAGAGAAAATCCATAAAAAATCAATTATCCGCAGCCTGGAATAAAGAGGCATCGGCCTCAATGATTCTGACTTGCAATGATGTATGTAATTGCTGATATGTATAGGCCGAACATCGGAAAACCGTTCAATTCCCAAGCCACTAAGCCAACGAATGAACGGAATTACGCTGGCGCTGACGAGAGTTGTGATCCCCCTGGCGACAGGTGGCTTTGACCCTGGGAGCCCTCTCTTGAACCATGCATACGCGACTGCCTTGCAGTCATCAATCATCTCAGGTGGGAGATTAAAGTCCCAACTGACATACTTGTGCCCCTCGCTTACGTTAGATTGATCAAAGAATGGCCGAAGATCCCACCGAGCATCACCAAATCTGCTTAATACAAAAGTTTCGCCATGATCATTAACAATCGCACTAACAACTATCGCATCTCGCTCAGCCTTGCTTAGGCCCGAGGCTGTTACAGGTTGCGCGAACAGTACATCATAGGCCTTGAGAGCTGCCTTGGAGTTCCTATTAGCCGACAAGATCGCCCCCTCGAATTTTCCGCATAAACTCAATCTTGCATCCCCAGAACGGATGAGGGGACATTTTCGCTTTGGCTTTAGCCGCCTCGATCAGTTCAATATTAAATTTTCTCGACGTAAACTCGTCAATGAGCCTGATGAAATCGCCTTGGCGTTTGCGCCATCCCGCCCACTCATCCGTTAAAAAATACTCCATCTCCGCGCGCAGAAACTGCTGATAGCTGAACAGTCGATACAAGTCATCAAGAGTACCGACAATTGCGTAACTAGGACATGTCAAGCAATGAATGAACTCGGAACAATGGGTGACACCATCTTTGGGCGCCAGGCTTCCATAGAGGCTATCTTTACAGCCTCCTGGGGGTGTCGGTGTGACATTGATGCCACGCAGCTGATCGGTGAAAGCCGATCCGACGAAGATCGCTCCCTCAACCCTGATCTCGTCATTTATCTTCAAATAATGGTTATCAGCGACGCTAGGGGACTGGCCCATCACGGCGGACACTTCCAGTAGGTCGCCGCCGCTGAGCTTCCAAAGCCTACTTTCCATAGTCTTTCGAAGACGACTGAGATTAACGATCAGCGGCTTGCCCTGATCATCCTTCAAAGAGTGTCGCGCACAAATACTCTTCGTTGATTGAAATAACGTGCTGGAAGCAAGCGCGACTATCTTATGACCATGCCCATTCTGTCCGGATCTATATAGCCAAACATGCGACTTAATATTCTCAGGTGCAAACCCAACCAGTGGTTCAGAAATTGACAAAGCCTTATTTACAACAGCAACCCCATCTAAAGGAATTGAGTTGTATTCGTCATGCAGTCCCGTCTGTCGAATGGTTTTGCTCTGAGCACCCTTTCCGCGTCTTTTTACGGTGTTCAAAAGTCGAAGATTAGGGATGAATGGGTGTGGCTGGAGCGCATCTCTAGACATTTCTAGGAGCGGCGTAGTGTTAATGCCAGATCTGGCGGCTGTAATCAGTAACAAGACCGTCATTGCTTCAGCGTCATTCCCAGGGAATAACCCCTTATGAATAGCTATTAAGTCTGATTTTAGTGCAGTTATAAGACCCTGCATTTCCGAGAGGCTGAGCGGCTTCGCGTCATTGGTGGATTTCGCGTTATTCGGGAAAGGAACAACTGGAAGAAAATTATCTTTGTCTGTCTCAATGAATCCGTATTCAATTAGACTGATGATCAATGACCTCAGTGAAGTGTAATAGTTCTTTGCAGTCGACCCGTTTGGATATTTTAGCTTCAACCAAGAAACATATCGATCAAGATGCCGTCTAGTTAGACTGTTGGGGGATGACGGTGGTGAATCAATCGCTCCGCTTTTCAAGAAGGCCATGAAATATCGAAGGCCATAGCTGGAGTACCCTACAAGAGTAGCCAGAGAGAAGTTCCCTCCATTGACCAGCGCCCTGATTACATGAGTGCTCTGAATGGCCCATGCGTCAAAGCCAAGCCCAATGTACTGAGTGTGATCAATTTTAGTTACATTCCGAGGATTTTTCGGGAGATCGATTACAAGCTCATTCTCTACGGTCTCGAATCCTTTAGTGACCGAATGCATCTCGGCCTTATAGCTTTTCTTTCGGGCCAACAGTAGTACCTCAGGCGCTTGGAGTAGAGCCGGCCATAAACATCATGTCTATCTCATCCTCATGGGCAAGAACAGACTGAGCCTCTAGCTGATTAATTAGATGCAGATACACCATTGTTGTTTTAATGTCGGAGTGCCCCATTCTGTCTCGGACATAGAGTAACGGCTCGCCTTTAAAATCTCGGCTTTTTCGCAATGCAAGAAGGGTATAAGTTCCATAGGTATGGCGAAGCATATGGGCCCTAACATAAAAGCCGCACTTGCGCTCATACGCTTTCATCACGTCGACGATAGAGTCTTTCGCGTATTGCCGCCCCTCCTTGGTCAGCACCAAGGCCGTGGTGCGTCCGTTGCCGGTCGCTTTCCGTACTTCGCGCTTATGAAGCGTGTACGACCACATTTCCTCCATCAGCGACCAAGGCACGTCAATTGTCCTCGGACGGTTGTACTTGAGATGCATGTCCGATGGTTCAAGAGCCACGCTGATCATTTGCCCAGGACGTAGGCCCTTCTTCAGCCGAGGATTAAAGATGTACTTGAGAGGGAAAGTGCGAGCCTCGCAGGAGCGAAGGCCAGTACGAACCATTAGATGGAACAAGATCCGGTGACTCGGATCTGCATCAAGGGCGAGGCAAACCTTTGCCTGATCTCTGGTCAGGAATTTGGTCAATCGCTTACGCTCTCGCACCATCACTGAGGGTTTGGTACTCGCGGCGTTAGGACGCGCTACGTGACTGAGAAAGCCAGAGTGCGGAGTCGCTCTGACCCTTCGCTCGCCAAAGGGTAGAACTGCGATCAGATCACGCTGCTTGGCCCATTGGTAGAACCTCACAATTAGGTTCAGTCGCTTATTCAGTGTGCTGGGATCTAGCTCCAGCTCACCGCTCGACCAGTCTCTATATCGCGACAGGACGCTCAGGCCATCTGCCTGACTCTCCTCATTCCAGGCCAGGCCATTAGCCTCCAGGAAGGCGAAGTAGTCGAACAGACGGCGACCATAGGCCTCCCACGTCAGAACACTGAGTGCCTCACCTGACTCGACTAGGATGTGCCATAGGAATGATTGAGCCGGTTCCACAGGCCAGCCATCTGAACCAACCAAGAGCGGGAAACCTTTGAAGGATCGACCGGCTACCGTCAGGTCTTTTGTCGCGAGCACTAACCTCATTCCACAGCCTTCAAGCCCCTATTAGTGATCTCCCATCAAGAGCCGGGACAAACCTCGATCAGGGGGGGCGGACTGTAATGGATTAGCTAACAGTTGGCACCCTTCAGATCGTT
>NZ_VOBG01000009.1 GCF_008369295.1 Pseudomonas sp. ANT_H4 | reverse complement strand
TTGCCGTTGCTGCTGCTACTTATCGGCCTCAGTGCCTGGGCAGTGGTAAAACGGGGGCTCGCGCCGCTGCGGGAGTTTCGCAAGGTGGCCGCCATGATCTCTGCTCAGGACCTCAGCCATCGACTCTCGGTGGTCAAGATGCCGCAGGAGCTCAGCGAACTGGCCCATGGCATCAACTTCATGCTGCACCGACTAGACAGCGATGTTCAGCAGTTGTCGCAGTTCTCCGATGACTTGGCCCACGAACTACGAGCACCCATTTCCAACCTGATGGGCAAAGCCCAGGTGACGTTGTCCCGGGAGAGGTCGGCCGAGGAGTACAAAGCGGTTTTGGAGTCCTCCACCCAAGAGCTTGGGCGCGTAGCCCGGATTGTCTCGGACATGCTTTTCCTAGCGCAGGTCAGTAATCCCGCTGCGCTGGTCCCGTTTGAGACCATTGCGCTGGAGGATGAAGCCTCGAAGGTCATCGATCTGTTTTCCCTGTCGGCGGAAGAGAAACATGTCAGCTTGAGCGTTACGGGCAGTGGGTCGACCATTGGTGATCGGCTGATGATTCAGCGGGCCATTTCCAACCTGATGTCCAACGCAATACGCCATTGTCCAGCAGGCCAAGCCATCTCAATCACCATCGAAGTCCATGCCACAGAAGTCTCGCTACATGTAGCCAACCCAGGCGCAGGTATTGAACCTCAACACCTACCGCACTTATTCGATCGCTTTTATCGAGTTGACACTCATCATTCGCGCGCTAAAGGAAGTACCGGGCTTGGTTTAGCCATTGTGAAATCAATCATGAGTTTGCATCAGGGAGTCGCAGAAGTTAATAGCTGCCCGGGCAAGATCACGACCTTCAAGCTGGGTTTTCCAAACATCCATGGACACACCAACTGGTGACACCAACCATAGAAAAAAAAGCCCTTATTCACGTCATCCGTTCATTCGTGCGTGTTACGACACACACCCATAATTTAGTATTCAATAGTGTGAAACTTTCCAGCTGAGTCCTCATAGGTCATTCGAAAAGGTACAATGTTGCAAAAGCGAATTGGTGGGGTCGTACTCACCACTTTACCACTTTTGCGATATCAAGCTTCATTCTATAGCAGTATTTCTGAACTTCCGGAGCGGTCCAGCCTTTTTTGCGCGGCGTAGGCGGCCATTGCTTTCTGATTTGTTTCCATGGCGTTGCCAACGTTGCGATCACCACGACTTTCAGCAAAAATTATTGAAGGCAATGACAGCGTCAGCGCACAGTATGTTTAACAGGCTCATAGCAGAGTCTTAGAAGTATCAGAATCAGCCATGAGCAGTACCGCCGCACCCCGGAGACGATTAGGAATCTAATAGAACTGAATTTTAGAGTAAATATTTGTGCATTCTGAATTTAAATTCAATGCCGATTATAGCGCACAACTTAAAAAATTAATAGAACTCAATGATCGCGCGTTTCGAGAACATATCCAACACCGCGCAAGGTATGGATCAGCTTGTTGTTGAAAGGATCATCAATCTTGGCCCGAAGCCTTCTCATTGCTACCTCAACAACATTGGTGTCGCAATCAGCATTCAGCCCCCAGACAGAGGACATGATTTGCGTGCGCGACAGCGTCGTACCAGTCTGGCGCATCAAGAGATCTAGCAAGGCGAACTCCTTATTGGTCAGTTCAATCCGCTGTCTGGCGCGAAAGACCCGGTGTCTACCCAGATCGAGTTCCAGGTCGCCGACACATAGTACGTCGGGCAATGCCGACAATTCAGTGCGACGCATCAGAGTACGTACTCGGGCCAACAGTTCTGGAAACTCAATTGGTTTGACCATGTAATCGTCGGCGCCTAGATCGAATCCTTTGATTTTGTCCTCCAGACTACCGTTAACGGTAAGTATCATGATGGGCGCAATAATGACCTTGCGAATACTTACAAGCAGACCCCAGCCGCCCCGTTGCGGTAAGTTTGCATCGAGCACTACAAGATCATACGCCTGTTGGGAGACTAAGCGTAAGCCATCGATTCCGCTGGCGACGCAATCAACGACAAATCCACTTTCGGTCAGCCCCTGGTGTAAATAATGGGCGGTTTTCAGCTCGTCTTCTATTATCAAAATACGCATTTTTTATAAAATCTCGACACTAAATATAAAATATCCTTATACTCGCATAGATAACTTCACTCGTACATTTTAGGCTTTAGTCAGTAAGAAGTTATCACGTATTTTTCGAGCCTCCTCTACGCAATCGAGGTAAAACATACAAGCTTCCACACTAAATAGATCTTAGACGAATTGTCCGCGGCTGAGGGGCTTATAACAAATTTGTAATTCTTCAGTCACCATTCTGATAACTTCTCAGCAGTACATTGAGCGTGCAAAAAATCTACGCGTCATAGGATCCTGCGGACGTGTCGACTTCTGATCGAATCCAGCCGCCTGAAATCGATGCTCGCAGTTTTTTAGACCATCAAATATTTATTAGTGAACAAACAAGCTGCGCGTTTTGGGGGCGTAAATCCCCCGGTGTCAGGATAGTTGTCGCCTCTCCGAATTTTCCTAAAAAAGCACATCGGGGGCGGAAAGAGACTGGTCGTGCCGTATTATTCACCTGAACGCAGAGCCGCATTACTCAAGATGCTGCTTCCCCCGCTGAACCTGTCGATGGCCGAGGTCTCCCGGCGCGAAGGGGTCAGCGAAATGTCTTTGTCCAACTGGCGCAAGCAGCTCAGTTCTGAAGGAAATGCAGTGTCCGAAAACAAGCAATCGACTCAGAGCTGGTCAGCCGAAACCAAGTTTGCTGTCGTCCTTGAAGCGTCCGGTTTGTCCGAGATCGAGCTGGGCGAGTATTGCCGCCGCAAAGGCCTTTACCCCGAGCAAATCACGGCCTGGCGACAAGCCTTCATCACCGGCCAGAAATCGGAAAAGGCCCAGCAAAAAGACGACCGCGAGCAAGCCCGCAAGGACAAGAAACGCATCCAGGAACTTGAGCGCGAACTGCGCCGCAAAGACAAGGCGCTCGCTGAAACAGCCGCGTTGTTGGTGCTGCGAAAAAAGCTCAACGACTACTGGGGGATTGCCTCATGAAAAAGATTTTCATTAGTTTGGGGTGTCTGGCGGTTTGGCTAGTCGCGGATCGCCAACTAGCTGACCAGAACGTTCAGGGTCACTGGTGCATCCACGAGTTGCACCGCGCCCTTGGCGATTTTTTCTTACCTAAAACATAGTGACACTCCGGTGGCAGTTCGCGCCTGGATACGTCGAGATATTCCGGAGTACCCATGAATAACAAAGTACCCATTCGCAGTTGGGAAATCACACTCGGTAGTAACCAGTTAATCCTTGCAGTTTCAACTTGGCTTCTATTGTTGAGTAACTGGCCATTTTGGCGAGCTGTATGGCAAGGCGTGGGAGGCCTACAGGACGGAAACACCATATTCGTGCTTAGCCTGCCTTGGTTTGTGTTGATTTGGCTATACATATTGCTCAGCGTGATGGCTTGGGGGCACTTGATAAAACCTGTGCTAGCTATCGTGCTGCTGGTTGCGGCAGCAACGAGTTACTTTATGAATAGCTATGGCATAGTAATTGATTACAGCATGCTAACGAATGTGATGCAAACGGACAGTTCCGAGGCCATGGACCTACTGAACTGGGAACTACTGCTGTGGATGCTGGGCTTTGGTGTTATTCCGTTGCTGATTATCACTCGAGTCCGTTTGATCCAACGATCGTGGTCCCGCGCACTTGCTCATCGATTGATGGGTATGGCGGTCGCGCTAACCTGCTTGGCGATCATCGTATTTACGCTTTATCAATCCTATGCATCGCTGATGCGTAACCATCGCGAACTCCGATTGATGTTGGTTCCGTCGAATGTGGTTTCGGCAATCCATGGGTATACGCGTCGCCAGCTAGCAGTTCCCACCGAATTAAAAATCATTGGTGCTGATGCCCGCCGTGAAGAAGCTACTGTTGATGTACGCAAACCACGGCTAACGGTACTGATGGTGGGTGAAACCGCTAGGTCCGCGAATTTCTCCCTCAATGGCTATACCCGGGATACCAATCCGGAATTAGCCAGTCGTGGTGTCTTAAGTTTTACCAATGTCAGCTCATGTGGAACAGCTACGGCCGTTTCTTTACCCTGCATGTTCCTGGACGTGGGTAAAGAAGGATACAAAGACGGTATGGCGCTGCGTAGAGAAGGACTATTAGACGTATTGCAGCGGGCCGGTGTATCGGTAATTTGGAGAGACAATAACTCAGGTTGCAAAGGTATTTGCGACCGAGTACCAAATGAAAAATTGAACAATCAGAAAACGCTGGGATTATGCAGAGCCGACGAGTGTTACGATGAAATTTTATTGCAAGATTTACAAGCATACTTGGATCAACAGCAGCGGGATTCAATCGTGGTGCTACACATGAAAGGCAGTCACGGCCCATCCTATTTCAAGCGCTATCCACCAGCGTTCGAACGATTCGGGCCCGTTTGCGACAATAACCAACTTGAACGTTGTACGCGCGAAAGCATTGTCAGTGCCTATGATAACAGTCTTGGTTATACGGACTACGTACTTGGGCAAACGATCGACCTGCTAAAGCGTAACGCTGAACGTTTTGATACAGCGATGCTTTATGTCTCTGATCACGGTGAGTCCCTCGGAGAGAATGGGCTTTACTTGCACGGACTTCCTTATGCTATGGCTCCCAGCGAGCAGACTAGTATCCCCATGATACTCTGGATCTCCAAAGACATGCAGTCGCGTCAAAACCTCAATCCTCAATGTTTGAAGGAACAACGTGGTGTATCGCTGTCCCATGACAACTTATTCCATTCTGTATTAGGGTTGATGGGTATTCAAACTTCAGCATATCGCCAAGAGCTAGATCTGTTCAGTACCTGCCAAGCCAAAGCGTTGACACCATTAAAGCTCGCACAAACATCTGAGCATCACCCAGTAAAAATACCAAAATAAGGGGGGGCTGCGACAAAAATCTAAAATCACCCTGTCGGACTGCTGCGACGGGGATGCGGTCGCTAGCTCTGAATGTCCTCACTGTCGTCCATAACCTCAACGCTCACGATCAGGCCAAATTTTTGGCCTTCAGCACGCAGGGCGCGGAAGAGATTTAATTCAAGCTCGGTCAGCGTCGCGAAATCGGGGCCGTGCAAATCCGTGCTTGCCCGGTCCGGAACCGATTGGGCTAACTTGTGCATTGCTTCGTGGCCGTTTTCAGTGGCATTAGGCTTGGTTTGATCGTTCATCGGGCTAGCTCTCGTTCATTTAGCGACTAAAAAAAGACCAGGAATAATCCCGGCCTTTTTCTATGGTCGCACCGGCCTCTCTAGCGGCCGGCGTTCATCAGATTTTGTTGACCTTCCTGTTCTGAAGCTTGGCGCCTTCCTCCTGCGATAGCTCCCCCTTCACTTTGCCAACACCGCGCGCATAGGACACTTCGTAGCATTGCCCTACTACGTTTAACGACCTGCATTTGAAAACGCGCCGACCTGCAATCAAGGCGTTTTCCGACCAGGATTAACTGCGACTGTCCGGCCCGGCCAGCATTAGCTGCAAATGACGGGGTTTATAGGTAGATGATCAAAGGCTGCATCAGCTCCTATATGGGCACGCGTAGAATCCAGAAAAGTCGCACGTTGAGGCCCAAGCAACCACTGCCTACCCTGCTTCGAGCAAACGCGTGGGGCCTACAGCTTTGAGGCCCACTACGCTATGTGCGGGCTCGGTCTCGCCCAAAGGGTTCGGTCAACTGACCAAGGTAACCTTTGGGATAGTCCCTCTCACGCAAGCCGACATTGGCGTCGACCTGCTTTCCTGTACTGTCGTAGAACGTCCCAAATAGCCGATCCCACACCATCAGAAATTCGCCGATCTGCTGGTACGCCCCTGTGCGCAGGGCCTGGCCAACTTGCCGGATTTGTTGACCAAGACGTCTGCAGCGCTAAAAACATGAACCGGCTGGTGCCAAATTACCCCTGAAAGTGGGTATTTTTGGATGCAATTCAACACATGATGGGCTATCGCCGTGATCCTAAGCGCGGTCACCTATGTGACCTTGCGCTATCTCGCCCCACTCAAGAATGCCGCCCCTGAAGCAGATCCTAAAGACCGACGGGGTGCTCAATGAGTCGGTGATGCGGTTCGAGCCGCTGTCATGGTTGCAGAAGTTGGCAGACGCGATCAGTGCCGGCGCCCACCAAGCAGCCGGCCGACCCTCGGCAGAATCACGGGCGCGGCAATGAGGACAAGGGTACCGATCACCCAGAGAACAATAATCGCCGGCTTCACGATGACTCGGAGCAAGGCGATGGCTTGTCCCAAAAAGCCGCTAACGTTGAGATTATCGACGACACTGCCAACCTCCTTGCCGGCTCCGGTCGCGAGGCCCTTCCCGCCGTCCACCAGGAGGCCGGCATTGGCCGCCACCCAGCCGAGGACGGGATCAACCAGGGCATAACCGACCCAGGCGAGAAGCGACCACAGAACGAGGCCGACAAGAACGACAGCCATCGGCAGTTTTCTCGGCAGGCTCGGACGCGCATCATAATCGACCGGCTCCCCCGTCATCTTCGGATCGCGATCGTTTCTCCGATAGTAACTATCGCGATACCCGCGGTCATGGTGGCCATGTTTTCCCATCTCGGTCTCCGTTTTTCGCCGGGGCAAGATTTCCAGGGAAACCGGCCCGTTCTTCAAGCACGTCCACCCGCAGCGCCAACCATCGCCGTCGCGTTCGTCCGGCCGGTTGTCCAGTCGCCTTCCCCTGCTAGCACTATAGCCTTAATTCGCACTCAGCCTCACGCAGGTTCTGATCCTCGATCTGGATCGTCGCATGTGTCAGGCCGAAACCGGTCTTCATCGCCTCATTTGCGCTGATAAGCGTCATCCGCGCCTGGGCCATGTCGGCCACGACCAGGTGGCAGCTCATGGCGTCGATGCCGGAGGTTATCGTCCAGACATGAAGATCGTGGACGGCTGTCACGCCGGAAATGTCCAGCAACTTTCGCTCCAGCAGCGCTATATTGACTTGGGGCGGCGTGCCTTCCATCAGGATGTGGATTGCCTGCTTCAACAATATCCACGTGCGCGGAATGATAAAAAGCCCGATGCCAGCGCCGATGATCGGATCGGCCAGCGTCCAGCCGGTGAGCATGATGACGCCTGCGGCGACGATGACGCCGAGCGAGCCCAGCATGTCGCTGAGCACCTCGAAATAGGCTCCCTTTACATTGAGGCTTTCCGACGACCCGGCGGACAGGAGCCTCATGCTGATCAAGTTGACCACAAGCCCGACCACCGCCACGGCAAGCATCGGTCCAGCTAGAATTTCCGGCGGGTTCAGGAAACGCTGATAGGCCTCGTAGAAGATATAAACGGTCAGTAGAAGGAGCACGACGGCATTCGTAAGCGCCGACAGTACCTCCATGCGAGCAAAACCGTAGGTTTTCTGCGGCGTCGCCGGGCGTTCCGCAAAACGGACGGCGATCAGCGCCAGGGCAAGGCCGCCAGCGTCGGTCAGCATGTGCGCCGCATCCGCGAGGAGCGCAAGGCTGCCCGTCCACAGGCCGCCGATCACCTCAACCACCATGAACGTCGTGGTGAGGGCGAGCGCCCCTACGAGTCTGCTCTTATGCCGTCCCGCTGCGGTTCCGGGCGGAACTGCCACCGCGTGTGAATGCCCTGCGCCCATGTTTGATCCTCAGTAATCAGTGGAAGGGCGCCGCAGCGGTCCCGAAGCAAAGATCTCAGTCGAAGAGATCTGACAGGAATGATCGCTTGCGACGGTGTCCTCCGTGCCCCGAACCATGACCGTCATCGTAGTAGCCTTGGGACGGACTAGGCTGCCCCTGTTGCGGTGCGGGCTTCGGTGCGTAGGTTTGGGTTTGAGCGGGGCCAGCGTCGGCGCTGCGCTCGATGATCTTGTCGAGCTCGCCTCGATCCAGCCAAACGCCACGGCATTTCGGACAATAGTCGATCTCGATGCCCTGGCGCTCGCTCATGACCAGATCGACCCTGCAGGCAGGACAAAGCAGCCCATGTCCCTGGCCCTCCGGACGTGTATTTGCGACATCTACCATCTTCATCTCCTCGTGTTTGCTCGGCGAAGCTAGGTTTTCGCGAGCCTGATCATCATTATAGGCTCTCTAGCTGTAACGACCTGTATTTGAGAACGCCCCGACCTGCATTCCATCGTCGCCAGCCAGCATTAGCTGCAAATGACAGGGCTCAGACCGGCAAGCCCGCTGCCAGCATCTTGTCGCGTAATTCGACGGCCCGAGTCGGGTCGAGTGTGTTACTGAACAACGCCTTGATTCGGTGGGCCTGGCATCCTCACTCCGGCAGGCTTGAAGCACCGGCTGTGTGCAGGGCATGTCCTCTCGATCTACCTGGATGTGCTGTCCGATGAGGTACGTGCCTTGCGGATGAGCGGAGCCGCGAGGCTGATGGAGATACTCCCTGCCGACGTTGTTGCGATAGTCGAGGCGTTGAGTACGTCGGGGCATGCAGCTGTCCAGTTGCAGGCACAGGTACGTCAGCTGTTGCGGCTTCCCGATCCGCCAATCCGCGATCCGCGCCTGACCAAAGTCACCGCAACGCTGCGCGAAGGCCAAATGGGGCGTGAGGTAATGGCTGCGTTGGTGCATCTATCCCCGACACGCTTTTCCCATTGGTTCGTGGAGCAAACAGGTGTGCCATTGCGCAGTTACGTCAAATGGCTGCGCCTCACCCAAGCCCTTCAACATATGGCTCAAGGGGGCCGGTTGACCGAAGCCGCGCATGCGGCGGGCTTTTCCGATTCGGCGCATTTCTCCCGGACATTCAGAATGCTGCTGGGCATCGATCCGTCCTCTGCCCTAGCTGAGGTAGGGCTCCAGGCGTCATAGCTCTTTCGTTCAAGTCGAACGACGTCCTCTCCACATACCATGAAGGCTCTCTACACAGGAGCTGAGCGATGTCCACTTCCCTTCAATTTGCCCTGCGCTGGTTGAGTTACCCGCTCGTGTTTGGTGGCAGCGCTGCCTTCATGGTCAGGGCCTTGTACGCCGGTGTGCCGTATTGGCCCAGCACACCCTTGGTTGCCGCAGTCGGTCTTTTGGCTGTGGCGGCGCTGGAACGCATCCAACCTTTCCGCCAGGGCTGGCTGGAGGATCACCAGGACACCCTGACCGACCTGGTGCATATGCTAGTGAATCTTTCCGTCATCCAGTTCACCGCCGAAAACTTGGCTAGGCTGGGCGATGCGGTACCAGCTTCCGTTCGTGTCTTTCCAGTTGAAAGCCCGCTGTGGCTGCAGCTGCTGCTGGTTGCCGCCGTGCTCGATCTGAGCCTGTACGCCATGCACCGGATCAGCCACCACGTACCCTGGCTATGGCGTTTTCATATGATTCACCACAGTGCCGAGCGCTTGTACTGGATGAACGGTGAGCGCCGGCATCCCCTACATGCCGCACTCATGGCGGGACCGGGATTGGTGGTGCTGTTTGCATTCGGCGCGCCTTCGGCAGTGGTTGCCACCTGGTTCGGTATCCTGACCGCGCATCTGGCCTTTCAGCACTCGAACCTGGACTACCGGGTGGGATGGGTTGCGGTATGTGCTCGGGGTCGCCAAGATTCATCGCTGGCACCACAAGCGCGACTTCGAAGATGCCCTGGTGAACTTCGGCGAATTTCTGATGGTGTGGGATCGGCTATTTGGGACGTTCTACGACAGTACAGGAAAGCAGGTCGACGCCAATGTCGGCTTGCGTGAGAGGGACTATCCCAAAGGTTACCTTGGTCAGTTGACCGAACCCTTTGGGCGAGACCGAGCCCGCACATAGCGTAGTGGGCCTCAAAGCTGTAGGCCCCACGCGTTTGCTCGAAGCAGGGTAGGCAGTGGTTGCTTGGGCCTCAACGTGCGACTTTTCTGGATTCTACGCGTGCCCATATAGGAGCTGATGCAGCCTTTGATCATCTACCTATAAACCCCGTCATTTGCAGCTAATGCTGGCCGGGCCGGACAGTCGCAGTTAATCCTGGTCGGAAAACGCCTTGATTGCAGGTCGGCGCGTTTTCAAATGCAGGTCGTTACAGTTAGCGCGTCACACAACTTCCCGTTGAGCGCGGGCCTTCGTAGGTGTCATGAACAGTTCGGAGGAGGGGCGCATACCCCATAATCAGGTGCGATTGTGGGGCCTTTGGTGTTCTAGAGCAGCTATTCAGCAAGTTGCTGCGCAGCGGCAAATGCGCGGCAGCCACGATTTGAATCCATCCAGCACTTACGACCTGAACTGTGTATCTATTGAAAGACATCCTCGCCATTGGCAGACGCACTGGGGAGGAAAAATGCCCGAGTTTGCCGCATGAGTGGACGACCGCTTAATCACGTGAACTTGCGCAAAATGAATGCAAAATAGTTAGAAGAATTAAGCTATTGAATTGTATGGATAAAATCACGACTAACTGTTAGCTTGGGTCCAGAACTATTGCAGTCCGCCAGCGCAAAAATCGGCAAGGCAGGATCAACGCCAGCATTAACGCTCATGGTCGCGAACGCTGTAGTTGACCACACCCCATATCACCAGCTCGTCGCCTTCCATCACATACCTGGGCGGAAATTTTGGATTTTCGGCCATCAACACCACTTGGTCATCTCGCTTGTGCAGACGTTTGCACACGCACTCGGTGTTAAGCGCCGCAATGACAATATCGCCATGTCGCGCCGTTTTACTTCGATCAACGATCACCAGATCACCGTTAAAAATGCCGGCGCCTTGCATGCTGTCCCCCAGGATTTTGGCCAGGTACACATGCGGCGCACGTATTTCAAACAGCTCATCCAACGATATAAGCTTTTCAAGGTGGTCCGCAGCCGGCGATGGAAAGCCAGCTGACACCTGACACGAATACAGCGGTAGGGATTCACCACCGCCGGCAATGGGACCAAGAAAGGTCACGCTCATAAACCTGGCCTGAACAATAACTGTATGGATAACCAGTTAACTGCTTACTTGTCGCTGCGTCAATGCAAACCGACCGGCTGCACGGAGCATAGTGACGCCCAACCACGGTATATGGGCGGCTTGAGTGATTCAGGATGAACTGGGGTTATCCATAATGATTGAAATGATTGACGCGCATGTCAACTTTCGTTAGATTTAACCCATCGAAGCGACTGACCGGATGAGATTGAGCGCTTCCCAGCGGCGAAAGCCGTAACCGCGCAAGGCGGTTCGTAAGTGGTGTCCGGATCTGCTTTACTGATTACGAAAAAGACGCTTAGGCGTCTTTTTTCGTTTGTGAGCTATCGCTTAGTTGCGGTTGGGTGCCCCATATAGACCTTACCGCATAGCAGCGCGAAAGCCATTGAGCCCTTCAATACTGGCCCACCGCCCTCCCCCTCATGATAAGCGCTTTCGATCACCAGATTGATATCTTGCCACTGACGTTTCTCTCGGCCGGCACGTCGCACCTCAAAAAAAACATGGTATGGCCCGCTCGGGTCTTCAATTGTTATGGAATAGCACCAATTTCGTTCTGCCGCGGTTTCCCAGACCTTCGCCTTTGGATGGATTAGCCCCTGGATCACTGCGGGGAGGTTAAGGGACAGACGGTACCGTACTGGGCAAAAAAGCCGCTGGCGCACACCATCCATGATAACTGGCTGTCCTGGGCGATGCTTTTCCGCCTCAAACCCTTCTGTAAAACAGTGATTGGAAAACGTCACGTGAACCTTCAAATCCTTCTTGGCAAGCAAGCTGGTCACAGTGAAGGTAAACGGCTCAAGATGGGCAAAATCAAAAAACTGACCGTCAATGGTCAGTGGAGGAAAATAGGCAGGCACTGAGGTCTCCATCCCGGTCAAGTGGCTAGTTTACCCTACCTTTTCAATATCATATTGCTCCTATTCAGGCAGGTATTTAGAGCCCCCAATCAACGCAACACCCAGTGCATCATCGCACCGCCTACTCAGAAGATCGTGTAGGACCTCGGCATCATTTGCTGCATCAACACTGCTGTTCGCGAGAAAAAAAACCCCAATCGCGACATGCGATCAGGGCTTAGGTGTATGTAGAACTGGCGCGACTACGCGAGATTGAGAACGGCTACTGCGTTATTGCCAGCATCAAGCTCACTGTCAAACCGTTCTGAGGACCTGGTACCGCAATTCAATTTGTACCAAAAGTAGGATCCTTTTGACTTGAACCCTGGCGTATCCGTCGTATAGACAATCACTGAATTGCGCAAGCAGACCAGCGAATTACCAAGGTCGAGCCGATTGGCGAGGATCCAAGCCTTTAAAACCTCCGCGTTGAACGTACACTGATAACCGAATGGCATGACCTCCCGATCTATACGCTGGCAATGCTGAACGAGCTTTTTTAGATCGGGATTTTTTTCGACGTAGTACCACTCAAGAATCCGACCAATATGGTCGATATTAAAAACCGCAGTGTGAGTCCACAGTAGCGTCAGATCCGGAAGACCTGCCTCACTCAACCATTCTGAAATATCGACTTTGAGGCCACTCCCTTCCTCCTCGTGGTCTGGAGTAAAAACCACGTGCAATTGCTCTCTCGAGGCATTAACTCCGGTGGCGTCCTTACTCACAACTGTACCTGCATGACTGTTCATAATTTTCTCCTTAGGGCGTAGGCGTTATCCCAGGAGATGGATCACACCGACAGTTAAAGTCCGAGTCGCATTATTCCGGCCCATGCAGGTAACAGGGCTCAGTTGCCGCAGCCAAATGAGCACGCAAAGTCCCGGCCGGCGTGCCATCCTCCTCTAACATTTCAGTGTCGAGCAAAACATCGCTCGTCAACTCGATATCCTCGATACTGACTTCATCGGTTAATCCGCAAAAACGACGCAAGAAATCGAGCGCTTTTTCCGGTGTGTAGTGGGCGACAATATCGTCTCCCAACTGGTATGCCTTCAGTTCTTGGACCATGTTTGTGTTCCTCAATTGAAAAACTGATAAGTCGCCGCCAGGTTCACGAAGGATGCAGCGTCCCGAGATGGGTCTACCTGACGCCAATGATCTGGCCCCGTTCGGGCAGTCTGGGTTGAGGCCAACCGCCGAGGGTTTCCCCCAGAGCAGTTGTCGCCTCTGGTGCCGCATGAACATTTGAAAGGCCTAGCCCTCAATCACGGGGTCATAACAGATGAAGAAGAGCCGCCCCTCACCCTGCAAGTCCTCTTCGTCAGTCATGAGCGGTTGGCACCTCGAAGAATCCGAGCCGACCTTTAACCGGCATAAATGGCAGGGCCTGCGGGGCGCGTAGCACAAAAGCCTTAGGCCCCATGAACCAGGGAGAGTCGCTGTGATCGAGGACGTCCACCAATTCAACCGAACCAATCACTCCGCCCCGCTCCAGATCTCCAAACGCAGGGATCTCTATCGCGCCGCATGCACAGGACCACGCCTTGGCTTCTTCGTACTCTCGCAGGGTCATTCCTTTTGCCGCATGCACCAGAAAGCGGCCACGGTAGTGAGACCGCCAACTGCGGTTTTCGACGTTCTTCCCGGCATGCACAATGAGCCATGCCCAAGGCTGTCGAATAGTCAGCGCTTTCATTCTCGCGCCGCCTCGCATTTTTCAAAGTAGAAGACGACGGGAGCAGCCGTCTCCACGACCAAACCATAAGCTTTCGCCATGCGATAGATGCCGTGATACTCGTTGAGGCTATTCACGTGCCCTGCAAGCCACTTGCGCCAGCCTTCCAGCTCCTGCCGCCCCTTACTTCGGTTACAAGGGGCGCAGGCGGGCATCATGTTGTAGAGCCGATGGTTTTCCGGGCGCTCGGTGGGCTTATCGACTTGTCGGATGATCGGCTCAAGGTGGTCCTCATGCCAATTGTTTCCAACGAGCACAACGCCACAATAGGCGCAGTGGCCACCATATTTCAGCCGTAGTTGCTCACGTTCCGCTTTCTTCAGGCGCATGGTTCAACACCTTCCGATCCATGTTCGGTGCACTCATACAGCGAAAGAACTCGACGCAGCGCTTGGATGCATGTCTCCTCAGCCGTATGGCACACCGCGCAATGCGGGCAGTGAGCTTGTCCGCTCATATTGGTCAGCTCTGTCGCAGCTCCTGGTATTACCTTGGTGCGAGAAGGGAGCATTCTCAACCACCAAGGCCGCTTGGCGTCCAGACGCAGCCCCTCTAGCTCGAATAACAGTTTCCCCAGAGCCCGGATCGCTTCCGCATCACCGTGGAAGTAATGCATCTGATGTTCATCACCGTATCCACACCATGTGGCGGTCTTGGCCTTCAAGGTCTCGTTCTCGGCGATCAATGATGGAACCAGTACCCGAACGCATTTGCCTGCCTCGGCGAAGTGGTCCGGATCACACGCCTCTTTCAGACATGCGTGACAGAGGACCAAAGGGGTAGCGAGAATCGCCCGCAGTTTCACGAGCCCGTCTTCGACGGCTGCGTTGTGCTCTGATGGAAACTCTTTACCCTGGCGCCACGTTTTTTCGATAGTTTCCAGCAGCGCCAAATGAACATCACTGATCGTTCTGTTGCTACCCATGTCGAGACTCCACGAAAGCATCGCCATCGGAAACCGTTTTGGGTAACAGATACCTGGCGTAATACAGCCGGTGAAAAATGGCGCAGATGGGGTCCGCGTGCTCATCGCCACCCAGCTCATCAACTCCATCAATACTGCCGGAGTGCATACTGGCCAGACGGTAACAGCCGTCGACGACAGCAATGTATTTGGCCAGCTCTGTACTGCGCATCTCGGTCAGTGTGGAAAGTGCTGCCCGGAATTGTTCGATGTACTCCGCTTCGGAGGATCCCCAGCAATTCACCAGACAAAGGTCATCAGGCTCGCAACCTTCGTCCTCGGGTTCATCGCTCGGCTTGCCAGGGACCATCATGAAATTACGCTCGATGGCGTGCAGGAGGTTGGAAAACCGAATGATGTTCTTGAGGTTCGCCAACAGCACAGACACCGGCTGGCTGTAGGAAAGGCCGATCAAGTCGTACACCTTACGAAGTAAAGCTGTATCTCCGTGGCTCACCGGCGGCTTACGGTACAGCGGACCTTGATCGGAGATAGCACGAACAACATCCGCCGCAGACCAATTCAGGTTCAGCATGCTCTGTAACGAGAGATCCACCGGTGCCCCTTGGTGTTGGCTTAAGTCCGGCGCAGCGCCAACCGGCAGTTCCCACATCTCGCCGCCCTTGTAGGCGTAGCCACCGGCTTCCAAGGTTTTAATCGCCGCCAATGCCGAAGCAAGGGATTTCAGGGTATAAACCGGCGTTTTGACGCACATGCGATCGGTATTGTGGGCAGCCTGCTCGGCGGTGAAAACGCTCCGGCCACCGCCGCATGCGGCATAGTCCGCGATCCAGGCGAATGGTTCGATCCCAGCAGCGTCACCTGTGACGGAGGAATGGAAGGCACCACTGGCGGCGTCACTGATTGACCCACCTGGCAACACTGAAACCGATTCGCCAAGCTCAAGCCAAGAGGGAATGCCGCCTGCTATGCGCAACTCTACCAAGCCCATCCCCGGCGTATAGCCGTAAACCTTGGCGGAAACGCCAGAGCGGCTTGAAACAATAGGGGCATCCAGCAGGACGCGCAGCTTCTCAATTACGGCATCACCCGCGTCCGTAATCTCGTATCGAGAAAACCCGGTAGGACGGATCAGGCCAAGGCACGCAAGAGACTTCATGCGGTCTTTCGGCACGTCGTATCCCTGGCCGTCTTCGCACGTATCGTAGAAGCGCAGGATGTCGCGTTCTTGCTGTTTGGTCAGCGTGATCGACACCGACACCGACACCGACACATCACGCGGCACGCTGTCAATCGTTTGGGTGGTGGTCATGGCTTGGCTACCTCGTCAATCTGCTCATAGCGAACCGGCGCGGGCTGCTCGGCGTTCATTGGGTTCGGCGAATAGCGCAACGCCGCCTTGTATGCAGCGTCAAGCGCATCATCCAAATCGCCGCCCGACTTCTTAGTCTCATTGAATGCGATGATCATCTTCGCCCGAACGTCATAGCATCGCTCAATCGGCATACACGCCACTGGATCGCCCTGGGGCTGTGCTGCTGGAATCCATGCGAGGTCGCCTTGATCACCGGTTTCAGGGTCGCCATATTTGTAACCCCAGCGCCCCTCCATATCACTTGCAGGCGCATCCAACAGGGTGCGCAGTTGGTTTACCCAATGGCGGCGTTTGGCGGCGTCTTCTTCCGGGCACCCGTCCTCATGCTCATGCGCGTCTGGGTGACTGTAAGGCATCCAGTTTCCGCAACCTACGCAGGTATTGTTTCGACCTTCGAGCCTCGGCCTAACTTCTTCCCCTGCTACAGCCTGCTCCAGCAGTTCACGCGGCGCCAGCACGCCGTAAATCGTTTGTTTTGTCATGGCTTCACCCATTCGAACTCGCCAACAAGTACCGAGATTTCGTCGCCGTCATCATCCAGTACGAGCATGGATTCCATATCATCCGGTGCTTCATGGATTAGATAATCGGCGCCCACGGTCATATGGCAGTGACAATCCTCACCGCCTTGGCCGGAACCGACATATCGAATAGTGTTGCCAACGGTCCATTCAGCCCAATGGGGAGGTGCTAACTTTTTTCTTTTCGCGCTCATAAATACCTCAGCAATCAGTTGCGCCAGTGCCAGCAGGCACGCAGTTAAACGCCTGGACGTCTATTGAAAGCGAGCCAAATGTAGTGGCGACCCTTGGCGGTGACCTTGATCGTATCGGCCTGCTTGTTCCAACTGATCAAGTGAAGCTCGGCAAGGATCGTGGTCAGCGTGTGCCCTTGGTGCCAGCCGGCCAGCGCCTTGATGCAGCCCTGGGCCAGCAGGCCACGAAAGTCGTCGTGCCCGAAGTTGGTTCCATTAAACGAGTGCTGCATCTGTTCATCGGTCACAAGGTCGGTGACGGCATTTACGCTCGGGTCTATCCGGTAACACCTATGCGTCATCGCTACTACCCTCTATCTGCGCCAGTGCCTTTGCACACGTCTCACTGCTGGTGTGGCAAATGCCGCTGTACGGGCAATTGGTCCGGCTACTGGTGTTGGTTCGCTCTGCTGACTTGAGTGCGGCGTCGAGAATGTCGCGGGTCTCATCAAGCCCCGCATACTGATCCCTGCACTCACGACCAAGTGCTTCACGCACGTCAGTCAATGCCTTGGTCAGCACATCCTCACAGGCTTGCAGTCGCACGTTCTCGGCTTTGGCATTGACGATATTCACTTCCTGCCTCCGGATGCGTGACGCGGCCGCCAAAAGAACAATTACAAAAGGGTCTTCACCTACCCCACAGGCGTTTTCCTGAAAGGACTGGGCGTTGTCGTCGAGTTCCTTGATCAAGTCTTCGGCCAGCCAGTCATGCGGACCTTTCAAAGCCTCGTTCTCGGCGGTCAGGGTTAGGACGCCCTCGGCGAGAGCCTTGTGGACTTCATCACCGCAGAACCTTAGATCCGTGGTCACGCGATAAGCCAACTGCTTCGTGACGTCACCGGCCGAGGCATACGCATCGTCGCCCTCGACGGTTTCATTAGAACGGTTACTCATCCTGGAATCTCCGGCGCCATTTGGCTCTGCCCAAGTACTTCTGCTAATGGGGTGTCGTGTCCTGGGCAGCCGCCGCCCGAAAAATCGAAGCCATCGCAGGCCGGGCCGAACGGCAGCACCTCTTTTCCTTGGGCCAGGCATCCATACAAATGCTCTCGTGCTTCGTGAGCAGTACATTCCCGACCGTCTTCGAAGCGGAACATGCCTTTGAGCTGACGCTTGGTAAAATCTCGCAAAGCCCCACGCACGCTGAGATGAAGATGATAGGTAGTCCCATTGGGGCGGAATCCCTTCATAGGTGAAGTCGCTCTTTGATATCGGTGTACTGATCAGCGCTCAGCTTGTGGTGTTGTTGGGCTTCGCGTAGCAGCTTTTGCGCAGCCGATACGTGCTCTTGGGTTCGGCCTTGAGCGAGTCGTTCGACGGTCCGTTCAAGATGGCTGCGGCTGGTGAAGGCGATCCCATGGGACGTCCACGGGAATTTTTGTTGGCATACGGTCATTGGTCACCGCCTTGACTTGTCTGACAGGTAGAGATGAATTCAGCGACGACGGGGGCCAGCTCATCGTTCGGACGATCAAGCCGCGGCAGGCACTTCTCCAACAAACGCAGCGCTTTGCTCAGTTCAGCCTGCGCCTTTGCCAAAACTGAATCTTCGTTGGCGGCGCAGCCCACAACTTGCGGCGTGTGATGAGGCTTCCCGTCAATGAGCCCTCTGGCTTGGAGACAGCGCAGCGCCTCGCGCACCGGCATACGGCTGATTTCATAGTGGTCGGCGATCGCTTGCTGGCTCAATTTCGTGCCGATCGGCAGCGTTCCGTCATTGATGCCCTGGGCCAGCTGTGCAGCGATATAAAAAAAATCGACTTGGCGATCAGGACGCGGCCCCAGTGCTTTCAGCAGGACTTCACACATAAGTCTCTTCCTTCGGTCCCTTGTGCAAGCATGGCTGGTGACCCACCTGCTCGAAATGACACTCAGCACTGCTCACGCGGGCCACGTCCAATTGGCACCTGACACCAGAGCAGGACTTGATCTGAGGAGTAGGCATGGACAGAGCTTCGGTATGACGAACAAGGTCAAGCCACGGGTGATCACTGACCGTGCGTCTTGCTGCACAATCAGATGCGTGGACAAACTTCTCAGCGCCCTTACTGGCCAGTTGCCCGGACTTGCAGTGACGGCAACGATACAAATCGCCATCGATCTCCCAGGTGCGGTGATGCAGCTCAAGGTCGCTATCCATTTTTCGTAACGCGCTTTGGGCCGTGTCGTTGCTCATGGCTCCCCCTTCTAGGTGTCGAGTTCTGCCACTTGCTGTAGGGCTGACCCGCGGTTTGATTGATTGCGCGCTGCTTACCGGCTTCGCCATGCTTGAATTATCACAGTGCAGTGAGCGTGATCGCGTTGAATCCCCGGAAGCATAACGCTGATAGACACTACAATAATACATAACACGTAGCTATACGGAAATAGCAGTATCAATACCACCTGACGAAGGATATATCCCATGAAACAGCAGAAGGTCATACTGGCCGATCAATGCGCCGATATCGGCTGGTCGCTGACCGAAGTGCTGGCGCAGAAGCATGACAAACGTCTCTGGTCATTAAATGGAAGCCCGGCAGGGCTCCCTGAGGAAGTGGTCGGCCAAATGTTTGCCCGCGGCGGCGCCAGCGTGAGTTATTGCGAGGGAGGATCTGCCCTTTTACTCATGAAGGCAGCTGCGCTGGAAACCTTGGCCGCGAGGAATCTCTTTGGCGATCGGGTCGATGCGATCAACCGCTACCTGGAAGCGCAAATGACGATTCTGGTGGAGCACACTGCCGAGATAGTAGACACCGTCAGGAACATCTCACCGGACGCCCTTGAGCGAAATGTGAACGAGCTGACAAAAAGCTCGATCCTTGCGTCATTTTTTCCGAGGGTGAAGGCGACCTTCATGCTGGAATTATTCGAGCACCTGGGCAGGGACAAACTGGCGGACATCCTAATGGCGTTCTCCGCGGCGCCATACGATTACCGGGCTGGGTGGCCAGACCTGATCGTGATTGAGAGTGGGACGATGAGTCTGGTCGAGGTCAAGACCAGCGACAAGCTTCTGGATTCACAGTTGCGCTTTGCGATAGGGATCGCGTCACCAATGGGTTTTGCCTGCGAGGTGGTCCGGCTGAAGGCCACAAAGGGAATTGACGTCTGAGTAGTGCCATCGTTAGGTGGGTGTCTTCCACCTTTCAAAGCGTAAAAAAAACCGGCCATCAAGGCCGGGGATGTGAAGCGTTGAGAAGGGTAACGGAATGAAGTGTGACTTGTGCCATCGTTAGATGTGAGCCGTTAGAACGCCAGAGTGACTTGTCGCCTGGGTTAACAGCGGCTCCCAGCTTGTGGCGCTGTCGTTCAATCAACCACCTGGTTTACTCCCAAAACGGTTCAATGGGCGGCGTCTCGTCTTCCTGAATCGCCGCTTTGTGTTTCTGGTGGTGATCGCGGTACCGTTCGATGTGCCGCTTGCAGAAAGCTTCCAGCGCACGCTCATCGAGCCGAGGCGAATACACTGCTACGGGCTCACAGTCCTGGTCGGCGAACTGGAAGGTGCCGTCGGGATGCATCGCCCGACTGATGCCCCCCAGCAAGAGCTCAACTTCGGTGGTGAAAGGAAAATCGCCGGCCTGGTCCGGACGGAAATGGTTTGGCTCAATCATGGGTATCGCTCCAGTTCTGATGGTGACTTGACGATCAACACAGATCGTTTATTGATAGGTCGGTAAACATTTAGAGACCGCCGAGATGCCGTCGGCTCAGCGGCCGCCAAATGTGCCATCGTTAGTTACAGCACTTTGAAAGCGCGGAAGGCCCTGAATACAGGGCGTTTGCTTAAATCGAGATGTGCCATCGTTAGTGGCTGATGGTTTAGATGGCATAGTTGGTCAAGTTTACGATCAACTATCCAGCCTACCGACTCGACCCTGCTCCCGAGGCCCCGTGAGGACGGGGCTGTGTGATGTCGTCGGCATTTACCGGTTACGAACGGTTCAGTCGCAGCAGCTTTGCCAATTTCGAACGCAAGCCAAAACGGGAACGAGGCCACACGTACAGCTGTGCTGCAAAAAACATCAGCGCCAGGATGACGTAGACATTGGCAATGATCCCAGCACCGCGTAGTGCCTCGCTCAACGTGCCCTCACGACTAACGAGGTGGTTACATTGATCGTTGGGGACAGGAGCAATCAGCTTTTCTGAAGTCTTCGCGTCGATGCACTCAGTCCACCGATAGGTACCTGCCACAGTTCCAGGTTGCAAGTTCTGGATCGTTTCATGGCTGATAACCATGAAGTTTTCAACGACTTTAGTCGGTGAGTAGTCATTTGCCATAAGCAAGCCGGTGAGCACTACCCCTGCGGGCAATGCGACCAATGCGAGCCACAACCGATTGAATACCACTGTAATGGCAACGAAACCGTCCAGGATCCGCCCGCTGAAGGACTTGAGCTCATTGGTAGTTGCAGTCATCTTTTTCCCCTTTCTAACGATTTAATTACACGACGTGCATCCACGCCGTGGCGCTGCAATGCCCCGATGATCGGGGCGGTGGTTTAAGCAGCGGTTACGCACCGACTCGTCCTGACCCCTGATGAGCGATCGGAACCCAACGCGCTGAATTACAGAAACACTGATGGAGCGGGCTGCTGCGAATTCACTGCGGCCCGAGGAGCTTTGCGGGCTGGCTTTTTGTCTCGACCCTGGTGGCGCAGATCCACGCCATACAGCTCGCACAGGCTGGCTAACGTTTCACTGGTCAGAAGGCGGTGTGTCTGGCTTAAGCGCAGCAAGATGGCCTTGATCGAACGCCGATGAGACTTGGCCAGGGCCGCGACGTCGGCGCAATCCTGATACGCAGACACGAGCCGTTGATCTTCGTCTGCCGTCCACTTGCTCCCCTGTGCGGTTGCTTCTTGCGGCGGCGGTTCCACCGGTACCGCTGCTGGTGCAGGTGCAGGTGCAGATGCAGATGCAGGTGCAGGTGCAGGTGCAGGTGCAGGTGCAGGTGGGGATATCACTGCATCAGGCATCGGTGGCAACTCGGCGTCGATGACGGTCGAAAGCATGTGCAGCCAGCGGGTACGTTCGGAATCACGAGCAAGGTGAAAATTCACGCTGCCGATGATCGCCATCGGGCTCACATTCAAAGCGGTAGCGATCTGCCAGGCGTGGTAGTTGTCGAGCAAGTCCTTGCCCGTGCGCCAGCGCGAGAACTGAGTTGGGCTCACGCCAAGGAATTCGGCCGCGGTTACATCGCCGTGAAAGCCTTTGGCCTGCTTGAGCTGATCGAGCCAGCCGGCCGCCGACTTGACCAACTTCACATTCGGGCTGGCGGTGTCGTTGGCGAACGGCGTGGAGCGCTTCGAGCGCTGGGACAAAGCGGCGGCGCCGGCGGCAGCGGCCAAACGCAGGTTAGCGGTCAGATGCACCCGATCTTCGTCACACTCACGACCGGTCTCATCGAGCCCGGCGGACAGGTTGACCAGAATGCCAATCGAGCGGTTTGTCAGAGCCTCTTTGCTTGCCATGTTTCCTCCACCGGATCCCTTTCTCAGAGATACCAAAAGTTACGGGGCGACCTAAACAATCCCAGCCCAGCCGCTTACTGCGTTAGAGCAGGCGTATCGGGCTCTTCGTCTCGCTTCTCTTGCTTGATCTGTGCCGCGAGCGACCACACGCGAGATATTGAGATTCCCCACTTGTTCGCAAGCGGCCTGCCCACCCAGGAACCCGGTTACCGGAAGAGGACCTACAGCTTCAGGTCCTTTCGAATCTGGGTCGGCGCCGGCATGTTCCGGTAGCGGATCACCAACACCCCCACCGCCTTCATGAGATCGTCGCGACGACGGTCCGTGGAGCGGGCCTTGAAGTTGTTGTGAGTCGAATCATCGACCTCCACCAACGCCACGGGCTTGAGTTTCTTGTCACACAGCAAGAAGTCGCACCGGTTATGGGCGACCACATGCCGGGCGTGATTCTTGTCGGTCAACGCCGTGGCCCTGACCTTGATGAACGCCCCGAACACCACCTGGGGTGCAATGACCAAGTCATCGCGCACCGCCTCTTTGAGCCGCCAGAAAAAGTCCTGCTCGCGCTCGGTCAACAACGGGATGCACTGGTAGTGCTTGGTCGAGTACTTCTTCCGCTTTGCCAGCTGGGAATACAAGAAAACCGCAATTACGCACGCGACGATAATGAGCGTGGTGCTGTCCTCTACAATGTCTGCAATTGCCATCTTAGCTCCTTTTTCTGATTCTATACACGTACCAATACGTGCTGTCTGTAATTTCGTGCGAATGGTTCGTCTGTGGGTTTGGTCAAGTCAGAGTTACTTTTTGTGGTTTCGCTGCTGCTGGAAGGTTCCGCGGCACCAGGTCAGGACAAGGCCTGTTCCTGTTCGGTTGGTTCATGCGGACGATCCGGTACCGCATTGAGCTGGGGTTGCTGCTTGAGCACGGAAGCGATAGAGTCAGCAAAATCCGGCGGCACATTCGTGCTGCTTCGCAACGCCCCCTCAAAAGCCCCCAAGTCTTGAACAGAGCGCCCAGCTGCAACTTTGCGTGCCGACTTGACCAACTTCACAAATCGCTCTTGAACGGAACCCAGCCTCAAAGCATTTTCGCGCTGCGCCTGCACCAGGATCAGTTGTACAACCGTGGCCGGCACAACAGCAGTTACCGCCGCACACGCCCGGGCCATAGCCAGAATCTCCACGGTAGGCATCCACTGGGGGAGTATGGGCGGCAGCTGGTGGGTATTGATGCGGATCAGCATAGCTTTGCCCCGCTCCGTCAGTGAGAACACCTTGTCGTACCGGTGAGCCTCGCAGCAAGTCTTCCGCGTACTCACTGCCAAGCCCCTGCGTTCAAGATCCCGGCATGCATCATCGGTATCGATTGAATGTTCACGGCTGAGCGACCAGTGACGGGAGACTTTCCATAAGGGTAACGAACCTTCGGACCAACTCCCCTCCCGGCCCAAAGACCGCAACATGACGAATTGTGCCTTCGTTAGTGGCTGTCGAGCCGCGACCGGATTTGAATGGTCAATCATGTTCCACCTCCAGGTGCCCGGTCACCGCCGGCATTTGCTGCGACCCCTCCCCGCCATCCACCGAAACGGTGGCCCGGCCGGCGCCGCGACTGTTCCCCTTTCCGCCCTTCGATTGACTCAACTTGCGATAAGCAATCCCCAGCTTGACCGCCTCGAGGATCTCCACCGACATCCGCTGCTGAACCAGTCGCGAGTTACCGATGCGCCAATTGGCTTCCGTGCGATCGGCATCCGCCTCCATGGCCCACACGCGCAACACGGTGCGGGCTTCGGCGATGCCGCCGCGGACCTGGCTGAAGATCTCGAACAGCAGCGGGTCAATGGAGACTGATGTCCGTTTCGATTTCCCGCCGACCTCACGCCGGTACACGATGCGTATGAAGTCATCCGCCATGGAAGCCCCCGTCACCGATCAGAGAAGGGCCCATATCAGGCCGCATCCAGCTGGATGTTGGTGACCAGGCGCCGAGTGACCGCCTCGCAATCGATGAAGAGCCCCGCCGACAGACGACCACAACGGACCATCTTCGCCACCGCGTCCGCAATTTCGGAAACAGGACCGCCCAGGGCGCCAGCCAGCCCGGCCGCTGTCAGCAGCCCTTGCCGGAGAATAGCCAACTCAATACGAGACTCCAGCTCGTCACCGTCGAACAACAGCGCCGCATCCTGACCCACCAGCTCGGCCACGTTAGCGAACGCGCCCACGCCGTACTCAACGGCGCCGAAGTAACTCTCTGGTTCACCCTGAATATCAAGAGCAGCCCCCTCGACTTGTTCGGTGCCCTTCGAAGCCGCCAAAGCCTCGGTACCGACTCGGCCTGCGGTCTCGCAGTAGCGCACGATCGCCAGAATTTGCTCATTCAGCTCAATGGCCCACTTCGCCCGTGTCAAGGCCACGTAAAGCAGGTGCAGCTCCTGACGCAATTCTGGGGTATCCAGTACCAGCGGCAGGCCGCCATCAGTGATCAGGTTATGGAAATCGCTGAGCAGTACAAGCTGGGGAAATTCCAAGCCCTTGGAGCGGTGGGCAGTCAGCAGAGCAACATCGGCCTCCTCGATCTTGTCGACGCAGGCAGCCTTGATCTGGCTGACCAGCGACGGGATCTGATCGCCGTACTGCTTGGCGACGCTGATGAGGGAATGGATCTCTTTGTCGTCGGTGTCCTGAGCGTAAGCCTCCAGCTGGGCAAACGAAGCAAAGGCACTGATCAGAGGATCACGGAGCTGAGCACCGGTGTTGGCTCGCAGGTGGTGTACTTCAACCAGCTTGTCGAATGGATACTCTTCGACACCGCCAACGAAATGAAGGCGCTTGGAGCCCAGCAGGGCAACAGCGCTGGCAAACAACCTGGCGTTGGTACGGCCGATGATTGCGTAAGGCTGGGTACGGTCGACCTCGAAGCGGGTAGCCAGATCCAACCGCGAAGACCGCACCGGTTCCTGCTCGCCGGCGAACTCGCGCAACAGCATCGTTGCCAGTTGGGCAATCGGCGGACCGAATCGGTGGCTTTCCGAGATAGTGACCACTTCATCAAACTGAGCAGCATCGAAGGCGTTGTATGCCCCGCGGAAGCCGAAGATGCTCTGGAAGTCATCACCGGCCAAACGCACCGGGCAGGTTTGACGCAGGATCACCGCGGCAAAGACCGGATTGGTGTCCTGGTACTCGTCCAGCAGGATCTCGTTGTAACGATGATGGAGTTCAGGATCGGTCATTGCCCACAGCTTGAGGTAGCCATCGTGCGGCATGCGCAGCGGCGTAGTGTCGAGAAACTCGGCACGTTCAGCCTGGCTTTCACCACAGCCGCGGGACCATTGACGCAGACGTTGAAGGTCTGCCCACACCAGCTCGGCCCACTGCACAGCTTTATGCTTGTCGGCAACGGGAATCATGGACGGTACGTGCGACGGCAGGATCTCAGCTTCTGCGGACACCATGAAATTATGCAGGGTTTCACGCAGATGCCGGGCAAAGGCCATCGGGATGTTGTAGGCCTTGGCCAACTGGGACGGAAACAGCTCGCCCTGCTTGCCCGTCTTCTTGAACTGGCCGCCGACTTCCCACGCCAGACCATGGCTGGTTTTGGTGATGACATTGGCCGGGAAGCGGGCAGCCGCGTCTTCTTGGTTGGCCTTGCCGAAGGTGACGTACAGAAATCGCAGATGTGGATTGCGTCGAGCATGCTCGATCTGTAGGGAAGTCTTTCCCGTACCAGCTTTGGCACGAACGAGCAAGCGGTGCGCGGTGCTCGCCAGAGCAACAGCCTGCTCAGTGTTTGGGGTGAATGCTAATGCGGCCATTGCCGGCCTCCTTGTGGTTTCGGTTTTAGTTGCGATCGTCGTCGTCGCGGTGCCATGGGCTGAACAGGTCATCCCACTCATCTTGCTGCTTGCTGAACTCAAAGCGCTTGCCTGGAGCAGCAGAGCGTTTGTCTCGGAACAGGTTGAAGAACAGAACCGCCGGAACGGAACCAACGACCACAAACAAGAGCGACAGGGCGAAAGCCCAGCCCGGCAGATGGTGCTTGGCGTAGAGGGCGAACAAGGCGCATGCCAAAGGCAAAGCGATGCAGACCAACGCCTTCCCTACCCACTTGATCAATCCGTACTTGGCCATTTGCGGCTCCTAGTGCATAACCATTTATGCCTAAACGATACACATAGATTTAGATCGTAGCAAGCAATTATATAGGTACGTGTTATAGATTATTAGCACAACCATTTATGCCATTAGCCAGCATAAGCAGGTCGGTGCTTGACCAACCATTTATGCCGGAGCGTCAGCAAAAAGGCCAGATCTCAGCACAACCATTTATGCTCAGGCAGGACCATAAAAGCCAGTCCACCGGCGCCGGCCAATCCGGCAGCGATCATCTTCAAACCGGTGCAGGGACACCTACCGGCGAACCGCGAGTGAGCGAAGTGAGATGGAAATGGATGTCGCAACACCTGTCAGACCGGGATGCGCTGCAAACCAGTTTCCCACTCAGCCCTTCATCGCCCGCAGCGAGGCAAGCGCACCGATCAGACAAGAGCTGACTCTGGCCAGACACGGAGCCAAGCCGCAAGTCGACATCGCCCACCACCGCTTGCAACCGGACCATCTTCGCACCAGTCAGCGCCAACGATCGACCAGCAGCAGGCCCGACGCCGCCCAGCGCAGATTGCGACACTGCCCGCCACCGCTGGCAGCGATCCCGACGTGACGTATCCGACACCGCGCACCTGCACGGCGCAGCTGCCCTGCCCTCACCTCCCCGTCACATCCGTCTCAACCCGCGTGCTTTCCCCCCCCGTCAGATCCCACCTGGTGGTCACCACCGAGAAGCCGGTGAATCGCTCGGCATCCGAGCAGGATCAACTCAGCGCACCTGGAAGCTCTGGACGGGGAGCTCTATCAGGCAGGCCGAGGGAAAGCAGAAGAACACAAATGGTTATGCTCAAGCCGGAAGAAAAGCGTGAACATCGCCGGCAGCAAAAAACGAGGCGGTACCAGAGGTAGAAGCAAAACCAGATCAGGCAGAAGTGCCAGGTACACAAAGAGTGCGCGTGCAAGTTCCACACGAAGAACAACGCTCCAGTTCGAGAAGAAGCAACACCCAGAGCAGCAAGTAGAAGAACTTCCAGAGATGGATCGGCAAGTGGAAAAAGAGAATTGAAGAAGCAGAAGTGACCGAAGAAGGAATGTGCGGCAGCAGAACTCCCGAGCGGAATCGCGAGAGCAGGAAGAAAGAGTGGCAGAAGTGCTTGCGCAACAAGTGTTGGCGGCACAACAAGCGGCGGCACAGCCAAGTCGGAATACCGGAGTGAGAAGAAGCACGCGCAAAAGAGGTTGCGACACAAGTGTTAGACGTACAACTGCCGGACGAACAATGGCGGAGAAGGGAAAAAAGAAATTGAAGGAATTAAATGGATGGGTGCGAGTCGCGTGCAGCCATTGAAGGGGAATGCCGATCGTATAATCAAACTCGGCCAGCCATCGATCAGCAGAAAGTAATTCTCGGCAAACCAGATCGACCTCGCCTCAGGTAAAGCCTCGGATCAACATGGCACATTACCGTAAGGATTCTGATTCGACTCAGACAAAGCCTCAGATCAGATTCGCATATCACCGTCAGGATTCTGGTCCGTCTTTGCCAAAGCACAGTTCAGACTTGGCCCACCACCGTAAAGCATCTCGTCCGGCTTGGTATCAAAAAGCCCCAACACAGTTAAGCGTTGAGGCTTCCGATTAATTGCGATGGAGGCTTAGCCCACTTCCATATCCCCTTCGAATAGCATTTCAACTCGTTCAAGCATCCCGTTGACCAGACTTTCAAGTTCACCAAGTTCAGCTTCACGCTTGCTAAGCGCAAGTGTTACACCATGCATCAGGTAGCGGATGCGGTCTTGCATCTGCCCGCGCAACTCAAAGAGTTTCGTGATCCTTTCACATAAGACAAGCATGAGCTTGTGATTGGGCTCGAACTCACGGGACCGCTTGACCCTCTTGGTAAGACCTAGATGGCTGACGTTGGTGGAGGTCCATTTCCCCTTGCCTGCCCTGAGTTTCCTGTAGACCCGGATGAAGGGCTTGGTCTGACCTCGATGAAGGTTGAAATCAATTGCGATTCTGCCTGACTGGAAGGGCTGCATGACGTAGAGCAGTTCGCCCATGTGCACAAGCAGGTTATCGATCCGAATCAGGTAATCGACGGCTGTGTCCACTGACTCCTTGGCTAGCCGTCGAAGGCCCTCGAAATCGTCGATGCTGGGGGGGTTGTGTATAGCCATTGTTTAAGCGTTGCTCGGGGGGTTGTGTATAGCCGCACCAGGGGGGTGCGCTCGGGGCGGATTTTCATTGGATTCCGTCAGTATTGTCAATACGTGTTATGTATCATAATATCCAATCTATGTGCAGTGTGAAGTACACACTGCTGGTTCCCCCCTGGGTAGTGAGCAATGCGCAGTACACATTGCAATCAGCCTATAAGCAATTGATTTTAAAAGGTTTTTTATAATGAAAAGTCGCACAGTTGTCGGTCTAGATGCAGGTCGTAGCGCCATTAAAGTGGTTGCTTACGCCGAAGGAACCCGTTTTCCTATCATGTACCCTACCCTGGCGGTTCCCGCGGTCGAATTGACGGACCCAACGACAGCCGAGCGAGCGAAAGCGGAAACCGAAATAGTCGACGGTAAAGCCTATTTCACTGGCGACACCGCCCGACTTCAAGGCAACCTCACCTCCTCGATCGGTTTGAATGATGACTGGACCGACACCCCGGAATACCTGGCACTTGTAAAGTCCGCATTCAGCCGACTGCACAAAGCCGGCGTTCCTAATCTGGACAGTGCTTATGTCGTAATTGGCACTCCCTCGAAACTTTACGGCACCCGCCAAGAGCGTTTGGTTGAGAAAACCAGACAGGCACTGCCTAAAGGTGTTGAGGTCAAAGCCCTTCCACAACCGATGGGTGCGTATTGCGATTACGTGCTCGATAAGTCCGGCATGCCAATCAAAGACAAGTTGATTGGCTCCGGTGGTCGCACCAAGTCCTATGGCGTCATTGAGGGAGGTCATTTCTCAACTGACTTTCTTCTGATGAAAGAAGGCCAATATATTGAACGTGGTGCTGACTCCTGTTCCGGAATGAGCGCGGCAGCTGAACAATTGCGCCGCGTGCTCGCAAAAAGAAATTTGACTGCGAGCCTGGTGGAATGTGAGGAAGCGTTTCGTACAAAGACGCTCTTCCAATTCGGTGAAGAGATTCCAATTGCAAGTGAAGTCCTGGAAGCACAGAGCCACGTTGTTCAAGAAATTATTTCTAAGGGTAATTCGCTGTTTGCTGACGACGCCCGATCCTTGAACGGTATTTTAATCGCCGGCGGCAGTGCTGAGGCAATCCACGCAATTACTTCTCAAACCTGGAAACACAGCTTCCTAATGGAAAACTCCCGCTGGTCGGTGGCGGAAGGTTTTGCACGATATGCACTGGGCCAACTTATCCGGGCATCCGTTGGCGCCAAACAACAGGTAGCCGCGAATGGCTAAGCTTGTAAGGGTATACGATCCAGACGAAACAGAACGGCGAATTAACTTAACTCTCCCAGATGCAGTGTGCCCGGGCTTACTCGAGTTCATGTCAGAACTTCCATACGGTAATGACACACCATTAATCAGGGGTGTTTTTTATCAGTGGTTTATTCAGCATAGTGAAGCCGGCACTCTCGACGATGCGTTGAACAAAGTCTTGTCTGGCCCCGGAGGATTGATTTCAGTTGGCTCCAAAGGGGCCCGAGAGCCTCTCAGTGCGAGACCTCGCAAACGCATTCCAAAGCAGCGATCGGTAACGGCAAAAGCTGGTGGTCGTCAGCCTATAGCTGGTCAGTCAGGAGAACCTGCTGCTTTCTATTCAACAGTGGCCCAGGATCCTCAACCGGCCCAGCCGCCCGCTCAACCGCAGCCTCCAGAACTCCCCCTGTCCACAGAGCCTGATCGACCCTCCTTACCAGGAACGACAGACTCCCAAACCGCGGTAGATCAAGAGACCTCCCCTCCTACGTTGCAACCGACTCATGAACATTCACTACCCATGGCACAAATGGACGCCGTCGATGGTGGCGGCCTGACTCCGGATGCAGAGCAAATAGCTCTACTTAATTCCATGAGCACAATGTTTCCCTAACCTAATCCGCGGCAGCCTCTGCCGCGGCTCTTGAAGGCTAAAACAATGAAATCCTTGCTGAACACCCTGTTTATCATCCGACGGCTGCTGGCCACAGCGATCGACGGGCTCCTGGTCTTTGCGTTCACGCTAGTCTTGTTGGCGGTTTCCGCTTTCCTTGCCGCACACACCTTCCCCGCACTTTCAGTTCCTGAAGGTTTGGCGCTTGCACAGTGGTATGAGGGAATTGCCTTGGGTTTGGCGCCTTATTTTATAATCACTTTGCCGCTCGTTTGGTTGCTGTACGAATCAACCCTTATCAAGGTCTGGAACGGTACGACCCTGGGGAAATTTCTACTCCGGGTCCGGACGGTCTCCATGGTTGGCAACATCTCGTTCAGGCAAAGCCTGTTCCGCACCACCCTCAAGATCCTGTCCATGTTTCTGCTGTTGAGTATTGCGAACCCTTATGCCCTGGGCGCAGTTCTGGTCGCTTTTATGGCCATCCCTGTTTTCACCGTGAAAAACCAGTGTCTTTTTGACTTGCTGGCATCGACCACCGTCACTCGTCGTTTCATCTCTAAGGCTGGTTGACGCCAGTTAATCGGCAGCCCGGCCCCATGTAGAAGTTTTCGGCCCTGATCGACCCGATCGCAGGGTACGAACCGTGAAAGGTGGCCACTCCAAGTACGCCCCTTGTGCATCATCACTCAGCGCAAGGGCTCACCACCGGCCTTTCGAGGCCGTTTTTTTTGCCTGGCCTATCAAGGAAGGCGACGGAGTGAATGCCTGCATCAATTACAAAGGGCTGATATGCATAACCAGATACAAAGTTTACGGATACTCCCACTGGAGAAGCCAGTCAGGTCCGAGGTTGCGAAGCCTCCTTTGTAGTCAACACGGTAACGGGTAAGCGCATCACCCACATACCGCCTGATAGTATCGCTCCCTAATGCATCCCTTGTGTCTTGCTTCTGTGTTCTCAACTCGGTGATGCACCGCCAGTTTCGAGATCAGACAATAGTCGTGCATCGGGCTTCTCCCGATAGCAGACAACACATGCTTGGATGAATAGGTCGTAGCGATACTCCCTCAGGTCGTTCACCCTTAAGTGAACAGCGCAAATGACTTTCCCCGGACACCACGTCCGTTACATGGCAGCCAGGTGCAACTGGTGGGGATTTCGCAAGGCTAGCCGAGCCGTGAACGTCGTACTGCTATCGACAGATCCAAAAGGCGTTCAAAGAGGTGAGCCCAGTCTTGGTATTAACGGTGGAATTCCATCTACAGAGCCGCGGCTTCTGTGACTACCAAGGCTGGGCTCTTTTGTATTTCAAAAGGCCCAGTTTTTTTTGACTATTTCCCCCCCCGCCCCTGTTTTCGCAGCCCACATGACAAGCCTGACCTCAGGTAATTTCCCGCTTGGCAAGCACCTGCAAGCGACCTCGCACTTTATGTGTCGAGCAACCCAAGCACCAATTCGTCCCCTGACTTCGACTACTCATGGGTTGAAGGTGCACACGCCTGGAACTCAGCAAATACAACCGTCTTGCATAATTTTTATCCTCAGGCATGATCGTAATAAGCGTTTGCCAACGCTTGCACGCCCACCTGGGCGAAGGCCGGATCAGGCCATGGCTGCAAACCTTTTTTAAGCATTACCTAACGGTGATGCGCCTTGTGGGCGTGGCGCTAAAGCCGTGCAGGAGAATGCTTTGCCCAACGATAATCGCTTCCCTTCCGGCGCCACTATTGACCAAGTGAAAAAGGACGCCAAAAAGCTCGTCAAAGCTCAGAATATTCCGCTCAATCAAGCTTTGGATGCAGCGGCGCTCAAGCATGGTCTCGCCTTACCATGGAACCGTGTCAACGATTGGCTCGGCGGCCAGAAAGGATCGGCGATCGCCAGTTTCACTTTGCCTCTTGATAATGGGGGGAAAAAGATCGTCAATTTGACCTACGAACAGCCTCTCATAATGGTTTGTGGATGGGTTGGTTGCGGTAAATCGACGACTGCACTTGTTCTAGCTGGTCAGGTCATGGCCGCTTCAAAATCCAAACTTTTTTTCGTCACATCAAAGCCCGCCGGATGGCCACCTGTAGTTTGGGATACCCTCAGCCTGGACTTCCCCGGCCGGTGCTTTGAAGTGGGTGATGTCCATAATTTAGACCTAGCTCTGTTTCACCCCGACGCCGGCGACGTCGTAATTCTGGATGAGCGATTCCATGGGGCAAGAGATCAAAGCCTTCAGCAACTTATTGAACAGGCTAGGAACTGGGGAGTTGGCCTATTCGTCTGTAAGCAAGGTGACCCAGCGGATATGGAGTCGGGGCTCACGAAATCAGAGTTCCCTGACAGAGGTATCACTTTGATTGTGGAGGGGAGAGGCGGTTTCATTCGCCACGGCAAACATGCCACGTTCACGGCCACTGGTTTCGAACAGGCCGAGGTTTCCGGTGCCCCCGGGCGAATATCCTGGACCGGTCAGTTCTCGGTCACAGTCTCTAGACCAAGCACACTTGAAAACACCTAACCGCTAAGAGAATGCCTGGCATTAACCTCTGTCCGGGTAAATGCTATGCACACTTCAATCAAAGCGGTGTTTAACAACAATCTGGCGTACCTCATCCCAGTCCGCCTTAGCGCCCTGGTTCTTGCGCCAAACTTCAATTCCATAATGCCACTAGCGCTAATGTGTCGATAGCCAGTATTATAGTTACATGTTATTCCATGGAGGCCCCAACATGTTCAAGATACTCTCCGCTGCCATCCCAGTTTCACTTATTTTTGCCACTCTCGTAGGCTGCGCGTCAAAGCCCGTGCTCGTCGATAAGGGCCCCATCCGTATCCAGTCCTCGTTGATCAATGCACGGTTACAGGAAGGATGGAAAGGTACAGTCAAGGCGGTGTCGACTGACACCCACACTGAAATGGCCGACTTTGTGAATGAGTCGCTGAAAAGCGCCAAATACAACGTCGTGCATGGTGATGCGGATCTCACCTATTCAATACGCGAGATCTACGCAGGCCCAGCTTCCGAGTACAAAGAAGCCCACACTGGGGCGGGTGCTGCGTTGGCAACGGGCGTATCTGTTGCTTTGTCGGTGGCCACCTGCGCTGCGATGAATTCTTGTTCAACTCCTGGCGTCCTCGGCAACGGGGTGGCCATGAACATGACCGAGGCAACCAATGCTGCCAACAACACAAATGGTCAGTCAGCCGAGAACCTGAAACAGACCAACCTCGTCATCCATAGCATTTGCCTGGGTGGCCACGGCTGTGCGAGCTCTATCGCTGCCACTTCGGATCCGGCCTTGTCCTTGGATGATCTGCGCAAAGAAAATGCTCAGGTCGGGCTCACCACTTCGATGCGCCTGAAAAGCAATTATTAACCAAAAAAAAGCCCGGCTATCACGAGTGACGGCCGGGCTTTGTGGTTTTACGCTGCGAGCCAAGCTCGCGATGTTACGTTCGCAGCGATAGGACAACGCGTTAACAGAATTCGATCTTCACCAGCATCTCTCCAGAATCCCTCCACACTCAGTAAACCATCGCCAAGATCCTGAATCCTCGTTCTCGTGGGTAACTGGCTGTTCAGACCAGGTATACAAACAGCGTTCTCTCTGCGCACCAGAAGCTCCGCGTCGGGAATCGTCCAGATGTCCGAATTGCCCGAACGACTCTCCACAAGGCGGATCTTTCGAGATTTGACAGTGGCAAAAAGCCTGCTATCAAATTTTTCAGTCAATGCCAACGCATGCTCTGACTCCATTAGATGAAGCTTGTACCCATGTGTGCACAATCGCGTCGTCGCCGGCATTGCAAAAATCCCGATCCTCGCCAAGGAGAGTCTTATCTCATCCATTGAATCGTTCTTTGAACTGTTCATCTGTAGCCCTCAGGGAGTTGTCTTGTCTCGGGAGATGCTCAACAGCTGGTGAGAACCGGAAAATCCGTTAGGGCGTTATACATCTCCACCTATCAGGGCAACCTTCAGGCAAATCGCCTGAGGCCCGTTTACATTCGTGGAGAGCAAAAACATGGCGATGCAAATCGTTACGGGCCCAGCTGCAAAGCAAAATACGCCAGAGTGGCTCGCCTGGCGTGCGGGCGGAATCGGTGCCAGTGAAGCCCCGATAATCACAGGCACTTCTAAGTTCAGAACTGCGTATGAGTTGTTTCGCATACGACTGGGGATCGGTCCTCCCCCGCCCCCCAATCTATTCGTGGATCGGATACGAGAGCGAGGACATAGACTCGAGCCCGTCGCTCGCGCTGCATATGAAAAGCACACCGGTACCACGGTGACCCCCCTCATCGCAGCAAGTGCTACGCATCCATTTATCAGAGCTTCCTTTGATGGATACAACGGGTTCGACGCAATACCGGTAGAAATTAAATGCCCAGGTGACACAGCGCACTCCCTTGCTCTCAAGGGAGTTGTTCCTCCGGAGTACTATGATCAGCTCCAGCAACAGATGTTTGTCGCTGAAGCCAACTACTCACACTACTACTCGTTTGATGGTGAAAAGGGCGTGCTGCTCAAGGTCCCTCGTAATCAAAAGCGGATTGACGAAATTTTGGTTGCGGTCCAGGACTTTTGGAATCGGCTTCAAACCGGTAAGTGGGGAACAGATGAATGGGTAGTGGCCGCCGCTGCTTGGCGATCTGCAAATCACAACTTGCAGCTCGCCGAGGAACAGGAAGAAACTGCAAGGGCATTACTCGTGTCTCTGATGCCCCCAGGATTGAAGCGACATGAAGGGAGTGGTGTTTCTGTTTCGTTGAGCTCAAGAAAGGGAAATATTGACTGGCGAAGACTGTTTGCCGATCACGGGATAACAATGACTGAGGATCAGCTCAATCAATACCGAAAAGGACCATCGGACAGTGTATACATTCGAGACCTAAATGGTTCACCAATGATCACCAACTCAACCAAGACCTCAGCCCCGAACCCTACAATGTCGAACCAAATAGTCACGGTACCTGCGTTACCAAAACCATCTGCATTAGACCATCAGGTTGCTCGAGGCGCAGGCCTTGAGTTCGTTTTCTGAAACCCACACCCCCCAGCTATGGGGGGTTTTTTTTGGGTTACGCCTGGGTCGTTGACAGGCAAGCCCGTAGGTTTACCTGTTAGTCATCTCCGATTACGAGGGTTATCTATAGGAATCTATATGCGCAATTTCAAAATCTCGCCTAGTCAATTAACTTGCCTGGCTTTAGCTTTGATTGGTTTGACTGTATTCGCATGTAGTGGCCGGTCACACCTTGGAGTTTTAATTCCAATTAGCATTGGAATTTGCATGCCTTTTTACTCTTTAGCTTACACCGGGCATTTTACTTACCTTCCAAAAGTAAAGAGAATCGAAACTCCAATTCCAATAACAAAACAAGTACCACAACCCACTAAAACTAACAAACCGCGTATCACAACGAATGGCAGCACTAAAGAGTACGATCTCCGCGACATACCATATCCCCCCAAACGAAAGGGTGACCAACCGAGATCCTGCCTTCCTTACGGGAATGGACTGAGTCTAGAGAAACAAGCGACGAAAGCTATCCCTCCGCGATGCGCCCTCCTAGGTCCAAAACCGGAGACTCCATCCGATAACCGCAACCCAGAGACACCGGTTGGAGCAACACTGCCGTTGTTTCACAACGCTGAACCCCTTTCTACACATAAGTCCGAAGAGATCTTCGTGAAGGGAGAAAGCATTTTCTTATGAACTGCTACACAAACCGTCGCCATTTTTGGCGGCGGTTTTTTATCAACTATCTTCAACTTCAAGAATTGTACATATAAGATATATTCAAATTTAGGTCTGCAAAAAATATGCATACCATTTTTTGCACACATTAAAGATTATAAAAACCGTAACATTTCTGGCGTCGCATTATTGACCGGCTGTTTAACAGTTACCTATAATTTCAATCGTGAATCCAACCTAACGGAATACGATGGATAATATGGATACTTATATGTCATATGGCTTTGACAAGAATCTCGGCGCAACGGAAATCGGCCTTACTTCGCTGGGTTGTCTTTCCGTAGATGGAACACCACGCTGCCCTCGGTACCAGAACGACTGCAATATTGCCAGCACTACGACGTGCATGATCACCGCAATGAGCGACTTCCCAGAAACAAAGGCAGAGATCCTGCTGGCTGGAATCTTGATCGCCTCGACTCACGCCTCGTCTATTTTCGAGATGCATGGCGCCTTGTCCAGCTTCGAAAACGCGATCCAGGCCACCTGTATCTAGATCTGAAACGTCCGACCCTCTTCTTCAACGCCCTCGTGCCGCACAGAGAAACCGGTTCAAAACGCGCAAGTATTCTACTTACGCGTTATGGATCGATTGACGCAATCTGTCACGTAAGTATAATCAATTTCAGCAGCCCACAGTGGTCGCTCCAGAGGTAATGCTTCATGACCCATGAATACACCCCAATCGAGATTGGTATGGATGCTCTCGGTGTAGTGCTTGATCAGAACACGGTTAACGAAACCGGTGTCAATGGATGTCAACTGACAAGCCAGGTGCTGGAGATCAATGAACGCATTGAACAATCCATGCTCAAATACCCAGAGATCAGAACAGAGATCCTGGCAGCAGGCATGAAGGTTCTCCTTGAAATGTCCAGTACATTGGATCATTTCAAAGAGGTTGTTCTCCCCCGGCTGGATCGAACTGTGGACAACGTGGCTGCGTAGGATTTTTTGAATCATCGAGCCCTCTATGGCAGCAGAACAATCAAAAGCTTCGGAGCTGGAATTGAATTCGGAGCAAGACAGAAACACCAGCGATATCCCTGACTCCCTCCTGCCACCCCACGGGGAAAAGTCGTCATTCGAATACTTGTGCGCAAAGTACATTTCGAAAGACGACCGCTCCCCCAGCCTCGTGAATCGAATCGCCTACGCGATGAATCAAGACGTGCGTGTTCGCAAAATCTGCCGCGTAAAAGCCAGAAAGCACGGCTGCGACCTCAACGATCTAGATGAGATCTTGCAGCGCGTAATGGAGGTCTTCGTACTTTCCATGTTGCCTAAGACTTACGATACCGACGCGGTCTACGCGGTAGTCTATGCCGTGGCCAACAATGTGACCCGAGAGGTTTTCCGAGACCGCCAGAAAATGGTTGCGAACCATTCCTCCATTGAGGAAATGCAGGAGCGGGGTGAGGAGATAGGACAATTGACTCTGGTGGAACAAGTCGAAATCGATCACGATCGTGAGATTGACACTCAAACGGCCACAAAGCAGATGGCAGAGGCACTTCAACGGGTGATAAGCGGAGAACAGATAGTGGCAGATTCCGGCGTATTCCAAATGGAACAAGACCCACTCGTGCGTCTTGTACTAAAACAAATCGATACCACCGATGACGACGATGCACCGACATCGACTCAGCGCACATTGCAGGCACCAGACGGAGAAAAGAAGCAAAAAAGTCGGACCGAGCTTTCCGCAGATCAACAGGAGTTGGTGGATATCGGCACCAAATTGGGCCTTCGGAACCAAGATTACGCTTTTGCCCTCGGCATAGGCCTTCCCCGCCTTTCGTCCTACATCTACGGTCGGACAGCCTCGGTACCGGACGAAGTGATGGTGAAAGCCCGGGCACTGTTTGCGGAAGAGCCGCTTCGAGTAGAACGTTTGAAGCGATTCAACCGGCCAATGAGCCAGATCCTCAAGGATTGGGAACAACGCCTCAATCCCAAGAATGATGAAGATTTGGCTACCATGCTCGGCGTGACCAAAATGACGATCTACCGCTGGCGCAACGACGAAACAAAGCCTGATCCGACAGCTTTGGCCAGGTACGAGCAGTGGATCGATGAATATGTGAAGCGTTTTTCCCACATGCTTGAACAACGGTTCGCTGATAAAAAGTGATCTAAAAACCCCCGCCAGCAGAAGCGGGGTTTTTTTCACTGTGAAATAGCGGCTCAGGGCAGGAGCTAAATCATGATCGTACACTTCGATGCATACGCTTCTTCTGGCCAACACCACCATATCGCCACATTGAAACCCGGTGTATTTTTTCGCGGGGTATATCTGATTACCAGCCCTCCCGCTGTTCTAAGACAAAACAATGAAGAGTTTTACTCCTTCACAGTGTCTGACTTGACTGGGCAAATCCCCTGCCTAATTCCAACATATCGAGTCCAATGGCATCAAAGCGCTCAGTTTGTATCCCAGAGGTTAGCAATAGAGGGATGTACTGTCCTGATACACGAGGACTTGACCGGAATAATCGGAGACCTCGAGCCGGTAAAAGTAATCTGGTGAGCAAAAAAAAACCTTCCGGCCCTATGGACCAGAAGGTTTTTTTTATACCAGCGCCCTGATGCAGGCCTGGCTCAATGCAACGCGAGTGAGCCCGGCCAACGTGAGAACCTGATAAACCGCAGCTACCCCTCCCTCCTCCAGCGCCGCAGTCGCCAAAGCAAAAAGGGCGTCGGCCGGCACAAGCTCAGTATCTGAGCTTCTGGAATCTTCGAAAACGATCGTAATGTCGTCATCGGACGTCAGTGAATGGCCAGAACACAGACCTTCAAAGACACCCGGTGCTTGTGACAGCACGAGTTCGAAGAACTCAACAAATGCACGCAACTGGATAGACTTCTCGTCTGGCCAAGCAATACGTCCATTGTCGAGGGAAGTTTGAACAGTGTGAAGAACGTACTCGACCGCATCCACCTCACGAAGAAGGTCCTGATCCGCAGAGAGAAGCACCTCAGATAGCTGAGCGCCTGTTCGCGCATCAGCAACTCGGATGACTTCAAGATCACCTCCATCGTCGCTGTAGCGAGCCTGGCAGATGACACGGATCATGGCTTCATAGGAGGAGTCAGCATCCACCACATCACTGAAGGACTCTCCGCTAGGGAGGAGGCCTGAAATGAGTAGGGACTGAGAATTTGGTTGAGGGGGTTGTGATTGATGAATCATGGTGAATCTCCTGAAAGAGTATGCAGTTGAGGCGTTCCGCCTAACGGCCTTGCAACAGGAGATGTACAACAGGAAGTTATATTCCTGGTCACAGGAGACAATACGCGTCGATACTTTCAAACAATGATCTAAAGCTCAACGAATGCTGTTATGCGTTACTTGACAATATAGTGGTCCTTGAATCTGCGAGACCACCAGAAGCATTGGGGTAAGCACACACCCAGCGTACAATTCGCACCGCGAATCGACCTAACCTGCGAGAGACTATGAGAAACCTGGAGCGGATATTCAAACGACCCGCAGCACTGCCTTCGATCTCGACCGTTGTCCTAGATCTGTATGAGATGACAAAGGATTCCGCGGTTCCTCTACCCAGCATCGCTAAAAACATAAGCGCTGATCAGGTTTTAGCAGCGAAGGTGCTGAGAACTGCCAACTCCGCCTATTTTGGACGCAGCGGCTCTGTCTCGCGACTCGAGGATGCAATCTCGACCATCGGGATACACACACTGCGAACCACGATCATTACGAACGGTCTGATGAAAGCGATTCCAGCAACGCAGGGCATCGATATGCCAGCCTACTGGAAAATGGGACTGCATACTGCATTCATGGCTTCTCACCTGGCCGCGCAAAATGATCATGATCGTGATGAAGCATTCACAACCGGGCTAATGCAGGGTCTAGGTGTGCTATTGATTCACCTGGTCATGCCGGATGAGGCGAAGGTAGTAATACAGCACGTGGCCCCGTTGGACTTCATGAATCGGCGTGAGATTGAAAAGGATCTGCTCGGGTTCGACAACGCTGAGGTTGGCGCAGAGCTCCTTAAACGCTGGAAATTCCCGGCGTCGATCCAAAAAGCATTGCTCACGTATTCCAATGTTGAACCACTACCCGATAAGCTTGGCCAATTGCTATCAGTATCCTCGGCCTTTGCATTTAGTGTTGTGTCGGGGTTGGATGAATCTTCAGTTACCGAACGTATTGATCCTAATGTCATTTTGAGACTCGGATTGACTCAAGATTGGTGGGCTGTCAGCCGAGACAGGGTATCCGCTTCGGTGAATTTTATGATTGTATGAAAACGAAAAGGATTCGTCGTGCTTAAAGGGCTACGCCTTTATCAGGCAATAATTGACAGAAGCGAGTTGCTTTCTGTCCCATTCGCGGTCGCCAGTAATCAGTGCGGGTTCACTGCGGATTCGCTAGCAAGTTGCTTCGGCGATCTGTCAAGGTCGAAACCGCACGTACTACTCGACGTACTGGATCGAAAACGTATAGATAAAATTGGCGCTTTCCTAGGCTGCTCTGGGTTTCGAGTTCTGCAAATGGCTGACGTTTTCTGTTGGTCAGATTATTGCTTGATCCAGACTTCATCAGTTTTCAAGTCATCGTCAAATGCACAGGACAGTCGGCTGGCAGCTGACTACTTCGACTCGGTCACGAAATCGAATGTCGTAGGGTCGGCTGAATTCATCATCGATGAATTAGTTGCTGCTACATGGTCAAAAGATCTAAGGGAGGCTGCGGAGAAAACGCAGATTCCATTCTTGAAGCTCCGATCCTGGCGTGTCGGTAAACCCAGCCCCACCCTCAAAGATTTGGAGGCAATTCGAATCCTCGCAAAGCATCTAGACATGGGAACGCCGCTGGTGATGATGGCGCTTGGCGTCATCACCCCAAATGACTTCATGATTGATGGTGTTGCTATCGACATTGAGGCTGAGTTGAACCACGCGCTGGACGTAGAGATTTTATAAAATAGCGGCAGCCATGAATTCACAGAGTTAAAACTGTCGTTACGTTGCGCTGATTACGTGCCCACCAATGCGAGGCTTCCAAATCGCAAAACTGTCGCAACACGTCAAAGAGCCGCTGGAGCGGCAAGCTCTAGAGAATTAAAACCGTCGCAACGAACGTAGATTGCGTGAGGGGGCTTTCCTATCAGAGAGACGGCGTGGCCACCAAATCAGTCGTCATCGTCGAAGCTGTCGATCACAGACACCCATTCATCTACAACGGGTTTAATGCGCGCCCATTCGGCCTCCCTCTCTGATAACGCCTCGAACACTGCCGTGGGCCATGTCATGAAGGTTACATCCCGCATTGCATTGTTGAATGCGTATAAACCGGCGCAGGTATCACGGTTGCCGCCTCCAGGGTAAAGGGAACGGCGGAAACGGTCCCGAAGCTCGATCACTTCCTTGACCCGCACTTGGGCAATGATCGCCAAAACAATCATCACTCCTTGCGTAAGGGCGCTTACATTTTTGCAGGCACGACGCATGTAAGCAGGCCGCCGGCTCTCGGGCGTGGCTATCAGCTCCTGGATGACATCTGCATGATATTTTTCAAAATCGCTGTTGCCCTGGATCGAGTTGGACTCGTAGCTCTCGCGCACGGCTTCCAGGTCGAATGACTTCTTGAGCCAAGCGGCCAAGGACAATGCGTCCTGCCAGGCAAATTGCTCATACTTATGCATATGCGCCTCGCGCAGATCCGTTTTTTGCCTACCTATAGCCCTAGCCACCTCAGATCCCACCCGATGATTTTGTGGCGACCATTTCACCACAACTGCGCAGTGCATTCTCAATAAGTGCGCGGTATGACGCAGGAACATAAAACTGACGCAGATGGGCCGAACAGCTTTTATTCATTTGCGACTGTTTTAATTCTCAAAAAGCAGCCAAATAACCTTTTAAAATAGTGGGAAATAACACGTATTGATAAGATACTGGATGATTGATAAGATCTTAATCAGGCCTATTGATTGGATCTACCTTTTGCCCAGGACTTGATAAAATGTTCAACACGCGTGTTACCAGTTCCGAACTTCTCCGCCTTAAAATACCGGTTCCGTCGACTGAGGTGTTGGAGGAGATACATTCCCTTGAGGGCAATACTCTCACCTCCTCCATAGAACGCGCTACAGCTGGCGACGCTCAATCGAAGGCATATCTCCAAGGCATTTTTTTCTCTGTCCTTCCTGTCGTAAATGAACGTCTGGCCAAAGCTAAATTAGCCCCGGCAAGCATTCCTCTGCTCGTGGCAATTGGCAGAACTGAGGGTCCGATATTTGCAAAGGTATTGAAGCGGTGGGTAGACAGCGGTTGCCCTGAGAATGACGATGCGGGCTACCTGCGCATGACATACGACAAGGCAATGCACACCGACTTGAACCGTCCTGCCGCCAGTGAAGCGGCCCCAGCAGCCAACGACAGTGCAAATGCGTCAATAGACGTCAGTGAACCACTCAGCGAGATCGATGACACGCAGAAGCAACAAACAGCCAAAAACTATGTGAATCGGCACGTGTATGGCGGGAAGGTTGCAGTTTGTTTCTCTGCTGATCAGACCAGAAACGAAGAGCACACCATTCGAATTGAAGCTTCCGTATCCTCTGGCGATCGGTGCTACAACTGGGACGACAAGATCGCGATTCAACTTTCTACCCGGGAATTACCATCGGTTTTGGCTACGCTGCTTCAAATCCAGAACAAGTTCGAAGGAAAAGGCCACGGTGCACAGAACGAAAAATGGTTTGTGTTGGAAAATCAGCCGGGAAAAGTTTTCCTTTCCGTTAATGCGAAGGGGGTAACCTCAAGATCGTTACCGATCGGACCTGGTGACTGCTATCAGTTGAGCACTCTTGTGATGGAGCAGATGTTGAAGAATGCGCCCTTCCTCACTGCTGATACTCTGCTTTCGTTGATCAAACGCACAGGTCTCATGGCAACGCCGCAGGGTTGATCGTTTCACTTTACGCTTTGACGCCGGCGTTCGCCGATAGCAGGAATTGCAACAATTGGTCTGATGTTGGAGCTTCCTGAAATCGCTCTTCAAAGATTATTGCCACGAGGCAATTCAGGACCATAGGGGTCCAGCCCTTGGATTTGTATTGTTTGAAAGCCATATCGTCATTCTTCAGCTTCGGCTCGTAACTCGCAAAAAGCTCTTGGCGCTCTTCTGGACTCAGAGCATTGATCTCGTCCCGTATGGTTGTGCGTTGAGCTGCACCCCATTGCTCCAGAAGCACATCCATCTGGTTCGTAGAAGAAGCCTGTGAGGAGGCAGCGAGCTTTTTAGCTGCTTTGGCCGGTCTAGGGGCATCTGGCGGAGTATTTGATGTTGTAGGCGATTTCTGTTTACTTGGTGCTTTTGCGTAGTTGTTAGCTACGGCTGCTTTGAAGTACGCAGCAGGACTTGCTACAGAGTCTTTTTTCTTCATCTGCGACTCGGTGTAGTCGGCCTGCGCCAACAAATACTCCTCATCGTGACTCATTGCCATTTCCTCAATGTCCTTTGAACTCAAGGAAAGAGCCTTCAGCCGCTTTGATACATCAGCACCGACGATCTCAGGAGCAGGCGAGAGCCCCAACTCAGGTTGCATCAGAGTCTCGAGCTTGAACCACAGTTTGTCGTACTTCCGGTTGTTTTTGGTCACGACGACTTCGATTTTGAAGCGGCCTTCAATACTGTTGACCTGGTCAACAGCTCGCCCAAGCATTTTATTGAAGTCACGGAATTCAGCATGTGGGGTAGCTGAGCCTGAGAGCAGCACACTCCAGGCAGTCCAATGCTCCCTGAATGTTTCTTTCTGGGAGAACCCAAAGTAGCGAGAGACTAGCTCGTGCAGGGAGAGTGCTGAGTAGCTTGTGAAGTGATACTGCATTCGCAGATCAATCAAATTGAAAATTGTTGGGTCGAGTAGCCGGCGTTTCAATTCCGGAGGAAATGAATAGCGGATGGTCTGGTTGTCTTCGAGGATGTAAGCCTCTGCGATCAGATTTGCGACCCCCCAACCACTTTTTCGACCAGGGCTCTCGCCTTTGTAATCAAACTCAACCTGTACCTGAGTCATTCCACGGAGGACTTTTTTCAGGTGGTCTCTACTGTTCGAGGTCGTATGACCCACATGTTCTTCAACCAGTTTGATCGGGATGTCGTGGACCATCTCAGTGTCTGGCCTTTGTTGGGCGAACTGAGTTAGTGTGTTGTAGAGCTTGCGCTGCAAGAACGTGAAGTCGCTGGTCGTGGAGACGTTTCGCATCGCCAGGGCTTCCACAGCTTTTTTCAGCTCAACTGCTTTCGAGGGTTCAATCTCCCGAACCACCAGGATTTTAGGAGCACGTTTACGCTTCGGTGGATCCTGATCCACATCGCCGGGCGTAATAGATTTCCTTTTTGTTCCTGATCGTTTTGAAGAGGTTTCCATCTCAAATGTGCCATTGGGTGACTGTGGTGGCACATTACCCGATCGTTTCCGCGTGGGTCAATCTTTTCTCGGTGCCATCCTCAGGGTCGAATTGTTCCATCGTTAGTGTTCATCTTTTTCTTCGCTTTCCAGTTTTGCCTTCTCGCTTGGTCAGATCAAAAAAACTAACAACAGCTTGTTTTGTTTCTACTGCTTCTTAGAAGCTTTGTTAGTGCCCCCCCTAAAGCCCCGGTTTATAAGGCCTCCAGCCAATTTTGTGTGCCATCGTTAGTGGCAACTGTGCCAGCGCTTGTGTTCAATGTGCCCTCTTTAGAGCTGCACGGTGCCAGGCTTAGTGGGATGTGCCTCTGTTAGGGCGGATATGTGCCATCGTTAGATGCCTCCCCGGATTGTGCCAATCTTAGAGAACCACCGTTCTAACGATGGCACATATCCTGAACCCCACGTATTTAAAGGCCTTCAAGGGATTTTGGTAAGGTTTTTTTCACAAGCGCTTATCTAACCGTGGCACATCACTGTTAGAACGGTGGAACCATCAAGGGCAATTTTATGAGGTTTACTTTAGCAATGCTCTAGCGATGGCACATTTGGGTTTTGCTTGGTAGATCAACAGGCTCTATACCCACGTCAGGTCACTATTGATGGCACATTAGGGAGGCGCATTTTGCTTAATCCCCAATAGACCCCTGCGCTCCCCCACAAGACTCTATAGTGATCCTAGGCCCTCGCATTGATGCGGAAACGTCTGCCGCTGTTTTCACAGTGAAAAGCGGTTGTAATCGTTTCTGGCTATTTATCCGAACGGCGGCACATCTGATGTACGCGTAAATGAACAAAAGCCTCAGCGATGGCACAACTTACGGAGATTTGAGGATTTCAGTGATCTAACGATGGCACAATTGCTGATATGCGCCCGTATTCAGGTGGGTTTAGTCAGTCCCCGTAATTCGGTTAATGCCCGTATCGAGCTCATCTATCCGTGGCACATTTGAAGTCGATGACCACGGCCGAGATTGTGAAAAACTTGAATGCACCTGGACAGAGCTTGGTTGTTTGTCTTGCTGTGCCACGTCGTTGAACTCCTCCAGCATTCCGACAGCCAGCGAGGTAAACGTGCACAACAGAATGAGCTGAGCCGTAAATTCCGGCGTATGGAATATCTCGAAGGGGTGGCAGAAGCTGGCTTTTCCACGCCTATACAGAAGCACAGACCATAAACTGGCAAAAAAAAACCCCGCACGTGCGTGCGGGGCTGGGGGGGTTACCGGATCCTAGAAGACGAACTGAGTATTCCCGGTATCAACAGGCGGCTCGGACTGATCAGCATGCCCTTGAGCTTGTTGATTTGTTTGACCTTGCGAAGCGGCCGATGTTGAGGCCGGGTTTTGTTGGGGAGCAGCCTGGGATGCATTCTTTATCTTGGGTGTAATGGACAGGCTGATGTAATCCTTTGCGCCGTTGACACCTGGCTTCTTCCAGCCAGCGATACGCATTTCGTGATTGAATCCGAAACTACCCGCGTAGTCCGGGCCATCACCCACCTTTTCTTTTTCTACAAACAGGCTGGCATTGATACCGCCGATCGCGAGTGAGTAAAACTTTTCGTCCGAATTTGTCTTTTGCTTTAACCAGACTGCTACGTCGAGTTTGAGCTTTTGGTTCTTTTCTTTGTTCAGCAAGAACTCGACATATCCAACCATCAGCGGAGCTCGGTCAGAGGTCCGATCGGTATTAGCGAAAATGGTGCCTGAGCCTTCAGCGAGTACCAGTGCGATAGAAGTCATGTGCATCTCCGAGGTGTTTAGGTGGCTCTGATTGAGCCTTTGGGTGTAACTCGGTATGAATCACAAAGCATTGTAATCGACTGTTAACACGTAGCTATATGTATTAGGTATTAAGTGATGCTATTCGGTTGACAGTAGCGCTCCACGCTGTCTGGTGCTGGTGCTGGTGCTGGGATGAAACAGGTGCGTTTAACAATTTTCACAGTGAAAATCGCTCATCGCCCAGGCTTCGGCTTGCAGGCTCAGGCACGTGATATTTCACAGTGACAACCTACGGCGCCCTATCATCGATGCCTTTTCCACGATTTGGACATTGATGGAGAACCCGAAAAAATCCCGCCATTGCCTTAGAGCAGGCTTTCACAGTGAAAACCTCTAGCTACGTGTCTTAAGTACGGTGCCTCTGTCTTTAGGTTTTCACTGTGAAAAAATTCTGGTCGATCGTCCTCACGGGGCCTGCTGGCGACCAGTCTCTAGGCCAACCGATTGGGCGACGCCGGCAGACAGATGGCCAGAGTTAAGTAGCGTGAGTCTTTCACAGTGAAAACCTGTATCTGTTTGCGTAACGCCAGACTCCACTAGCTGCCTGTTTTCATAGTGAAAAGGCTCTGCCCGAAGATCTGGTAACGGAGTCGTGTCTCAGCCGGTTAAAGCCTTGGTAAGTTCATATGGCTGCCTCGAAGGTCCACGGCTCGAGTAAGCATGCCGCGGCAGGGTTTTCACAGTGAAAACGAGCAGTAGACTGGTGTTGCTTTGTCAGGAGACTCACATGGACGGACAAGGGCTTACCTGATGTAAGGGCATGGTCTTTTTCACGGTGAAAATCTTTGCTGAACAGGTGGCTGTTTAGCAGGAGCGCGAAGTACCGGTCGGAGGGGCCTATGGATCGCTAACAACATGCACAGCTGCGTGGTCGTTAATTTCACTGTGAAAACGAGAGCTGGCGAAATCTGGTTGAGCTTAAGTACTGTATGCGACCCAGGTATGTTTTCACGGTGAAAAATAGAAGCGAAGATTTTCACTGTGAAAAATTCGATCGAAACATATCTGGCGCTTTTTGCGAAAAATCGAGGGGCAGGTTTTCACTGTGAAAAACATGGGATAGACGCTCAGGGTTGCCGAAAGAAGACTTACCCATACCTGGTAAGGTCGCCTGTGATGTCGCTCATGAGTCACTAGTGGTTGGTTCACACTGCGCATTGCTCAGTTCGCACTACACAATGCGTAATGCACAGTGTGTTGTGCATAGCTCCCACTGCTATAAGTATGTGGTTACAGCATGTGGGTTTAGGGCTTCGATTATTAGGAAAACGGGTGCCTGGGCCGGCGAGGTTGAATAGCCGAAAGGGAGGACAGTTGGATATGAAGAAAGGCAGTTTTTCACAGTGAAAAACAGACAGCGTTATGAAGGATTTTCACAGTGAAAATTACCAGATGCACCTAAATTTCACAGTGAAAAATATGGTGGAGCCTAAATCCAACCGTTAAAAATCAACAGGTTGGGAGCATTTTTAGGGCGTAAACTTAGAGGCTCTAGATCAGGCCCGGGATGCTCACAGCTTTGGACACGTAGTATCGAGGGTATGATCCGGAGGGGAGGGACATCGTGATGTGCCGGCGGCAGCGAGAGACTGGCGCCGTTTGAGTAGTCCGGAGACGACCCCAACCAGGTTGAGATTTTGCCTCAGTACTTTTCCGAATTCATGAGCTGGCACAAATGCCGTGTTTCGTTGGCGTAGCTTCTCGCCCGGTTCACATCTTCTGCTAGGGCTTCAATGGCACGCTCCGCGGCTGGATCCGCGAGCGATTTCTCTGCAAGTTGAACGACCTTGAAGAGCGTCCAAGCTGCGATAAGGACAAGATCCTGAAATGGCTCATCAATGTAAGCGTCGCCTACGGGCTTGTTCCGCTTGACGTCGTGCCAAGCTGGATTCCTCATGAACATCGGTGTACCGCCCACAGCTAGCAGGTATCCGTGAACAAGGCTGTTGCGGTAGTCGTTCAAATCAACCGCGGCATTCGCGGCGACTTTAAGCACCGCATTGCATTTATCGCTGAGGTTCGAGTTCCCGCCACCTAGCATCTTGAATTGGTCTTCAGACTTCAACTTTTCGGTAAAAGGCCGTGTTCCTGCCACGTCAGTTTCCGAGAGTGACCAGAGTGCACGCTCAAGCGTTGTCTCGAAGAGACCATATGCAACGATAAAAGACCCGATAAGCATCAGGTGGGCCGGCATCAGGCCCAACCCATACAAGCGAGCTTGAATATCGAGCGATTCCGCGGGGTAGTTGTGCATACGGCATATCCAGTTGTCTTGGCTTTATGGTGATCAAGATACCGGCTGCACAGCAGTTAATGCACGCAATAGCTAGGCAAGACCGCTGACAAGTGACGTGGGCGCCCTACGGCACCGGTGGAAAGCGTCGCGTGAGGTAAAGAATGCTGTTCGACAGGTATGCAGCTGAGAGGGGGACCGAGGGGGAGACAAAATCACGCCACCGTTTCCAGTGGCGATTTCTGATTGCGGAGCAGTTGCTACGAACGTTCTTTCAGCATCTCCTCCAGGTACTTTAGGACCTCTTCTGGATTGACACCTTTTGGTGGTGTCAGGATCACTTTACGCCCGTCAATGCGCGCATCCAACTGGGTGCGCTCCTTGTAAGCAATGTGCTTGGGAGGCGATGGGGTGTGCGGATGCTCCTTTTTACGGACTTCGCTCTTGGCCCAGTTGATTGAGCTGTCCTGGGAGGAGCCGTCGCGAATCCTCGAGGCCGCAGCAATGACCGTTTCTGTATGGCCTTGGTCAGAAAGCGCGACCAGGTCAGCCACGACCCTGTTACCGATGAGTTCCGGATTTTCCTCAAGCATACCAATGACTGGCGCTGGCAGTTTGAAGTACGCCAGGCACCGGCTGATGGTGGCCATGCTGCGCCCGACCCGACGGGACAGCTCAGTCTGGTTCTGAACGATCTTGTCGTCGAGCAGCTGCTTGTAGCTGACGCCACGTTCAAAATCAGTGAGGTCTTCGCGTGCGTCGTTATCCGCAACGGACAGTACGGCCGCTTCTTCATCAGTGAGGTGACGGACAAGGGCGTAGATGGTGTGTTTGCGCAACAGCTCGTGCGCCAGGAAGCGACGTTCGCCAGCAATCAGCTCGAAGTTCCCATCTGGCAGCGGCCGAACAACGATCGCGTTGTTGAGTCCGCCGTTGTCTTCGATGGTATTCGCGAGTAGGGCAAGCTTCTCCTGGTCAAACACTCGGCGGGGTTGGTACTTCCCCTTGCGAATGAGCGACATCTGAAGAAACATCACTTCGCCTGGAAGCTTCTCCGTGGCCAACTCGACATCCGCAGGACCTGGCTCAAAGTGACGTGGAGCGGATACCAACGCACCGTTCGGAGGTGACAGAGTTTCAGAGGCTGGATCATCAGACAGGCCAATCTGCCGAAGAACCTCTTCCATCGGTTTCAGATGTGCCACAGGCATAGTTTTTGGGACTGAGACGCCCTGAATGCTACTGCCCTCAGTAGCGATGACCGCGGGTTTGCCGATAGGACTGGTTTTCCTCATTTGGATTTCTCCAGCACGGACTTAGCGCGTTCCATGACTTCGTCGAATACCTTACGGAAGGCGCCGAGGGAGTTTTCGGTACCTTGTTTCCAGAGCACCAGCGGGATGCCATCCTCCAGGCTCTTCGAATAGTCCTCGGAATGGATCAACTGCTGCTCGGTCACCTTACCCGGGAACAGCGAAGAAAGCCTAGCCAAGTTAGCTTGAATACGAGGACGGTTCCTGATGTACATCGTCGGAATCGCGATGATTTCAGGGGCCCGCCCGAAATCCGCGCTCATGTCATTGATCTTGAAAGCCAGTCGCGACAATGCTCGAAACGAAAATTTGTCCATGCGTATTGGGCACAACAAGAAATCCGCAGCGGCGAGGCTGTTACGCGAAAGCATGGTGCCGGATGGGGCGTTGTCCATGATGATCACGTCGTAGCTGGACAGGTCGCAATGCGGGACCTTGCCTTGCCGAGCCCGCTCAATGAACAGCGAATACCGAAAGTCAGCGCCTTGCGCGTTTCTAAGGACCACATCCATGTCGTCAAGCGAATCGAATGCGGGTATCAGGTGGGGGCCATCCTCGCCGAAAGGTTTCTTGATCACCTGATCCAGATCCATGGGCGGGAAGGTTGACCCGAGGCGCATCAAGTTGCCCAAATGGCCTTCAACCGCACGGTCCACCGGTAGACCAAGCTCGGCAAGTTCCTCGGTCGTCTGATCTGGGTCATAGCCCAACATGCTGGAAACGTCTGCCTGAGGATCGTTGTCGATGATCAGCGTTTTATAGCCTGCCAGCGCTGACAAAATTCCCGTGTTGCAAGTGGTGGTGGTTTTTGCGGTGCCGCCTTTTTGTACGTAGGTGCTGATCGTGATTTGTCGACCAAGGCCTTTGGTATTGCCGTTCTGGCGGCGGATTGCAGCAATGCGGAACATATCCATCAGTGAGTAACTACGAACACCGACAGGCCCACGAATTCGGTCGATTGTGAGGTCGTTATCCTTCTCGATCGCTTTCAGGGTTTGCGAACTTATCTGCAAGCTTTCCGCTACGAATTTCGGGCTGTATCTCAGGGAAGTGAAGTCGGTGAACGTGTATTGATCGAGTTGTTCTGTAGCTGCATTCATGTGCGGCACCGGCGAGTGAAAGTACGAATGGGGCCATTCTGTACCGGATGTATCAACTGATACAAGACAAAATGGGGTGATGCCCGCATAGAAATCGTCATTTTCACTGTAGCTTCATATAGTAAAAAGGCAAATTTATGATCAATACCCTATGGATTGTGAAAAAAAAGCTAAGTATCTGATGCCGCATGGCGAAACAGACAGTGGCTAATAACTGGCTTGGTGTACGTGCCAAGTACGAGCACCTAGGGCAGCAGGGAAGGGGCTTTAGCGCAGGGGGGGCGCCCGATGACCTGCTGGCATCTTCCGTGAACGTCACGATGGGCTGGCAGATATTCTTGTGAGGAGGCCGCGACTCGCTCTTCGAGATGCACACAGCTTGCTGTCGTGACGGCAAGCTGGCTTCATTAATAACCACATGAGCACGTAGGCAATGAGCGCAGCAGTTGAGTTTTCAACCGTAATTGACGGTGAGCAGGTCCAGGGTTGGATAGTTAAGGATGGGAAGTCATACCGTGCGTATGCGGAATTTCGCGGGGAGCGAATAGATGTCCGCGGTTCTACCAAGTCAAGCGCTGAAAGCAAGTGGCGCGAAGAAGCGAACCACAAGGCAAACGAGTAGGAAAAGCCGAGCAACCGCTACACGCAAGCCCGCCGTGCGGGGTTCGGCAGTACCAGGGCGCGGGTTTCGCGCCTGTTCACCCGGAGCGCAGAGCATGAAAAGTTTCAACGAATGGCTGCACCACAACGACTGTGAGCATTATGAAGCGTTACGAGAAGAGATTTTTGAGGGCGGTGGAGAACCCGGCGGCTTCTTGGACTGGGCCGAGGCCAAGTACGAGGTCTAGGTTGGCGAAGTTGAGCGCAAGGCAGCGCAGTCAGATGCGCCGAATCACTTAAATGACCCTGCGCACACCACCGACGTTGGCGACATAGCACCACCACCAATACTGAATGAGCCGCTGACGATCGTCCTGGAAGGCGGTGGACTGGATGTTCTGAATAACTCCATTAAGGCTTTCCATGCGCTCCTGTGGGGCGCCGGCTTGCCCTTGGACGAATTCAAGAGGCTTGAAAAAGCCAGCCATGATGCCGATGGGAAACTGGCATTCTGGATTGGCGTAGAAGCCCTTAAATACTTGGATGCCCAAAAAGCGTCCCGGCGTGCACAAAAGCAATAACTGAGCTACTTGAGCCGCGGCGTGCTCAACGTCTGGACAACACCGGCATGCAGTTCATCGTCTTCGGAGTGCAGGTACCGGCTGGTGGTTTCCATCTTGCTGTGTCCAGCCAAGGACTTGATCATCACCAGGTCGCCAGTGGCCTTGGCCAGATGGCTAAAGCAGGAATGACGGAGCCAGTGGGTGGTTGCATCCGCCAGCCGATCGGCCAAATCAAATTGCTCGCGCTGAACGGCCAGGCCTGCCGCCCGGGTCATGATCGCGATGATGGCTTTGAGCACGGTGCTGGTATGCGCCCGCTTGAGTTTGGAGTTGGCGGCCAGGAGGAGGGGGGTTGGGTCTTTCGAAGGAATGTCCCGCGGCAAACCGAACGCCTCTCTATATAGTTGCAGGTCCTGGTACAACTCGTCAGAAATGGGCACGTCGCGAATCTTGTTGCGTTTGCCGAGGACATTCAGCCACCAGGTCCCGCTGGCCGAGCGATGGATGCTGCTCATGTTGGACGTGGTGCCTTCGAAGGTGCGTACACCGGTCAGGTAAAACAGGCTAAGCATGAAATGATCACGCGCTCGTTTTCGGGGACTCTTGGTCAGATTGATCGCTTCAAAGGCTAGGGCAATGCCTTCTTCCGGCAGCAAGCGCTTGATGGTGGGGTCGTGCGGCGCTTGTGGTTTTCGAACCAACGCGACGGGATTGCCTTTAAGCCTCCCACCTTTGACCATCCACGTGTACATGCTGCCAATTTGCATCAGGGCATAGCGCTGCGAGCTCAAGCTCAGGGGGCCGGCAAAGGGTCGCCACTGCTCATGATGACGCGGGTACTTGGTTTCACTGACCCACACCTCACGGGGCTGAGGATCTGCCAGGAAAGTGGCATAGTCGCTCACGTCCATGACGTTGATCTGTGACAGCTGCTTGCCGCGGGTGTGCAGCGCCCACAAGATGAAGCGTTCCACTTCCTTGCGCATGACCCGGCGAGTCTTGAGATTGGTGGCGGTGGTTGTCAGCCAGATGGCTGCCGCCTCGATGTCGCTGTTGGCCTGGATCAGGTCGTGAGCTTCACCTGGTTGCACCATTGCGTAGGCGTCAAGCAAGGCAATCTCGGTGTTGGCCTGAAAGTCCAGGCGGGTGGGCAAGCCTGTTCGTGAGCTCATCGTAGATCCCGCATTTTTCCGTTGGACACTAGCCAATCGTCAATCTGATCCGGCGCAAACCACCGTCGATCACCTGTCGCTGACTCGCATTGATACTCTTCCTGTGCTCCGCCGGCGGGGTCGACGCCGACCCGGGTAGCGGTTAAGACCAGGATGGCATGCTCTCGGGCGAAGCCATCGATCTCCTGCACGACCACCAGCTCTGAGCCCCGCGACAGATAGCTGGTGTAACGAAAGCCGTCGACGCCCGGCGCGAAAGTATCATCCTCGTCATCGCCATGCTCCCACTTGAAGGGGGGATCTGGTTGCACCACCGCGCCGGCGGCCTCAGCGGCTGCCGCTTGGACCGGTTCGCTAATGGGCTGGCCTTTGCGCAGTCGGGGTTTCGGCGGAATGAGGGTGAGCCTAGCCGCCGTCACACACGACCGCTCGAAGGCGCTCAATGCCGGCAGCGAGCGCACCAGGTCATCCCATTTCAGATCACGGTCTTTATCCGCGGCAACCCGGCTCAAGTGCTCCGGCCGGATTGACCACCGACAAGCGACATCAGCCATACGCCAGCCGCGCTGTTCAATGAGCGCTTTGAAGGCTTCTCGAGAAAGCTTCGGCGGGCGCAAGAAGGGTGAACCCTTTTCCACCTTGCGTGATTTGGCTTGATCCATAGCGCATGTCTTTGTAAGTAAAAACACGATTCTAAAGCGTTTTATCAGAACGGCAACATATTCTGCGCAAACCTAGCTACTGATGAATGCGAAAGTTGGTTCTGCCAATTTTGCAATATTCGTGATAATTGGAAGTATTCACGAATTTCTCCATTTCAGAATATGATTCGTATCAATTTCAGTACGAAAACATGTATAATTCTATGAGGGCAACCTTCGGACGTCCGTTCTGCACGCGTTTCCTTGCATAACTTGTTGATATCTATGATTTTGTTCTGGGTGTCGTTCGTCCGTAATGGATTGAATGAGCAAGAAGTAAATCGTTGAATACGGCGCCACGCACATCCAGCCTGGCGCAGCTACTGATTTCCGGTCTGCACGGATCCGCGCACTCAAGAGTGAATGCGACACAGACATAACCCGGACCATTTCTAGCGAAAACCTTCCACTGACGGAGTCCAGGCGGCTATGACCAAACAGTCTCCCAATGCGCAAATGAAGAACACTCGGTTGTTGGTACACCAATACGCGGAACGGTTGCTTGGCCTTGGCGAGGAGGTTCGGCAGTCAACCATTCGGGAGATGATCGCCGCCGACTACGGCATCACTGCATCCCCTAACCTGGTCAACGACGAGGTCAAGAAATTCTGGGTGCAGGCCGGGCCAGCACTAAGTGCTCGGCTACGCCGACCGAATATTCCTGATGACGTGTGTACGAGTTTCGACAAAATCTGGGATGTCGCCCTCAACGCAGCCGTTGCCGGCCATGAAATTGAACGGCAACAGCTTCATGCACAGGCAGAGAACGCTGTGGTAGCGATGAAAATTGCCCAAGCGAATGAACAGGCAGCCAAAGAACGGTTCGATGGCCAGACACGCGAAATTGAAGGGCTGCGGGCCGACAAACTCCTGCTTTCAGAGCAGCTCCAGGCTAATGAGGTCGAACGAAAAGCACTCACCGTTGAGGTCAAGGACCTGGCCGATAAAGCAGCATCCCAGAATGCGCTCAATATGCAGGAACAGCAGCGTCTCAATGGGCTCTTAGATAATCTTGAGCAACAGCTGAAGGAACTACGGGCAAGCTCCCAGCGAGAGTTGACCGCTTTGGCTGAAACCCACCAGATCGAACTGGTAAAGACACAAGACTTTTTGATGCGAGAAACAGCTAGGGTTCGCGATGAAGAGAAAGCCAAAACTGACAAACTGACCAAAGAGCTTGAGCGGGAACGGAATGAGAAGGACCAGCTACGACAGTTGCGTTCCAGCGCCCGCGATGAAGTTGCTCAGCTTCGGGGTAGGCTTGAGGCAATGGTGAACAATGAGGAGAAGCTTGAGCGGCAGATTACTCAACTAAGCGAGCAGAATGACAAACTTCAAACGACCCTGCTCGAAAGCATCAAAGCCAGAGTGGCTGCGCCAGAGCAGCTGGCCGTTGATCTACTGGAACATCCTGAGAACAAAAGGTGAGTGGAATTTTTGACGGTGGCGAGTCAAAGCACAGCGTGATCCCCGGCCTGCGTCGCGCTGTCCAGGGAGATCCGATCACTCGCTTTACCAGTCTTGGCTAAGCCGCTTGGTCACGACTGGGAATCCGATCATCGTGTAACCCGGTTTTGGCGTCACAGTAGGCAATTTCTCCGCCTTGATTAGGGATTTAAGGTCCAGCTCCGCGTCAAAGGCAACAATGTCCGCTTCCAGCAAATACTCGAAACCATCCCTGCAACCGCACACAGGTATCACCTGATGTGCGATAGCGTCTCGAATACGCGTCATGTTGTTCAACACCGATTTCTTCTTCTTACGTGGCTGAACGAAAGCGGTGAAATCCGGAGTGGCATCGCCCAAGGCCTTCAACGCCGCGGCCTCTGCGGCCGGGCTCAGCTTACGTCTGGATGACTGCGCATCTGGATCGGGTATCGCTACAGCCACCGGTGCGGATGGTGCCAGGTCCGGCCTGACTGAGGACCGTAATTCATCTGGCACGAGCTGCGGTTCTACCGGAATCGCTAGTATTGTTTCGGTCTGTATCATCGATTCAGGTTGTGAGATGGCCAGCTCCTCGCCGAAGTCGGCGAACGCATCCCCGAAACTGTCTCCGTCTGATGAGGATTCTCCGACAAACGCCATAAATTCATCATCGTCGTTATCGGCCGATGTTTGCTCGAGCACCTCCGGCATTTCCAATTGCAGTTCTTCTCGCTGCAATTCATCTTCAACCGATCCTTCAAGCGGCTCCGATGGGGGCTCGATGATCTCGATGTTGTTGGTTGGCGTCGTTTCCAACTGATGCAGTTCTGGCTTATGGGTTTCAAGGGTCTGGGGAGCTGCCTCTACGGTATGATTGATCGGTACGACCGAATGACCCAAGGCAGTCCCATTTGCGACTGGTTGCCCAGCTTCAACTCGTGCATCAACGGGCGTTGGGCCTGATCCAGCATCCGCCGGCGAAAGTACAATGGGGGCATTCTGTGGCTGCTGATTCTGAACCGCCTCTGGTGGCGCTGTGTTCTGAACCTTCGCTTGTTTGCCGATGATGTTAGCCTTGGAAGAAATTTCGTTTCCAAATCCGAGTGCGATCAGCGACCGGAGGCCTTCAACCTCTTGAATGCCAAGATTGTGAGTAAAGAGTGGGCGTTCCACGTCCAATTTCGAACCCAGATTCGATAATCCAGCCAGGCCTGCCAATTCAGGTGTTGTTGACACAGGACGAATGATAATTACGGGCTCCCACGTGGTCTGGTGAGCCCCTGTCTGCGGGTCTCTGAACGATACCGAATACATAGGAAGGAAGCGGCTCATGTTCGCATTGTTGTGGGTCGAGTACAGGACACCCTTCGCTTGCAGTGTCGACATCAAATTGAGTGTGACTCGGTAGCGGCCATCGCCCTCGTCCAAAGACCAGCCGATCTTGGAGAGGATGAGCATGCGGAGGTCCTTTTCTTTCACCACAATCAGACCATCATGCTTTTGGGCAATTTTTAGCGTGGTGTCTCGGGCTTTATCACCAGTCCCGTTTACACGCCCGAATTCGGTGATGATGCTGACGAAACTGTGGTAGATCGCGCAAGACTCTTCCTCGGTGATCTCATGCTCGTTCAAACTGTCTGTGATGTTTGACTCAGCCATCCCGGTCTTCTTGTCGACCTGAATCAAAAACTCCATCAACGCTGTCATTCGGTCATCGAGGCTCAGCCCATTGCGATCGACGGGGAATTGACTCGGGTGATGATAGTGACCGATAACCAGGTTGATAGCCTGTCTGTCCCGTCCAGGTAGATCCCAGTATTCAGGAAACCGCGCCAGAATGCGGGCGCCCAATGAATCATGAGAAATACGATTGTCATCCTGCGGGGTAAGGGCGCTACCCTCCTCCTTGGTTTTGACTGACCCATCTGGCTCGAGGACATAAGCCTCGAGCTTTCCAATATCGTGTGCGAGAGCCAATAGCGGGATCAGCGGGTCATGTGCGTCGAAGCGAAATTCCTTGTTTTTGAGATCGATGATTTTAAACCTGGGTTTGCCCCGAGCTTTTACGTAGACCCCATCAAATACATAGGTACCGGCATCAGCAAGGGCCGTATCAGCGACCGACAGGCAGTGCTCCCAAAGCCGCCGATTACCATGGCCACCTTTTCGGTGCGAAGCTGGAAAGAGCTGATGCGCCGAATAGGTATCCCAGATTGCCCAAAAAAATTTTACGTGATGTGGGAATTTTATTTCGTTGGCTGCAACCCATGCCTTTACCAGCTGACTTTCAATAGGGAGTCTTTTGTACGTACTGTCCACTCGCTTTGGCGTCCTGGATGGCATGGGCACATCCCCCAACGTCGAGCGTGCACCATTGCGACGATTGCCCAACTTCCCTTTGAACAATCGGTTCATAGCGGTCACGCGGCCGAACCAGATGTACCAAACACCAATGATCAAACCGGCGACGACGCCCAGCACCCAACGTGACACAGTGCTCCCAACGGATTGCCAGTTTTCCAGCACCTCAAGAGGCTGGCCGCCGAACTCCATCAAGGTGAATACCAGCCACCAAAAGCCAAATACAAGGAAGGCCGCTCGGATCACTCGGTTGTTTGCGTTCACAGGAAAACCTCTGAGTCCGCCAGCTGGGGTTTAGTTGCTTGTTCTGGCTGTTGGACAAGGGATGTGGGCGCCGGTGTAGGTGCTGGGTGCGGTGAAGACTTCGGTACAGGTGTCCCGTTATTGTCCTTCAGGGTGTTGTTACACCCAGTGCCGCCTTTTACGAAACCGCTGCATCCCCAGAACGGCGATTTATCAGCGTTTCGCAAGTACATGGGCTTTCCGCACTCTGGGCATTCATGTGCCTTCGGACGCTCTACTGGATCGCCGTTACGGTCGTTCATGGAATGTTTGCACACATCCCTGTCTGAGCATCCCCAGAAGTGCCCAGTATCAGTTTTGATCCGCCGCATTGGGCCCTGACATTTTGGGCATGTCACAACGTTGCCCTTCGAGTCTTTGGTATTGGCTGTTGGGTCGGAGTAAAACTCCAACTTGCCTTCATCCATTAGCCGCAGGCCCGTTTCGAATTTTTTTCCTGAGGTCGAGCTGACAAACCCTTTGAGGCCTAGCACCATTTTTTCTGTGAGCAAGGTCTCGGCCTCGGACACCTTGAGAGTGCGCTTGGCAATTTCACGCCAGATCGAAAAACCGCATTTTTCTGCACATGCAAACGTCTTGGCCTGGATCTCTAAGGCCCTGCCGCATTTCGGGCAAGGCGCTTTCAGAACCTTGACTGTGATGCCTGCATACTTTTCTTTGATGGTTTCAAGAATCTGACTTGTCAGCTCGGACAGCTCATGTTTAAAGGTACCCCGACTGTATTGGCCCTTCTCCATCAGTCGCAGTTTCTGTTCCCATTCACCGGTGAGAATCGGCGAGGTCAGGGCGTGGATATTGTTATCCAGCAGGAACCGGTAGACCGTCATCCCCTTGGAACTTGGCGCGAGATACTTTTTGTCACGCAACATGTAGGGGTCTTTCTTGCGGTTAGAGCCATCCTTGGCTGCCAATAGCGATTCGATCATTGCTGACCGAGTAACCGGCGTACCGAGACCGCGATCCTTCATTGCTTCGCGCTGCTCTTCGTCGTCGATAAGGCGCCCTGCTGTTTCCATGGCACCGAGCAAAGTATCTTCGGTGTACCGTTGAGGTGGCTTTGTTTTAAGCATCTTCAAGTCGACGCCGACGGCGCTGATAGACTCACCCTTCACGTAAGGGACCAGCTCTTTTTTGTCCTCTGCCTCAGCGTCGCGGTCGTCTGAATCGTCGCCGTCTGCTGCCCCCGGGCCGTAGACTTGCATCCAGCCAGGCGAAACCAACACGCGGCCCGTTGTGCGAAACACTTCATTTTCAACAGTCGTAAGCCGCACGGTAACTGAGTACTCAGCCGGCGGGTGGAAGACGGCGAGGAATCGACGCACGATCATGTCGTAAATAGTTTGTAGGTCTTCGGTGAGCTCTCCTGCCCGCTTGCCGGTGGGCACAATCGCGTAGTGATCAGACACTTTTTTCGAGTCGAAGATCTTTTTGTTCGGCTTGACCCATCCCGAATCAAGAACGCGCTGGGCATGCTCTTCATATTGAGTGCCTCCGAAAGTACCCATGAGTTTTTTTGCCTCACCAACGAAGTCATCTGGCAGGTAGGCGGAGTCAGTTCTCGGGTAGGTGGTCAGACCCAGATCAAGGTAGAGCTTCTGAGCCAGCTCCAGGGTGTAAGCCGCAGAGAAGCCAAGCTTCCGGTTCGCTTCTCGCTGAAGGCCGGTCAAGTCATACAGCTTTCCTGCGCCCTTTTGTGCTGGTTTAACTTCCTCCTCCACGCTGGTCGGTACCGAGCCTGAGCACTTGGCAATGATCCCGTCGGCTATTGCACGGTTCAGAATCCGGTGTGGGTGGATGTCCTTCTCTTCGCGTGTACCGTCCACAGATCTAGGTGCCTGCCATTTACCCACATAGTTGCCGGCGCTGACACCGAACGTAGCGTGAACTTCCCAGTAAGGTACGGGGCGGAAAGTCAGGATACTGAGTTCCAGTGCACAGACCAAAGAAAGCGTCGGGGTCTGAACTCGGCCTAGCGGGAAAGTCTCGGCTTTTGCTGTTTGTCGCTCGTAGAGACGGGTAATGCCGCGGGAAGCATTGATCCCTACGATATAATCACCCTCGCTTCGAATCTCAGCAGCTTCAGCAAGGTTGTCGTAGTCCGACCCGGGGCGCATTCCTGCATAAGCGGATTGGATGGCCTCGTCTGTGGTCGAGGTCATCCAAAGGCGCAGCATTGGCTTTGTGCAGCCGGCCCTTTTGTAGATCAACCGGAAAATCAGTTCCCCTTCTCGACCGGCGTCGCAGGCGTTGGCGATAGCGATAACATCCGGGCGGCGCATTAGGCGATCGAGCACCTGGAAGAATTTTTTCTTTTCTTCGATGACGCGGAGTTCGAATTGGTCCGGAATCACCGGCAGATTACTGATATCTCGGCCTGCTTTCGCCATCTCCTCTGAATGGATCTCCACCAAATGTCCGGCAGCAGGGGCAAGGATGGCATCGTCACTCTCGAGCCAGTTTTCAACCTTGCTGAACCCCCCTATCGCTTTGGCGATGGTGACTGCCACTGTCGATTTTTCAGTGATGATGAGTGTCTTGCCCATTGCTGACCATGCCTTCTGTTTTCTAGGGTTGAAGCCAACTGCTGATCGCGGTCGGGTGCTGGTGTGAGTATTCGCCGCTTCAGAACGGAAAAAGCCATCGACAACGGTCAAGGACCTCGATGGCTTTTTTTTCCGTATGGCGCTGCCGAATACTTACGTGCCTGGTTGTTGGACCACTGCGCCGTCTTGTGGAACAAAGGCAGTCTCAAACAATGCTGCTCGATCTTCATCAGCAGGTTTCTCGGTTTGGCCGTTACCGTGGCTCTTGAAGAGTTCTGCCGCCCAGCCAGGGATGATTTTGATAAGCCCGGAATCTTGGGAGACAGGCGCCGGCATGTCTTTCGCTTGGATGAAAGGGATCTTCGAGACTGGGGCGATTTGAGTATCAGGATCGGGAAGCGAAAGTGCCTTTACGTCGATACGGAATTCGCCAGAGACAACGATGGGCATACCACGAACCAGTTTCTCGGCCAGAGGTTGAAGATTACGACCGTACCAGCGCACCGGGATCGATTGATCCGAGTCCTTGCTCTGTCGGATCAGAACCACGAGTCGATCATTGATCGGCGTTCCTTCAACCGGATGCCTGCGATTTCGCTGAAGTGACTTGGCTTGGATGAAGCCGGCGATGCGAATCTGGTTCGAGGCGTTCTTATTCAGATCCATAACTTTCCAGTCGAACGAGTCGAGTCGAGCGTCGTTCTCGTTGCCCGGCATCGCCTGAAGTTCGGTAACAGATTTCGGGGTACCGGAGTCAACGGCTGCGGCGTGAACTGCGGAACTCCACTTTTTCATGAAGTCATCGCGAAAGCGGTCACCCAGGTGCATAAAGTTCGGGGCCTCAAAGCGAATGCTTTTGAGTTTGGCAATCCGATTTTCACCCTCAACTGCGCCGTCGGCGTGAACGAAAGCCATGATCAGATCCCACTCTTTGATTTCGCGGGGGATCGGCGACTTTTTGGGGTCGTAATGAATCGGAAGCATGTGGTTTTCACTGCGGGTTTGCTGGATGTAGCAGATCCCTTTTACAGGGTCGTTATTCCGCAGGACGCCGGCGATATAGCCTGAGTTGAGCATCCCGTTTGGAAACGAATAGGAATCCGTATTGCGCTTTGCGTCCTGGGGGAGCATGTGGAACCTCTTTTTTGCTTGAGTTGGTTTGTATCGAGGATACTCAACACGTACCAATAATACAACTAGTGAGGTTTTCGCACTGCTCGCTCATGTGCACCTTTTTGACCGGTACCCTCCCCCCTTTCGATCCGAATGCTCGCGCCTGCTAATTGATGGCTCGGAACCTTACCTAGACGCGAGCAAGCCTCGGCAATCGAGTTTGTAGGAGAAGGAAAAATCTTGGGGAACTTGTCGGCGTGAACGCAGCTCTATGCTCGGATTCGAGCCATTGATTGCACACAAAATTCAAGCCAATCCTGTCCGCGTGTGGCCGAATGCGATTCAAATGTAGGCCTTGAATACGGGGTGATCATCCTCTTGTTCCACATGAACAAGAGATTGAATCTTGTTGTTAACTGTGTAGAATTAATTTCACAGATAATGGCATTTCCCTGCTTTATTTAAACCTACAAGGGGCGCCCTCTTCTTCGACCCCAAGCGAACAACCTGGAGCCGTAACCATGACAAAACCTAGCGACAAGAAACCAAGTGGCTCTACGCAAGGGCAGTCTCGCGCTTCAGCTACCAAAGCAGGTGCGCCTGCGACTGAATCGAAGAAGCCGCAGAGCAAGAGTCGTACCCCAGCGAAGAAACCAGCTGCTGGAAGTAAAGCAAAACCCGCTGCACAAAAAGCGCCATCTGGAACTACGAAGCCAGCCTCTGGAGCGCGGTCGACTGCGTCTACCAAGCCTCCGGCCTCTTCCCCAGCACCTGCCGCGACTGTTGCGCCGACGGCCGCTAAAGCTGGAACAAAATCAGGTCGCCAGAGAATTTCAGTGCAAGCTTCCGCAGAGGCTAAGGCTCAGCGTGAGGCACCGGTACAGGTTAACTTAGGCCTGCCACCCACTGAGGAAGCGTCGCCACGTGACCGGAATAAAATCGAAGGCGCTCGTCTAATTAAGATGATCAAAAAGGCCATTATTGAACGAGGCCTTCAAGATCGCGCCATTGCCGATATCGTGGGTGTTACTCAGATTTATTGGAACTCCCTTGCGAATGGTAACCGCCAGATCAAATCGCTGGGCAAAGAGAAGCTCCAAAAAATCGCTGAGTTTTTGGGTCTTCCTCTTATCCAGGTCTACTTACTCGCCGAGCATTTCACAGCTGAAGATTTCTTTAACTCCAAAGATCTAAACGAGCAGCTTTGGCTTTCGATCAGAAAAATGCAGGAAGACCCTCAGTGGGCTGGCTATACACCGAGTTCTGAAGAGTGGGAACAAACCCCGATTAATGTTCGGATTACCCTTGTCTCTTTGTATGAGCGCGAATCCAAGCGCTACCTGATGGCAAAAGCCGAGGTAGAAGTGGCAGGCAAAAAATTAACTGAGTAATGTTGGCCGCTGAATACCCGGAAAAGAAGAAGCCCCGATCATAATGATCGGGGCTTTTTTGTGGGTTAGAAAATGAACGGCTGGACGGTTTCCAGGTGTTCCGGTTCAGTCACAGCGGTAGCTGGTCCGATAGCTACGGCGTCATGCTTTTCATCGAAGAAAATGTTGGCATGTGCCTCGCGATCAGTTGGGAGCGGAGGAACAATGGATACTCCCGTTTCAGGTTTGGGTGCGTTTGGTGCTGAATTCGGCGTCGCCGGATTCGCTGCTTCAGGTTCGCCGAAAAAGACGTTGTTGTAGTTCCCAGATTCAGTTGTGACGGTCGGATCAGTGACAACGAGCGGATCGAATTCAGTGGCTTGATCACCAATGATCTTTTCGGGGTCCATGCAGAACTGTAACAAACTGGAGACTTGAATGAAGGCGACACCTTCGATGTTTTGTCCCGTCGGGACTGCGGCCAGAACCTCACCGCACAGCTTGGCTAGATTCCCGAACTTACTCGAAAGTACGCTCATGGCTTCAGCCTTGTCCTGGACACGACGCACCAGTCCCAAAACGCGGGATGTTGTGTTGCCCTTCTTTGGCCCCGACCATGACCTTCGTACATCCTCGGAGATTTCAAAAGCGGCCTGACCAACAAGCCCCTTAACTTCTTGTTGCAAGGCATCATCCTCACCAAAGTAGTTGGTGTCGTTGATACGAATGGCAGAGATGTCGAACGTCAACATTTTTTCAAGAACCCCTTGCTGCGGGGCATGTATTCGGATCAGTTCTGCCCGAGTTCTTCCGCCGGGCTTCGATACCCCGACGTTCTCTGGGGCTTTGGCCCACTCTTCGACCTTGGCAGGTAGTTCAGCCAAGAATGTCTTTTTCTCTGTTAGGTATTTGTCCCTGATTTGCTTCAGTACCTGGGCCAGCCCTTGGGCGTGCGCCGTGGGTACAAAATAACCACGTACACGATTGTTGACTCGCCGAGAGACCCCCACTTTCAGGATCTCGCGTTTGGCTTCTGCTCGGTATTTATTAACCCAGGCAAATGTGCCACTCGGTAGTGTTTTGCCTACCTCACGAATGAAGTCGTCAGCTTCTACAGTCTTCTCGCCGGTGCTCCCACCGATGATGTAGTCGAACAGAACAACGTCCTGAAGGATCTGAACGCTAACGTCGGAGGTGGATTGGTTTGTGCTCATATGCTTCTCCTGAATTTCACTGAAATGCAGGTCTCTTGCGAAGACCCAGTGACAGGAGATGGCGCACAGCTACCCATAACTTGCAGGTAAAAAAAACCCCGGCAAAGCCGGGGTGGGATGGAGCATTATGGTTGACTGGTAGTGCCCATGATGGTCGACCAGGTTGCGAGAATTGCTGATGCTTCGTCCTTCGACGCGAAGTCGAGTACTGTCATTCGAAGTGCTTCGACATAAGCATCTTCAGGCCTTTTCCCCATCTGAGTGAGAAGACTGAAGTTCATTGACCAGTTGAGTACGTTCCGAGTTGTGATCGTGAACTGGAAAGCCATACCATTGGCGCCGGCGTCTTCATTCAAACCAATAAAATTGGCCCGAATTTTTGCTGCAAGGCTTGCCATGGCTTTTGCGGCCAATGGATTCGCCCTGGTCTCGCTCTTGAGCAGATCGATTTCTTCCTCTTCAGTCAGGTAAGTCTCGAACATGACGTTGAAGCGGTCCTGGTTCGCAAAGTTCATCTTTTGCGTACCTTTGTAGATCGCAGCGCTACCACCTTGACCCCCAGCTGACCCTCGACCATTCGTGTTACCAGTGGCCATGATCATACAGCCCGGGGCAATCTTGATGATTTCGTCCGTCTGATCCAGATGAATTGGAGCACCATCTAGAACACCGTTAAGGCCCATAGCGACATCAGCTGGAACCTGATCCCATTCATCCAACAGCAGGATCGCGTTTGGCGTCTTGGCCCACTGGCAAACCTTGCCGTACACCCATTTCATACCTTGATCTTTCCCGCACAGCTTCCAGCTACCGAACAGGTCCGACAGGGTGGTTTCTTTCGAACATTGCTCTCTAAACATCGGCCGCCCGGTTCGAGAAGCGAAAGCTTCGACCAGTCTTGTTTTGCCGCATCCGGAGGGGCCATAGGTATACATATTACGTTTCATCTCAGCGCCAAAAAATCCGGCTGGGAGATTTGCAGCCGCGGCCCAAAGCATCAAGCGAGTAAGGCTGCTTTCTTTAAATTTGAAATGCCTTACTACCGGTGTATGGCTGGTAGCAGGGAAGACTTTGATTTTCATTTGTTCAAAGAACGGCGACGTTGTGTCAAAAACCTCTTTCACAGTTTTAACTTCGTGCTGGGTGGAGGTATCAATGTTTTCCATGGTATTCCCCATTTGGACAGGTTGGGGCCTCTTGCGAAGGCCTGGTACAGGGAAATGCGTCACATGGGATATGAATTGGAGATAATTGCAAAAAAAACACCGAGCTCCGTGAAGAGCTCGGTGTGTGGGTTGGTTTATGACCAGGTTACTGCCCGTTTGAGTGATTCGAATACCGCCTTTGCAAGCTCGTTTTCGTTGAGAGCTACTCCATAGTTCAAGCCGGCACTTGCGTACTGGCCCATATATCGGTCACCGATCAGAACAAAGCGAACCTCGATGCCAAGACTGGATGATTCTGCAATAGCCGCGTTCAGTACGTCGCTGTTACCTGGATCACCATCGGTTGCCACAATCAAGATCTTCCGGGCCTCAGGCCGATCGATCAGTTTCTTCAGAGCCCAAACCACCGCCAGGTGTGTGCTGGTTCCATTTTCCGGAGTTGGAGCAAACCGTTGCAGTGTGGATGCCCAATTTTCTTCAAACCCGTGCCACTCCCTGACGACTTTGTTGTAGGTCGCGATACCCACCGGAATCGAAAGGTTGTTCAGCACTTCCCCTACTGCTACGGAGACGCGCTTGCAAGCCTCATGAGCGGTGATTCGCTTGTCATCGGCAGGTTTAGCCGGGGCAGGCCCGAGCTTGCTACCCATTGAGGAACTTTCATCACCGAGCAGATAGAAGCACGTGTCAATTGACTCGCCTTCCGTCGTTTTGGTGAAGAGCTTCTCCTCGCCGAGGGGATACCGCCACAATGCACGAGTGTTGAGTTTGCCTTCGGTTGTACGTCGAGTTTCGCTTTTGGTGACAGTTTCGATCATGTCCTCAAACGTCAAGGACAACATTGCAGCGGTCTTTTGAGCACCTGCTCTAAGGAGTGAGCGGTTCTCAATAGAGCCGCCCGTTTTCGATTGGCGTAACTCCTGCATTTCATTCGCGTTATCGGGTTGATAGCCACCTCCCGACTTGGATAGTGCATTGTTGTTTGCGCTGAGGATCTCTTCGAGGCCCTTACCGAATGGCCCCAAATCATTCGACGATGCGTTCAGGATCTGATCGATCTTGCTGCTCAGATTGTCCTGGGAACGTTGCGCCTCTCCGTTGCCGCTGTCGTTGGGGCTGGACTTGGGTTTATCCGTTGCATTGTCTTTTGCCAGTTTCAGCAAAGCGACAATTCGGTCTGCGGCATCACAGGCTCCCTGTGAATCTGTCGCGTGACAACCATCCAGTGCGATCTGCTTTACCTGACCAACAAGGTCCGACCCGAAGGTGTCGACCGCGAGGGCTCTGTAAGCTTTGGCAAACTCCGAAAGGCAGTCTTGTTTGAGCAATTCACTGCGTAGCTCGGTGACAAGCCAGCTGGCCAGAATCGAAGGCGGCTTTTCCCGAGCCAGATCTGGGCCTCGGAACACTCCTTTAGCCTTCAAGATTCGTAATGCTGCGTGAATCTTCTGGTTTGCTCCGGGATATTTGGACTTACCTAAAAGTTCGCCACGTGGATCTTCCAAAATGTTGAACAGATCGCCGGCGATCCCAGGTTTCATTGGTACAGAAAAATCCGTATGCAGACCGTGGCATATGATCTCGTGAGAGATCAGTCCGTCGATCAGCACAACATCTTCTTCTGACCCCAATGCAGCCATCTTCGGAAGCTTCATCACCAAACCACCAGGGATGGTTGAGTCAGGCCCAATTGAAGCTGTGCTGATGTGGGCCCAAACGATGCGTACTTTTCGCCCAGCCCTATTCGCCTCCGCGATTAGCATGTGGGTGTACAAGTACAGATGGCGCATTGACAGTTTTGACGCGGATGGAAGCTGTGATTCGAAATGACCCATGGTGAATCCCCTTCAATGAAAACTGTGGCATCCAAGATGCGAATGCCTTACATGAGGGGATGCGTGACACGGGGTTAGAAACAGGTCTTCAGACTGGTTTTTGAGCCAAGCCGTGCTGTGCAAACTGAAAACGAATGGCGTCCATAACGTCTGCCAGTAATGCGTCAGTGTCAACGGCGGGCATGCTGGATTTAGCAACTTGCTGAATCGGGGCGGTGGCTGGATTGAAGGCGGGCTGATTACCTCGGTGTTGCGTGACGAAATTCTCGACGAGCTCTCTGAGCAGTGCTGATGGCGTCATGCCCGGGCGCTGACCTTCTGCCAGCGAAGAGACGATTTGCAGAAACTCTTCTTCGGTCGACCTACTCACCCGCGTGGAGAGAGGTTGGTCTGCACTTTCTCGACCAGCAAAATCAATTGATTCGGCTCGGGTAAGGTATGGTTCCAAAATAGGCGCCATCAGCGACCGAACTTCATCGTCATCTGGATACTGGAAGCACTGCGTTTTGAGTTTCCTACTCAGAAACCCGAGCAGAACAGGCGACGCATCGATGGAATGAATACGCCTTAACGCATCAACAGCATCGTTCGCATACTTTAAAACAGTCGGTTGGCTGAGCACATACGAACGACCGATTTCACGGGACATTTGACCCGATAAAAGCCGCTCATAAATGGCTACCTTGATAGCCAGCGGTGTTGATTTGGCGCCCAAGCTATTCCCCTTTTATTGCTTCGCCGGAATGAGCCCGGCGTCTATTGCGCCCTGTTCAATCTCCGGCCTTCCAAGGGTAATACCCCAGAAAAGCATCCTAGCAGATCCTGATTGCCTATCCCCGTCGATATCCAGGTTGCCGAATCCACGGGCCTCAGCATCCATTTCAGCGAGACGGAATCCATCCGAGCAGGTAGATAAAAGCCTCAAGCGGTCCGAGGCGGGCTGTTGGATTGGTTTAGTCAGGTACATGATGAAATATCCCTCTCCGCCTTTGCGGGCGAGCCGGCCGCGAAGTTGGTGCAGCTGAGAAACACCAAAGTTTTCAGCATTTACGGCCACCGCCACACGAAGGTTCGGAAAGGTAACTCCGACCTCTATGACAGTTGAGGCAACAAGCAACTTAATTCCGTTTTCCTTCATTAACCGAATGGTATTTGTTTTAAGTTCTTCTGAAAGGCCACCGTGGATCATTCCAACGCTGTCACCTAGGACTCGGCGGAACCGTTCGTAGGCTGCTTCAACGGAGTGACATGAAGCGTTAGCGTCTCCGTTGACCACTGGGTAAATGAACGCAGCTTGCCCGCCTCTGTTGATGATATCCATCACGAAATCATTCAACTTTTCACGGGCTTTTACTGTGATTATTCGAGAGGTGATTTTTCGTTCTACAGGGGCCTGGCTAAGAATCGAGATTGGCATGCCTCCCAACTTCACCAATGCCACTGTGCGTGGAATGGCAGTCGCAGTTGCCTCGAGAAAATTGGTGTGCGGGGCAAGCAGTTTTTTTCTCTGGCTTACGGAAAACTTATGCTGCTCGTCCGCGATGACCAGGTCAAACACAATGCCCTCTTTTTTGGCGGCCGAGAGCACGGCTGTTGTGCCTACAATGATTCCCGACGAAATGTCGACTTTGGCTTTGCTCGTGTATTTCTTGACAGCGATCTCAAAGAACAGTGCGGAAAGCTCGCTGGCCAGTTGATCAACCAGGATTTGGCTTGGTGCAATGATCGCGACCCTAGCGCCCGCCAAGTGACTTGCGGCTGCCGGAACCATAAACGTGAAAGATTTCCCCGTCCCCACATCCCCGGACAGAATCCGCTCCATAGGGAATGGGGAGCGTAGGTCCGCCACGATTTCATCAATAGCTCGGAGTTGATCATCGGTGGGTTCGAAGGGTGCTCTGTGAATGAGGTCTGCGACCTGTTCACGATCTATGCGTAACAACGAGCCTTTGACCGCAGGCTTCGAGCGGTTGGCGAAAACCTTGTTGACCAGAGCTTTTACTGAAAGTGTTTTGGCCACCTCAATCGCCTCCAGCCCTTCACGTACTGAAAGAGGTGCGTGTAGTGTCCGCAACAAGGTAGCCGGATCAGAGATCCCAGTGAATCTTGCGAAATCGCCTTCATGCATCAGTGTCTGCTCAAGGAGAAGGCATGCAGCTTCGTTGATGTATGGAAGCGCCTTGCCAATGCTTTCGGTGAGGAGTTCTGCGCTCACCTGGTTGGTTCTTCCCTGATAAATTGGAACAACCCGTCCAACATCCTCAGCAGCGACCAGCGTCGGATTGGATATACTCAGGCGACCATCGAAGGTTGTCAGCTCGCCGTAAAGATTCACGACAGTCCCAAGCTCGGGATGCATCCAGCGTTCGATCGCGGGTTTTCCAATCACGTTGATCTGAACCCGTTCTCCTCGGGCGTCTGCCGCACGAAGTACTGCTCGAAATGATCCCTTGAGTTCGTCACTAACCTTTCCTTGACGCGTGTAAGTAGAGCGTTCAGTGAGCGTCAGTGCGAGATAGTGAGATTCCCCGGTATTGGGTAAGGGCAAAACCTCGATCGGGTCGTGGTAGTCGCGAAAACTCTTCGGCACAGTGAGGAGGCACTCGGGTAGCGAGGAGAACCCCAATCTCGATAACCTGCCGATGTCTTCATTAATCATACTGATCATTCGCTGGTGTGATGATCAAATGTTATTTCACGCGTAGCAATAAGACAACCAGTGGTCATTTTAAATCTGTTTCACGTAGGTACGAAAACGCACAAAAAAACCCCAGGCAGTCTATGCCTGGGGTTTGCTGGGTTTTGATCAATGAGAGACACGCGACGATCCGGTTTGATCAGTGATTACGCGTACCTTTTCACCTTTGACGAATGGCTCGTTTGAGTCCTTCACTTGCGTTACCGCTTGAAAGTCGTTGTCTGCCAGTTTCACAGTGATCTCGATGCCCTCGGCGTCATGGAGCTTCTTGTCTGCGATGGAGCCTACAGCTGCCCCTACAGCACCAACTACGACCATAACCGCCAGTTGACCAAGACCCCCGCCGCCATTACTGCCTGCAATTGCACCAAGTGCACCACCTGCCATACCGCCCAGTGGACTAGGTTTACCGTTGATCTTGACATCGCGAATCGATTCGATGACGCCGAGTTCGACCTTCATTTTTTTTCCGGCAGTGGCTTCGTTGTAGTCGCGACTTGACATGCCGTTTGCGCAACCACCCATCAGAGAGGTGGAGATGATCAATGCAATAGCTACGATGCGTTTCATAGGTTTAACTCTCTCTAATCAGAATTTCTATTTGGATTGTTTAATGCTCGAGCAACGACGGAAGAACATTAATGTTGTAAGCAGCGGAGTACCAATGCAGACGGTGACGTGTGAGAAAAACAACTCAGATTAGTACTGGTTGGACCCACATATCATTGCAAGTACGTAAACGAAGAGATCCATTGTTGATCCTTAGAAATTTGGCAGTCGGGGACCTCTTGAGTTTCGAAATCAGCAGATCGATTGGTAAAAGCCCGCTAAGGGTTGGGGTACGCCTTTCAAAAAGGATATGGCTGACACGCGCTTGTATTTTTGAGTACCCACCGGTTTCGACCTTTCCCGGAGATTACAAATGCATGTGGATCATCCCTCGGCACTATGAAATCCCTAACATGACGTAATCATGAAATGGCTAATAGGCGGGCAACCGCTTTACACCAAAAATGAATTCAGTTTCTCTAATGCTTCTGTGCTGTGTGTTGGAAATAGTGGAAAGCGATCGAATTATCAAATGCGTAGTGAGCACGATAATATTGGTGTGATCGTTCCGGTGGAGCTATACCTCTTCGAGGCAAAAGATTTGGTGGGGGTTTTTAAAGTTAGTAGGAATGCATGGGTCCGTTTTTCGGATCTTCTGTGTCTTTGATCTCTACAATTTAATGCAACACAAACCGGCCTGGTTGGCCGTTTTTTTTTGAAAAAAAACGCCTCATAGAGGCGTTTTTTGAGTATTGCTAGTTTGTTTTCTTTCCGTCCATCATTTTCGTAAGATCGTTTTGTAAGTTATTAACATTGGGTAAAACTGTTGCTGCCATAATGTCAGCGGTAAATTCAGAAAGATCGAGTTTGGAGAAATCGACCCTCTGAAACTCGTCTACAGTAAAGCCCCCGCAGCTGGGGCTTTCGGGTGTTCCCCATCCTTTGCCAATCTGCGGTTTACCTTGCTCGTTTATGATTTTGGCGAGTTTCGAGTTGTAGCAGCAATAGGACTCTGTGGTCTCAAGGCATGCCCCCATCACTTTTTTGGAGCAATAACTGCCTACTAAGTGACAAAGGTTAGCCCCTCGATGCATTCCAAGCTTTTGCTCTTCAGGTTCACAGGACCGTAGCTCCATGACTACCTGAATTGCGACCGCAATAGCGAAACTGTATGGGTCAAAATAAAATCCCCCACCAAGCCCGTAAACTGGTCCGCCCAACAGTCCTGTTGCGGGTACTGCCCCAAAAGTATATGTCAATCCATAAATGCCTATGTTGAAATCTGCACCGGCTGCATGCTCCAATCCCAAAGCTTTAGACCCACTCTGAATCCACGCAGAGTTGTCATAGGCAAAGTCATACATATATTTGGCCCCATACTGAACTGCGCCCATTGCTGCACTGCCGACGACTGTTCCCAATATGGAGTTATTGTTTTCAGCTCCGCCACTCTTTACACAGCAGTTTTTAACGCCTCCATATCCCTTGGCACAACTTTCCGCAACACCATCAAAGAGTCCACCGTTAGAGCCGTAGATTCCTGCTTCACGCGCTGCTTCTTGTGCAGCTACCGCTTTCGCGAAATCAGTATCATTTGGGTAACCAGTATCCCAGCAAACTCCTTGATAACAAGAAGTCTTGGTGCTGCAATCCTCCGTTGTAGTGGTAGTTCCCTTTTGAGTGATGCAACTGTAGGTTACCTGCTTCATAACACAGCCAATTGGGTCTGTGCTTTCTAGACAGATTGCATCAATTTTTTTGCAACCTTTATCGATAAACTGCTGACAGTCATTTTGCGTATTCGGATTAATGCAGGAGTAATCGTCCTTGAATCTCCAACAAGACTTATAAACAGGAAGGCCGTTGATGACACGTGTTTCCGGACCTTCTACGCAAACATGAGACGCCAAATAGCAAAGGGGGTTATCAGCATATGAAGTGCACTGGCTTGTATCCAATTCATCCTTTGTTATTGTATAGGTATTGTCGAGCTTAACCGTGTTGGGCGGGGTTGCTGTGTTTGGATCACTACAGCGGTAAGATCTTTGTTCTGTCAAACATGTGCCGTTCCATGCTGTTGAAATGCATGACGTTGAGGATTGCCAGCAACCTGCTGTTTTTGAAATCGCTGCGCAATAATCAATTGAATCTGGCGCAATACATTCATAAGTTGAACGGTACCGCCAACAGGCCTGATAAATTAGGTTGCCCCCGACATTTCGAGTTTCGGGACCTTCAGCACATGACGAGCCTGTTATTCGACAATCTCCTGCGAACGTATTAGCAGACAAAACAAGCATGATAATAACTACAAGTGCTGTGAATAAAAAACGGTATATCCATAAAACGTTAATTTCAATTTCTTTGGTCATAGATGTCTTATTCATTCAGCTATTACCCCCACTGATAAAAGAATGGCAACGCATGCCCCTAGCGAAAACACAGATTTTTATGGGGGTCATTGACCAGGCACCCTGTTGATTTTTACTTCAGGTTGAGGGGCTTTCGACCAATCAACTGATTCGGCGGGAGGCATTCCATCCGTGCACAGATTCATACCCCATCCAACTTCGAGTTGGCCTGTGCCGCCGTCTTTTTTGGGAACCTTTGCCTGGGTCATCTTCACGCCTAATTTGGCGCAGTCTGGTTGTTTGAATCTGCTAAGTACTTTTGCCTCAACAAGTATAGGTTCATTTGAACCTGTTTTTTTCTTCCACGCTATTGCTTGTTCTCCGGTCAGTTCTGCTGAAGCCTGACCTTGCTTAATAGCAGAAAACAAAATGTCTTTTGCCTGTTCTGCATGTGCAGTGCCTGTGGTAAAAATGACGATAGTAACGAGCACTGCAATTGAAATGCTTTTAAATAATTCTGACATAAACATGATCGCTCCCTAGCTAAATATTGGTATGGCGCTGATAAGAAACAAAGGATTACTGTGACCTTGCTGAAAAAACTGCACACTGGTCTACCCATGTTTCAGTGCACGGTTGACAAAGCTGTCTAACTTCAAATTTCGCTTCACCGATCCCGTATGAGTTGCCGTTTGCGAGAATGAATTCGATTGTATTATTACCGGCTTTAAGATACTGACGCATGTCTAGGTCAACTGCGAGTGTCAGCGGATATAGTCCAGGTTCAACCGTAAAAAGCTGTCCAACACCAATATCTACGTATGGCCGTCCACCAGACCAGACAATGTCAACTCCAGTTGCAGCATACGCTAGGGAATCTGGTAATTGGGCTCTGAATACCTTCACCAATTTCCCATTGATCTTCAGCCCAAGCCAGTTGTCCTGTTGCACATAAACTAGCCTGAAGACGCTAACCAAATTAATATTTTCAATGTTGAACTGGAATGTTGATGTCTCCCGTGTATTGATGGTGTTGATTCGCTGATAGAAGTCAAGATATGGAGGGACAAATGATACGGTTGCGGTACCTGTACTTTTCGTTACGCTGCCTGTCGTAATCCCTCCGGCATCGCAGTAGGTAGGTTTTTGAGGGCAAGCAACTGCGATATAATTATCGCATGTATATGTTTGAACTGCATTCTTGGTTACATTGCATTGATAATTAGATTTTGCATCTACCTGAACTATTTGTCCCATTGTGCATGCTTTTGCTTCGCTTAGATTGTATTCGTTACAAACCTCAGTTGAATAGATGTCAGGTGTAGTTGTGGTTTTGGTTGTGCATGCATTGGTTAGATCTCCGCCTTTAGCATTGTTAATCGTGTCACCAATGCCGCTTATTATTGGATCGGTGGGGCTAACTGGAAATTTAACTTTTTCCTGTGGGTTCTTTGCAAGAAAATTAACAGCATCGCATTCCTGATTTGCAATCTGATCTGTACCATGTGTCGCAGTTTTACACGTGTTAATCCGAGTCACCCCGACATCGAATAGTGAAGCTGAACCAAAACTCTGTGTTTGAGGAGGTTTATTCGTATAATGCGGCATACCTTGAGCATTGGCGTTATTTACTTTCGAGGAAAGCTTGCTGAGATTACTCTTTCCTAGTTCCAGGCCGTCCGAATGTGGATCCGCAAATGCATTGGCTGTTGAAATTGTGAATGCCAGAAGGCTAGCTATTTGTATTAAATGTCTTTTAAAGTTCATATTACTGGCACCTTTTCTATCATTTTCAGGTTCAATGCCTCTAATCGTCTTTGTCGGGAGAGGCCCGCTGTCTAAGCTCGAAACCACGACTGGACGTTTGCATTCGGCCAATCTGAAATCGGGCTTCAGGTAAATGAACCATATCACGTACACATACGGCATATGAATCATTGTAGCTAGTAGTCGTGTCTGACTCCAGTCGTAATTCAAGGGGGGGGCTATGGTTGGGGGATTCCACTATGAAGCGCTGTTCGTTGGTGAGGTGTGCTATCTGATGCCTTCGTTGGGCTTTAGCGTTTTGTTGGCTTTGCTGAGTCGGCGCTGGGGATTCTGTGAGATCTTGAAATTTCCTGGTGTGTTGGTTCACGAAATGCTGCACTTCACAGTCGGCTTCGTGACCATGGCACATCCCATCTCAATCTCATCCATACCTCGGCTCGTAAACGGCCGATTGGTGCGGGGTTCGGTGGGGTTTGTCGGGTTGAATTGGTTGAATGCCTGGCTGACAGCACTGGCGCCGTTGCTGGCCTTGCCAATCATGTTTGTTTTGGCTCGTTGGCGCTTGAGTGGTGGGGCGCAGCATTTTGTATTAATGGACGTTTGTATCTGGGTGTTGTTCGCTCCCCACTGGCTCTACTGCTGGCCGTCGCGAGCTGATTGGAAGCTGGTGCTCATCTCTTGGCCACTTGGAGTGATACTGCTATCGATATTTAGTGTCTGGGCCTGGTGTTTTGCTTAATTTGTCCGGTTAGCTTGGAGGAGGGTCTCGTCGTAATTGGGCCTGACCATGCTCTTGTGTGATGACAACCAATTCGTTGCGAAATGTGTTGCCTCTTTTTCCTCTCCGGGAGTCAATTGAAATGTTCCCAGTCCACTCGCATTCAGACCGGCTTTGTTTCTGTTTAAGCCTACGTAGATCAGCCACCATGCTGCGGCCATTTTGTGGTTGGCGTCCATTCCTTGCCCGTTTAGGTACATCGTAGATAGGATCGCTGGCGCGTTGGGTTCGCTGGCTTGAGCTGCTTTCGTAAGCCATCCAAATGCTTCAGAAAATTCCTTGCGCTCATAGAGAATACGACCTAACAGGTAGTAGGCAGTTACGTTACCTCTATTGGCACCTTCGTTAGCCCACTTCCAAGCTTTGTTTTTGTCCTCTTTTTCGAGGTAGTAAATCGACAACCGCACTGCCGCCAGATCTACACCTGCTGTCTTCACAGCATCTTCAAACATCGTCATCGCTTTGGGTTCATCCTTGGGTACACCTCGCCCGAGCAACGTTAGGACAGCCAAATTGTAACGCGCAAGGGGGTAGGTTTCGCTGGCAGCAGCAAAATATGCAGCTGCCCCAACATTGTCCTGCCGGACACCTTCGCCCCGATCAAGAAGGTAGCCTACGATGTTCTGTGCTCGGCCGTTACCGCCTTTTGCCAGCTCAAAGAGTTTTGGGAGAGCCTGCTTGTCACCACTTTTCCAAGCCGCCCATGTGCGTAGAACCTCACCTCCTCCGCGTGCATTCGATAGCAACCCCTTCATGACGCTCGATATATCGGAGCCGATGTCTGGCGCGGGTTGCGCAGAGTCGAAGAATTCAGATGCTGATGAAGAATTGCCAGTGGAAGCCGTTTCTGAGGCCGTTGCTACGGAGCAAGCGAGGGCTATAGCGATTGCCCAGAGTGCCGTGAATGGATTCTTAGGTAACATGTATTGATACACCTTGTTTATTGGTACGCGTAATGTATTCTTTGCAGCATGAAAAAACTATCCCTCTTGGTAATGCTTGCTGCCTTGGTGATCGCGCCGTTCAGCGCTGGTGCAACCTGCTTCGCTGAGGCTGCTGCACGCTACAAAGTCAGCGAGAAACTGCTGCGCTGCATCAGGGCCACGGAAAATCCTTCCGGAAAGCCCGATATCGTAAACACCTCAAACTTAGATGGCTCAAAGGATATTGGGTATATGCAGATCAATTCTTGGTGGCTGCCGAAGCTAACCCCATACGGAATTGGTGAGGCTCAACTGAAAGACACCTGCGTCAGCGTTAACATTGCTGCATGGATACTTTCAAATAATATCGTTAAGTATGGCCATACTTGGAAAGCCGTTGGCGCGTATAACAGTCCGCACGTTAAAAGTCAGCGCATATATATAGAAAAAGTTATGAAAAATGGATGCTCAATATGAAGCAGATGTTAAGTGGTTGTTTTTCGTTAATACTAGCAGGATGGATCCTCTACACCATAGCTCCAGAATCCCCCTGCGAACGTGTAGAGCGTGCTGCTTTGCCTGTCCGTATTGCTTTTGATGGGGTGAGGTGGGCTGGACGGTACTACCTCAGTACTGAAACTCGTATCGATCTCCTTTCATGGAGTTTAGATGCTGATGCTGCAACTCAGAGTTTTATCTCGCGCCTGTTTTACGGCCCCACCTTGAACTGCAAAGCCTAGTCCGGCGTTAGGAGATTGGTATGATTAATGAACCACCATTATTTATTTGGAGTGGTCAGCACGATAAACGTGGTGCTGAGTATTTGAATAAAATGTTTAAAACAGCGGCGCAAATGAAATCGCCGGATATTCATATGCATTGGGTTAATAGTCATGTTGTGATTAAAATGCGTATCGATGGCCATATGCAGCACGTTGAAACCGTCGATTCTGCGATGGGGCGGATGCTCGATGACAAGATCCGCGCTCGAGCCAGCATGGATCTCTCTCAGCGCCACGCCCCTATCGATGGGCGCATGTCACTGCGGTATCCAGAAGGAGTAATTGATGTACGGGTGAGCGTTCTTCCGTGCCAGGGAGGACAAAAAATCGTTTGTCGATTACTCGACCAGTCGAATGCCAGTATGACGATGGATGACATTCACATGCCGATGCTAGTGAAGCACCATTTCTTGGAAATGCTCAATGAACCGCAGGGCATAATTTTAGTTACCGGTCCGACTGGCTCAGGTAAGACCACAACCTTGTACGCTGCCCTTAACGAACTCAATGATGGGACGTTAAACATAAACACCCTTGAGAATCCTGTCGAGTACGTCATTCCCGAGTTTGTACAAGTCAACGTAACGCATCTTATCACCTTCGCCCAGGGTCTTCGGGCACTTCTTCGACAAGATCCTGATGTCATACTGATTGGAGAAATTCGCGATTCCGAAACCGCAGAGATTGCTATGCGGGCTGCCAACACCGGCCATCTTGTATTAGCCACATTGCACACAAACAATGCTGCACAGGCTATCCCAAGGCTTATTGATTTGGGGGTCGACAGGCAGACTCTGGCCTCAACTCTGTTGGGCGTTGTCGCTCAGCGCTTGGTTCAAACATTGAAAAAAGATGTTCAGCATCAGTGGACTGATGTAACTGACTTTGAAGCGCACTGGTTGAAGTCCAACGGCTTACCTCTGATCCACGGAAAAGTGCCTAGAGCGACGGGAAAAGAATCGTTCTCAGGCAAGCGACCGATCATCGAAATGATCAAGTCTGATAAGCATGTGCGGGCTGCAATTCTTCGCGGTGGTGGTGAGATGGAAGTACTCAATGCAGCAATTCGTCAGCCCCATTTCGACACCTTGGGCCAAGCAGGGGTTCGCATGGTATCTGCTGGGATCACCACAATGGAGCTTGTGCAGCGACTGATCAAGGACGACTCGGTGGCTCCTACAGTTCGACGAATAGGTGATGTGCTGCTCGAGCAGGGACTGGTCAGCTTTTCCGACGTGAATGGGGCAGCTGAATTTCAACTGTCTCTGATGCTTGAGGGCAAGGTCCGTAAAGTCGGACAAATCCTGGTGGATCGAGGATTGGTAACACAGGATCAAGTCGTTAAGGCTATGGGTTTCACAGAGGGAGCTGTTGATTTCCTTTATGTGCTTGCTTCACGCAGGATTCTCCCCTATCGCAAGGTTCAATCCACCGTTCAAATCTGGCGCAGTGAGCGTCATCAGGAATCACTTTTTGATTTGGTCATTGAGCAAGAGCTCATCACAAAGGAAATACTGGATGAAGAAGTTTATCGCTCGGATGACCGTGATTACGCTGCTGATGGCGCCCTTGTACTCAATAGCCCAGGAGCAAATGCAGGCGCCGTCGCTGCCCTATAGAGAGGTCACTTTGCAGAGCAAAGATGCCCACAAGGTTCTTGTTTTCTTCTCGTTCAGTTGCCCTGTGTGTGCGTCCTATGACCAACTGCTGGCGCGGTGGTCGCAAACCATGCCCGCGGGGTGGAGTGCCGAGTTCATTCCTGTGGCCGTACCTGACAAAGGAAATTACATGGCTGCCCGGGCGTTCTACGCAGTTCAGGATGCTGATCCTGCTCGCTTACCGGCGTTCATGTCGGCGGCGTATGCTCAAATTCATGAGGGTGGGATGGAAATGGAAAATCCCCAGACTTGGGCTAAGGCGGTAGCCGCGGCGAAAGTACATGGATTTGAAAAAGCATGGGCCAACGTCACCCCGGATCGGCTGGAGACCGCTTTTGCAAAGCTACTAACCTATGGCGTCGCAGCCACACCTTCTATGGCGATCGGGGGGCGATACGTGATCAATCCTGACGATGTCCAGGGTGATAACAACATGTTCATCCAACTTGCCAATGGCATGGTTAGTAAGGTGATTCAAAATCGTTGACTTCTCTGGGTGACACATCGAACAAAAAAGCCCTGCATTAATTGCAGGGCTTTTTTTGACTCTTTGTCGATTAACGCGAACCGCGGACACCCGGACCTGAGTCCTTAGCATCGGCCCCGCGACCACCTGGTGAAGGCGCAGAATTACCGGCGTCTTCATTCGGTGTTGGGCTGTAGTTTACGCGTGGACCAGGGCGTTGACCGTCATTGGAACCAAACAGAGGTCCCGAGTCAGCACCTGTCGCGCCCATGAGGCCATGGCCGAATGTGGTGTTACTCGATTCACCTCCTACAGCTCGTAAATCACCAGAATGGCCGCCAAGTGGACTCAGCGGGTCAGAAGGCGCAGGTTGTGTCATAGGCATCATCAACGGTTGCTGCGATTGGCCATGATTCGATTCTTGACGCATCGAATGTACCGCGGATCCTGGGGCCAGCGTAGCTTCTAATGCCCCACTTGATTCTGCTCTGTGAGAATCAGCAAGATGGTCAGCTGCAATCATAAAGCCTGGCTCAACAGATGTTTTGGCAGCGATATTGGTGGCGTTTCGCGCTTCACGTCCAGCGACCGATAGGGCTTTTCCTGCTGCTTCTGCTGCTTCCCCAGCCTCTTTGACATGTTCCGCGTTTACAACGCGAGTAGCCTGCCCTTGTGAGCGGAGGAGTGCAGGAATTTCATGCCCGGCGGCATTAACTGCTTTACCTGCATGAACCACCTCAACACCCGCTTCTGCGGCTCGTAACGCCTGCTGTGTCTTGTAAGCGCCAAAACCTGCCCTTGCGTACATGGTGCCACGGGCGGCTGCCCCACCCCAGCCCAGTCCCGGAATAGCAAGCGTTGCAAGGTTTGCCGCTACAGCTGTCTTTGGATTTTCGGCTTCCCATTGCTGCTCTTTGTTGCCTATCGCCGTCACGGAATTTTCAATCGGTGTGGCAGACATGGTTTTCGTCATGTCTTCAACCGATATCGATGTGTTTCCATTTTCAACTTTGCGCTTGCCCTCGCGGATTTTTTCTTGGCCTTGCAACATCCCGCCCGGCATTTGTGAGTTGGTGAAGGTTTCTCGGAGCCCGCTGTTATCCCAAGGGTCCATGCCTCGCGAGAGACTATCTAGTGTTTGCTGCTGTGGCGCACCGATCGGTCCAACCTGATCTGCACTAACTCCAGGAACGTTAGTCGAAGGCATGCCAATATCTGCATTGGAGACATTTCCTCCAGGATTGTTAGATACTTGCATCGCACGATTGCCGACTCCTTGTGCACGTTCGGCATTACCGTCAGTAGGACCACTAATTGAGCCACTTTGCATAGCCGAAACCACGCCGGCGAAAGCCGTGTTATCCACTGATCTCAAAGCCCACAGTTGAGCCGCTTCGCGTTTACCCTCCATACCGATAGAGCGCTGGCCATAACGAGTTTCGAGTTCAGGAAACTTTTTGTTAAAAGCGTCGCGTTGTGAGTCAGTAAGGTTGGAAATTGCCGAATTGAGCGCCTGCATTGCTTCGGGGGAACGGAGAAGGTTACCCCCCGTAGTGTCCTCGCTGATTTGGGCGCCCGCACTCACGCTCGATTCAGCTGTAGTAGCTTTCTGGAATCGCTGAAATGACGACTGGGTGTCCGCGCTTGTAGAGCTGAGCCGGCGACTCAATCCATTTTCTGTTGCTGCTTCTTTCCCAGTGGACTGAGAAAATGCCGAGGAAGCTGCTGCTTTCCACCCTTTCATATCGCTTTCGTTTTTGGAAAGCTCAGTACCAAACTCGGAGTTGATCTTCGTGGCCTGGTCTTTCGAGAGCTCCTTGCCGGTTGCGGATGCGACGCCGGCTTTTACACCACCAAAAATGCCACTGAAACCGACCTCAGCGTTGAAGTTCTGTTTGAACGAGTCACGCTGGCTCCCCGTCATACCCAAGGAATCGGCAATTTTATCGCCCATTTTCATGGCTTGCTGCGTCATGTTGGAATGAGACTGTTCCAAAGACTGCATTTGGGAGTTCGACCAGCTGTTTCCAGATTTGTAGGACATGACCTGACGCATGCTCGCTTCAACAGCTGATGCTGATTCAGAGCGCTTTGTATGGTCTTCGCCCAAAGCACTCTGGGTCGACGTGCCGAGCGTTTGTTTGAGTTCGGCCTTGTTCCATGTCGCGTCGGCTTGTGCCAGGCCAGATTTCTGCGAGCCCTTGTACTCAGCTCCGTATTGATTACGCGAGGACACATCGACATGAGCACCGTTCTTCAAAATGTCAGGAGATTGGAGCTTCTCATCGTTGTGATCGCGGCCAGACCAGCGGCTGGCCAAGGACACCATACCGTAACCAGTAACCCCGAGCATGGCGGCGGAAATCAATGGGGTTGCAGCCAGCATGTCCGACGCTATACCGAGTCGAGTTGCCAGAACGTCGTAGTAGACCGCTTGCAAATTGCTTGGTACCAGGCCCTTCTCAGTGAATTGAGCCATCTTATCGGCAACGTCATTCTGAATGTACATCTGAATAACGGCCGAAAAAGGTAGCCAGGAAGAGGTCCAAATACCGAATCCCAGGTATTTGACATACGCCATAAGGGCGCCGGCGCCTTTAAACAACCCATAGATGATCACAATCGGCGCAAAGCCAAAGAACAACAGTTGGAGGAAGATCATAGTCGGCATCATCAGCTTGGCGAAGAAACTGCCAGAGGCGACCGCATCCGAACGGAACTGCTCATCTTGTTGAGTAAGGGAAACCATGCACAGGTTAAAGCTATTCTGGTCCTGAACACTGTCGAGGCAGTTGTAAGTGCCCCAAACAGAGTTAAAAAACAGAGCGTTAGTCATGAACTGATCGGAACTCTGGGCTGCTGACCACAGAGTAGGAACCAAATTTGTAATTGCCTCTTCGACATTCGCTTGAGTGTACGCCCCCCCCATCGGGTTCTTATCCTTCATTCCGGCGTTGACCAGTTTCTTCAGGTTGGCGCTTGCCGGGAATGCAGCCACTACAGCATTGATCTTGGCGCTGGCGTCCTGACACGCCATTGACTTTCCTAATGAGTTGAGGTTGTCCCAGTATGTCGTAAGCCCGTTCGGGCGGGCAAACGACAATGCATAGTTGACCATGTCCGGGCTGGCTTGGAAGTCATTCATGTTGAAAGTGGTAGAGCCAGGGACACAATCAATCATGAATTGTTTGAGGCTGGCCACCAAGTAGGGATCCACGTTCTCTACACCCTTGCGCAGAGTCATAAGCAGTTTCATGGGTGTAATAAAACCATTTTGACTAACTGCCATGTAACTACCGCTGGTACTTTGAAAGGCGGTATTGATCTTCTCAAACAGACTATACGAAGTGGTTGTAAATAGACTCGCCGGTGCAGTGATGATTAGTGGAACATGATCAACCTTTGCGACGTTTCCAGTGTAAATGTCTTGAATGGTTACCGACGTTTGGATCGAGCAGCAGGCGACTACCATGCCAAACCCGAAGAGCCCGCCGATTGGCCCATTAGCGGGGATGAATTGTTCACCAGCCCCTTTCTGAATCATGAACATTATGCCTGAAATCAACGCGACGAAGCCACCGACCAAATACACACCGTTCATGAAACCGCTAGATTTGAAAATCATAGCGACGCCGTTAATCGTTGAGTAAAACGTACTTACATCACCAAGTACGTAAATCGAAAAATCCATATCCCGCTACCTTTATTAAATGCGACCGGGCTTGACGAATACAGCCGGATTGCTTGAAAGGATAATTTTTACAAGTTCTTTTGCAGCTACAATTTTGGGTTGCAACCTTTCGTGCTCGGCACGGATTTCGGCTAATTCCAAAGTCAATTTTCGAATGTTTGGGTCCACAAAATCCGGCTTCATGCCTCGCACCCCATTAAATGATTGGTTAGCTGCATAGATAGCAGCCTCACCATATTTAACGGCGAGTTCATTAGCGATTAGGGGCGCTAGTTGTTCTGCAATTGACTGGATAGCGCCCGGTGACTGTTGCACTTGTTTTATGAGTGCCAGCACTGGCGTTTGAATAGCATTTATGAAGCCAATTTGTGCAGCCGTAAACCCACAGGACCCTGCCTGGCAATATGTGAGTTTGCCGACAATAGAATCACCCGTGGTGCCGTTCGTGGGGCCCTGTGGATATCCAAAAAGCATTTTATTGGTATAGCCGAGAGTACCGTCGAAACTCAGTGCGTTGTTCGGATCGATGGAGGTGCACTTGTTGCGATCATAGCCATTGTTGCAGTGCAGAACCTTCAGGGGCGTACTGTTGCCGTTGGACCCATTTTTGAAGTTCATCAGGGTCAATGTAGGGCTGAATATCTGCCCTACTTTCACTTTTGGCGAGCCGTCGGGATTGTTCCCACCGCCGCTATCAGGGCTTGTCATAATTACAGCGCCGATCATGCTCATGACAATTTCGTTGGCTCGATTCGCATTGGCTTCCCCTGTATCAGGGTTACCCAGGTATTGGCCTGCGCTTGTATCAGTCAGAGCTTTCCAAACCGGGTTGCCGCACTCTTCGCAGCTGCCGTCGTTCGTCGATTTGTCGTTATTTGTATTGGGGGAGCTGAACAGATCGGTGACACCTGAGAACAGGTCAGAGAAGGCCCCTTTCGCCGTCTGCGCAGCAGTAGAAGCGGTGTCGGCCATTTCTTTTCGGGCAGATGGATCAGTAAATGTTTTGACGATGGAGTTCGCCACGGCGCAGGTGTTCTTCATCATCTGATTGAGGGCTTGCAGTTTGTTCTGGAAGTCCTGCATCAACTTTCCGAGTGCCGGGTTGATCGCGTCAATAGCTGCTTTGAATGCCACCCCGACAGCATTGGCTGCGATTTGGCGAAACAGCGCTACCAACTGGTCAGCGTTGATGAAAGAGAACGATCCGCCGAAAAGGTCGATCCCTCCGCAACCAGCTGACAATCTGGGCGGGTCGAATGCGACCAAGTTGATATTCCGTACCGGGCTGCGTAGTGCGGCACCACCAGCTACAAAGCCCCCCCGGCTCTGACTTGCAAAGCCACCTGGTGCTGTGCTGTTTGACATGAACATACCGTCAAGAGCATCTTGCAACCCAGCCGAAGCCGGGAGCGAGCCGGTAATCAAGACCGTAGTCACTAATAACGCAATAAAGCGCTTAAATTTACTGTGCATGATTGCTATCTCCTTCATAACGCCCTTGCAGTTTGTTTTTCAGGTACTGAACCCATTGTTTTGGATCGTTGCTGGCACCCTGTTTAGTATCTTCGTTCGTTAACACGCCGCGATCATATGTATGGATTTTCAGCGCAATATCTTTCGGGAGCAGATCGTTACTGTCTGCTGCTGCGATAATTCGCTCTGCAAGCTGATCTTGCGCCATCATGCCTTGTGAGACGATGAAGTAATTGTTCGGAGGAACTACTAGTACAGTTGTTGGGGTTATACGCAGATTAAGAATGCTTGCCTGACCGGCATTGGGGACAAACTCAGGTACGTTCGGAAGAGTTTTACCATCCATGGAGATGAACTTTGTGACAAACCCATACTGTTTTGCAATCTCTTGCACAGTATTAACCTGGGGTTGGCAAAAACTGCATTTCGAATCGAAAAATACCCATAGCCCCCCAACTTTCGCTACATGCTTCAGGGCGTCTGAAATACCAGCTTGAGCGTTTCGCAGAAAAAAAGGTTTGGTGTATGTTGCGATCGGAACCCGGTTGTTTTCGTCCAAGAACGGATCTGCTGCTACTACGCGAGTCGTCATTTCTGCATAGCGCTGGGATTTATCCATGGCCACGCGCTGGGCGTACATGTAGGCCTCAACGTTTTCTTTCGACGGGTTATCGATAGCTGCATCGAGCAGCTTCGGCATGTTTTCCCGTAGCCAAGTAACCGAGAATGGCTCCTGTTGATCCTTTGTTAGGGCTTTTCTTGTTGTATCTGCCGGATTTTGAGGTACAAGAATCACTGGCGGCGTTGGGGGAAGCTCTTTCGGGTCCTTGTAGAAGAACCAGCCTTCTGATTTCCGCTCAATGAAACGAGTTGGTTCTTCGCTCGCCTGAACACTGATGTTAGCGAATGTCGCCGCAACGAGGAGAATAGCCAAGACGAGCTTCATTGTTTGGATCCTTTACGCGTATGCATACACCCTTCAAAGAGCTTGATCATCAGATGATTGGCCCTACCCTGCCGATAATTAACTTTTGATCGAGGAAGCCCCAATACCTGCCGTCGTAGCTACGCGGCTCAGTGCCTATAACCAAAACTTTTCCGGGAGGCACAACCTCCATACGATCAAAGTCACCGCTTTTTTTTCCAAGTTTGTCTAGCAGGTCAAGTTCGCCAATAAGGCGCCCCCCGATATAGGCAATGTTGCCTTTCACAACGAGCTTGTCGCCGGGCAGTCCGGCGATCATTTTGCCTACTGTTTTGCCATCAAAATGCGGCCCCATCAGCCCGGCTGAAGGAACGAATGCAACGTAATCACCAACCTTCAGGTCTTGCTGTATGCCGTAGGTAATGAAGTACAACCGCCATGGCAGACACCGAACAGACGCAAGATCGACGCCGATTCGGTATTCCTGGCGAAATGCAGTAACACTCGCGATCGCGACGATGAACGAAGCCGTGATGCCGATCAGGGAGTTGCGTAGAAATTTACGACGTTGTTTGTCCTTGCGAAGTGCCACAAAGGGAGCCGCGAGACGTGCGCCAAACGATATTCCTTTCATGATCACTCCAGTGTCAGGCCGAGACGTTTAGCGACCTGCGGGGTGATGTTGAGGCCCTCTGGTGCGTTCATCACTACTGACGAGTTGACGACGAGTATCCCTGCCTCGCTAAACGGTCTCAGGGCATCTTCCAGCTCGTTAACAAACGCCAAACCATCGGCCTGGGCTTGCTCAGGGGTCATGCCTGGCTTATCAAGGGTCTGCTTCATTTGTGCATTTGCGAGCTTTGAACCGTCTACCAGAAAAATTTGTGCGGACGTCGTTTGGTTAGCGGTGGCGTAGTGGAAAGACAAAAAACCGCTGAAGGCTGCAAATGCCATTGCAATAACCGAGGCATTCAGAAACGAGACGCCGCCCTGCACGACGGAGTCATTCTTACCTTTTGCGGGCTTCATGCGAATGTCCTCAGGTTCCAGGCTGACGTTCTCACTAGACTTGTCATGGATGTTGGGGGGGGTACTGGTCATTGTGCCGGCCTCTGGTCTCTACTGGTATTTATGCAAGGGTTTGTGTTTAAAGAATCATAACACGTGCCAATAATCCTACCAGTAGCCAGTTTGTATTGAGGTCATGCCGAGATAAAGGAAAATCAGGACATTCGCTCCGTAACATTATGATATAGCTAGAGTTTATATTATTTAATGTGATGCCTGTCCTCGCCTCAGTTTAGCCATCTATGCTGAAGCATTTGCTTTTCCTTGAGGGACGAACCCTATGGCCTCTCTGGAGCGGACAGCCTATCCGAAGCTGCCGGCGCACCTGTCGTCGAAAGAACTTCATCAGTGCTATTCGCTCTCAGAATCTGAGCTCGAATGGCTCTCTAGAACGGCTAGAAGCCCTGCTCTTACCATTGGCTTAGCTGTTCTGCTGAAAACATTCCAACAGCTGCATTACTTCCCCAGTCTCGAAGAGATTCCGACTGAAATCGTCAATCATGTCAGGTCTTGCCTCCGTTACGGGGTTCGCATAGTGCCTCGTTATGCGACGCCCCGAACCTTGTATCGCCATCAAAGAGCTATCCGTCAATATCTACAGATCACCGCGTTTTATGGGAGCGATGCTCTGAAAATTGCCGAGGAAACTGCCCACGAAGCGGCGGAGGTCCTTGATCAGCGCGTTGATGTCATCAATGTCCTGATTGGCGAGCTACTTGAGCGAGGTTACGAACTGCCGGCCTACTCGACGCTCAATGATGCGGCTGAAGACGCCCAAGTTGCTCTCCAGGAAAACATTTTCAATCGAGTCGTCGATAGGGCTCCGATTGATGTGATCTATCGTCTCAGAGAGCTTCTTGACACCGATTTCGGTCGTCGCCAAAGCGATTTCAATGCCCTGAAGCAGGTCCCCAAGAAGCCCTCTCGCAAACACTTGGAGATATTGATCGACCACTTAAGTTGGTTGGAGGGATTCGGTGACCTCGACGCTATCTTTGAGGGAATCGTTGATACCAAGATTTGGTTTTTTGCGAATCAGGCGGAGAAAGCAGATGTTTCAGAGCTTAAGGATTGCTCGCTTCCAAAACGCTACACCTTGATGCTGGCGCTGATCTACCTCATGCGTGTACGAGCACGGGATCACCTTGCTGAGATGTTCATCAAGCGAATCGCGACGATTCACAAGCGAGCCAAGGATGAGTTGGAGCAGATACAGCTACGTCAGCGCAAAAAGCTAGAGTTGCTCGTGGCCACCTTGGATGGTGTGATTCAGATTCTCAGCCAAGAACCAAGTGATCAGGAAGCTGGCAGCTTGATTCGCGAGTATCTGTCCCCCGAGGGGAATCTTGATCACCTTCGCGAGGCCTGCGCCGAAGTCCAGGCCACAGGCGGCAGTAACTATCTCCCGCTACTCTGGAAACACTTCAAATCCCATCGATCACTGCTGTTCCGTCTGAGCCATCTGCTGCAACTGGAGCCAACAACCCAGGATCGCTCGCTTATCGACGCTCTGCAGTTGGTCCAGGACAACGAGAACCGGCATAGGGAATGGATCGACGAGCATGTGGACCTGTCATTCTCCTCGGATCGTTGGATCAAAGTTGTCCGTCGCGCCGCCAGCGAAGGGCCACCGACCAACCGGCGCTTCCTGGAAGTCTGCGTTTTTTCCCATCTGGCCAATGAGCTTCGCTCTGGCGATATCTGTGTACTGGGTTCGGAGTCGTTTGCTGACTACCGCAAACAGTTATTGCCTTGGGATGAGTGTCTGGCTCGTCTGCCGGAATACTGCGAAAAGGTCGGCCTGCCGAGTACCGCCAAAGAGTTTGTCGCCAGTTTGAAGGAGCAACTAGAGAGCACCGCTCAGCAGTTGGATGACAAATTTCCAAGTTGCCGCGGTGACGTGTCAATTAATGAGGCCGGTGATCCTGTATTGCGCCGAGTGGTCGCCCGTGACATCCCGCCTTCAGCAATCTCGCTACAAACGGCGATTACTCAGCGTATGCCTGCCAGGCATGTGCTCGACATTATGGCCAACATAGAACACTGGATTCAGTTCACCCGCCATTTCGGGCCGATGTCCGGCAGCGACCCCAAACTGAAGGAGCCGGCCGAGCGCTACCTGATGACGATATTCGCCATGGGCTGCAACCTAGGGCCAAACCAGGCCGCTCGCCATCTGGCGGGTAACGTAACCCCACACATGCTGTCTTACACCAATCGTCGGCACCTGCCACTCGACAAGCTGGATAAGGCTAACCGGGAGTTGGTCGAACTCTACCTTCAACTCGATCTACCCAAGCTCTGGGGTGATGGCAAGGCGGTGGCGGCCGACGGGACTCAATTCGACTTCTACGATGAAAACCTGCTCGCCGGCTATCACTTCCGCTACCGGAAGATGGGCGCAGTCGCCTATCGGCATGTGGCAAATAACTACATCGCTGTCTTTCAGCACTTCATCCCACCAGGTATCTGGGAGGCTATCTATGTCATCGAGGGCTTGCTGAAAGCGGACCATAGCGTTGAAGTCGATACGGTCTATTCAGACACTCAAGGCCAGTCTGCGACGGTGTTTGCGTTCACCCATCTATTGGGCATCAATCTAATGCCTCGCATCCGCAACTGGCGCAACCTGGTCATGTATCGACCCGATCGCTCGGCCAAGTACAAACACATCAACAGCCTCTTCACCGATACCGTCGACTGGAGCAAGATAGAGACCCATTGGCAAGATCTGATGCAGGTGGCGCTGTCGATTCAGGCCGGCAAAATATCTTCGCCAATGCTGCTGCGTAAACTCGGTTCTTACAGTCGGCGCAACAAGCTCTACCATGCAGCACAGGAGCTGGGATGCGTGATCCGGACCATTTTTCTGCTCAAATGGATTGGCAATCGTGAGTTGCGCCAAGAAGTAACTGCCAATACCAACAAGATTGAGTCTTACAACGGATTCTCAAAGTGGCTGTCCTTCGGCGGCGATGTCATCGCCGAGAACGATCCAGATGAGCAACAGAAGCGCTTGCGTTACAACGATATGATTGCCTCCTCGGTGATCTTGCAGAACACCGTCGACATGATGCGCATCCTGCAGAAGCTCGCCCATGATGGCTGGCAGTTCACTGACGACGACGTATCGTTTCTTAGTCCCTACCTGACCAGCAATGTTAAACGCTTTGGGGAGTTCAACCTGAAACTCAAGCGCCCACCGGAACCTTGGATCAAGGATTCCATTTTCCAGCAGGCTGCGGGGTCAATGCGTGCGCAACAGATGCCCAATAGCAAAGTTGAGGAGACGAACTGATGCACATCCCGCCAGCTTCGTTCCGCGTGACACCCTACGGGGACGTCGATGCCAAGGCACTCGACTCTCTGCGCGCGAGCTACGACACCTCTCAATTGCTCAATTTGGTTGACCGGCTGGATGCCTGCCTTGCTGAAATCGGAGGGGTCGGCAGCATTCGGGACGACTTCTTACGTTTGCATGCAATGGCCATGACGCTACTGGAAGGTTTCCCCCTCACCGTGGTTACAAGTGATGTCGACAGTATTTGGGAGCAGGCGATGGCCCTTCAAGAAGATATTTCTGCTTTATGTTCTTGCTTACAAGCGGGTTCTAAACACGTTGCCCCTTTGGCAGGACTTGCACACCATCATCGGATGGACTATCAGCCAGATCAACACCGCGACAATGAAGTTGACCAAACCGTATTCAAAGCTGGCGATGGTCTGGAGCAGCCGTAGAAACAGGCTGCCCAGGTCAATGCCAGCCGCGATACAGAGCGCGACTCAACCCGATCGGTAGCGTTCAAAAAAACCAATTGGCTGGGCGGCGCTCATACTCAAAACTCTTCTCTGTGCGCCAGAGCACGTAGGTTGTGGATGCCCACCGGCTCATGCTTGAGCAGCGGCACCAGCGCATAACGGCGGGCGTGCACATTGGCTACGGCCGCAATCTCGCGGCGCTCGTTGGCGGCGCGTTGCTGCAACAGTGGGGAATGGGTGTTTGCTGCGGCGATGCTGTTGTTGATGATCCAGGCCCAGGGTTCTATACCGGCACGGCGCAGATCGTCCTGCAGACTCGCCGCCTCCAGCACCGGCGTGGTTTCGGCCAGGGTCACCAGCAGCACCTTGGTCTGTTTGGGATCCTGCAATTGCATCATCGGCGTGGTGAAATGCACGCCTTTGTCACCCATCTGTCGGGCGATATCCCGGTGATAGGCACCGGTGGCGTCGAGCAACAGCAGGGTATGCCCGGTCGGCGCGGTATCCATCACCACGAACTGCTTGCCGCCTTCGCGGATGATCCGCGAGAAAGCCTGGAACACAGCGATCTCTTCGGTGCAGGGCGAGCGTAGATCCTCTTCGAGCATGGCCCGGCCCTGAGCATCGAGCTGGGCACCTTTGCTCTGCAGCACCTGCTGACGGTAGCGCTCGGTCTCGGCGTGGGGGTCGATGCGACTGACCCGCAGGTTGTCCAGTGCTTCACTCAGGGTTTCGCTCAGATGCGCAGCCGGATCCGAGGTGGTCAGGTGCACCGGCAGCCCGCGCCGCGCAAGTTCGACCGCCACGGCCGCAGCCAGGGTGGTTTTACCCACCCCGCCCTTGCCCATTACCATGATCAGGCCATGGCCGTCGGCGGCAATTTCATCGACCATCGCCGAGAGCGTTGGCGCATCTAGCGATTGGGCGTATTCCAGGGGCGCGGCGGCGACCCGCGGCTTATCGCTGTCGAGCAGGTGCTGCACCGCGTTGAGCCCCACCAGGTTGAATGCCTTGAGCTCGATCTGGTCGCGGGGCAGTGGCATCAGCGCGGCAGGAAGCGCTGCTACGGCCGCCTGCTCACGGGCGAAAATCGCCGCGGCCAGTTCATCCTCTGCCGCTTCGGCGGCTGGCAGCACGCCATTGATCACGAGGTACTGCTGGCGCAATCCAATCGCGGCCAGTTCCTCATGGGTACGCGCGGCCTCGCGCAGGGTCGATGCCTGTGCGCGGGCAACCAGCACCAGGCGGGTACGCAGCGGATCGGCCAGGGCATCGACTGCGGCTTGGTACTGGCTGCGCTGCTTTTCCAGGCCGGCCAGCGGGCCGAGGCAGGAGGCATCGCCCTTGCCGTCTTTGAGGAAACCACTCCATGCGCCGGGCAGTTGCAGCAGGCGAATAGTGTGCCCGGTGGGCGCGGTGTCGAAGATGATGTGCTGGTAGTCCTGGGTCAACGCCGAATCGGTCAGCAGTGCGGTGAACTCGTCGAATGCGGCGATTTCCGTGGTGCAGGCACCGGAAAGCTGCTCCTCGATGCTCTTCACTACGGCCTCGGGCAACACGCCGCGCACCGGGCCAACGATGCGGTCGCGATATAGCTGAGCGGCCGCTTGCGGGTCGATTTCCAGTGCCGACAAGTTCGCCACCGCAGGAATCTGGGTGATCTGATTGCCGATGCTGACGCCGAATACCTGGCCGACATTGGAGGCCGGATCGGTACTCACCAGCAGCACGGACTTGCCCTCCCTGGCGAGTCGCACAGCGGTGGCGCAGGCAATCGAGGTCTTGCCGACGCCGCCCTTGCCGGTAAAGAACAGAAAGCGTGGCGCTTGATCGAGAAATTGCATGGGGCTCTCCTGAGCTCAGCAGCAGCGGCTGCCGGAGCAGCATGTGCTCTGTAGTTTGACTTCGGCAGACTCGGTAACGCCCAGCCAAAGGGCCAGTTCGGAACGACTGGGATAACGCCCCGCCAGGGCCACTTCGCCATTGAGCAGAAACAACGGCAGCGCTTCCTGGCCAGAGCGTTGCAGGAAGGCATTGACCGTGGCGTTCTCGGCAAACATCAGCGGCTGCTGGGCCAGATTAAAACGCTCGATCTTGGCACCCTGGTGCCGCGCCCATTCCACGTCAGCCGCAAAGCTGACCAGCGCCTGCTCGACCTCGACGCCGCACACGCCGGTGCTGCAGCAAAGGGCAGGATCAAAGATTTCAAGGGTTTTCATTTTAATTCTCCAACGATTGTTGAAACGTTATCGAAAGCAATACAACACAACTCTTCCGTGCTCTATTTGACTCAGGTCAGCGGTGGTAGCACTGCAGGCGCGCAGGTGGACTGGGCACGCAGGTCGGCGCATTGCTCCGGGTTACCGGCACAACACTCTTCGGTGAGATAGGCGATCAGGTCCAGCATCAGCGGGATATTGGCGCGGTAGCGCTGGAAACGGCCCTCCTGCTATACCGTCAGCAGTCCCGCCTGGGTCAGTGCCTTAAGGTGAAGCGAGAGATTGGTCGGCGGCACAGCGAGGGTCGAGGCGATCTCGCCTGCGACCAAGCCGGCGCTACCCTGTTTGACCAGTAGTCGGTACACATCTAGGCGCAGGCCGGATGAGAGGGATTCGAAAATGCTGGTGGCGGTTGTCTTTTTCATGAGTCAACACTACAACTATTGTTGAAATGTTGACTCTGAAAAAATTAATTGGCAGCCTCTTCCGCGTCGTTAAGGGCGTCGGCTTCTTTCTCGGCGGAGCCTTGCTGGCGTTGATCGTTTTCAAAGGTGCGTTGCTAGGCGGCTTCCTCACAGCCTGGGTGATCGGCTACGGCATCGTCCAGTCCTTCGCGCCCAACATCACCGGAAAGAAACGGGGGCACGTGCCCGATGGTCGTGCGGTATTTCTGTGGGCGCTGGCACTGGCGGGCTGCTGCGCGGCAACCGCACTCGGGCTGAACACCGAGCTGGCACAGCAGGTTGTACTGTTGGGTGGATGGATGGTTTTTGGTGCACTGTTCGCGGTGAACTCGTCGCTGCACAGCTAGTCGCTTCTTGGAGGTCTCGGCAAGTCAGCCGTCTTGTTGCGGCACTAAAAATGCGATTTCTGATAATGCGCCACGTGCTTCGCCAAGTTGCTGCAAAGGCTAATGTACTTTTACCGGCGCCCGCCCCTACGACAGGACGGGGGCAGGCCTAACCAACTTATTTTTTAAGCGTGCTCAGATAGTCCTTGAGCGCCTTCTCATCGCCTGACTTAACGGTCATCCCTTCCGGACCAGTGCCGATTTCCGTGTATTGCTTGGCCGGTTCGCCGTGTGCTTGGAAGTCTTTCAGTTGCTCAGACCCTTCACGAAAGACCCAAAGGCGACCGTCTTCTATTTTAGTAAAAAATCCGGGCTTGTCGTACTGACTCGCGAAGCTAATGCTCGCAAACAGGCTGGTCAGCAAGGCGGCGGTGATCGTCAGTTTTTTCATCTTCCTGGCTCCTGATTGGTTGGATCGGAGCAGAGGCTATCCTCGAATGGATGACAAACTTATTACAGTATTCGCATATACACGTTTCCAAATATTTATTAGTCACTCTGCTGAGTGAGTATTCAATGCGTCCTGTAAATAGGGGCTTTATGGGATTTTATTCGGCGGAGCTGGTCCTTTTCGAATTTTTCCGGCGCATGGGCTTTACCTATCATGCGTAAAACCATATATTCGATAAACCGTATATGAGCTGAGACTTCACAATGACCAGCAAAGCCCGTGTCCTGTTGGGGTTATGCCGAGATAAGGCAAAAATTAGGACATTCGTTCTGCAAGATATTGAACTAAAAGGAAATTTATTGAGTTCTTGATTGCTGGTCATCCCCCGCCTGACTAGCCGTCTATGCTGATGTTTTGCCTTACTTGGGGGATGAACTCAATGGCTTCGGTGGAAAGGACAGCCTACCCGCTCTTGCCCAGTCAGTTGCCAGCTAAGGAGCTGCATCGATGCTATTCCCTGTCTGATTCAGAGATCGAATGGGTCAATAACACCGCTAAGAGTCCAGCGCTATCGATTGGGCTGGCAATCCAACTAAAGGTGTTTCAGCAGCTACACTATTTTGTTCCGTTCGAGGAGCTTCCTCAGGAGCTCATCAGTCATGTCCGACAATGCCTTCGCTACGGCGCACGAATAGCTCCGCGCTACAGCAACCCCCGCACCCTTTACCGACACCAAGCGGCGGTTCGGCAGTACCTGCAGGTTACACCCTTCTATAGCAGCGACGGGCTAGCGATCACTGAGGAAATCGCACGTGACTGCGCTGTAGTGCTTGAGCAGCGAGTCGATCTCATTAATGCCATGCTTGATGAGCTGATTCAGCGTGGCTATGAGCTTCCGGCTTATTCGACGCTCAACAACATCGCAGAAACCGCTTTGGCGAGTGCTCAGGAAGTTACCTTCAACCTGATCGTGCTCCGAGCGCCAATCGAGGTGATCTACAAGCTAAAGGAGCTGCTCGACACGGATTTCGGGCGTCGGCAGAGTGACTTCAACGCACTCAAGCAGGCACCCAAGAAGCCTTCCCGCAAGCACCTGGAGGTGTTGATCGACCACCTGGCGTGGTTAGAGAGCTTCGGAGATCTGGATGCCATTCTTGAGGGGGTCGTCGATGCTAAGATCCGCCACTTCGCCACCCAAGCCGCCGCGTCGGACGTCGCCGAGCTGAAGGACTGCTCGCTGCCGAAACGCTACACACTGATGCTGGCCTTGATCTATCGGATGCGGGTGCGAACTCGGGATCACCTGGCCGAGATGTTCATCCGACGGATTTCGACGATCCACAAACGCGCCAAGGAGGAGTTGGAGCAAATCCAGGCGCGGCAACGCCAGAAGCTGGAGCAACTGGCGGCCACCCTGGATGGCGTGGTGCAGATTCTTGTTCAGGAACCGGATGACCAGGAGGCTGGCAGTCTGATCCGGGAATTCCTCTCTCCCGATGGCAACCTGGATCGGTTGCGCGAGACTTGCGCCGAAGTCCAGGCTACGGGCGGTAACAACTACCTGCCGCTGATCTGGAAGCACTTCAAGTCCCATCGCTCGCTGTTGTTCCGTCTGAGCCACCTTCTTCAACTGGAACCCACGACTCAGGATCGCTCACTTATCCAGGCGCTTCAGCTCATCCAGGACAGCGAAAATCTACACCGCGAGTGGATCGACGAGCATGTCGACTTGTCGTTTGCGTCGGAGCGCTGGGTTAAGGTCGTGCGTCGTCCTGCCAGTGAAGGGCCACCTACCAACCGGCGCTATCTGGAAGTCTGCGTGTTCTCTTACCTGGCCAGTGAGCTGCGCTCGGGTGATATGTGCGTGCTGGGGTCGGAATCTTTCGCCGACTACCGTAAGCAGTTGCTGCCCTGGGAAGAATGTTTCCATCGTCTACCGGCCTACTGCGAAAAGGTGGGGCTGCCTGGCACGGCGAAGGAGTTTGTCGCCTCCCTCAAGATTCAGCTGGAGGAAACCGCGCAGCATCTGGATGAAAAATTCCCTTCTTGCCGAGGTGACGTATCGATCAATGAAGCCGGCGAACCGGTGCTACGCCGAGTGATAGCGCGGGACATCCCGCCTTCGGCCATCTCGCTACAGACGGCGCTTATGCAGCGCATGCCGGCCAGGCACGTGCTCGACATCATGGCCAACATTGAGCATTGGATTCAGTTCACTCGGCATTTCGGGCCGATGTCCGGCAACGAGCCAAAGCTCAAAGAACCGGCCGAGCGCTACCTGATGACGATCTTCGCCATGGGCTGCAACCTTGGCCCCAACCAGGCCGCACGGCATCTGGCCGGTAATGTCACGCCGCACATGCTGTCCTATACGAATCGCCGCCATCTCTCGCTTGAGAAGTTAGACAAGGCTAACCGCGAGCTGGTGGAACTCTATCTGCAACTTGACCTGCCCAAGCTCTGGGGCGATGGCAAGGCGGTGGCCGCGGACGGTACGCAGTTCGACTTCTATGACGACAATCTGCTGGCCGGCTACCACTTCCGCTATCGCAAGATGGGGGCCGTGGCGTACCGACACGTGGCCAATAACTACATCGCGGTGTTCCAGCACTTCATCCCGCCTGGTATCTGGGAGGCAATCTATGTGATTGAGGGGTTGCTCAAGGTCGACCTCAGCGTCGAACCCGATACGGTGTACTCTGACACCCAGGGCCAGTCGGCCACGGTGTTCGCCTTCACTCATCTGCTGGGCATCAATCTGATGCCGCGTATCCGCAACTGGCGCGACCTGGTGATGTGCCGGCCAGATCGCGGCGTTTCGTATAAACACATCAACCGTCTGTTCACCGACACCGCCGACTGGCACCTGATCGAAACCCACTGGCAGGATCTGATGCAGGTCGCGTTGTCAATCCAGGCCGGCAAGATTTCCTCACCTATGCTGCTGCGCAAACTTGGCTCCTACAGTCGGCGCAACAAGCTCTATCATGCCGCGCAAGCGCTGGGCAGCGTGATCCGGACGATCTTCCTACTCAACTGGATCGGCAGCCGCGAGTTGCGCCAGGAAGTCACCGCCAACACCAATAAGATCGAGTCCTACAACGGCTTCTCTAAGTGGCTGTCCTTTGGCGGTGACGTGATCGCCGAAAACGATCCGGACGAGCAACAGAAACGCCTGCGCTACAACGACATGGTGGCCTCGTCGGTGATCCTGCAGAACACCGTGGACATGATGCGCATCCTGCAGAAGCTCGCCCGTGATGGCTGGCAGTTCACTGACGACGACGTATCGTTTCTCAGCCCCTACCTAACCAGCAATGTCAAACGTTTTGGGGAGTTCAACCTGAAACTCAAACGCCCACCGGAACCCTGGATCAAGGATTCCATTTTCCAGCAGGCTGCGGGATCAATGCGTGCGAAACAGATGTCTGACAGCAACGTTGAGGTGACGAACTGATGCATATCCCGCCAGCTTCGTTCCGCGTGACACCTTATGGGGACGTCGATACCAAGGTACTCGACTCTCTGCGTGCAAGCTACGACACCGCTCAGTTGCTCAACTTGGTCGACCGGCTGGATGCCTGCCTTGCTGAAATCGGAGGGGTCGGCAGCATTCGAGAAGACTTCCTACGCCTGCATGGCATGGCCATGACGGTACTGGAAGGTTTCCCCCTCACTGTGGCTACCAGTGATGTCGACAGTATTTGGGCGCAGGCGATGGCCCTTCAAGAGGATATTTCTGCTTTATGTTCATGCTTGCAGGCGGGTTCTAAACACGTTGCTCCTTTGGCAGCGCTTGCTCCTGACTATCAGGACTAGACTATTCGTGCAAATGGGCTGCCGGCAGACTGAATACAATGGAGGTGCAGAGTAAAACTGATGCTGCAGGACTGACGAGTAACTCTATAGCATCGCTGTACTGTGGGGTGAATTTGACTCTGGGTAGCCGGTTTTGACGCCCTGTAGGCACGCTGCCATCCTCCCGGGCATCGGCCTAGATAAAACTACTGACGAAGCCTTCGGGCTTACATTAGCCACGAGCGGACTTGCATTAAATCTCAATGGACTCACGCTTTCTAAAAAAAACCAGAGCCACTTTCCAGAGGCAAAGATTAGTCGTCGTGACGGGTACTGACCTCTGGTGTGCAGGGGTGATCAGGCTCGGATGCCGCTCTCTTATCCGCGCGCGATATGAAGCGCTGATAGCATTCAAGGCCACAGAAGTGCACGACGTACTCGGTACCTTCCGGCGTCAGTGCGGCGTCAAGGGAAATTTCCTTGCAACATTCGCAGCAACTGATAGTGGGGGTGTCGTTTGCGTTCATGATGGGGTTTCTCCATCGTCCAAGAAAACCTAGTAACTCTTCCACACCTGCGATCGAACCTGCGCGCAGATCGACCTGCGGCTGGCAGTGCAGCAACAATTCCCAACGCTCCCAAGCCTGCCGCAACTCGGCAGCGGAGACCGCGCCGTGCTCCGAGCGGGTCACGCCCGCTTCCGAAAGGCCCGTAGAGCCGCTCTCAGGAAGAGGACGAAGAGAACCGTCAGCACGAGCGTCGCGAGGCTCCAATGCTCGCTGACGAAGGCCCCGGCCGCAGTCCCCGAGAGCAGTAATGCCAGCACCGGCAGATGGCAGGGGCAAGTGAGCGCGGCGAGCACACCCCACGTGTAGGCGTGCCAGCGGGGCATCTTGATTGATTCGGATTGGTTGGTATTACGCATGGGTGTGACCTTCGATGGCACGATGAGTCAGCCCGGCCAACTCCGTTTTCACTGCGTCTAAAGCTGCCAGCCGGGTCGCGATTTGCCCAAGCAAGCGGTCGATACACCCGATCACATCGGTACTATCGTCTGCATCGAGCGCTCGACAGAGCCGCGCCAATTCGTCGAGCCCGATACCGGACTCAAAGGCGGCACGTACGAAGCACAGCCGCGCCAGGGACCGCTCATCGAAAATGCCGTAACCGCTTTCCGTGCGCCGCGCGGGGTGCAGCAAGCCGCGCAGCATATAATCTCGGACTATATGGACACTGACGCCCGCGTCCTCGGCCAATCTGGATATGGAGTAGGCATTCATCGCCGACACTCCCGACCTTCACCGCAAACTGGGGCGCTCAGATATTTCCTTCCGGCTAGGCGCTCAGGTAGCCAGATGAGCAACGGTGCAGCTCCCAGAGCCAGTAGCAGCCACAACCTGGAGAGATGCTCGCCGTTTTGGTCAAACACATAAGCCAATAGCGCACCAACTGCGAGCAACAGGAAGTGAGGCCCCGTTATGTAGCAGTGAAGGCGGCGACAACGCGTGGCGTTGACCAGGCAGGCGCCGCCCATCACGGCCAGCGCGGCGCCTGCTGCCAGGAACAACGCGGGGCGTCGATTAGACAGAACAATCGCTATCGTCGCCACGACGGCAGGCAGGCCCCAGAAGCTGACCAACTGCCATGTCTTGCGTAGGCTGTCGCACCTACCGAGATCGTCTGCCGTGTTGCTCATGTTTCAACCTCCCTCTCTCATTACCCTGCGCAGCAGGACAATTGTTTGACGTCTTTGTTAAAGGTCTGTGCGGCGAGTTTCAGTCCCTCGACCATCGTCAGGTAGGGGAACAACTGGTCAGCCAATTCCTGCACGGTCATACGGTTGCGGATGGCGAGTACCGCCGTCTGGATCAGTTCTCCTGCTTCCGGGGCCACAGCCTGCACTCCCAGCAGTCGGCCGGAGCCCGCTTCGGCAACCAACTTGATGAAACCCCGCGTGTCGAAGTTGGCCAACGCGCGCGGCACGTTGTCCAGGGTCAAGGTGCGGCTGTCGGTTTCGATCCCGGCGTGCTGCGCTTCGGCTTCGCTGTAGCCGACGGTGGCCACTTGCGGATCGGTGAACACCACGGCCGGCATGACGTCGAGATTGAGCTTGGCCTCGCCGCCGGTCATGTTGATTGCCGCGCGGGTGCCAGCCGCTGCCGCGACGTAGACGAACTGCGGTTGGTCGGTGCAGTCGCCGGCCGCATAGATATCCGCTGCGCTGGTGCGCATGCGCTCGTCGATCTGGATGCCGCCGCGCTCGTCCAGCTGCACGTCGGCCGCTTCCAGGTTCAGGCCCTGGGTATTGGGCGTGCGGCCGGTGGCGACGAGCAGTTGGTCGGCACGTAACTCACCATGGTTGGTGGCCAGTACGAACTCGCCGTTGGCGTGGGACACCTGGCTGGCTTGCGTTTGCTCCAGCACTTCGATGCCCTCCATACGGAAGGCCTCCGTCACCGCCGCGCCGATGGCCGGGTCTTCGTGGAAGAACATCGCACTGCGTGCCAGGATCGTGACCTCGCTACCCAGCCGGGCGAAGGCCTGCGCCAGTTCCACTGCCACTACGGAGGCGCCGATCACGGCGAGCCGCTTAGGGATTGTATCGCTCGCCAGTGCCTGGTCTGAGGTCCAGTACGGCGTGTCTTTCAGTCCTGGAATCGGTGGAACGGCCGCGCTTGCGCCGGTGGCGACCAGGCAGCGGTCGAAGGCTACGATGTGCTCGCCACCCTCGGCCAGTTTCACGCTGAGCGTGTGGCCGTCCTGGAAACGGGCGGTGCCGCGCAGCACGCTGATCGCCGGCGTGCTCTCCAGGATGCTTTCGTACTTGGCGTGGCGCAGTTCGGCGACACGGTCTTGTTGCTGCGCGAGCAGACGTTCGCGTAGGACGGTCGGCGTCATGGCGGAAAGCCCGGCGTCGAACGGGCTCTCGCGGCGCAGATGGGCCACATGCGCGGCACGAATCATGATCTTGGAGGGCACGCAGCCCACGTTGACGCAGGTGCCGCCGATGATGCCGCGCTCGATCAGGGTGACGCGGGCACCGCCTTCCACCGCCTTGAGCGCGGCCGCCATGGCGGCGCCACCACTGCCGATGACCGCGACGTGGAGCTTGTCGCCCTCTTTCCCGGCGTCAGTGCTGCTCAACCAACCCCGTGCCTTATCGAGCAGGCCAGGACGGGCTTGTACCATGGCGTCTTCGAACGCCGCTCGATACCCCAGGGCCTCGACAGCGGCCTGCATCTGCTCACGGCTTGCGCCCTCGTCGACCTTCAGTTCGGCCTTCCCGCTGGCGTAGGAAACATCCGCCCGATGCACGCCCGGAATCTTCTCCAAGGCCTCTTTCACATGCACGACACAGGAGGCGCAGGTCATACCAATGATTTTCAGTTCGGTCATTTCGTTACTCATTAGATCGTCTCTTGTCAGGTTCACTGGTTTGGCGGCGTCGGACAGGCATCCGGCCCACAACGGCGATGAGCGGGCGACACGAGATCCCATATCGACACCCCAAACATGAGGGCCAGGCCGATATAGAGCAGCCAACCGCTCCGCCAGCCATAAGCCCGCATAAAAAATACCGCTGCCAGTACCAGGGTAGGACCGATCAGGCCGAGCGCAGTCCGTCGCCACTGCCGATGATTGAGCCAGCCGAGGGCATTGACGAGCAGAGCCAGTCCAGCAAACAGAGGCAGCAGCGTGGTGATGAACAGGCCTTCCCACTGGCTCAAAAAGCCCAGACCGAACGCGGCCCCCAGACTAGCAAGGGCGGGAAAGCACATGGCGCAGCCTATGGCAGAAATCAGCACGCCGACGGAGCCGGCTTTGTCACCGATCCGCGTGAACAGATTGAGAGGATTTGCCATCGGAAGTCCCTCCTATTGCTTGACGCTGGACGGATAGCCAGCGTCCTCGGTCGCCTTAGTCAGCGCCAGGGCATTGGTCTTGGTATCGTCGAAGGTGACGATGGCCTCGCGGTTCTCGAAACTCACCTCAGCCTTGGTCACGCCATCGACCTTGGTCAACGCCGTCTTCACCGTAATCGGGCAGGCGGCGCAGGTCATGCCCGGCACCGCCAGGGTGACGGTCTGCGTGGCCGCCCAGACGGGTGTGGCGACCAGGCTGGCGAGGGCTAAGGATGCGAGCAGTTTTCTCATGGTGAACTCCTGATCAGTAGAACAAGGGAAGGATGTAGGGGAAGCCGAGCGCGACCAGCACCAAGGCCGCCACCAGCCAGTACAGCAGCTTGTAGGAGGTACGTACCTGAGGGATGGCGCAGACCTCGCCCGGTGCGCAGGCTTGAGCGGGGCGGAAAATGCGCCGGTAGGCGAAGAACAGCGCCACCAGTGCCGCGCCGATGAAGAGCGGGCGGTACGGTTCCAGCACGGTCAGGTTACCGATCCAGGCCCCGCTGAATCCCAGTGCGATCAGAATCAGCGGCCCGAGACAGCAAGCCGAGGCGAGAATCGCCGCAAGCCCCCCGGCGACAAGAGGGGCGCGCCCGTTTGATGGTTCAGACATGCATTTCTCCTTTCGAGCATTTGATCGATGGTTTAAGGTTAGTCCCGTAGTCATGTACGGAATCAAGCGGTATGAAAAACAATTTGGAAAGCCTGACCATTGGCGCTTTCGCCAAGGCGGCCGGGGTCAACGTGGAAACCATCCGGTTCTATCAACGCAAGGCGCTGTTACCCGAACCGGACAAGCCCTACGGCAGCATTCGCCGTTACGGTGAGGCGGATGTCGCCCGGGTGAAATTCGTTAAATCCGCGCAACGGCTGGGCTTTAGCCTCGATGAAGTGGCCGGGCTGTTGAGGCTGGATGACGGTGCTCACTGCGATGAAGCGCGTGTGCTCGCCGAGCAGAAGCTTGGGGATGTGCGTGGCAAGCTCGCGGATCTGCGACGGATCGAGTCAGTTTTGGAGCAACTGGTTCACGACTGTTGTGCGAGCCACGGGACTGTTTCCTGTCCGCTGATCGTTTCGCTGCATGGGGACAACTCGGGCGTTAACCGAGGATTTCCCGTTGCGTAAGGCGCCCCTGTTGGTCGGCTTGCGCTTAGAAAAAAGCGGCGCTCAATGAGCGCCGCTGAATGGCCAAAGGAGCACTTGCAAAGGGCACAGTTTGGTATTGCTATTTGCCCTCGCGCCTCAGCAGAGTGGGCTCACGTTGCATCTGGTCGAGTAGCACAGGCTCTACTTTGCAGGCGGACAGGCGGGCTGCGCTTCGCTACGGCCTGCCGCCGTGGGGCCCAGTTGCTTAATCTCCTTGACGGTTTCCGCCACCAGGGTCGCTTCAGCCCTCTCGCGTGCAGCAATTCGCTCAATCGCTCGGTCGCTCCCGCCCTCGGCCCATACGGTGGATGACAGCAGAGTCGCACCCACTACCAGCAGCAGTCTTAGGTGTTTCATAACGGCGATCTCCTCTCGGGTTTTCGATCCACGATTCAACTCTACCTCCGTAGTTAAGTACGGAATCAAGGAGAGAGGAGATGAAGGTCCTGGATTATGGCGCTGAGAGGAAATGGCAGGGCTCCGCCATGAAGACGGCGATTGCTTCAGGGCCGTCTAGGGCTGCTGCTGGGTCGTAGTCGTAAATTTTTTCGCTCATTCTGACCTCCACTCGCTGGCGAGTTTTTTAGCCGCTTCAATATCACGGCTTTGGCTGCTTTTGTCGCCGCCGCACAACAGCAAAACGAATTCATCACCTCGCTGCTGGAAATAGGGGTTGGGGGAGCAACGGAACAGAAAGTGCACTTAAGCTCAGTCGCTGCCCCGCAAACCCTTGCAACGTCTGGATAGTTTCGAAAAACGACCGTTTTATGAAACCGTTTCCGCTATCGCGAGGAAAGGTCACCAACACCCGAAAATCAGTGCAATAAACCTTTCTCACGAATCAAAGTTCGTTAATTCGCAGTCGCTGACGAGTAAAACGAACTCTAATTCGGCTTACGTTGGTTTTCAGTTCCATTGCTCCCCAACCCCCGATGTCGCCCGGGTGAAATTCGTAAAGTCCGCGCAACGGCTGGGCTTTAGCCTCGAAGAAGTGGCCGGGCTGTTGAGGCTCGATGACGGCGCTCACTGTGATGAAGCGCGCGTGCTCGCCGAGCAGAAGCTTGGGGATGTGCGTGGCAAGCTCGCGGATCTGCGACGGATCGAGTCTGTTTTGGTGCAACTGGTTCACGACTGTTGTGCGAGCCACGGGACCGTTTCCTGTCCGCTAATCGTTTCGCTGCATGGGTAAAACGCTCTGCGTTGGCCAGTGGTTGTGAAGGGAACCAGCGGACAAGGTCTACGGCTGCCGCGGCTGTGAAGCCGCACCGGTCACCGCCGACAAACCGGCTCAACTGATCGAAAAGAGCATGGCCAGTCCTAGCGTCCTGGCGATGCTGTTGATCACCAAATACGTCGATGGTCTGCCGCTGCACCGCTTCAAAAAAATCCTCGGTCGTCACGGCGTCGATATCCCCCGCCAAACCCTGGCGCGCTGGGTGATCCAGTGCGGCGAGCACCTGCAACCGCTGCTGAATCTGTCTACGAAAACAGCCCGGCGTGCCGCGTCGGCACGAAGGCCGTATTGCGGTGCAAACCAGCGATACGCGTTGGTGCTCGGACGGCTTTGAGTTCCGCTGCGAGGACGGAGCCAAATTGAGCGTAACCTTCGCCCTGGACTGCTGTGATCGCGAGGCCATCGGCTAGGTCGCGAGCCCGACCGGGTACAGCGGCGATGATATCCGCGACTTGATGCTGGAAAGCGTGGAGAGGCGCTTCGGTGATCAACTGCCCGCCACGCCGGTGCAATGGCTAAGCGATAACGGCTCGGCGTACACCGCCGACCAGACGTGCCTGTTTGCTCGACAGATCGGCTTGCAGCCGGTGACCCCCCAGTTCGCAGCCCGCAGAGCAACGGCATGGCCGAGAGCTTCGTGAAGACGATCAAGCGTGATTACGTGGCGCACATACCTAAGCCGGATCGAGAAACGGCACTACGTAACTTGGCCAATCCCTGTGATCCTGCGTGGTCGTCTTACTTTGCCCAACGTCGAGCTGCGATAGACGTGGATTGATTGCCCGGTACTAGACCATGGTGCTGACGAAAGACTTGAGCCGGATGAGGCGCGACTCTCATGCCCGGTTCTTTGGGGGCGGTGGCGCAGTAATGCGCTGCTGTTACCCGACGAAAGTGTACTTAAGCCCTACCATCTTATCTCGGCGCCATAAACCAGGACCTTCATCTCCTCCCTCCTTGATTCCGTACTTAACTACGGAGGTAGAGTTGAATCGTGGATCGAAAACCCGAGAGGAGATCGCCGTTATGAAACACCTAAGACTGCTGCTGATAGTGAGTGCGACTCTGCTGTCATCCACCGTATGGGCCGATGGCAGTTCCGATCGCCTGTACGGTAAGATGATCCAGGCCAACGAGCAATCCATGCGCGAATACGCTAGCGCCCAAGGCAAGAACCCGCCAGAAGTCACTCACTACCGCTATGGCATGAAGCTCGACATCGCCAAGGTCATTCACGTCACGTCGACCAATGGCAACTGCGATGTGATGCCTGCGCAAATGACCTACGAGGATTCGAGCGGAAACCTGCATATTCTGGAGTACCGCGTATCAGGAACGGACTGCAGGAGCCAGCACTGAGCATTGTTGACGTGTTGCTGACGGAAAAGTAATTTTCACGTCACCCTGACGTTATTTTGCATGTGGAAGTATGTAAGAAGCGCACCCGGCTATGCCCGGCGCGCTTCGGCATATACACAACCGCACAATGAAAAATCTGCCAAAACATCAAGAGCGTTTATGAACAACAAGGCCCTGTTGGGACTTTCTCAGATCGTCTTGAGCATCAGCGCTGCGCAGGCTGCAATGGCCGCCGAGGAAAAAGGCGAGGGATTCATCGAAGGCAGCAGCCTGAGCATCCTCAATCGAAATTTCTACTTCAACCGTGATTTTCGCAAAGGCCAGTCCAGCAGTACAGGAAATGGCTACTCGGAAGAATGGGCCCACGGAGTCATAGGCCGATTCGAGTCGGGCTCGGCCAGGCCGAGGACAATTACTCCAAGCTCGGCGGCGCCGTAAAGACCCGTTTCCTGGACACTGAAATCAAAGTAGGCGATGTCTTCCCTGTCACGCCTGTCGTGCAGTACGGCGATTCGCGACTGCTTCCGGAAAGCTTCCGCGGCGTCACCGCATACAACACCAGTGTCGAGGGCTTGGTGCTACAGGGCGGACGCCTGCACGCGATGAGCCAACCCAGCTCCAGCAGCATGCGGGATGATTTTGCAACCTTCTACGCAGGCGAAGTCGGCTCTCCGTGGATAGTCGGCGGTGATTACACACCCAACGACAACCTTGGCTTCAGCCTTTACACCAGTTGTCTCAAGGATGCCTGAAACCAATACTATACCGGCACTACCTGGAGCTACCCGCTTGCAGATGATGTCGCCTTGGTCGGTGGTTTGAATTACTACAAGGCCGTCGATGAGGGGAAGCAGCTCCTCGGCAGTTTTGAGAACGATATCTGGAGCGGCAAGGTCGGCCTCCGTGTCGGGGCGCACACCGGCGAGGGACGGAGACGGCCGACGTGAACCAGATCGCTATTGTGCCTTGCTATCGCCCTTCGGGGACTCCATTCCAATGTGTTGGTTCATGTTCTCCATCATTGTATTGCAGTTTTTCATCATCTTGGACATTTCCTGCATGTCCATCATCGGCATATGGTTGCCGTCCATCATGTGCATGTCCTCACCCTTATTTGTCTCGGCACTGCTTTGGGCGGGGGCTTTGGCCTGTTCGGCAAATCCCGTGGCAACAGTTCCAAGGGCTATGAAGGTAGCAAGGACGGTGTAGGTAATGGCGTTACGCATGGCGACTCTCCTCATCTACGACCTTGGTTTCCAGCCAGGCTGTGTATTGAAGAGTTGATTGCTCCACTGTCCTCCTGTTTGGCTCCTTTGGTTTGGAGGATGGTTTCAGGCGCCTGAGGTAGGCGCCTTTTTCGGTCAACAAGTCTTCGGCTTCATCGCTCTGGACTCTGCGAGCTGGCTTGACAGCACCGCGTTGTCTTGCACGAGAAGCTGCTTTTCTGTGGCCAACTGGCTCAATTGGCTTTCAGTTTGGCTTAAGCGTTCCGCCAGCAGGCTTCGCTCCCGTTCATTGACGGCCAGGTAAGTCCGCGTCTCAGCCAAACGCTGCTCACCTTGGCCATGGCGCTGCTCCAGTGCCTGATGCGACTGTTGCAAGTCGGTGAATTGAAGTAAGACGTGTTCATGCGCAATCTGACTCTGCGCGAGCGTCGCTTGCGTCGTGAGCAGGGTGCTCTCTAGACGATCATGGTCCTGCACCAGGCGTTGTTCCTGCGCCTGCAGTTCGCCCAGGCGGGTTTGCTGCGCGAGCAGACGCTGCCGGAGCGCTGCCAATTCGTGTTCCAGGCGCTGCTGGCGTTGCTCAGTGGCCTGGCGCTCGTCGCTGCGTTGTTGCGCGACCGATGCCTGGTAGTGCTCAAACTGCTCCCGCGCTTGTTGCAGTTGCCGGGTCAGTGCGGCCGCCTCGGCGGCGCGGTCAGCCAGACGTTGTTCGAGCCCGGTCTTTTCACTGCCCAGGCTGGCCAGGGCGATCTCCTGACGCTGCAGGGTGTCAGCCAGCCCCTGGCTGCGCGTAGTGGCTACGGCAAGTGCCTGGGCCTGCTGCTCCTGAACGCTGAGTTGCGCGTCGCGCTCGACGAATGCCTGCTGCAACTGTTCCTGCAACGCGTCGGCCTCTGCCTGGTGAGCCGCTACGGCCTGCTGGAGTTGGACGGCCGCCTCCGCCTGAACTTTTTCGTACAGTCCTTTCAGCGCCAGGACCAGCTCCGCGGGCAATCCCAGTTCGGCCTGGGCCAGCGTGCCGGGATGCGCGGCTTTCCAACGCTTTAACAACGGAGCAATCGTGCTTTTGCTGCCCGTCCCACCCAGGGCGACGCGGATGCTGTCAATGGTGGGGTTGTGGCCCGCAGCCACCAGTTGGGTGGCCGCCTGGGCAACATGCAGGTAGAGGACGCCGGAACGGGCCATGAACACCTCGGATTTTTTCGTACCGTATTATGGAAAACGTAATACCTCGATTTAAGTACAGAATAGTTCAGCCGACTGAGACCGTCAGTTGACCCACGATAAGCGCGGTTATCGTGAGTTAAGTCGGCACCGTCGTCATTTACTCCTATAATTCGCAGTACACATGGTGTCGCATTTTTTTAAAAACGAGAAATTTTGCTTAAAAGAAATAATCAAAGAAAACAATAAGCTACGAAAGCATCATCAATCCTTGCTTGAGTATTCTCGTTTTTAACCGTGCGGTAGCCCCGTAACTGCCAATCAGCGTCCAATAGTTTCCAGGTAACAGCGTCCAAAACTTTCCAGTTAGCTAGGCGGTTTTCATCTGCTTCTTGCGCTGTTTGAAGCGAAACGAATCATTGCCGGTTTATAGAACCTCGCAGTGGTGGGTGATGCGGTCGAGCAGCGCAGTGGTCATCTTGGCGTCGCCAAAAACGCTGACCCATTCGCCGAATGACAGTCATGCCAATACCGTTCGGGATACGAAAAGACACTCTGGATGCCTCTCGAATCTCACCGGCAATCGGGCCCCGCTCGGACTTTATGGAGGTTCCGTCCAGCTGCGGCACGTGCAATTCACAATGTCTGAAGCGCTGGGCTGCATTCTGGGTGGTAGGCTCTGGTAAGCGTTTGAGCTATCCGCGACTTTTAGATCTCGTCTGGGAGATAACGATTGACCCTTCCGTATGAAAGAACTCGTGCCATCGTCAAAACGGAGGACTTCTTGCGTGAGCTCTCCCGTGATGGCGGGCTACCGCAGGATATCCGCAGTTATGCGAAAAGTTTGCTCAGGCACTACCCCTCTGCGGCTGAAGTTTTCTCGCTGGGACGCTTGGAGGAATGCCTAGCAAGCGATACCCATGATGACGAATATCGGCGCCGTGTTATCGCCTTTCATCAGCCGCTGCTCTGCTCGTCGCTGGAGAAGGAACGATAGCAATGGCCCGCCATTTGTCTGAACCACCGGTATATCAACTCGTTATGCAGCGGGTTAAGCGCCTACGTAAAGGAAGTCCTTTCAGCATAAGATGCTTTGCAGAGCTTGGTACAAGTACGGCCATCTCTAAAGCGGCAGCCCAGCTGGACTATCGGGGCCAGATTGCCATCCACAAGATCTTGTTTCAGGTGCTTTTGGTCGCGGTTCGTTCCCTCAAGGCGACAAAGGCTTTTTGCAAATTGTGAGAAATTTCAGAGCGTGTTAGGGCACTGATTTTGGTTCCGACAAAACCGTTTCCAAGCTCTAAAAGGGCCAAGATTTCTGGGCGTACTGTCTTTTTATTAGCCTTCATGGCTACCTCCCCCTGATTAAGGGACGGTGATTTGTAATAAATAACTATCTAGTAACTATAGCCCGCCTCGCACGGATCAGCTGATCGTCCCTAATTGGCGCGTGGGGATTCCTACCCCGACAGTTTCTGGAGCTTGTTGATGCTAGTGATTGCCCCATTCCAGACCATTTCGAAGTGGGCCGTCTGGATGATTGAGGTCACTACGCTTGGGGTAGGCAATGCCCAGCAGATTTGCCCTGGTGCGCGCACAGAGTTGTACCTTAACCCAGCACACTTAGCCCTTTTGGCCTCTCGGCCAAGCAACTGTGACGATCCGTAATCGTCGGGGTGGTAGATCGGGTCATTCAGCGCAATACCCGTAGCATCGTGCATGCCTGCATCAGTGAAGCTGCAACTCAATCCACGAAACACAAAACGCTCGAAGCGTAGCGCCGGCACCTTAGACCAATAGTGGGACTGGTGGTGGCTAACCTCAGCTACAGCCGTGTCCATTTCATTCGCCACATACAAAACACCGAACCGACCGTCACTAAACCGAGAGCCGTCAGGATTGATGTGAGTGAATGGAGCCGTGGCATAGGAGCAGCCATTAATGCCGAAAGGAATCTCGGCTCGCGGGATCAGCTCTACCCTCCCGACCTCGTTTAGGATTCGAGGATTGGTTCGCGCTTGGGCCTGAAACAGGATTTCGAAGTCTTGGGCGTTTGCCACGTCATCGAACAGTGCGATGGGTGGGAACTTCGAATTGACTAGCCTGTAGCCCCTCACGTCCTCACCGGCCGACACTGGAAGGGCAGATAGGTTCACCAGCCACCCCCACGCAGAGCGTCAATCCGCTTGAATGTCTCCATCAGGGAAAGGAAGTCGCCCTGAGCCATGATTTCAAGCGGTTTACGGCCATTGAAGAAGTCGTTGTGGTTTTCCATATTTGGGAACCCATAGACGTTATCAGGGTTATCGAATACAAGCCGCAGTGCTGCATGGCAGTTCAAGACGATGCTTGCTCGGTCGAGTTGATCGCTGTCGAGTTCAACGCCTTTGCCTTGTTGTGCTCGGGTAATGGTGCTGCGTGACACGCGCAGGATATTGCAGGATTGATCCGTTGAGGCGTCCCACTTCATCAGGATGTTGAGCGCAGTGCTCAACACCACGCGGGCCTGATCCTTGTTAACGGCTGTAGCTTTGAGTGGGATTCTCATGACTGCAATTCCTGTCGCGTCTATAGATTTAATTATGGTTAATTTGAGTCTATAGAATCAATGGCGTTTGGCAAGTTCCTTGCAAAACGCCGGAAGTCTCCGCCACCTATTCTCGGAAGCGAGGATTGCGCCATGACTGACGCCGCCCTGGTTGACGAATGGTTCTACTGGTACCACAACGCCAAATTTTTCAAGCTTAAAAATTTTTGATCCTAATACCTCTGAGGGAATCTTCCGCTGAAGGATGAATTGCCCTGGCGTCCATGGTCTCCATGGCCATCGAAGTGGACTACCCGGCTCCGATAGGCGTCCCCCGGCCTATGGTTGCCAAGCGCTCGAAAATCCCTGAAATCAGGGCGCCGGAATCTGAAACAACGCTATTAGGCTCCCGAACCAGCTGCTAGCATCAAGCACACCATCCGCCACAAACCTGCCATTGGCTTCCATGAAGCTCTCTAAACGCCAACCCCAAGCATTGATCGTTGCCCAGTTCGAAGCAGAAGCTCGAAGGCTGGCCGGAGGCATTTCAGAAACTGAACGCAGGTTCCTCAGAGTCGCACTGGAAAAAGGCAAAGAATTGGAGCCGGCAGGTCGCTTAGCATGGCCTTCTGCTTGAGATAGAAATCAATCTTTCCCCGTGGTTGAGCTCGACTTAGAGCTTTCATCACAGAACAGCGGCTCAGCTGCTCAGCTGCTAACCAGCAGCCCAATGCCGGATGTAACGTCTATTGCTCGGATGAGGTGCTTCCGAGAATTTTCCCGTGAAACATCAATCAAAGCGGTTGGTAGGCAGCGAAAATACGGCCAAAAGCGGTCATTCATTCTCGGGTTGCTAGCGGCTTGACAGCGAAATTTTGCAGTGGACGAGTACATAGCTAAAATCAAGCATCTCATGTCTATTGAAAGTAGCCGCCAATATCAATAAGGTGATTCTGCAACAATCAACATCAACATCAACATCAACATCAAGGAGAGATATTATGGCGCTTAAACCAGGCCCTAAGCCAATTGCTAAATCAACCGGCGAAGTTGATAAACGTCGTCGTGACAATAAAGACACGCAAGGAAATAATCCCGACTTGAAGCCTAGCAAGTCCTCAAAAAAATAGGTTGTCGCTGACAGAAGCTACTGTAATGGTAGCTTTTGTCTTTAGAGCTTGTTGGGGATGAATGCATAGCCTGTGATTCCGCTTTATCTGACGATCATTACCCGTTCTATGAGCGCTATAACTACATATCAAATATCATCATTGCGGCATAGCTTGAGACCTACCTATTGGCCAACTGCAGTAACCGAAGACGATCCTCCGCCAGAATTCTCTGCACGTTCTCCAGACTTCTATGGTCCGCGCGCTGCTTAAAGGCTTCTTCCTGCAAGCTCCCTGAAAAACCCGCCATACGCTTGTGCCCGATCAAACCAGCCAGCCAGTCAAGTCGTTATTAAAGAATGGGTACGCTCGATGTGAACCGAGATGAACCGCCACTGCGCGCAACTCAGTCAGGCAAATAACATCCACCAAATCCTCATCAAAGGTGATCAAGTAATCCAGACAGAAATCTACACCATCTAAGTGCTGAGGATTGGACAGCGACTCGATGATCCTCAGTATGTACAAGTCCCAGGCGCAGTTATTGATGATGCGGAGTGGGTCTTTTTTGTCCAGCACCGAGTTTAGTTTCTCGGAAAGCTTTGTTCTCTTGGTATGGAAGAGAATATCGGCACATACAATCAGCTCACGCATCATGAAGATACGCAGCTCATCGTGCATGAAGCTGAGTAGCGCCTCCATTTTCGCCTCCGGTGACGCTGAAGAGCTGCACTCGATAATCTTGGCACGTAGAATCATGCATTCGGCGGCCGCAGCCTGCTGGGCAATGGCGACGCTCAACCCAGCCTCCAGACTGCGCGAAAATCCGTCGATCCATTCCTCGGCGAACGCCTCGGCATGCTCTTGGTAAAGGGTGCGAAACCGCTCTCCCCACCCCTCACTCAATGGGGCTTCATCGAGCGACAGCGCGTGCACAGCAGCAACCGTTTCTTTGCAAAACTGCCGGGTTTCGGGTGACCACTTTTTCTGCGCTTCACCCAGGTATATGTATGAATTCAGCCTCGCGAGATCATCCACGGAGAACGTCCGTTGCAGGTCCGCGCGCACAGCGTCGAGTTCAGGAGAAATACGCTCCGCATACGACAGTTTGCGAATGTAGCTGGCCGCATTCGAATCCAGAAAAAGCGAGCCACCCAGCATGTAGTTCACCTGTGTTCTGGACAAAGCGAAGGCTTTGTCCAGAATCCAAACAGACCTACCGCGCAGCATGGTCGAAACGAAACCTTTTTTGGAAAACTGCTCCCGAGCCAAGTCAAAGGGCCCACCGGCTTCAGCCGCCGCGTACATGATGCGCCATTCACCTAGCAGCTCAACATGATCCTGAAAGCGTTCCAGCGCTTCCTTCGGGTTATCTGCGGAACATACGTAGTGCAGCGCCTGTTGGATCTCAAACTCAGCGTATTCCTTCATCAATACCTCATCTATCCTTAGCCTAAAATCTGCTGTGGAATCAAGAATATCTTTGCATCCGAGAGGCTGCCGTTATGACAGGCGCGACGATTACACAACCACAGCGCAATAGTGGCATCAGAGAAGTCCAAGGCAAGCTGCATGTCAGACTCTGCAGCATACTTAAATTACGACCGGGCGCAGATACAGCCTCGCCAACGTGATCAGCACCGTCAGCCCTCATAACAGCTGGCCGCTTTTCAGCCAGAAGCGGATGCTCGGACCAATCTGACTGCAGCCGAATGCGTCGTTCGTCGCAAATGCACAAAGCTCCCCAGGCGCCGTTGATGGGACGCCTGGGGCAGGTGACCAACCCTTATCTGGCTTCAAATGAACGAATCTTCGCCAACGCACGGCTGATTGGAGGATTTTCCATGCCTACCGGAATAAGGATATCGTCGTTAGGCTTGATAGCCGAAATCTCCTGGTCGTTTTCACCGATCTCCCAGGCATGCATGACAACAACCCCAGAAGTTAATAAATGGTTAACCATCTTCCCTTCTGCATTCACCGTAGCAACATGACACTTTTTGTGCACCTCGTAATCTTTCAAAAATCTGTCAATATTTACAGAAGAGTTTGGCATCATAGTATGAATTCTAGAAAGAGCCGTTTGGACTTTCGAAACCCCATCATCAGACCGATCCATATTGCTTGTAACAGCCACACGATAATGCGCAGGATTCTGCCTGCTAATAGCGAGTATCAATGCGATGCGCAAAGTGTTACTGGGATCCTTATCCCCGATAGTTATTGCGATATTCTCGAATATTTTAGTCCCAACAGCGAGGTGCTCGAAGCCAAATATCAACAAAGGAATTTCCCCTTCGCATGTTTGAAAGCCTAAGCCCTTCCAGCCGGCTTGATCCCACAGACTCGCCTGAATGAGAGAAACGACTTTAAGCTCTCTATGTTTTATTGTTGAAAACTGAAACGGATGTTTTGGACGCTCCTCGCGCACATTCGATTTAGGGCGCCAATCCATAGGTTCAATGTTGTTATATTCAAACCAAGTCACGCGCCGAGTTGGCTTGTGCAATTCGAGGGACGCATCCTGATGAGACGCAATCCCTGGAACAGCACCACGCCCCATGAAATAGCCGTCTAAGCCTATATTGCAATTAAAGATAACTGCGCGCTCTAGGGCTTTATCGTCTCGAAGCATTTCCTCCAGTTTCGACCAGCCAATTTGCGGGCAAATAATGGAGACAAAGTGAAGACAGAATTCACTATAAAATTGCTGGATCGAACTTCTTTGCTCATCAGTTAAATTCGCGACACTGAATGGCGAGCAGAGGATCTCAGCAGAAGTCACCTGTGCAGCGGTATCGAATCTGTGCTGGAGCATGAAGTCATCCTCATCTTCCAATGAGATATCAATATTCACGGCAGGCAATGTAGCCGCTGCATGGTCTGACATCATCGGTGCGCAGAAGCTTTCCAGTACAGCCAGCAATTGCTGCGCCAGCTCAATGCAGGGGGACTTCACTGGGAAGGAAATAGATACCTTACAACCCAGAATGTAGGAGCTTATGGTCGTCCAGCGGTCTAGATAGAGGTCGAGCGGAGCCACCGGGGCTCCCATATCAATGCTGCGCCACATGTTCATAAATTGAAGGTCAATTGGCTCACCCTCAGGCCCCGCTTTATCTTCATGGCCCAAGCAAACCAATAGCGCGTCAGCACTGAGCCCTAGATCCATTTGATTCAATTTATCCGGCAGCCACGCCAGTCTCTCAATATCTGAAAAATCGGCATTGAGAAATAGCTTACCAATCAAACATTCATAATTGATCTTTTGACTATCTGTCCAAAGCTTTTCATCCAGCATTGGCGAGATGAGGTGAGCCAGGTGATACCAAGTCAGCGACTGGCCCAAGCGACCTAGCTGACCTTCAATCCACATGAGTCGTTGGTAAATAGCGGCTTGCTTGTCACTGCTTCTTTGTTCCTTCAACGCATCAGCGGTAACAAGGTAAGCTGCCATCATAGCTGCTCCTCGCGCAGCCCAGAGCAGCCCCTGTTTCTCGTACGCATGGGACAGCATATAAAGGGCAGAGAACATTTCCCCCTTGCTTTCACTGCTATACAGCCCATAGAGGGACAATCCGAAGCACTTGATCGCCCTGTAGTAATCCTTTTTGTCGCTGCTCAGCGCTCCGCGCCTCAGGTACTTATCTGCCTTTATCCGGCTGTTTTCCCGTGCACCGGCATCGTCAATGACCTTATCCATCAGATCCTCGTAGGCCTTGAGATCTCCAAAGGCCATATCGAGAGCTTCCAACAAATTGACGAGGCCAGCCATAGGATAACCAATCAGCTTATGGGCGCTGTCGACTATAGTGCTCAGGGTGTTAAAGGTAGTGTTGACTTGATCCTCACTTTCAGCCGTCAACAGGTCTAAAAGCGCCAAAGAAGTCTTGGCTTGCAATGCGCCGCTAATCATATCCGCGTCTTCGGCTATCGAGTTCAACTTCTCTCGAATGGTAGCCTCCAGGGAAACCACATCGAGGGTGCACTTGCCGTCTCGATGAGTGGTGACCACTAGATTGAACAACGTTACGACTTTCTCCCATACCTCAACGTTGTCGGTCTCTTGGGCCACGCCAAGTGCCTTCTCAAAGGTTTCCTCAAAGAGTTCGGCATTTCCCAGCCACCAGTACGCGGCCCATGTCAGCTGATAAAGGGCATCAAAATGCTGTCTCGGGGTGCCAAATTTTTTCGCTGTCCGTACGGCGATATCGAACTGATGCTGTACAGCAGTGGCATCCCGCTCAAGCTCTTTGTACATGATGGCACGCTTGGTGTAGAGGTCGACCTGGGAGATGGTCAAACGGCCTGGATCTTCAACTTGGTCGATCTGGCGTTCGATCTCTGCTAGTTGGATCTGCTTGTCAGCGTCGAATGGGCCGATCTGAATTTTGCTCTCAATGCTGCCTGTAAGTCCTAGGTGATCAATAGCAAGGTGCTGATTCTTGGGCTGCAGCGTTTTATCAAGCAGCCATGTTCGATCGAGGATAGTGACCTTGACGTCATACTTTTCGGAAAGCTCGTCTTGGAGCTCTGCTCTGGAGCTGTTTTTGATGAAACGACTGGTGACACAGAAGATTTGGACGTAGCCACGACCTGTCGACATGATGCTCTCGACATCCTTTCTGCATTTCGCCCTCCAATCTTTCTGAGTACTGACACCGAATGCCCATCGCTCGGACTCCGGGGCCTCGTTTAGCCCCCAGAAGAAGGCGATCTGGTTGGCGACAGGGTAAGTTTCTGTGTCGGTTTTGCCGTCGCCACCTGCTGTTGGCCCGGTCTGGGGAACCAGGTTGGGGCAGATTTCTCGCTCGCAAAGCTTCCGTATGAATATCTCGAACTGAAGCTCTTGGCTTCGATTGTTCAGAGTCTCGAAGTGGTACTCCAGCATGGAGCGGTCGATGGTCGATTCTTGTAGCTTTACAGAGTCCGAGAACTGCTCCGGACGTCTCGCTCGCAGGAAGTCTTGCGGCTTAGGGCCAGCGATCTTGGCAGCCGACTGTTCCTTTTCCATCACCCACTCCTGAAATGATCAATGGCATCGCCCCGCTACGATCAACGCCTTGGCCTTGAGTCAACGCAGGCTCGACGTCATCGTGATGGTGTGCGGTTCACGATGCTGGGGAACGTCTGCGCAGGTGAGCGGACGATCGTTTACACCAGCCATCGGCATCGAGGCTGATGGCTAGCTCGAATTTATGGGGCCGACCTCTCTGGCTGCCAAAAATTGCAGCTGAAGTTATTCAGGCCTCCGCCATAGACGCTAGGCCTAACCTCGAACACCTCAGGCACAGCATCACCGTCGCCGCCCGTACGGAAGAACTCCCTCATAGAGAAGAGCGCCTGCACATTCTTCGTACAGTCGATCTTTGAGACCCCTCACGATCTTGGCGGCGCTGGGTTTGCGCTTGGGCAGCAGCAGGGCATAGCTGGGCTGAGGGGAAAAATCGTAGACGAAAGTCAGTTGCCCGTGCTTCCAGTCCGCAGACGGTGACGCTCGCCAGCGGAACGGCACTTGCACTGATAGCCGCTTGCTGAGATGGAAAGGCGGCCTGATCTGATCATCAATGAAGAACAGCTCCACCTCTTGGCGCTCAGTTTCGAGCCGCCCTTTCATTTGTTGCACGGCGTGAATGAGGTCACTGCCAGCATGCAGCGCATCTTGCCGAGTGAGTTCGCGCTTCGCATGGGCCTTGGCCTTGCTGTACTCAGCGATAGCTTGTTGGAATCCATGGAGCTTGGTAGCCACGTAGGGCCCACAGTTACTGAGACCAAGGTCATGAATCGGCCCTACGCGCTCTTCATCTAGGCACTTGTGTACTGCTGCCCGAAGCACCGTCTCGTCGACGTCGCTGATTGCAGCTTGCTGATCGCTGGGCGAGTTAATGTACGACATAACCAAAACTATCCTTGTGTAATGGTAGACTACCGCCTCATCTCAGCCACTGGCAAGCCTACGCCCGCGCCTATGAGAGATTGATTGTCCCATTGCGATAGCAGGAAGCTCTTGAGGTTAATCGGGCGATGCTGTCACAAATACTCAGATAGGCGCAATGCCCGCAGTGCCGACCTCTGGAGGCAGACCGATCACCTGGTCGGTAGCGGCCCATAGTGAAAGAACGGAATCGACCAATGAACTTTGGCAGGTGCCGTGATTTAGCCCGAGATGGGGTAGATGGTGTTCAAATACCATATCGAGTTTCAGCGTGCTTACTGGGCTGTAGAGGCGCTCGCACACGCTGTTCAGGAGGCAGGCGACAGCCTGTATCTCTACTGAAATTAGCGAGTTTATGAAAATAAGAAAACTTGGCTAATTTCGGTATACATGACTCATGCAACGCAAAATTCATCTCGCTTCAGCAGCGACTATCAGGGCAGAGGCGAGAGTCATTACATAACCTGAACTACCGCCACCAGGCCGAAAGCGGATGCAGCCAGCAGTCCGCCCTAGGAGGGGGCGTTCACTGCTCGCTGTTTGAGCTTTAGGGAAATGCCATCCTCCCCCTTCTCAATTGCCAGTTCATCTCCCAAAGTCCAACCAAGCTTCTCAAGTAGCTCGGATGGAAGCTCAACGATAACGTCTCCGCTGCCGTCTCCTGGATCTTGGCAGACAACTCGCCAGCTATCAGGTGTGTCCATAACGTCACCCTCACCAAAAGAAAGCTTAAGTATGGCAGTTTCATCTCGGGAAGCAGTCGATCTAGCACCGCACAGCGTATCAGCTCTAACCAGCAAGCCATATCAATTTTCCGGCCCCTACACTATTCCCTGTAGAGTTTGAAAAGCGGTATTTATTGAGCCAAGTGTCTAGGGAATCGGGGGCGATTCAACTACGTGCCTATGTCTTCACTTTAAATCATACTGCCTTACAGCTTACTTAAGCAATAATTTCATTTCTGTAATGCTAGGCATGAGTCCCTCAAGTCACACCAACTGCAAAATATGTGCAACCCGTGTTTCGCCACCTTAAAAACCGTACAGCTAACGACCAGCCTGAATCAGAAACTTTCCGATCGATCGCATTCATCGATGTCATATCGACTTGCAATTTAATAGTTTTTTGAGCGGGGAGTTGTTTTAGCTTCATCAAAGAAGTCCATTTCGAATGGGTCACTCGCAGCGATGGTAATGATTGACTTAGCACATTATAGATGCCTGTAAATTGATCTAGATCAACATAAGGCGCGTCTCAATCATTTATTTCAGCCTGCTAACACGCAGATTACATTTCTGTAAGCTTTGTGTTTTTTTGATTGACTACCTTCATACTCCCATAAAGCAGTACTTTTACTGCAGAGATATATTTTTCAGCTTCATATTTACAGTTCATCATTAATGACCAAAGAAATTATTTCAGAAAGTGGTATCAACCAGCGAAATCGGTATTTACATATTCCAACTCAGGGGCTAGTAATGATAAACACGGGCGTCACAAGAATTACTGCTTTGCTCTGCCTTGCAGTAGCCGGTTTTCCGCTGGTGTCTCTGGCAGAGCCAGCAGACCTCTCGTTACCGACCCTTAACGGCAGTAGCTCAGTTCAGATAAATACAAAGATCACTGGGCCGCTTACCCTCGAGCAGGCGCTGACGGTTGCCCTAGCAAGCAACCCAAATTTAGAAAAGATCAATGCGCTAGCACTGGCGCTAGCTGAAGTACCTTCTCAGGTAGGAACACTACCGGACCCCATGCTGTCTTTAAATGCACTGAATGTTCCGGTTGATACGTATTCATTCTCGCAGGAGGGCATGACGCAGACCCAGATAGGCATCAGCTTTGAATTGCCTTTTCCCGGAAAATTAGCGCTGCGTGAGCAGGCGGCTAGCTTTATCGCCAAGGCCGCAGCATTTGATGTTGACGAAAAGCGTCTAGTACTAACCAAAAACGTACAGTTAAATTGGTGGAATTTAGCTTTTCTGGATCGTGCCATCTCCATTGTGAAGCGCAATCAGGTGCTGCTGCGGCAGCTTATTAAAATTGCCGAAGTCAAATATAAAACAGGCAAAGGTTTGCAGGCGGATGTTTTGCTTGCACAGGTAGAACTGTCCAAACTGCTGGATATCGAAATCAGCTTGAGAGCAACGCGGCAAACACAGGCCGCGATGCTGAACGCCTTACTTGATCGCCCGGCAGCGTCCCAGGTTATTTTGCCAACGCAGGTCGATGAACGTCTGCCAGTCATTCCAGATATTGCGTCATTTCGTCAGGTAGCGCTGGATACTCGCCCCGTGCTTTCTGCTCAGCGCAGTGCGATAGAGGCTTCGCGCAGTCGTGTGGCGTTGGCACATAAAGATTATTACCCAGATTTCAAGCTGGGTGCAGCTTATGGCTTTCGTGACGGTATTAACCAAGATGGTAGTCAGCGCGCGGATATGGCCAGCGTTATGTTAAGCATGACTCTGCCTATTTTTACAGATACCAAGCAGGACCGGGCACTGGCGCAGCGGAACGTCGAGGTCATTAAAGAAGAATATGAACTGCAAGATCGCACCTTACAAGTGGATGTGGAAATTGAACAGGCGCTGGCCGAATACCGCGGCAGTCATGAGCAGGCGTCATTATTCAAGACCGGCATCATTCCTCAGGCACAACAAACAACCGCATCGATGCTTGCCGCTTACCAAGTCAGTAAAATGGACTTCTTAAATCTCATTCGCGCCCAAATCACACTCTACAACTATGAAACGCAGTACTGGAAAGCACTAACTTCGGGTTGGCAAGCATGGGCAAGGCTGGAAGCGGCTGTCGGAACGACTATTCCCAAGTCGATGCAGCGCGGTATCACTATAAATAATTATAAGGAGAGCCCTCATGAGTAAGAGCATCATCGCAACGGCAGTCGCAGCCTTGTTAATCGGTGGTGGCGCTGGTTATTGGGCGGCCTTCAATAAAACACCTGATGCAACAACAGCGCAACCGAGCAGCGCTGAACACAAAGTGCTTTTTTATCGTAACCCAATGAATCCTACTATTACTTCTCCGCTGCCGGCTACGGATGAGATGGGCATGGATTATGTTCCTGTCTATGCACAAGACGCTCAGTCCAACGAGCGCAAAGCCCTATTCTATCGAAGCCCAATGAACCCAAACATTACATCCCCCGTCCCGACTAAGGACCAAATGGGTATGGATTATGTTCCCGTGTACCCGGAAGAAAATCTCGGGAACAGCGCGCCCGTAGGGACCGTAAAGATAGATCCAACAGTGGTACAGAACATTGGCGTGAGAACCGCGGAGGTCACACGCGAGACGTTGTCGCGCAGTATTCGCACAATTGGACGAGTAACCTATGACGAACAAAGGATAGCGCGTCTTCATCCGAAATATGATGGATGGGTCGAAAAACTGTTCATCAACAAAGTCGGTGAGCCGGTAAAAAAAGGCACCATGTTGCTATCGATTTATTCACCGCAACTGGTCGCCACACAGGAAGAGTATCTACTTGCGTTAAACAGCGTGGTCACATTAGGCAAAAGTCCTTTTGCCGATGTACGGGACGGCGCGAATAGCCTTTTGCGCTCTGCAAAGGAGCGTTTGCAACTTCTCGATGTTCCAGAGCATCAGATCAATCAAATCAAAGCCCAGCGTAAGGTCATGAAAGGTATGCATATCCAATCACCCTTTAATGGCATCGTGATGAACATCGGTGCACGCGAGGGTGAGCGCATCAGCCCTGAAACAGAACTGTACATGATTGCCGATCTGTCCAGAGTATGGGTGCTGGTGGATATCTATGAGGACGATATTCCATGGGTGCGTGAGGGCGACACTGCAAAGATGCAGGTAGCTGGCATACCTGGGCGCACTTTCACTGGCAAGGTGAGCTTTATCTACCCTTATCTAGAAGCCAAAACGCGCACTATCAAAGTCCGTCTAGAGTTTGACAATCAGAATCTTGCCCTGAAGCCGGACATGTTCGCCGATGTCGATATTCAAGCGGATAAGCAGATAGACGCTGTGGTGGTGCCTTCCGAAGCCATCGTACGGACAGGCACACAGGAGCAGGTATTCATTCAGCGTGCCCCTGGCCAATTCTCGCCGCGCAAAGTCACTGTCGGGGTTTCGGTTGCTGGCAATACGCAGATTGTCAGCGGCCTACAGGCCGGTGAGATCGTGGTGACGTCCAGCGTGTTCCTATTGGATTCCGAATCCAAACTCAAGGAAGCGACGGCAAAAATGATGGAAGTGAGCAGTCCGAATCAGCCGTCCACAACCAACGGGAAAGAGACAGGACAAATACAGCCGGAAACTGCACCGATGGAAACCCATCAGCCCGCCAGCAGCACAGACATGCCTAATCATCAGAATATGGACGGCATGGATATGCCTAACCATCAGGACATGGGTGATCAGCAATGATACATGCGCTGATTGATGCATCGATCAAGAACCGCTTCATGGTTCTTATTGCAATGCTACTGATAACGTTCGCCGGTTACCAGGCGATGAGATCCACGCCACTGGATGCCATTCCCGATCTTTCTGATGTGCAGGTCATCGTCTTTACCGGCTTCCCCGGCCAGGCACCACAGGTAGTGGAAGATCAGGTGACCTACCCGCTGACCACGGCGATGCTGTCCGTACCGAAAACCAAAGTAGTGCGTGGCTATTCGTTTTTTGGTTTTTCCATGGTCTATGTAATTTTCGAAGACGGCACCGACATGTATTGGGCCCGCACCCGTGTGCTCGAATATCTTAACTACGCCGCTGATCGCCTGCCCGCCAATGTGGCTCCCAAGTTGGGGCCAGATGCTACCGGTGTCGGCTGGGTCTACGAATACGCACTGGTGGATAAATCGGGCCGACATGATTTATCTCAACTGCGCTCCATCCAGGACTGGTATTTGCGTTATCCGCTACAGACTGTGGAAGGCGTCTCCGAAGTCGCTTCCATCGGTGGATATGTCAAGCAGTATCAAGTCGAAGTCAAGCCGGACGCACTGCGGGCCTACAACATTCCTCTCGCAAAGGTTAAGCAGGCGATTCAGCGCAGTAACAATGATGTGGGCGGTCGTCTAGTAGAAATGGGCGAAACTGAATATATGGTTCGCGCACGCGGCTACATCAAGAGCCTGCACGACCTGGAAGTAATACCCGTCGGCGTGGATACAAGTGGCACGCCGATTTATCTGAAGCAAGTGGCAAACATTCATATCGGTCCCGAACTGCGCCGGGGCCTGGTTGAACTCAATGGCGACGGCGAAGTAGCCGGCGGCATCGTTATTATGCGTTATGGCGAGAACGCCTTAGCCACTATTAAGGCTGTGCGCGAGAAACTGGACACACTCAAGAAAGGGCTGCCCGAAGGTGTCGAGATTGTTTCCGTATATGATCGCGGTGACTTGATAGAACGTGCGGTGGACAACCTCAAAGATAAGTTAATCGAGGAATTCATCGTTGTCGCAGTGATCTGCCTCGTCTTTTTGATGCACGCCAGAAGCGCGCTGGTGGCCATTATTACCCTGCCAGTCGGCATTTTGATCGCATTCATAGTCATGCGTTGGCAGGGTTTGTCCGCCAACATCATGTCGCTGGGTGGTATCGCCATTGCCATTGGCGCGATGATTGATGGTGCGATCGTTATGATTGAGAACGCTCACAAGCATCTTGAGCATCTCGGCGAAGCGGGCAACAACCCCGGCGCAAGATGGACGGCGATCGCTACAGCGTCCAAAGAAGTCGGCCCCGCCCTGTTCTTCTCGCTGTTGATTATTACCGTGTCGTTTCTGCCGGTATTCACCCTGCAGGCGCAGGAAGGGCGATTGTTCTCACCATTGGCCTTTACCAAAACCTATTCCATGGCCGCAGCAGCGTTGCTGGCTGTCACTCTGGTGCCGGTATTGATGGGGCTGCTGATTCGCGGGAAAATCCCAAGTGAAGATCGGAATCTGATCAATATCGGGCTGAAACGCTTGCACGGCCCGCTGCTAGGATTTGCCATTCGCTGGCGTGCAATGACGGTCTTGCTTGCACTGCTGATGTTGGCGGCGACAATTTATCCGGTTATGAAAACGGGATCGGAGTTCATGCCACCACTGGATGAGGGCGATGTATTGTACATGCCGAGCACTTATCCCGGCATTTCCATCACCAAGGCAAAGGAACTGTTGCAACAGACCGACAAGATCCTGGCGACCTTCCCCGAAGTTCACCATGTGTTCGGAAAAATTGGTCGAGCACAAAACGCTACCGATCCAGCCCCCTTAGCTATGATGGAAACAACCATCCGCCTGAAAGAAAAGTCGCTGTGGCCAAATCCTGAAAAAACTACAAAAGAGTTGATGCAGGAAATGGACAAGGCGATCAACTTTCCCGGTGTAGCAAATGCTTGGACTTACCCGATCAAAACCCGTAGCGACATGCTCTCTACCGGCATCAAAACACCAATCGGGGTCAAGGTCTCCGGCCCCGATCTAAATGTATTGGAGAAGGTCGCCGGTGAGATCGAGAGAACCTTGAAAAAGTTGCCAGATACATTGTCGGCATTCGCCGATAAAGCTGCTGGTGGGTACTATCTAGACTTTGATATCAAGCGCGAAGTGGCTGCCCGCTACGGTCTGACCGTGGGCGATGTGCAGGATGTGGTGCAATCTGCCATTGGCGGTATGAACGTGACCGAAACCGTCGAAGGACTGGAGCGCTACCCCGTTAACTTGCGATATCCGCGCGAGTTGCGCGATAACATGGAAGCTTTGAAACGGGTGCTGATTGCCACCCCGACAGGAGCGCAGATCCCCCTTTCCTTGGTAGCAGAACTGAGTCTTAAGCGCGGCCCTCCCTCGGTGAAAACGGAAAACGCCACCCCCAATGCTTGGGTTTATGTGGACATCAAGACCAGCGACATCGGCGGCTATGTGGTTGCTGCGAAAAAGCAGGTGGAAAGCACGATCAACATACCGGCTGGATACTCCTTGGTCTGGTCAGGCCAATTCGAATACATGGAGCGTGCTAACGCTCGCTTAAAAGTAGTTGTCCCGCTCACCCTGTTAACCATTTTCCTGCTGCTCTACTTCAATTTCCGCAACTTGACGGCGCCTACCGTGGTGATGCTATCCATTCCATTTGCCTTGATCGGCGGATTCTGGATGGTCTGGCTGCTCGGCTACAACATGTCGATAACGGTGGCGGTAGGCTTCATTGCGCTGGCCGGTGTTTCCGCTGAAATCGGTGTGTTGGTGATGACTTTTATCGATCAGGCCATCGCCAAGCTTCGTGCTGAAGGTAGTGGGTATTTAAGTGCCGCCGAAATCATGAGTGCCGTTTCTCTCGGTACCACGCAACGCGTGCGCCCCATTGCCATGACGGCGGTAGCCGTGATCGCTGGCCTGGTACCGATCATGTGGGGGGAAGGAACGGGCTCGGATGTCATGAAACGCATTGCAGCGCCCATGATCGGGGGCATGATCAGCGCAACTATTCTCTCGCTTTTGGTATTGCCTGTGATTTACGGCTGGGTACTCATCCTTCAGGAGACGCGGCGGAGCAAACTTTCCATTTAGTACAGGGGTGTTTCGGGCTTTCCACGTCTGCTATGTAATCAACGTATCCGTCGATGGAAGCCCAGAAACCAATAGTGCGCCCCGATGATCTGCTTCATCGGCTTGGCTGTCCGAGAGGCTGAGCATCAGCAGCAGACGGGAGACACTGAGTGCCTGTGTGACTCAATATTGATCGTTAACATCAGCCACGCTCCTTGGTGCTCTTCCACATTTGTAGAAACTGCTCGGCATCAACCGCGACGGTTATCTGTTGCGAGTGACGTTCCTCGCCGTTCGGGTAGATCCACGTACGCCAGTCGTTTCAATCGGCCTTGTTACACCGCCGACAGGGTTACATAACTCGCATGCAGCAGGAGCACTTGATCCCCGAGTGATTTCGCTACGCGGGCCCGGTAATGCGCCGTGTTGCAGGCTTCCATTACCCACTACCGACTCGGACTGATCATGTACATATTGTCCAAACACCGTTCGGCTCAGCCGCTTCCGCTGACTCACCTGACCGACACAGACCCAGACACTCGCTCCCAGCAATTTGGTAAACGGACTTGGCCAAATCAACTGTAATTCGCTTGATCATCGCTGCTACCCTCCAGACCTCGTGTCACACGCAAGAGGTGCGAATAAGTGTGGCGCAGGAGAGTCAATTACAGCACTTAAATCGTTCGCTTTGCCCACTGGGGCCGGCTAAAGCCAGCCCCTTAACCTGAGCGTTATGTGCAATGGCAAGTTTAAGAGAGATAAATGAGCATGAATTTACATGAGTTAATTATCAGATATAAGAAGGACGATGAATCAGTATTCAACACTTGGTTTGTTAATAACGATGAGCGCCTTAAAGCCTTTCGTTCAATTCGACGCGGCATTCACACCATAATACAGGACATCAAGACAAAAGAGTTTGGCAACGACTTTAAGCACTCCAGTTTAGAATTTGTACTTAACTGCATTACCGAGCAAAAGCAAATATTTATCGGCGCTTCACACGCCTTCTACTGGAAACCAAAACTTAGAATTCCAGATATATATGAAAACGAAGAGAATAAAGTAGCATTCGGACAATTCCTTGAAAATGTCATCAAGGCTAAAAAAGAAGAACAAGTACTAAAGGAAATAATTCTACTTGATCAATGTGGCATCAAAGGGCTGGGGCCAGCCGTCGCCAACATTATTTACTTTCTACATCCGGAAATAATACCTCCATTCAATACTGCAATCGTTAATGGGTTTAATTATTTATTCAAAGAGAACGTTAAGCTGGGCTCGTGGAAAGAATATCTTCGTATGCGGGAAGTAATTCTAGAAAAAAACACTCAGTACAGAAGTGTATTCTCTAAAGATCTTGGCGCATTTTCTGGTTTCTTGTTTGACATCGGCCTTAAAAAAATCATGATCGGAGATGAGGGTGCTCTTTCCGAGAAAGAACAGGAAAAAATTAATAAATTAATAAAAAAACGCCATAAAGAAGTTGCTGATGAAAAAGAGGAGGAAAATTTGCATACAGAAATGCAATATCATCTTCTGAAAATCGGCCACTCGTTAGGTTATGATGTAATTAGCGCATCAAATGACCGATCGAGATGCCATGCAGGCAATAATTTTTCATTTATTAGCTTGCCAAAATTCCCCTATATCGGAATTGACAAAGAAACAAATAACACCATCGCTCTAATTGACGTAATTTGGTTTGAAAAAGACACCAACAAAATTGTATGTGCTTTTGAGGTGGAAAAAAGCACGTCCATATACTCCGGAATTCTTCGTCTTACGGACTTGCACTTTTCCTTTCCGGAAGATCCTTCCTCACTATTCCTTATAGTTCCAGACAGCAGAGAGCAAGAGCTAATATCACAATTGAGCCGCCCTGCAATTAAAAATAACAATATTGAAATTAGCTATATCGTATTTTCGGAATTGCGTAAGCACTGCGATGCAATTTGCAAACTTGGCGACAACAAAGAAATTTTAAAGAAAATTGCAAGAGTCGTTGGGTGAGTATGGCTTGCTAATCACCTGTCTATCAACTTCAAGACACTGCGATTGACCGCACCTAAATCAGGGCGGCATCACCAACTGGCGCAGTTCTCAGGAGGTAACCAACCTGATTGGCAGCATGAGTCGAGGCGGTAACTGTCACGAAAATGCCGTAGCTGAGAGCTTTTTTCAGCTGCTGAAGCGGAGTTAATCAAGAGGCACACCTACGGCACGCGGTTGGATGCCAGCCCCCGGTGGCGCTTACTTGGGTAAACAGTAGCTCCTCAGCGTCCAGATCAAGAGCGCGCTCAATGCATCTCAGCAGATCATCGGTAGGGCTCAGATTCACTGCCCTACCCCAGGCCAGACAATCCCGACTTCACTACCCGCCAACACCCGATCATCCACTACGTTCAAACTGGCAATCCACGCGGGCGCGCAGCCTTTGTCAGTACCCTGCTGCTGGCCGAAAATCCTTCGGCGCGATACACATGGCAATCACTGCGCATGTACCACACAGGTTCCTGCTGAGTGTCGATGCCCATGTCCACCAGAACCAACGGGGAGTTAGCATCCATCATCATCTCCAGTTAAGGCTTGCGCTTAGCCCCCGGTGGCGTTTGATGGCAGCTCCAGGGCTGGTGCGCGGCGTTATCTTTGACGTTCTGATCGACAAAACGGTAGTGACCCTCCTTGAAATGCGTCCACCAACCGTGCCCCACCTCAATCTGGAACTGGCCCAACACCTCCTCGACACAGTCGATGCTGATGCGTGAGGCATCGTAGGCCAGGTTCAGCACCTGTGATTTCTCGTCGTAAGACACGCCATCCAAGCCGTAAATGTTGTCGATTTCTTTAATCGCGTCCTCAACGCGCCCCAGGTTCTGAGGTGCAAGTTTGAGGTGGCGCACGACCAAATTGGTTTCTGAAACGCCCAGACGATGCTTGCTTTCGCTCATCATTAACCCCCATTGGGTTCCAATCGTTTGACTGCAGATACACTATTGACAACGGCGCCCACGGACAGATCGAAGCGGGCCAACGGCACTCTGACCCGCTTCGATAACCCTGCCCATCAGGGTTATCGGTGGTGTAATCGGCTTGCCCATTTCCGTCAGCACCTGCGCCGGGAAATATGACCACTTACAACTAACAGCACCCGCCTTTGCTCTTGCCACTGCCGCTACCACAATGCCCGCTCTGAGCTGGAGCTGGAGCGGGTGCCGGTTCGGCATTGGCGCGAGCCGAGTAACCGGCAGTAACGACTGCCGAGACGAGATCGGCCGTACTGACATAAGCCGGGTCGTAGGTAACCGTCGCTTGCCCCGCTTCCAGGTAAACGGCGGCTGATTGCACGCCGTTTACCTGTATTAATGCTTTTTCCACACCGGCCACACAGCTGCCACAGTGCATGCCATCAATCTTAATAATCAAAGTTTCCATTGGTTTTTCCTCTGTCTCTTTCACGTTATTAGCTCCATCGCTGCAAGCAGCACGCTGGTCGTCAGCTGTTAGTCATGGGCATGGTCAGTCTGACTATTATTTGCCGAGCCCATCGGCATCATCATGCTCATACGAGCATCGATTCACTTATGTTTTTTTCTATCAGCACTTGGCGTTTTTCCGCATTATGTTTCTTGCTTTACTTCAGCCATCATTTTTTCATTCCATGCATGTGTTCATGTGTTCATGCGTTTTCATCATCTGCGCCTGGTCCATCATCATTGGCACCAACGGGGGTGGCTACTGCGGCGGCGATGGCGATGCTAGTAATTAACTTTTTCATGACTGCCTTCCTCAGGTTCTGTCGACATTGGGTAGAGAGGTTTTGATCATGGGAATCCAGGCCGGTGTGTTGTGCATATATGCGCGGTATTCGTCGCCAAACTCAGCTAACGCCATTTGCTCTTCGCGTTTGGCGAGTCGCAAATAAACCACCACCAATATTGGAAACATCACCAGCGTGGGGAGCGTTGGCCACTGCAATAAAAAGCCGAACATAATCATAATAAAAGCGATGTATTGCGGGTGGCGGCAGCGGGCATACCAGCCAGTGCTAGCAAGTGATCGGGTTTGTTGGGCCTTGTGCAATACCGCCCACGCCGAGGAGAGCATAAAAAATCCCAGTACGATGACTACGTTGCTGGCAATATGCAGCGGATCCCAGTGGGCGTTACCCTCAAAGCCCAAAAGGGTATGCCACAGATGGCCGTTTTCATGGGATAGGAAATCCACCCCCGGATATTTTTCAGCCAGCCAGCCCGACAAAAAATAGATACTCAGTGGAAAGCCATACATTTCGGTGAACAGCGCGACCACAAACGCAGAGAATGCGCCTAGGCTGCGCCAATCGGCCTTGGTTTGCGGCTTGGTAAAGCTGAACGCAAAAAAAATGAAAATAGCGGAATTTATTATTACTAAAGTCCAGAGACCATAAGCGGACTCATTGTGCATAACCTAGCTCCTTAGTGTTGATGGTGGTCAGTCTGGCGCTTGCCTGTATCCAGCCCGCGCTGATAGGCGGCGCGCTCGGCGGCACTGTCTCCGGACATAGTCTTGGGCGTATCTGCACCGCCCTGCTCATGCCCACCATGCCCACCATGCCCACCATGCCCACCATGCCCACCATGCCCACCATGCCCACCATGTCCACCGTGCATAAAAATATGCATCAACGGGCACAGCAAAATGATTAGGAACGGCAAAAATACAAACACATGCTGGCGATGCTCCATCAGCAAAAAATAACTGACCGCACCAATCAGACCCAGCGCTGCTAATCCTTTAGGCGACCACCAGAAAGAACTTTTTTCGTTACTCATATTCGGCCTCTACGCTAAAATAAAAACACTGGCCCACCGCCTGCCTTATTTCACGTGCAAGGCACCGCGATACATTTGCATTTGGCAATGAAAGGCATAGTCCCCTGCCTTCAGCGCTGGCAGAGCAACTTGTATGGGTTTGTTCAGCGGCAGTGTCTCGCTGATATCTAAGTCAGGCCACAACACTAACTCGGCACAGGGCGTTGCATCCTTGCGCAAAAAGGTAAGGTTGATTGGGGTATTGGCTGGCACTTGAATATTGGCCGGTGTATAGCCGCCATTTTCCACGACGACCATCAAACCTTGCTCGCCCAGGGCGACTTCCTTCGGCTTATACAGCCAGAACCACCAAACAATCAGGGCAATCAGGACCAGCCCTGCAATATTGATTAGCCACATGGTGAAATCCCTCGTGCTATACGACAGTTAATGTTCCTGCGCCTTGAACAGGCGCAGGCGATTGGCATTGGTAACTACGGTGACGGAGGAAAATGCCATGGCGGCGCCAGCGATGACGGGGTTCATTAGCACGCCTAGCACCGGAAACAACACGCCGGCCGCTACTGGCACACCGGCAACGTTGTAGATAAAAGCCCCAAACAGGTTTTGCTTGATATTGCGCAGGGTGGCCTTGCTCACTGCAATCGCATCGGCCAGTCCGTGCAGCGACCCACGCATCAGGGTGATATCCGCGCTTTCAATCGCCACATCGGTGCCCGTGCCGATGGCAAAGCCAACATTGGCCAACGCCAACGCCGGAGCATCGTTGATGCCATCCCCGGTCATGCCAACAATTTCATTTTGCATCTGCAATTCGGCCACTTTCTTGGCCTTGTCTGCGGGTTGAACTTCGGCAAAAAACTCACTGATGCCCACTTTTTCTGCCACGGCTTTGGCGGTGGCGCGGTTGTCACCAGTGAGCATGATCACGCGAATGCCGTTGTTCTGCAGGCGCTTGATAGCCGCAACGGAATCCTCCTTGATGGGGTCGGCCACCGCGATGATGGCGGCAAACCGACCATCCACCGCAAAATACATGGGCGTTTTAGCTTCACTGGCTAGGCGCTGGGCCGCTTCAATGAATTCACTGACATTGATACCGCGCTCGCGCATCAGCTTTTCATTGCCGAACAGCAACGCCTGGCCGGCGACCCGTGCCTCTACACCCTGACCGGCGATGGCATTGAACGATTCGACCTTGTCGAGGGTTAAGTTGCGCTCCTTGGCCGACTCAACAATGGCCATCGCTAACGGATGTTCTGATCCGGACTCCACACTGGCCGCCAGTTGCAGCACCTGCTCCTGATTAAAATCGGCCTGGGTCACAATGTCGGTCACCTTGGGGGAGCCTAGGGTGATGGTCCCGGTCTTATCCAGAATCATGGCGGTGATCTTCGACGCGGTTTGCAGCGCCTCACCGTTGCGAATCAGGACACCCGCCTCAGCCGCTTTGCCCACCCCTACCATCACCGACATCGGCGTAGCCAGGCCGAGTGCACAGGGGCAGGCAATAATCAGCACAGTCGTGGCTGAGACTATGGCAAGAGCGATGGCCGGTTCCGGCCCGAAGTTCAGCCAAGCCAGCGCACTCAGCACTGCGATGATCATTACCACTGGCACAAAGTAGGCCGCAATCACATCGGCCATGCGCCCGATGGGCGGTTTGGAGTTTTGCGCACGCTTGACCATATTGATGATCTGCGCCAGCGCCGTGTCTTTACCCACGCGGGTAGCTTTGAAAACCAAGGTGCCGGTTTTGTTCAGGGTACCGGCCGCCAGCTTGTCGCCCGTAGACTTCTCCACCGGCATCGGTTCGCCAGTCAACATGGATTCATCGACGGCGGTATGGCCTTCCTGGACCTCTCCGTCCACCGGGATTTTTTCACCGGGGCGCACGCGCACCAAATCGTTGAGCAACACCTGCTCGATTGCAATGTCCAGTTCTTCGCCGTCGCGAATCACTCGTGCGGTTTTGGCTTGCAAGCCGATCAGGCGTTTGATCGCCTCACTGGTGCGGCCACGCGCTTTCAGCTCTAGCGCCAGCCCCAGATCGATCAGACCGATGATGATGGCGGTGGCTTCGAAGTAGACATGGCGCGCCATCAGCGGCACTGCATCTGGTGCGAACACCACCACCATGGAGTAGAGCCATGCCGTGCCAGTACCCAAGGCAATCAGGGTGTCCATATTGGCCGAATGATTTTTAAAGGATTGCCATGCCCCCACGTAAAAGTGACGGCCCGACACAATCATCACCGCAAGCGTCAGCAGCCCCACCACCAGCCAGACAACGCGCTCGACCGTGGTGGTAATCGTCATCTCGCCCACCACCAGGCTGTAGATCATCAGTGGCACACCCAGTGCCAGCGCGATCCAGGTTTTGCGCATCAATCTTTGGTAATAGGCCAAGTCAGCTTGTTCTTTCTCATCGAGCACATCGCTTTCCGACTCACTGGCCATATTTTTGGCGTTGTAGCCGGCCCGCTCCACCGCTTTCACCAACAACTCGGTAGCCGCACTGCCCTGTACCTGTACCGTGCGGTTGGCGAAGTTCATTTCTGCCGATTGCACGCCAGGCACGGCCATGAGCGCCTTTTCAATTTTGCCAACACAACTGGCGCAGCCCGCTCCTTCAATAATCAGGCTTTGACTGCTCGCAATAGCAGTCGCTTGATTTTCGGCAGGTGTCAGATGACCGTGATCGTGGAAAGCCGGAGGACTGTGATTCATGGTTGGGTCCTTATTATTGACGTCAGAATTAACAGCGCAGGGTCGCCTGCAAGCTAAGCCCGGGCTTTACAACGTAAAGCCTTCGATCAGATGGCAGATGCTGTTGCCACTGGGCTGCCGGTCCGGCCTACTGCCCCATTCGTTGAGTGCAGCGAGCATGCGCTTGCGCAGTTTCTGCATATCCTCAAACCGTTGCGTAGTCTCCTGCAGGCGCAGGGCAATCAGGTGGCGCACCGTGGGGCAGGCGCTTTTACCTCCATCGGCCTCAGCCAGTATTTGCGCAATATCGGCCACAGAAAACCCCAGTTGCCGTGCACTTAAAATAAACCGGAGGCGGTTTTCGTCGCGCTCGCGATATGACTTATAACCATTTGATTGGTCTTTGCCGGGTGTTACAAAACCAGCGCGGGTGTAGTAGCGAATAGTGTCGTCGCTAACTCCGAGCTTTTTGGCCAACTCGTTAACACGCATTGTTATCTTCCCACTGAATATTGCGATACAAACACTGTGGGCCATCTCGGCAAACTGCATTTGATCCAAATCAATCTATAGCGTCAAACCTAGGATTAACTCGCCACTCATTGATACGTTTTACACCTGTGTGTAAGACACAGGTCAAGCACCGGATCCTTTGCAAATAGGCACTTGAGATCGATGCCGCCGTGTATACAGCACCATTAACCGCCATGGATTTAAAGTTGCACCGACACCCTTGACTATTTCCCATGTAAATACCAAAAGTTCAACCAAGTGTTCATGGTCACATGCCTTGACAAGGTTTCCTTACAACTTGCTTAAGCTAAGCTTACATTTCTGTAAGCTTCAGATTTAAATAATTGATTTGCCCATACTTTAAGACTATATCGGCGATAACTACTTGCACCTGAGAACTTCCGGCATTGCGATGCGTAGGGTGGCTTCATCCCACCAACTCTGTTGCGCCAAGACGTTCAGGCGGGCGCACTTATTGTCGTCCGCGTTGACCACGATCCTGGGACTTTAAGAGTGATGCGTCTGTTCCAGCAGCGCATCGCGCGCACTCGAGTATTCCCCCCAGTGGCTCAGCGCCGTCTGGTCGATCGATTTCAGTTCATCGATGCACACTAGGTAACCTTACCTGACAGAGGCATGAGGCATGAGGCATGAGGCATGAGGCATGAGGCCAAGATTGTGATTCTGTAAGCTACGGATTGCTTTGATCGATTCACTGCATTCTCAAGGCGCACGCAATGCTGAATGCACCGCATAAAGCCCTTGATAGCCGCAGATTAGCCAGAACTAAAACTTACTGACAGAGGCTCAGAGCAGTTGGCGGTAGACCGTGTATTGACCAGGACTGATACTCTCCAGCCATACCCTCGGTGACGCCTAAATTCTGTTGATTATCGACGTGGTAACAGCGGGCCTAGATGGCGGGAGTCGTTGCGGACGGCTCACTCGTCATGCCGCCCGACTTGGGGCTTGGGGCGGCTGCGACGGCAACGACCGTCCACCATCCCGACCTTACCAGCAGCAGTATTAGCATCACCATCAGGGGTAGCGTCAGCCAGCCATAGCTGTGCTGCGCCAACACTCCGAAGAGCCAACCTCCTGCAGCCGAGCCCAGGGTCTGGCCAAGACCCGATGCTGCGGCTAGACCGCCCATAACGGCACCCAAGCTGTTCGGCGCGGCGCCTGCGGCCAGGTAGGTGATGACCGGAAGTACCAGACCTATACCCGCCGAAGTCAGGCTGACACCCAGGTACATCCAAGCGCCTGAACGACCGGCCGCCAGCACCGTCAAACCAAAAATCGCGAGGACAAGCCCGATGCCGATGAGGGTTCGCGCCGCGCGTTTCTCCAGTAACGACGTAACGAAGAGCACGGCGTTTACGCCCAGCATGACAAGGCTGCACTCGGCCAGCATGAGCGCCGCGTGCCGAGGGGACTGTTGCAGCACAAGACCGAGTTCAAAGCCCGCCAGCACGAACATCACTACTCCACTGAGCCACAGCAGCGCGGTTGGCTGAGCGCGGACCAAGCTTGCCGGCTTGGTTTGGACGGCAGCCTCAACGACAGGCGACGAGGGCAAAGTGCCAGCCAGCCCGAGCATCATCATCCCGCCTAGCAGGGCTGATAGAACCAGCACGAGCTTCGCTGATAGCGCCGTGTTAACCACTCCGTCGACAAGTAGTAATCGCCCGACACCGTTAGCTACCTCGATCAGTGCGGGACCGAACAGAAATCCCAGCAGTGACATGGCTCCCAGCCACGCGAAACGCCGCGCGCGCTGCTCCACCGGCGTGTGTTCGGCGACCAACGCCGCGACGACAGGAACGACCGCGGCGACGAAGAAGCCGGTCGCAGCGCGCAGCACATATATCCCCACCAATCCGACAATCGCTGGGAACAACAAGAGCAATTGACTGATGACGTAGCCGGCGAGCCCGATTAGCAGGATCCGGCCGCGCCCGACTCGATCCGAAGCGATCCCCCAGAGCGGCGCCCCCAGCAGCACACCGGCCGCATACACACCACTGAGAAAACCAACGTGCTTGCTGACTTCAATGTAGCTTATGCCGGGCAGCATTGAGGTCAACCAGCCTGGCAAGACGGGTATTAGCGCCCCATAGCCGGCGGAGACGCTGAAGACAGAACCCGCCAGCCACGCTAGCTGGACAGCCCGCAGCACATCTGGTCCAGCGGTCTTTCTAGAGCTACTGGCAGCGATGGTTTGTTTCACTTCTGTACGTCCGGCGCAGCCCACAAGCGGGTGAGCAAGTTGTAGATGGGCACGAACACCAGTCCGACATAGGCCCCGTAAAGAAAGCTCTCGATCAAACCTAGGCAGAAGCCCCAGAAGGTAAGCCACTTGAACGCTGGCAGAACCATCTCCAAGAATGCAGCCATGCGTAGGTTCGCCGGCACGATCAAACCATAGATGACGCATAGCACGAAGCTGATGGCGGCGAAGAGTCCGAGCGACCAACTGACAATTTTAATATTCAGCATTTGTCTTGCTCCTTATGGGCTTCGAACTGGCAGTGCTCGCGACGCTGGTGAGCATTGTTTGCGTGAACATTGGAGCGCGAGTGAGCTCGGTCACTCAGTGCCGATGGCCGCCTGACTTCGTCTTCACCGCGCTACTTTGCTTTGCGCTGTTTTCTTTATCCACACTGCCGTGACCGCCGTGACCGAACAGGTGCATCGCGATAAAGGCGATGAAGATCAAAATCCAAAACCAGTTTTCTGTCAGCCACACCATGACGTTTCTCCTTCAGGGGTTGTCGATGTGTCTATACGTCAAATGGCCCTTGCATCATCCATCCTAGCCATCGATTGCATATCATCTGAAGCTTGGTTTTTAGCGCTTTCATATAGATCTATTAGCGCTGGGTTGCTCGTCTCCAGCACCACCTTCGTTTTTTCCATTTCTAAAGACAAACCATGCGCCACGACGAGAAATTTATCTGTTCTGATGGCTTGCTCATACTCGATCACGCGGTCCTTCGGGATTCCAATCCTGGATAGCGCTGCGTCAAATGCGGCCACACTGCCGAATAAAGCGGAACCCTCGACGACCGCCATTATCATTCCATCTAAGCGCCCTAACCCCACGATACTGAAACGCTGCGTATCGAAGCCATCGATAGCGAGTTTACGGACAGCCACCACAGCATCACCATGGTTGGTGAAGGCGGCGATTAGCGTGCTTTCATACTGTGTTTGGTGTTGCATGTCTCGACTCCTCGCATGAAAAGCTGAACGACTGGTCAGCCAAGGCGCATGTTTCCACGCTGCGCTGACATCGGTATTTTTATGAAGTGCTCAGCCTTACAGCAGCACCGGCTTGTCAGGCAATTCATTCGCGTTGCAGCGCTCAGAAGGAAAGTGCAGAAGTAGGTGCTGCGTTACTGCCTGCACGCCACTGAGCACGCCAGCTTCGAAATTTCCCTGGCTGAAGGCGTCCTCCATTTGGCGACAGACCTTGCTCCATGCCTGCACGTCCAGCTTGGCGTTAATGCCGCGGTCAGCAACGATTTCCACGGCCCGATCGGCAAACAACAGATAGATCAGTACGCCACTATTATCTTCGGTGTCCCACACACCAAGTTGCGAGAACAGTTCAATCGCGCGGTCGCGGGTAGACTGCCCATTAAGCAGCGCCGCAGCGCTTAGCCCACCTTCGAGCGCGAAGCGGATTTCTCCGGCATGTACGACCTCGCTCGCCTTGATGGCCGCTTCAATCTTACTCAATGTACTCCCTGGAAAGATCCGCCTGAGTTGCCTGTCAGTCACCAACAAGTGATTTATGACCCGTTTAAGCTTCATTACTACCACCTCCCCGACGCCCCACCACCACCGAAGCCACCGCCGCCACCATGGAAACCGCCGCCACGGTTGCTCAGCCCACCATAGAAGCCGCCGTGTCGATACCCCGACATGCTGCCACCGAACATGCTGAAAAGCACCGCAGCCACGCCGGCGAGCAATGGCATCAACAACCCTCCGGCAGCGAACCAGGCGATCAGCGCGACCACCCCGCCGGTAACCACGGAACCCACTCCCTTGCCCAGCGACGCGCGCAACACTGCGCCCACGCCGAGGGCCAAAATAAACAACAGCGGAATGTACTGTTGTATTGCGCCAACATCGGCTGAGGTTGGCGCTATGGGCGCGGGCAAGGCTTCGCCGTCAATGACCCGAACGATTTGCTCCACCCCATCCCTGATACCGCCATAAAAATCCTGACGTTTAAAGCGCGGCAGGATGATCTCGCTGATGATGCGTTTACTGGTGGCATCGTTGAGTGCGCCTTCCAGGCCGTAGCCCACCTCGATTCGCAGAGCCCGGTCGTTCTTCGCGATCACCAGAATGGCGCCATCATCAATATTCTTACGGCCAAGTTGCCATTGCTCGGCCACTCGCAACGCGTACTGTTCGATTTCTTCTGGAGCCGTCGAAGCCACTATCAACACCGAAAGCTGGCTTCCCTTCCTGGCTTCGAGCGCCGTTAAGGATTGCTCCAGTGCAGCCTTTTGCTCTGTTGAGAGTGTCTCCGTCTGGTCGATGACATGCCCCGTCAATGGCGGAACTTGGAGCTCTGCGACGGAAATCAGCGCCCAGCCAAAGGTCAGCGCTGCGAGCAGCAAGCGACTGCTTCGACTGATGGCTTTAGCGGAAATCACTTGGCTGCCTCGGTATCAAAGCTGACACTCGGCGGCGTCGAGATTTGTTTTTCATTCTCGACCGTGAAGCTTGGCTTTTCCTTATAGCCGAGTGCCAGCGCAGTCAGGTTGGCGGGAAACGAACGCACAGTCACGTTGTACTCCTGCACCGCCTTGATATAGCGGTTGCGCGCCACCGTTATGCGATTTTCGGTGCCTTCCAATTGCGCCGCGAGATCGCGAAAACCCTGATTGGCACGCAGGCTCGGATAATTTTCAGAGACCACCAGCAAGCGCGACAATGCCCCGCCCAACTGGCTTTGCGCCTGCTGGAATTTCTGCAACGCCAGCGGGTCGTTGACCAACTCCGGAGTCGCTTGAATCGAGGTGGCTTGGGCGCGGGCTTCGACCACCTTGGTCAGTGTGTCCTGCTCGAACTTCGCCTCGCCTTTGACGGTTTTGACCAGATTGGGCACCAAGTCTGCGCGACGCTGATATTGATTGATCACCTCCGACCAACTGGCCTTAACCTGTTCGTCGCTGCTTTGAAAGTTGTTATAGCCGCAGCCAGTGAGACTAAGCACTAGCGTTAGCACAATTAGAGTCGATAGTTTCTTCATCATCAATACTCCTTAGGATTGAATCGGCGAAAACTCAAGATGCTACTTCGGTTAGGCTCCGCCTAGGCTGCGGCAAGACAAAGTGGAAATAAATTACGCTGCTCAGCAGTGCGGCAAAAAAGCACCACACCGAGATGAACCAGGCTGTATAGAAGTAATAAACTGCGCCAAATGACAATAACGCCAACGCGCCGAAGACCTTGACCATACGGTGTGTGGACAGCAGCGGACTCACGGTGGTTGAAACCAAGTACAGCAACATCACCGCAGCCGCATAGAAGTGTGGCGAGTCATATTCAACATGCTGGCCGATGGGACGCGACACTACTGAGTACACCACAAGCATGTACAACAGATAGGTGCTGACCGCAGCACCTATTGCAACCACCGGGATCAGCGCACGCCTGCGGCGACCAGGAGGCTCAAGCATATACACAGCCAAGGGTATGTAAGCCGGCCACAGCACATGCGAAAAGAACGAATACACGTGTGTCATCAGCGTGTTCAACAGTGGTGCATCAAAGTTGAAGGTCAGCCAGACCACTCCTTCAACCAGTTGCTGAATGGCGAATAACAGCGGAATGGCAGCGAATGCTAACTCGTTCGGACGGCGCGCTGCCCTAAGTACCAGCGTACCGATCCCGAGCAGCAAGGTCCCTGCGGTAAAGCTGGCAGTGGCTGAGAAACACATTTAGTCAGCCCTCCCGGCCACTGCTTGGTTGAGCGGGCTCATAAGGATGCGTCTGTTGCAAGATTATGAACCGGGGCAGATTTAGCCTGCTTAATACCCACGAGCTTGGTGCGTTTAAGCAGCAGCGCATTGATAGCCACAACTGCCGAACTGCCCGACATGGACAACGCTGCGACTTCCGGCGACAGAATAAAGGGGTAGAACACCCCGGCAGCGAGCGGGAAAGCGATGGCGTTGTAGGCGACTGCCCACCATAGGTTCTGGTGCATCTTGCGCAATGTTGCGCGTGACAACACGATGGCGCCGACTACATCGTAGGGATCGCTCTTCATCAGCACCACCTGGGCGCTTTCCATCGCTACATCGGTGCCTGCCCCGATGGCAAAGCCAACATCGGACTGAGTCAAAGCCGGGGCGTCGTTGATACCGTCGCCGACCATGCCTACCTTGTGCCCCTGCTCTTGCAGTTCCTTGACCTTAGAGGCCTTCTGGCCAGGCAGCACGTCGGCAAAGAGGATGTCTATGCCAAGCTCTTTCCCGATGCGTTCGGCGGTCGCCTGGTTGTCACCGGTTAACATCGCGACCTTGACACCGCGCTCCTGCAGCTTGGCAATAGCCTGCTTAGAGGTTGGTCTAACAGCATCGGCAATGGCTATTAGGCCGATCAACTTGCTTGCGCGGGCGACATAGACCACTGTTCTTCCGCCGCCCTGGAGCCTAGCGGCTTGCGTATCCAGTTCCCCAAGATCGATCTTCTCCGCTTCCATCAACTTGCGGTTACCGAGCAGGACAGCATCGGCGCCAATCGAAGCGCGCGCACCCTGACCGTCGATATTGGCGAAGTCGGTGGCAATCTCGGTAGGTAGCTCGCCGGCGCGCTTGAGGACGGCGAGCGCGAGCGGGTGTTCTGAGAATTTCTCGACCGCAGCTGCCGTGGCCAGCAGACGGTTTTCGTCGACGCCCTTCGCGGTCACCGTCTCGACGACGTCCGGTTGACCTAGTGTCAACGTTCCGGTCTTGTCGAAGACGACGACGGTCAACTTGGTGGCGTTCTCGAGGGCAGACGCATTCTTGAACAGAATGCCGTTCATCGCTCCCAAGCCGGTGCCAACCATGATGGCCATTGGCGTCGCCAGCCCCAATGCGTCAGGACAAGCGATCACGAAGACCGTAATCGTCAGCGTGAGCGCAAGCAGCAAAGGCTGCCCGAGGACCCAAAACCAGACAATGAATGTCAGCAAGGCGATCGCAATGGCGATCCATACCAGCCACTGCGCTGCTTGGTCAGCGAGTAGCTGCCCAGGCGCCTTGGAGTTTTGGGCTTCTTGTACCAGCTTAACAATCTGCGCCAGAGCAGTGTCAGCGCCCACCTTCGTAGCCTTGTACTGGAAGCTGCCGCTCTTGTTGATCGTCGCGCCAATCACGGCGTCGCCGACGGACTTTTTGACCGGCATTGACTCTCCGGTGAGCATCGATTCATCAACTTGCGAGCTTCCGTCAGTTACTTCACCGTCGACCGGAATTTTGTCACCCGGCTTAATGATAACGGTTTCGCCCGCAAGGACTTCTGACGTTGGCACCTTGGTTTCAACACCGTTGCGGATGACCGTAGCCAAAGGCGGTGCCAAATCCATCAAAGCTCTGATGGCATCAGATGCGCCTGCCCGCGCTCGCATTTCCAGCCAATGCCCGAGCAAGATAAATACCAGCAGTACGGACACAGCCTCATAGAAGACATCCCCCTCGAAGAAGAAGGTGGCGCCCAGACTGAAGATGTACCCCGTGCCTACTGACAAAACGACCAGCGTAGCCATATTGGCCACACCATTGCGCATGGCGCGCCAGGCAGCGACGAAGAATGGCCAGCCCGGATATGCGATACCCGCCGTGGCGACGATGAACAGGAACAGCTTGCGCTCTAGTCCAAACGGAGTTGCGAAATCGCCGAACATCTGGCCCATCGGCGAATACAGGAATACTGGAATGGCGAACAGCAGCGCAACGAAGAACCGGTTGCGCATGTCGATCGCCATGTCTTGCATCGACATACCGGCCGAGTGCCCCATGTCATGCATCATTTCGTCTTTTTCTCCACCTGCCGAGCCTTTTGCCGCAGCGTGCCCCGCGTGGGAACCCTTGCGGGCAGAACTCGATTTATCCGGTGCGGCGCTGGAGGCCTTTTTCTCGTGGGCCGTGTGGTCGACATGTTTAGTTCGTCCGTCCGGGGACGCCCCGTCCGCCTTGTGTTCTGAAGGGCTGCAAACGTGAGCGGGCAACAGCTCACCGCCACAGTGATAGCCGCAGTCGGCGACACGTTGCTGCAGGTCTGTGAGTGTGACTTGGTCCTCGTCATAGTGGATCGTGGCGCTGCCGGCAACATAGTTCACATCAACGTGGTGGACGCCAACCATGGTCGCAAGTTGTCGCTCTACGCCCGAGGCACTCAGTGCGGAGACCAAGTTACCGACTTCAATGGTGCTTATCTTCATGATGGTTCCCTATTAAACAGTGTGATCACGACAGCCGCTGGTGGGGGATGCAGTCAGGCGTGAATTCGAACACGATGTTCAGGTCGGGCCGGACGTTTTTGTCCTTCTTGCCGGCGTAGTGCAACCGCCGCAGAATGTCGCGCATCAGGTTCAGGCGCCCTAGATGTTTGTTGTCAGTGCGCACGATGTGCCATGGCGCGATTGCAGTGTGAGTGCGTGTCAACATTGCATCGCGGGCATCTGAGTAGGCCTTCCACTGCTTGACTGCTACCGAGTCGATCGGGCTGATCTTCCACTGCTTGAGCGGGTCGTGTTTGCGATCGGCCAGGCGTTTTATCTGCTCTTCCTTGCTGATGTCGAGGTAGTACTTCAGCAGCTTGATGCCTGAATTGACCAGCATCTCCTCAAACTGTGGCACCGAGGTCATGAACTCCTCGTACTCATCCTGGGTGCAGAAGTCCATTACGTGCTCAACGCCGGCGCGGTTATACCAACTGCGGTTGAACAGCACGAGTTCCTCAGCCACCGGAAGATGGGGTACGTAACGCTGGAAGTACCAGCCACTGCGATCACGATCGGATGGTTTGCCCAGTGCAACCACCCGCGTTTCACGCGGACTGAGGTGCTTGACGATGCGTTTGATGCTGCCATCCTTGCCCGAAGAATCGCGCCCCTCAAGAATCACCAGTATCTTGTCCCGGCAGCCAATGAAATGGCGCTGCAGTTTGACCATTTCTAGCTGGAGAAGGTGTAACTGCTCACGGTAGTCCTCGCGCGAAATCGAAGCATTTTGTGGCTCGACACTGAGGACGGAATCGAGGCGGTTTATTAATAAAGCGTCGATTACCTCAACATTGCCCTTGTGTTGCTTTTTCTTGCCATGTTTTTTACTCAAGATTGTATTCCTCCGTCGAAGTCAGAATAAGGAAAAGAGGTGCGCCTATGGACTTAGCTTGAAAAATCATCTCGTCTAAGTGACATTCACTTTACTTGGGTCAAAGTCTTTTAATATTTAATACACCCATCTTTTACACTTGTGTGTAACACACAGGTCAAGCACCAAATCTGATTGAGTGCATGTCTAATAGCGAGACATGCATCTCCGTGATACCTAAGGCTGAAACTCTGATTTAGCTAGATCTAGCGTAGACGGTCATTACTGACACACCAGCTACGCAAAGATTACATTTTGGTAAGGTTCGTGATTTCTGGATTACTTTTGTCAAGATTGAGTCTGCCATTATAAATTTAGGCTAAGGATGGTCTGAAGTAGTTGTGTATTTCTGGCTGACTTCAGCCCCTGCCGATTTTAAAAGCGGCAAATCGATCAAAAACGCTCAGATCACCCGCTTATTTCTGTGTTTTTAGCCGCCGCGAGCACCTCGCGGCAGCCATTTCCCACATTACAGGCGCACCTCTCCTGCATTCGCCAGTAAATGTCGGCGCGCCATCCACAGGTTCGACAGCGCGAACAGCGTCACCAGTTGCGCCGTGTTCTTCGCCAGACCACGGAAGCGCACCTTCACATAACCGAACTGGCGCTTGATCACCCGGAACGGATGCTCGACCTTGGCTCGTACCTGAGCCTTGGCCTTCTCAATCTTGCGCTTGGCTTTGTACAAAGCACTGCGCTTATCAAGCTTCTTGTAAGTACTACGGCGGGCGGCGATCTGCCAGATGACCTCCCGGCCTTCATGTTCAGGGCGTTTCTCGACGCCGGTGTAACCCGCGTCGGCACCGACCATGTTCTCATCGCCGTGCAGCAGCTTATCGACCTGGGTGACATCGGCCACGTTGGCCGCCGTGCCCACCACGCTGTGCACCAAGCCCGACTCATCATCGACACCGATGTGCGCCTTCATGCCGAAGTAGTACTGGTTACCCTTCTTGGTCTGATGCATTTCCGGGTCGCGCTTACCGTCCTTGTTCTTGGTCGAACTCGGCGCATTGATCAGCGTGGCATCGACGATCGTGCCTTGGCGCAGCGACAGCCCTCGGTCGCCCAGATAGCCATTGATGACAGCCAAGATGCCGGCGGCTAGTTCGTGCTTCTCCAGCAAACGACGGAAGTTGAGGATGGTGGTTTCATCGGGGATACGCTCCAAGCTCAGCCCCGCGAACTGGCGCAGGATGGTGGTCTCGTACAGCGCCTCTTCCATCGCTGGATCGCTGTAACCGAACCAGTTTTGCATCAGGTGCACGCGCAGCATCGCCATCAGCGGATAGGCCGGACGACCGCCTTCACCCTTGGGATAATGCGGCTCGATCAAGGCAATCAAACCCTTCCACGGCACCACCCGATCCATCTCGATCAGGAACAACTCTTTGCGGGTTTGTTTGCGCTTACCGGCGTACTCGGCGTCAGCGAAGGTCATCTGCTTCATGGGGAAACTCAGCGGGTGGAATCCGGGTATTTTGCCAAAATCTGGAAGTCTTCTTCAGAGTTTCCCTACGTTTGAAAGTGTCGTTCCTGGGAGAAAGTGAATATAGCTCATCGCCAAAGTTCCATTCAGACGCTCTATATGCCCTCCCCACCAAGGTTTACCAATTGGCCGCCACGCTAAGTGTATATTGTTCTTCTTGGCGGCAATTCTAAAGAATTGTGACTTAAACTCCTTGGCATTATCCATGGCAATTTCTTCTGGCCTACCGTAGTAGGGATATTTAATATCTTCATCACCAAGTGCTTCAATCCATTTCCCCTTAGGACATACCGCATGTGTGATTGCCATTGCCACGTTATATGCCCCTGGCGCATTTAACGACAAGTAATAGCCGGGGACGACTCGATTATGCAAATCAATAATCAACGTCGCCCAAGGTCGACATAACGGTCTGCGTGTTTTTTCATCCACGATGATGCAGTCTATAACGCAGTGGTCCATCTGCCACTTTGCGAGTGGCCTTTGTGAATTGTTATGCTTGGGTCGAGCTGAGTACTTATCATTCGCCCTCTTGACGCCTATGGACAATTTTGCCAAATTCGACTCGGGGCGCTCTTTCAATCTTTTTTGAACGGTTCCATAGGAGGGGGAAGGCACACCAGCTGCCCGACACATTTCTTCGGCCCTTAGATGAACCTTCTTTACTGTACTGCCGGGGCCTTTCCATTCGTACTCGACAGCTGCATTTATTATGCTTTCTATATTATAAGCGATAAATTTCGAGCCTGTTTTCCTACCCTTTTTGGATCTTAAAAGGCTACTTGGCCCCTCTTCATCATTATAGTTTTTTAAAAGAACATACACACGGGGCTTGCTTAACGACAGCATTGCTTGCAGTTTTGCGAACGAACCATGCTCTTTAATATTATTCAAATACTCTTTAATCGCAATATACCGATACTCAGCCAGCTCCCACTCTTCCCATGATGCTCCAGACAAATCTTTTTTTGTCTCCTCATTTGATGGAGAAACAAAAGAAATAAATTCAATATCCGATAAGTCAGCCTCAACAAAAACATGATCTGCCTCGCAGTACAACTGTACTGATGTTTCCGTAAGGGACGCTGCATAGGTCCACACCTTCCCTTCATAGAGAAACCGGTCGCTTTGCTGGATAATCATGGCTAACCTGCATATTATCTAAATGCAATAATTCAAGCAGGATGCTATTTAAATGCAAAAAAAAGCACACTTTTCAGACGACTGACGCAGTTGTTTTAATAAATAACTATACAAATCAACGAGATAAAAATTCTTGAGATTAAATATTTACGACACATGGCCTCAATAGGCGCTTCGTGATGACGGCTCGAAATAACGATGAAAGTGTCTCTCCAGTCCCACTCGACGAGCCGATTGCGCTGATACGTACCCCCGGTACGCTCACCACCCCCGCACAGTTGGCCGAGCAACACCAACGCTTTCTCGCGGCGGCCACCTCCGACAACACCCGGCGCACCTACCGCTCGGCCATTCGCCACTTTCTCGCCTGGGGCGGCGTGCTGCCGTGCGATGAAAGCGCGCTGATTCGCTACCTGCTGGCCTTCGCGGAAGTGTTGAACCCACGGACCCTGGCGCTGCGCCTGACCGCGCTGTCGCAATGGCACCGCTATCAGGGGTTCCCTGACCCGGCCGCCAGCGCCACCGTGCGCAAAACCTTGCGCGGCATTGAGCGGGTGAACGGGCGTCCGCGACGAAAAGCCAAGGCCCTGGTGCTGGAGGATCTCGAACGCATCGTGGCACACCTGGACTCGCTCGAAGGGCTCGCTGCGCGGCGTGACAGCGCCTTGCTTCAGGTGGGTTATTTCGGCGCGTTCCGTCGCAGTGAGCTGGTCACACTGGAGGTTCAATACCTGCAGTGGGAGCGGGAAGGCCTACGGATCACGCTGCCGCGCTCCAAAACCGATCAAGAGGGTGAGGGGTTGGAGCGAGCAATCCCCTATGGCGACAGCCTCTGCTGCCCAACGAAGGCGTTACGGGGCTGGTTGGAGGTCGCGCAGATTGAGCAAGGCCCCTTGTTTCGACGCGTCAGTCGCTGGGGCGTGATCGGCGAGGTGGCGCTGCACGAGGGTAGCGTCAATACCATCTTGGCGGCACGTGCCAAAGCTGCAGGATTGTTATCTGTGCCCGAGATGAGCAGCCACAGTCTGCGCCGAGGCTTGGCCACCAGCGCCCATCGGGCTGGGGCGGGCTTTCTGGAGATCAAACGTCAGGGTGGCTGGCGGCACGACGGCACGGTACACGGCTATATCGAAGAGGCTAGAGCCTTCGAGGAGAATGCGGCGGGCTCGTTACTGCGGCGCAAGCCATAGCTAGATACGGGATGACAGTCTTTTGGATATTGGCTTAAGCCACAAAGAGAATAAATAAAAACAACGTAATTACAGTAACTTACAGAGCGAATGTCCTAAATTTCCTTTATCTCGGCACAACCCCTATTTGCGCGACCAAAAAAAGCCCAGATTTCTCTGGGCTAAATTGATCGTGTGAAGGGGGGGCGGCGGCAACGATTACGCGTAGGCCGCCTCACGCTCAATGAAGTCGTTAACTGCTTCCACGGCATCAACACCTTGGTCGAGTTGGTCCAGAATCTCGTTCCGCGCCGGCCCCTTGGTGGAGAACATCACGTTGTGGAATTTGTCCACTACGAGCCGGACGATCCCCCAATCTGTATCGCTTCGTTTCACCATGATTTCACTGTATTTGCCCGGCATAGTGTGTACGGATTTCAACATGTGTTGGCCGTAGGCTTCGATCTTGAACTGTTTGCTTTCGATCGCAGAATCAATGGATTCTGTCTTCTGCTGAAGAATGAACTGCCAGGCGGAGTTTGCCGCAATCGCTTCGCAGTTTTTCGAAGCGTAAACGTCACCGATCGATTGAGTTACAACGAGCACCGCACCGTCTTCTTTTCGGGCTTTTCGGTAGGCTGCAATCATGGCTTTCGCCATCATTGGATCATCAAGCAACTCCCACGCCTCGTCGACAATCAAGATCTTCTTGCGCCCGCGCTGTCCCATTTGCGCCTTGTACATGTCGTGGTTGATGCGCGAGATCAATTGCAGTAATACAACCTGCTGGAGTGCTGGCCGACCTTTCAGATCGCTCAATTCCATGCAGATGAAAGCGTTGCTCATGTCGAGGTTGTTTTCTCCTTCGAACCAACGCGTGAATTGTCCGCCGGCGAATGGAAAAAGCTGGCGGCCGAGACGCAGACACTCTGGGTCGTCGGACTGCGCAATGAACCACTCAGCGATTGCTCGAATATTGGCACTGTTACCAAACCTCGTATATACGCTGGTGATTGCCTGCTCGATGCGGGATAGCTGGTAATCGTCCAGGATGTCTTCAGGAGCTGCCATCTTGGCAATGGTAGCCTTGAGGATATCCATTTCTTCTTCGAGATCTTCGATGTGCGTAAACGGATTCAGACACACATCCGACTCAGGTCGAAACTCAATGAATTCTCCGCCGACACCTTTGCATAGCTTGAGGTAACTTCGGCCGGCATCGATTACCCAAACCTTCGCACCGGAAGCCAGGTAGTCCGCAACGAATTTCTGAGTGAGGAAGGACTTACCCGCGCCGGCCTCGGCAAAAATGATCCCACTATAGTTCGTTGTGGAATCGTACAGGTCGATCAGCGCTGGCTGGCCACGGCGAGTGAGTAACAACATTGCCCCGCTCATCCCGCTGCCAGTCCATTCGCCAAGAATCGGCAGAAACTGCACTGCGTGGCGAACACCCATTGTGTGGAATCGGAATAAGTTTTTCGTCCCTTCACGAGTGGTGTTCAGAGGTAGCAGATTGTTCCACAGGGCCTCGAGTATTCGCTTGTCTTCACGAAGTTCGAATGCGAGGGACGTATAGTAAGCTTGGAGACCAGAGGAAAGCTTGTTCAACCGCTCAAGGCTGCGCGAGAAAAGGAAAATTGTGAAGTTTACTTCGACAACAACTGCACCTTTTCCCTCGATCTCATGGACCAGTGTGTCAATGCCTTTTTTCTTGTAGCCCAGCACAGGAATTAGGTGCGCAGTGGGGCCAAACACCTGATGGTTGATGATTGAGGAGGTGTTTTTGACTTCGTCCACCTTCACAACCTGGTCTGGATAGTGCAGCGTCAGCACCATGTAGTAGGGGTCGGTGATCTGATTGGAGAGTCCACCAGGGTCACCAATCATATGGTTCATGATTGCCAGGCTAGTGCGCTGCGGAAAGAACTTGACGCTCAACGCTTTAGCGTAGTGAGAACCTTCGTTAAATTTGATTGTTGACGGATCGTCGTAGTTGATGGAATCGCCCGGGTAATAGATTTGGTCTTTGAGCAATTTTGCTTCGTCATAGTGGGAGCGCGGTGCATCCCACAGTTTGGTGATGATTCGCATGATCACCAGGTAAGCGACGGCATCGAGCTGAAATAGATTCAACGATGCTGCCTTCAGTGCTTCTGTGATTCGGTCAGCACTTTCTTTCGTGGTGGCGATATCCGAGTCTTCCGGCCGCTCATTGCGGCATGGGAATTTGACGGTGACGATAACACGTTGACGATTGAGCAAGACGCCGCTGCGCTGCACTAACGGAGTGTCGACGCCACTGCTGATGAGGTTTGCATGTTGGGTCGTCAGTGCTCGCAGTATTGGTGTTGAATTAGGCTTGTTGTTGACGTAGGCGTCGATGTACTCGCCTACATCAGGGCTGGCGAGCATGCCGATCTGGATGAATGTGCCAGGTGGAAAGGCCATGCTCAGCGCCGATTGCAACTTATCGACGGTCGAAGTACTTGCGCCCGTCAAAGCGTCCGAGATAAAACAGGCGCCTAGGTAGTGTTCAGTACCATCAGAGCAAAAAAATACCTTAGATTCGGGGTCGACTGCTCTTACGGTGAGTTTTGCTTGAGGAAGGGTGACTCGGTCACCTTTGATCGTTGCTTTTGAGGCTGCCATAGCACTGTTCGCCTTGGAGTGTGGTTGAGTAGGCTTTGGAAGGCCTGTAGGGCAACCCGCAGGCAGAGCCAACTAAAAAGGCGCACTGATCGCCAGTGCGCCTTCGAGGGTCTTACAATGTGGCGGTGAAAATGTTGGTCAGAACGCCAGGGCCAACGCTCGCAGACAGGGCCACAGCGACACCGGTTACCACGGACATTACCGACTGCTTCACGACGCCAATCGCGAGGCCGGTACCCAGTGCACCCAAAGCAAAAACTTTACCAAGGGAGCCGGTCATCCAGTTGTCCAGATTAGTCACGATCATGGTGAACGTGGAGTCGGAACCGGCGGTGACATCCAGAGCAGCAGCCAGGCCTACAGCGGCCACAATAAGCATGGATTTTTTGTCCATTTTGGCGAATGGCGCGGTCTTGTTGAGCTCGATCTTGTTGCTCGCCTGGACGTTGGCGGTGTAGCCGGCCGCGGTAGCAAGACCGAGCGCCGCAACTACCAGCTTGCTTTTGAACTTGGCGAATGGTGCAGTCGCTTTGTTTTCGATTTGAGCAGTGTTTTGTACGTTCATGGTGAAGCTCCAGTTGGATCAGTTCAGGTTGATGTCGGTGGGTGTTGGGATTGCGGTAGTTGAGTCAGGACCATAATCCGTGGGTTGTTTTTCCTCGTGTTGTCGTGCCGGTACTGTGGCGTTCACAGGCGGTACGGCGACGAGCTCGCGGTGAGGTACAACCATTCCTTGGCCTGCGAATTCGGTTTTACCGAATGACCAGGTACGAGGCTGAACTTCAGTGAACAAGTAGGACGGAAAATGAAGGTCGTCCTTGCTATCGATCCATGGTGCGATCCAGATACGCATGACTTGGGCCGGCATGCGTACTGGGCGGGCAAGATCTGCAACTTTTGGCCCTGGCATCCCGTTCGAAGCCTTTAGGCTTTGCTCAGAGCTCGCAGTCTTTCCCAGATCGTTTCCATACTTAACATTCGGCACTTTCTGACCAATCGGCATATCACTGTCGGTCAGCGCGGGCATTTGGTTCGTCGACTTGTAAACAGCCATTGGCGATTTACAGATGATTCCTTGGGGCATACCAGGGCAGGAAAACTCATCGTCTCCGGCGGTGTTAAACCAAGAAGAACAACCACTGAGCAATGCGATAGGCAGCAGCGCACCGATAATTCCAATTCGTTTCATAGGTATCACCTTGTTCATTTCAGTTCGAACCCTTTAACCAACATGACGCTTACCTTGCGGCCAGCATCAATTTCGACTACCGGAGTCATTTCACGCGCCATTTCCATATAGAACTTGGCAACTTCGTTTGCTGAAGTTGAGAAACCTTTAGCCACACCTGTCTGGAGAATGCTCGATGCGTCAGCGGTTTGTGTGGAAACAGTTTGACCCGGGTTCAGGTTAAGTTGTGGAACACTTTGCGGCGTCAAACCTTGGGCGATACCAGAGAGTCCGCCAGCGACAATGGTCTTTGCGATCATTTGACCTTGCTTGGAAACAAGTCGACCTCGCATACCCGCACGACCATCTTCGCCGACTATGTACCCTTCGAGTTTAGTATCAATAATCTTGCCGTCTTTACGAACGCACGAAATGCTTTCAGTACGTATAATTGCACGCTCACTCGAAAGAGAACCGTAACCCGATGCGAGTACAAAACACTCTTTAATATCGACTTTGTATTTATTTGGAAGCATCGCGAGGGTTTTGACACGCATCGTCGTTGGAACTGGATTCTTTTGCGTAGTGGCGCTGGTTGGAGCATCCATCCCGTTCAGTAAGACCACTTCAAAGAAGGAACCACTAGGCAAGGCCGGTACCGGTTTTTCCTCACGTTTAGGAGCTTCGCGCTTGTTATCGAGGTTTGCCCCTGTGATTCTCAATTTAGGACCCGCCGGTTTTACTTCTGATGCGGGTGCGACTGGACCATTGCCGGCCGAAGCGTCATAACCAGGTAGTGAGTCAGTGAGTGCCGGAGATGAGCCAGAACGTGGGCCGTTCTTTTCCAAGTCTTGCAGTCGCTGATTAACCCGTTTCAGTTCCTGCAAAGCATCCTGGGTGACGGGGTCATTTTTATTATTTTGCTTTTCTTCCATTTCGCGAAGCTTATCGGCGTTCCTAGCTTCTTTTTCCTGTTGCAACTGAGAGCTCACGGTTTTTAGTTCTTTACCTTGCGCTTCGATTTTTGCAAGCAACTGTTCAGGCGTATTGTTGTTACCAACCGGTAACATTAAGTTGGTTTCGTTCAGTGGCTCAGGCTTTTTGCTATCAGTTTTTTTTCCGCCGCCTACCAGAATGGCACCGGCTAACATCAGTGAACACAACAATCCGCCAATTGCAATAACTTGGCGCCAGCGGGGATTGAGGTCTTGCCACCATGTATTAAGATTGTCTTTCATAGCCATGGTTAATCCTCAGTCGCCGATTTATCAGAAACGATGAAAACTTCTGTAGTTTTTCCGTTTCTCAAGGTGGCAGTTGGGAAGAACGAGACGGCCCGAACTCCTTCGCTATAAAAAGTACCTTCATCTAAATCGACATTATTTGGAGTTGTGCCCAAAATCGTATAGCGATAGATGTCGTACTCTGGACCAGAATAACGGACTTTTGGATATGCAATCACGTTACCGATATTTGCCGCAGCCGAAGGTAGCGTGCCTTCGCTGAAACCTTCCGGAGTTTTACCGAGTGCTACTTCACGCAGGCAATAACGAATATGGTCGGTGTAAACATTATTGTCCGGGGCACTACCAGACTCGGATTTCCCACCTGTTTCAGCCTGGGCCTTATCCAACTGTAGAACGATGGTCTGGGGCGGCATTTCTTTTGGAACGAGTGTCAGAGAAATCACGGGATCATTTGGGTTCGCTCCAGTGATGTAGGCCGCAACTGGTTTGCCAGTCTTCATAGTTGCGTAAAGAGATTGCCCGATCGTTGAAAAATCAACGTCTGATTCCTGCTGGTCGATCGAGCGTGGTTCAGCGAAAGGCGTAGAAATCCGATTCGGCAAAAGGCTCGAAACATAGACGATTTCATTTCGGTCAGAACCAACGCGAACCACTTGCGTGCGCGACTCTTCCTTGTTGCCAGGCATAAGGCCAAGACCGGGCAATGGTTGGGCTTCGACGGGTTTGGTGCGTTTCTCTACCGTCTTAGGTACCGGCGGCAGGTTGTAATTGGCCGTCCCATCAGCAACAGCAACAGTCGCTTGAAGGGAGACCAGCACAATGAGAGCAATGGCTGAGCGTTTCACTGAATCGTCTCCTTAGTTTGTTCTGCTGGCTTCGGTGGGTGAGCCTGGATCCACTTGAGAGTTTTAGGGTTGGCGCCGGGATAGGTATCGAATGCCTCAATCACCGGCCGGCCGTCTCGGATTTTCATGACGTATTCAACGACGTTGATCTCAGGCTTGACTTGTCCTGTTGCGCTTCGAGATTCCATTGTTCCGACGATGAACACCTTCGAGGTTTCTTTTTCGTAGCTTGTCTTCGACGCCGACCAGCTGATTGACCCAGCGTTGGTGTTGAACACTGGGTCGTTGGCGAGCGTGAACATTTTTTTTCGAACCTCAGGGTAGATCGCCGGATCTACGAAGGCGCTGACTGAGTCTGCAACGAATTTCACGTTTTTCGGGGTGACGTTACCCATCAGTACCGAGGCGTAAAGTCCGAAAGACTTCAGGTACTCCTCGTCAGCAGTGTTCCAGCCAATCCTCACTTCCTTGTCCAGCGTTGGCGGGATCAGGCGTGTGGTTTCATGTTGTCCCATCTGGTTGATAGTCAGCGCGCACACTGCTACAGCCAAAAAGGTATTGGACGTTGCATTCAATTTGGCGAACGACGAGAGCCCTTCCATCGTGCCGAGCAGACTTTTTAATTTCATTTTCCAAAACCCTGGAGCCATTAAGGATTCATAACGCGTAAGCATAATGAGCTGAAAAACTTCTTTAAAGAAAGAAGTCTCGCTTCGATGAGTCCTGGTAATGCTTATTCAGTGGCATGACCCCGGCCCAATAGCAAAGGTGCTGCAAAATGCCATCGAGAGCGCCATTTTTGAAACGCTTGAACCGTTTTACTGCGTACCAGCCTCCCACCAGCGACGCGATTGTTGCCCAGCCTCCGATTGCGATACCTGCGCCCAAGCAGCCGATAAAAATTACCGCTTCGTCGATCTCCCAGAACAGTAATTGCATCTGGCTATCGACGTAGCGCGGGATGTCGATCTCTTTCAAAGAGCACCCCCCGCAGCTTTGACTACATCGATTTCCACCCGGCGGTTCATCGAACTGTCAACGATGGAAACTGGTTCTCGCTTGCCACGTCCGGATACTTTGATGTTTTTTTTGCTGACACCGTGCTTGATCAGATACCGGGCTACTGAGATTGCGCGATTTTCAGAGAGCCTCTGGTTATATGCGTCACTCCCAACATCGTCAGCATGACCTACCAGCTTAACGACGCTCCCGTTTCGTCGCGCATCGGCGATCGTGTTCTCGAGTGCTGACCACTCAAGCGGGCTGATCTTGTCGAAACCAAAAAGGACAGTCGCTCGCACATGCCGTGCTTCTTCGGCCGCCTCTGCGTCGATTGCGTCTAGCCGTGCTTCTTCTGCTGGCATGAGTGCGCGAGTGCGCGATGGTTCGTTAACGATCCAGATGGTGGGCGTGCGCTTGACCTGGCTATCGCGGATAGCTTCACCGAGGACATGTGCCTGATGTGCAGGTTCTACCGCTACGCCAACCGATTCCGGAATCACCATTTGGCGCACGTCGACGGCGCCGGCGGTGCTTGCAGCAATGGCGAGCGAAGCAACCATTAGGGCACGGGTTTTAGTGATCATAGGGATACTCGTGGGGTTATATCGTGGCATAACACGTAGCGATAATACAGCCGGTAGCCTTTTTCTTGCAATAGGCTAGTCGTGCCGCATAAAATATAGCGACGTGTTAAGTATTGCAAATGCCGTTTGAAAACTGGCGAGATCCCCTTCCTACATTATTGGCTGCTGTGCGTCATACCCGTGCATTAGGTATTCACTCTTTGCAGCGTCGTAGGAGTAAAAAAATGCAACCCACATCAGAAGCAGTATCCACCGCGGTTCAGGCAAGCAACGAATGCAAGCCTTCGGATGCAGTTGCACCCGCGGCTTCGATCGGTCTAGAGGTGTGGAGCCAGGTTCAGGAAACATCTCCCGACTTAACCAAGTCGTTCAGCAAGGGTGGCTTCCAGGGCACCGCAGTATCCCCGACCTATCAAGCCATGAGGGCTACTCAGATTTTCGGTCCGCATGGTCTTGGATGGGGAACAGAACTCATCAGTGAAAGTTACGTCGAAGGCGGCCCGTTGGGCTTTGATAAAGAAGGCCGCATGCTCGGTCGTGAAATCATTCACAAGGTCTACCTTGAGGTCTGGTACATCTACGGGGGCAAACGAGGATCCATCAAGCAGTTCGGCGCAACCACATTCCTTTCTCGGGATGCCTACGGGACCATTTCGAGTGATGAAGACCACGCAAAGAAAAGCATTACCGACGCAACGTCAAAATGTCTTTCGTTACTGGGGTTCAGTGCCGATGTCTACATGGGAAAATTCGATGACCATAAGTACGTCGAAGGTCTAAAGGCCAAGATGGAGGCTGCGGGCAACCCGGCTACCGGAATGACTTCTGCTGATGCCACCATCACCGGTGTTACTCAGCAACAAAACGACACCGGTGCGGATTTGTCATCGCGCTACTTGAGCTACAAAACCAAGCTCCAGGATTATCAGGAAAAAGGTCAACAGATAGTCAACATAGCAGCTGCGCGTGCGCAGATTGAGCAGGACACGCAACTGACTCAGTTGGAAATCAAAACGCTTTTGCAATCGCCTCTGCTGCGTATTGCAGATTCTTCGACCGATCCAGCAAAGACTGGCGCCGTTGCGACTGAATCGAGCATTTTTCTCTAACCCGCAAACCCGGACGCCATTTGGTGTTCGGGTTTTTTTATGCGTTGCTAAAGGTCGTCTTTGATGAGCATGGAAAAGATTTTACGATCAAAAATTGGAGGAACACTTGACACCCTGGCGCTGAGTTCTATGGGTGCTGGTGGGGTACTGACCTCTCCATATTTTGGATCGTTATCCTCCAGCTTACCGCTCGCATTGGGGGCGGCGGGTGGAGCTTATATTGGCAATAGGTTGTTTCAGTTTTGGAAGGATCAACTGCTCCTTGATTCAAAAATCAATATCAGGTCGGCAACGGACCTGGTGCGACCAGATGGAATGCTGGTGGGCTATACGACCGACACAGGCAGCCCAGTTCATATTCCTGATGAAGATCTGATGCGACACGGTTTCATCTTGGGCCAGTCCGGGGTCGGCAAGACAGTCCTGGGCAAATTATTGATGTTCCAACAGATTCAACGCGGTGGAGGATTGACGTTCATCGACGGCAAAATGAACGCAGACGATATTCAGACCATCTATCAGTACTGCTGCTGGGCCGGGCGTGAGCAAGACCTGCTGATCCTCAATCCGGGCAATCCGGAGTTGAGCAACACCTACAACCCGATCCTTCGGGGCGATCCGGATGAAGTCGCTGCGCGTATTTTGTCGATCATCCCATCTACTGAGAATAACCCTGGCGCAGACCACTATAAGCAGTCAGCGAATCAGGGGATTGCGACATTGGTTGCAGCATTCCAAGCCGCGGGGCTTGCCTACAACTTCATCGATTTCACGATTCTGCTGATGAACCACAAAGCGATCGAGGAACTCGAGACCCGCTTGAAGAAAACTCAGCCTCACAATCCGGCTACCAAAAACCTTTCCCTTTTTCTTGAGCAGTACAAGGTCGGCGGAGGCACGGGAAAGCCAGGCCTTGAAAACATGGTCGACATTAAGCGGATGAAGGAAACATTCGGCGGACTTGCCGGCAGGATGTACATGTTCGGTACCGGCAAGTTCGGTGAGGTCCTGAATACCTACACTCCCGATATCGACCTCTTCGAAGCCATTCGGGCGAAGAAAATCATCTACGTCGCCTTGCCTACCATGGGCAAGAACGAAGCGGCGTCCAACTTCGGCAAGATGTTCCTCGGTGATTTCCGTACAGCGATTTCCTGGGTGCAGGCATTGCCGGAAGAAGAGAGGCCAAATCCACCGCACCTCAACTTTATGGATGAACTGGGCAGTTATGCCGTTCATTCTTTGGCCCGACCTTTCGAGCAAGGTCGCTCCGCACAGATGGCTCTGTTCCCCGCCGCCCAGACGTTGGCGAACCTTGATGTGGTGTCACCCGACTTCAAGGAGATGATCATCGGTAACACGTGGACCAAGATCTTTTTCAAGATCGGTACCCAGGCCACGGCCGTAGAGTGTGCCGATCTGATCGGCATGAAAATTGGGATTGCGAAATCACTCAGTGGCACGCAGAACGAAAGCAGCAGCAGTCCTCTTCTTAACGTAGCTCCAGAAGGAGGTACGGGCGCCGCCGCCGGCATCTCCGAAGGTGAGCGCGAACAGGAAGAATACAAAGTTAGTCCCGATGACCTGAAGGCACTCGGCAAGGGTGAATGCATCATCCAGTACGGCGGCGACCAGATCTTCAACGTGCGAGTTCCGATGATCACCATCGACAAAAAACTCCAAAAAGAGATTGGACGAATCCGCATCAATCACTTCCGGAAAGCGTCCGTTGAGGGCGCTGACTACTTCAAAAATAGCGACAAATACCTTGGTGGTAGTGGCAAGCCTACCGGCGCCCGCAAAGTTTTAAAGGAGCTAGCAGATGAATGACTTAAACCCAATGGCTGACGTGGCCAGCGGCGGGCACATGCTCGTCCTCGATGAGCGAAGCACAGGCCAGGAGCAGCTGATCGCTGGCATGCTGGGCAATCAGATCTCAGCCGGTGGTGCGGTGATTGTCATTGGAGCCTCGATTGAAGAGTCAATGCTCACCACTTTGGTAATGGGCTGCCAAGTAGCTGGCCGTGAAGCAGACCTGTTGGTAGTAAACCCTGCGAAGCCGGCTACCAGCCACACATATAACCCAGTGCTTCACAGCTCACCTGCAAACATCGCAAGCCAGGTGATGAACTTCATTGCGCTTCAGGATGACTCAACAGATCAAAACGACGCCGGCACGGGCAAACTGCTGGAGGCGATAATCGCTTGCCTTCAGCTCGGCAATATCCCCTACTCCTTCCTTGATCTCGGCATGTTCGTTATGAAGCCTGACGCGATTGCGGCCTTGGCAGGTTTCATCGAAGAATCACACCCTGGGTCTGGTGCGCTGTTTCTACTGGACTCGGCTTTAGAGCCATTCCGAGATGCCGGAGGCAACATCTGTCCATCCCTACTCAAAGCGCAGTACTCCGGCCTCGCCGGGAGTATGTGCATGCTGGGCACGGGTCGGCTTGGTGAGATCTTCAACAGTTACAAGCCGGATCTCGTCTTGCATGAGGCTATCGTTGCCGGGAGGGTTGTCTATCTCGCTGCACCCTACATCGGCAGGGGCGCCGCGGCCTCGAATCTCCGACGAATCGTGATCGCTAACCTGGCTGACGCCGTTGGACGCTTTGTCGATGGTCAGAAGGCTCCAAAAGTGCCCGCTCTTGCAGTGTTTACCGATGCAGGTGGATGCAACGACCCGAGTGTTGAGCGCTTACTGGCGGCAGAAAACGAGAAATTCATGAGGGTTGTGATCTCAGCGCCTTCGTTGGATGCGATAGGACAGGAGTCAATTGATCTTCGGGAGGTTTGCCTTAGCCGAGCACGAAGCTTTGTTTTCTTCAGGCCAAACGCTGAAGCCACCGCGCAGTTGTACCTGAAGTTTCTTATTCAGGACGGAGGCCCTGGTACGGGGGCTATGGCAGAGCAGATGTTGGCCTTCACTGCTACTCAGTACATTGCGGTTACAGATGGGTGCAACGTGCAGTGGGGTGATGCCAGAGCAGCGCACTCGGCAGCCAAGTGCCGAGCGGCAGTGCTACCGCGTCCAGAGCGCTTCTTTCACGAACCCCTGACTGGGGCGGATCAATTTACCCAGACTGTGCCGGTTTGAGGGCTCACCAATGAACGATTTAACCATACAGAATGACGTGATTGAGGACACAGGCTATGAGCACGGACCTGAAGTTCATACTGGCGCTGATAGCGATATTTCTGATCCTGGGGATGTTCGTAACTGGCTTGAGAGCTTTGATAGCGCCAATATTTTCGAAGGTCTTGACGCCTTCGATTTTGGTGACGGCATCAACGATGCTCAAGTGGATTTTCTGGGTAGTGACGAAGCTGTGGTCGAGCCACGTCCTTTTGCTCAAGAACTTGCTATCTCCGCACTCGATAATCTACCGAACCTTGGATCGCAAAGAAGAACAGTAAAAGAAGAGACCCTTCGACGACTGGATGAAGAAGACTTTGAAGCGGGTGTTCCACGACTGGCCTTCCGGATCGTCAAGGCTAACGTCGAGGCGCTGTTTGCCAAAAAGATGAAGCCAGAAGAATACGTGAAGGCAGCACAATGGGTATTCGGTCCGACATTGGGTGATTGGTCGTTCGACCGTTGCTGCGAAGTCCTTGGTTCACGGAAGGATGTAATCCGGTTGCGAATTCACTATGAATTCTGGCGCCGCTGGTACGTCTTCCCGGTTGAGTTTCCGTTTTTGATCGATCCAGTACCTGAAGCCGTGGCCGATGAGATCTACATCATGAGCGGTGATGAGGGCTACGATCTCGCTCGGGCCGCGTGGAACCAGCCAGGTATCCGATCGACGGATTTGTTGTCACAGGCATCAAGAGGACAAATCACGGACAAATACCGGGTGGCGCTGGAGCGTCTTGCCGATCGATATATGCTTTCTCAGCAGAACGACTGCTGGTACCTCACCGGCCGCAACCCTGCATTGCGTGCGGTTGACATGGCTGTGATACCGAACAGACCTATGACTAACCAGGTGTCTTGGTCCAACATGTTTTGATGCTGTGCTGGCCAGGCCCCTCAGTGGGGCTTGGACCTCTTGTTGTCCTTACGCTTACTGACGTCACCGCGCCAGCTTCTGAGGTTCCCGTCATCGACATGAATGAAGCCGAACGCCGGGTACACACCAACACCACCGCCCTGAAGATACAGCGCCAGGTCTTTCAGATACTCCACTGGCACCCCTTCAACATACAGGTCACAAGCACCCCCTCGTAGGTGAGCAGAGTCACGCACGCCACCGGCGTCCTCGTTTGTTTTCTCGCTGCGATAACCTGAGGTAACGATGATAGGAAGGTGAATCCCATGCATCGAAAACCACCCTTGGATTCCACAGAGTATATCGAGCAGCGTATGGGTCATCTGGACAGCGGTACCGGTGTGAACGTCACGCAGAATGCGGCAAATGCGCTCATAACCTGACCATTGTAGGCGGCCGTTTTGGTGGTAGATTTCGTTGACCTCTTCCCATACCCCCCTGCGCACTTCACGTTTCATCCAAAGACGTCTTGGCTGATCCCAGAACGTGCTGGTGCTAGCGCATGCGGGCTGTATACCGGTGACCATTAGGCCAAGGGAGAGGAGAAGGAGTTGTCTTCGGTTCACGGTGGACGTTTCTGTGGCTCTGATATGAGCATAGTATCAGTAGGTTTTTGTTATGTGTACGTGTTATGTATTGTTTGATGGGCATGAAAAAACCCGGCAATGAATGCCGGGCTGTAGTGGGTTTTAGATGAGTCCTCGCATTGCTTTGAGTTGATCGTTCAAGTCACCGATCCTGTTGGGCGGGTTGAAGATTCCTACCATGGCTTCGAAAGCTTCCAAGACGGGCTTCAATTTTTCTACTGCCGCGTAGCCAGGCTTGTCAGGATCCAGCGCCATGAGCACGTTTTTCTCAGCCATCATTTGAAACCAGTTCGGCTCCCAATTCTCGCAACCCGGGAGTGCGAAGATGGTGCGCTTAGAACCCATTTCGACAGCGGATAAACAGTCGATCGGGCCCTCAACGAGCATATAGTCGTCAGGGGTTTGACCTTCCCATATCCATGGAGATTTACCACCGTAACGCATGGCTTTTTTCTCCCCATCTCTGGGTTCGCGCATCAACCTGAATTCCGCGGCACAGTGAGACTGCGAACGGAACCAGAGTGGTCGGAACGCACACGCAGGTGCCTTTTTATCTGGCTTCCAAAGTCCAGCCCTTTCCATCAATTCCTTGCCGGCCACTTCAGTCAAAAAAGCTTTTGCCTGAAAGGCGTCGTTGGGGATCGTGATCAGAATGCCGCGCTCGCAAGCTTCACGTGCAACACGCTCCGAGATGCCACGGCCGCCCAGGTACGCCAACGCATCCTTTGAAGGGTACGGTGAAGCCTCTGCAACCTTTTGAAGTACCAACGCCAATGCGCTGTCGTCGCGCTCAATAGCTGTTTCGGGTTTTGGTGGGATGTAATGCTTCAGCATATCGACGTCGGCCCTCATAAGCTCAAGGCCGGCTTCCCGGTGCGTTATGCGCCAGTAAAAGGCTGCTGCTGCAACAACATCGCCATGCTCCCCACAACTGAAGCACTTCCAACTATCTTCCTTTACGCAGACTTTTACCGAGTGAACGGACGCCGCCTGACAGGCCGGCTCGTTTGGACAAACACCGTAACGTATTGCGCCGCTCATTGGTTTGGGTTTTGCGTCGAGCATGTGCTCGAAGAACCAGTTGAGCGGCACGTGATTGCGGACATACTTGAAGTCAACTTCGTAAACGTTGCCGTTGGCGTCGCGCTTGAAGTGGTCTTGAATACCTGCCATTGCTGGTTCTCCAGATGAAATCTTGATGCATGGTTATGCTTTACGTTGGCCTGTAATTTCAGCTCGCAAGACTTTCAAGAGCTCATCGGCTCACCATCAGTGACCTGGGACGCATCGAGGGTGGGTAAGCGGATACGTCCGTGCGCAGCCGCTCGATTCGTTGTTCAACAGGTAGAAGAGCGGACATGGTTTTCTCACATGCAGAACTGATGTCTACATCATAATAAATCAGAAGGTATTATGTGCATGTGATGTGAATTATTATTGCTTCACAGCCAGCTTCCTCAAGGTCGACACCATGTTTTCAAACCTCCACCTCTATCGGATCACCGAGCCATGGTCTCTCTCAACAACGGATCTGGCCAAGAAGCTCCAAAATAAAGTCTTCAAACCCTGCACCGAAAAGATGATCAGCTCCAGTGGGTGGGTCGAACCCCGGCCCGGCAGCGGTTTGGTCTACGCCAATCAAAAACAGCTGCTCCTAAACGTCTGTTTTGAGGAGCGCAAAGTTCCAGAACCCGTCCTGCAAAGGTTGACCATTTTAAAGGCGGCCAAAGTGGAGAGGGAAAAGGGTTACAAGCCCAGTCGAGCTCAACTGAAAGAGTTGAAAATGGAAGCGCTTCTTGAACTGCTCCCTCGAGCGTTCGAGCACCAGACGACGATTCCTGTTTGGTTGAATACTTCCGCCGGGTTAATAGGGATCGACACCGGGACGCCGGCGAAAGCTGACGACGTGATGACCATTCTCCAAGATGCGATAAACACCCCCGTCTCCCTGATTCGCACCAGCATGGACCCGGGTTCTGCTATGGCCTCGTGGCTGATGAATAACGAGGCGCCTGATGAGTTCACTGTCGATCGAGAGGTGTACCTGCAAGGTCTCGACATCGAAAAATCGAAGGTTCACTACGCCCAGCTCAGTCTCGAGCGTGATGAGGTGCGACAGCACATCATCGAGGGGCGCAGACCGACAAAATTGGCGATGACATGGGACGAACGAATTACGTTTTTTTTGACTGACAAATTTCAGGTCAAAAAAATCACTTTCCTGGATAGCGTCAAGGCTGAGATCCCAGATGAAGAGGACGAAGACGCGGCCTATGCTGGGATGTTCCAGGTATACACTGAGAAGCTGACAAAACTCGTTCCCTCACTGCTGGAGGCTTTGGGTGGTGAGGAGTTGGGGGAAGGATAGATAGGTGGTTCGATTGTAAGAGCGTGATGTGCATTACCGGTTACTAGGCATACGCAAGGCTTAGCTCATATCCCGGGAGAATGACCATGAAATTCACCATTGATACCGCTGTGATCAACCGCAATGTCCAATCCATTAGCCTGAAGTTGAAGTTGAAGCTCCAGTCTGTGAAGAAACAAGCCACGTTGATTGGCGAGGTTGTTTTTCTGCTGGGCAAAGCCTGCTATCTGAAAATGTTCCACGCTCAGATCGTGACAACTTCCGTCATTGATGTTGATGGATTTTTGAATGTGTACGAGCTGGAAGGTGTTCCAAGCGTGACCGCGGGCCTTGTCCGCTTGCACTATCGCCAGACCGTGAATGGCTATGTTAAAGCTCGCACCAGCGTGCTGGTCACCGATGCTCAATGGAACCTGCTTAGCCGACGTGCTGCATTCGGTGTCGGCAGGCTGACTAGCATGGCTTAACGATGTACAAAACCCGGACCATGTGTCCGGGTTTTTTTTGCCTCTCAAAAGGCTTACCAATGTAGCGCCAAAGCTTTCGCTGCTACGAAGGGCGTCACCACGCTGGTGTCCACGATGATGGCTGATGCGAGGTGCACCGCAAGTGCTACTGCGCAGAGTAGGAACAGGTTCATGGACTGTGTAACCAGCAGGTTCTTCAGAGGCATCACCAACAAAATCAAACCTCCCCCTATGGTGATCTTGTCGAGCACTCAGGCGGTATTGGTTAGAGCAGCCTGAGATACGGTATCAGTACAATGTCAAAGCAGAGGATGGCCAGTACGGGCAGCAGGAGGATCACAGCTGCTGCCGAGCTCTGATTTTCGGTTCGGGGACGATGTCAAGATAGCACCGGGCGGCTCACGTCAGTAGTCATCATCCACCTCTTCTCCATACAGGTCGTGGTAGGCCTCGGCGACAGCTTCGCTCGATGCTCTGCTGAGTTCATTCAAATCCTCATGTTCGAAGCCTGAAGCGATCAGCAAGATTTCAGCGTCAAAACTCGACATGGTTACGCCGATCGCGTGAATCTTGCTGGCGAACCCGTAGGCCCACGCCTCATACACCTGTGCGTTCCAGGTAATTGATTGGGAAACCTCGTCGACAAGGGCGCCGGCGTTAACCCACGCACCGCCACGGTAGACGCAACCGTCGCGAGCAGTGTTTCGCAGTTGGCTCGATGCGACTCCTTTGAGTTTTGCGCAGGTCAATTCGCGCCAGGTGGTCAGGTTGAGGCCCAGGCCGTTGAGCCACTCACGGTCTTCTTTGGTCAGTAGATTTTGCATTTTGTCGTCGTCCAAAAAAATGCCTCACAAAGGAGGCATTGAAGTTTCGAGCTTCACACGCGGGATTGTGGAATACCCCACTGGGTAGGGCTTCAGGCACAAATTACCGAACCGATCCTGGTGCGTTGCGTTGGCGAATCTGGGCTAGTTTGTTCTCTGCCATTTTTGCAATCGTTGGCTGGCCACGCAGGCGTATGGTGTCCAGCGCCAACTGCGCAGAGATGTTGCCGGTCACCGAGGTATACGTCGCATCAGGCGAACACCCGGTGTCGAGAACAGACTCGGCCTCGGCGCTGGCAACCACGAAGGTGGGAACCGATTCGACCTTGAATGCTTTAAACAACTCCGGGTTGACCTCCCAAGGGACACCAGTTTTGTTGACCTCCAATGCGGCACGTTTGGTCTGCATCATGGACCCGTTGACGAACCCGCGGACCACAAGCACGGCACCTGTTTCTTTAGCCTGGTGCGTGAGCTCGATGAGGATGTCCTTCGGCATCGAGAACGATACAAAGATGATGAAATCGCTCTGACCAGGCTTCCCTTTCGATTCCTGCTTGGCGTTGTTGTAACGGGCTACAACATCGTCCAGCGACTCCGTTTTGGTGGGTGGCGGAGCGTTAATCACTGGCACAGTGGTCTTGAAGGTGCCAGCTTTAACTGGGTCGATCTTGCCGCCGAGGGTCGCGGCCCGGGTAGCAGACTGTTCGCCCATCAATTTTTGAAGACCTGCATCGGACGGCATAGCAATCGACTGAGCGTGAACGCCCAGACTCATCACACTAGTTGCCAAGAGTAACGCCGCCGCAGCAGTCGCGTTTACGGAAAATGCCATAGCCAAAGTCCTTGTAACCGGGAATTGGAAATTCAGTGTTGGATTCGGTCAAAATTGTGGAGCGCCCGATGGGGCCACAGCATTTGCCGGCGATCTTTGCCGTTTCAGGTTTTGGGTACAGTCGAGTGAGCTTGTACTGGCGCTTGTCCATAATGATTTGTGGGTAGTAGCCACACATAGCCCCGCTGCCCATGGCAGCCCACTGTGTTCCGGCGGCGTGCAACTTCGCGAGAATCCGAGTCGTCTGTAACCGGGCTGTTTGCTCCATGCTCAAATGGGCTTCGTTATGGCCGGTCAGCGGGTACATGTGGCCATACGAGCCGGCGGCCCAGAAAATTGACGACAGTGGGAACCCGGCAGCGGCTGCAACCGCGTCAGCCGACATTGCTCCGATCGCAACCATACTGCCGAATGGGAATGCGTAGGGAGTGAGAATTCCTGCCAGCTCATCGTCGTTATGCGTTGGATCAGCGAACGAGACCCAGGGCACATCCATTCCGCGGCGATCCATGCAGGAGTCATCCAAAATGGCACCCATGACATACATCGCAGGGTTGATGTAAAAGTTGACCTGCATGAACGAATCCCGGGTACCCCCCAGGTCATCAGAAATCTGTCCGAATGCGTCTTTGTTCACACCAACATTTACTCGCACCCCCCCCAGCAAAGGGAAACAACCAGGGACGGTCGTGACGTCTGTCATCATGTCGAACTCCCAGAAGGAGGTCGGGATGCCAACTTTTGGAGGGTTGCCACAAAAGCAAAATGGACTTGATCCTCCGCCGCTATCGAAGTCTTCCTGCCCGTCAGAAACTAAGTTGGTTGATCCGAACAATTTGATCGGAAACATGCAGGACCAGCAGACGTCTGTGATGAGGTTCGGAAATTTTCCGGTGCATATCGCGTCAGCGTTGACGTTTGCAGAGGCAAACACGCCGGTGATCAGGAAGCCCATAGCCATCAAAAGTCTTTTCATAGCTTGAGTTCCTCGATCTGAAGCTGGCGGCCGTTCTGAGTTAACACCGCAGGCACACGCTCAATGCCGAATTTCTTGGTCAGGATTCCTTGCTGGTCGAAGTAGACGGGGCGCCCCCACTCGCGGTTGAGCTTTAGAAACGAACCAGCTACGAGAATCACCTTGTCGCGGGGATGCTCTTCCGTGCGTTGCTTTGCATACGCCAGCTGCTTAGGGTCGCGGCCGTCAATGAAAATGATGGCTTTACTGAGCGGGGTGTAATCGAGCGGATTGATTTTGGTACCCGCCGGCACCAACACATTTCCGAGGTGATCTTTAACGGTTTCTGCGTAGGTGTACGTTGGGTCGAACATTCGGATCTGCGGTTCAACTACCGGTTCAATGCCTGGCAAGGGTTTTGGATTTTCTAACCCTGCCAGCTGCGTGTCGCGGTAGTCATTCCAGTATTTCGTGAGTTCCCCTCTTTTCTCCATTTCACCCAAGCGACCTTTGATCATGTCGATTGCATCCTGCTCCTGAATATTCCAGGTGTTGCCATATTGGCCCAGCTGTTCAGCGTGCAGGTTGAATGAAGTGAGAATGAGTGTGGGGACGAAGGCGAATGCACAAAGGCGGCGTAGCTTCATCGCAACTCCAAAGAGAGCGCCGTAGGCGTTCCAAGGTGAGACTTTCTGTGGCGAAATGCATCGTGGCCATCGAAATGGCCACGAGACGGAATGTTAGTTTTTATGCCCCGCCGTTGAGGAATGCTTCCAATCGCTCGATGGTGCCAAGGCCAGGCATTTTGCGGCCGTCTTCGCTGAACATCGTCGGTGTTCCATTGACGCCGAGGCTTTCAGCCAGGCTAATGTTGCGCTCGATTGGGTTGGCGCATTTCTGCGGTGCCGGCGGTACGCCTTTCATCATGCTGTCCCAGGCAACGACGCGATCAGCATCAGGCAGACACCAGATGGATTGGGCTTTGGCCTTGGCAGCAGGGTGCAGCGATTCGATCGGGAACATGAAGGTATAGATGGTCACGTTGTCGAGTTGAGTGAAAACTTTGTTTTCGAGGTCGTGGCAGTACGGGCAGTCAGGGTCAGTAAATAGGTAGATTTTCCGCGAGCCGTCACCCTTCACACGGGTGAACGCGTCGGCGAGGGGAAACTTGGAAACATCGATTTTTTCTGCCGCTGCTCGTTTCGGCGCTGTCAGATCCTGACGTGTCTGCATGTCATACAGACTACCGAACATCAGGTAACGGCCTTCCGAGTCCGTATATGCAATGTTTTTGCCCATGGTGACTTCGAAAATGCCGGACAGGGGTGCTTTGACGACGCTGGTGAAATTCGTGGCTGGGTATTTCTGACGCAGGCTGTTGATCACTGCCAGGCTTTCGATGTCGACTGGAGCTGCCGGCGCAGCCACGGCAACGGGCGAAGGGGGGATGACCTGGGGTGCAGCGCTCGTTGCGGCTTGGACAACGCGGACCGTTGCAGCGGTTGGAGCCTGTGTGGTGGTTTCGTCTGCGAATGCGGCCAGGGAGCAACTGGCGAGGGCGATTGCGAGTGCAAGCTTCTTCATCGGGTACCTCAGATTTGAAATGGATTACTTCAGGATTATGCATACGTGTGATGCAATACTATCAACACTAACAACACAAGACTATACGTCGTCGGTGTTTTTTGTTGCTGCGTGCCATGGCTTGGAATTACCTTTTTGCGACGAAAAACCCCTGCACCTGTGAAGGTGGCAGGGGTGGGTGAAACGTTAAGCTTTAGCTAGCGAACTTTGGTGAGGTTCCTCGAGTCGACAGGAATACCGTAGTTTGAAGCGTCAAGGTACAGACCACTTTTGGAGTCGATGAAGCTCAGGTCATCGACTACCCAGCGTTCGTTTGGACCTTCCAACAGACAGCACCGAGTGCCGGCGGGAACAGTTACTTGATGCTCAGTCCGGCCAACCTTGAAAACGAAGGTAGCCGCATCGATTGTGTTAGCCAGCTTGGTGAACGGGGTTCGGGTGGATTTCATGTGCAATTTCTCCTGAAAATCGGTCTCCAAACACTTTTGCGATAGCGTCTGGTTGCTTGAAGCGTTGGTGTCAGTAAACGAACAGGTTTCCGGCTGAGCCGTGGCCGTTGTTGAACTGGGTTCCGCGGGGTACCTCAAACCAGCTAAAGCCGCTCCATACCTCCAAACGCCCTTCTGACACCCGGGCTTTGAAATAGCGCTCACCTAGGGCGGTGGGGTGAGATGCATAAATGCCGGCGCCTTTTTCTAGATGCAGGCTGATCTTGTTTCGCATTTCTGAGGGGGTGTAAGGGGTAGCCATATGGGGAGTCCGAATTGAAGGGTTTATGCGATTCTTCAGGGCTGCCCTGAAGAACGCGTTGGCTTGCAACCGGAAATGAAAATCAGGCAGTTGTATTTTTTTGGGCGAAAAAAAGCCCGGGCTGTGCCGGGCTGGAGGAGCGTTAATTTCAGGCTGGCTGCTGATAACAACCAACCACGTTTGCGTTACGCCGCTCCTGGTAGTACTTGATGCGATCGTTGAAGGGATGGTGTTTGAGTTCGGTGGAGCTGAAGCCCGCACAGGTCCTCACAAGCTCAAGGGTGTCACCGGTAGAAAGCTCCCACAGGAATATCGTTGTCGCATTGGCATGAATGGCGGCCTTCCTCGTGATTTGAGCGTTGTTCATCAGTCGCGATGCTTCGATGATAGGGTGCATACCGGCCACCTCACTCACCGAAAACGCTGGTGGTTGCAGCATTTGTAGCGGCCACAAAGGCATGCGAACCACCGAAACAAGTTAGGCCGACAGAGCCTTTTGGAGCGAACTGCCATTGTCCGGTGTTGGAAGGGTCCAGTTTGAGCGAGAACTCAATCTGAAGATCCAGCTCCCCAAGGTGATTTTTGTAGATCGCTTCTGGTGTCATACCGGCGGAGAGATCTGTCCAGTATTCGCCGTTGTGCACGCGGGCGGAGCGCCAGCCTTGGTTGTTCATCTGCTCGATCAATCGCGTGAATGCCGCCTTGTGAGGCGTCGACCAGTCGATGAAATCCTGTACCTGGTCAAGTTGAGCACCAAAATTGACTTTTTCGCAGAGATCGCCAATTTCATCGGCGGACAGCGGCAGAACAGCTCCACTATCGGATGCAATATCAATGAACTCAGTTAAGCCAGGCCGGTTACCGATCAGTGCATGCTGATAGTGACGAAGTGCTGCGAGAATCGTTGCCTGTGCGCGGTTTTCGACCAGCAGTACTACAACCTGAGCTGGAACAATTTTCTGTGTATTCATGGTGCATCTCCTGAAGTTGAGCAGGCCTCGCGTGGACCTGGTATTCGGAGATGTTGTGCACCCAAACATAAGTGAAAGGTGGTACACGTAAACCGCAGGCGTGCGTACCTTCCGGTGGTCAGAAGAGGTTAACTTTGAACCCTTTCCAAAGGTACTGACCAACCAAATTCACGCAGATCAAACCGATGAATATCTCCGCACCCAGAGCGACAAGAATTTCGATTGTGCCGAGTTGTTCCGTAGGAGCGAATGGGATTAAAAGCTCGATAAGCCCTTTGGCGTAGTAAAGAGCTGCAACTGCGAATATAACCAGCAGCAACGCTCGCAACCTTCCGATTCTGATCTTATATCTGCCTGACGTTGGCAAAATTCCTAGGAAGGTTCCCACCCACCAGTCGCTGTAGATTTCGTGCCCCGCAGTCCCACCAATCCAAAAGCCAATTCCCAGTGCAAACGCAGTAGAGAACCAAGAAGGCGAGCATCGCCGAATAGGGGGACCCCCCTTGAGGTTCAGAAAATTTGTCGGAATAGAAAAGCTTCATTTGAAGATCCTCATGGAAAGGGCGGGCAGCACGGTTAATGTAGTACGGGATACTGTCAAATTTTGCCGTTTCCAATCCATTATTGATACTAAAAGGTTTGATCTGTGTCAGATTAGAATCTCTCATAAGGGAGCCTCACTGGCTTTTGGCCCCCGCGACAGCTTGGAAACGATGTGAAGTGTGCTGACCGTAAATGAAAAAAATCTTATAGGAGCGTGTTGCATGTATTTAAAATTGTGTGTTTAATAGGCCCCAAGCAGGCGGAAACGCCTCAAACGACCCAATCTCCTGAAAGGCTGGGAAATCAACCGAAAGGTTGAACTTGCGACCACAAGGCCCGCTACGTGTAGTGGGCCTTGTGGTTTCTGGCATTTGAGAAGAACTAATTGGACGTAGTGAGTTTTGATATGCGTACCTGATATGCTTCATTTTCCATTCGGCTGGTAGTTGATCATGCCTTTACCCGATCTTTTGGACCTCGGCTTTGCCTGTAGTCCCCCCTCTCCCCCGCTCTACCCTTGCCTTTTGCCAAATTCATTACTGACGATGCGCAGATCCGGCGTTAACCGGTCCTGCGGTCTGTATTTCGTCAATCAATATCGAAGAACTCACTCATGAAGCTAAGCAAGATTGCTGCTGGGCTTTCGGCCCTAGTAATGCTATCCGCCGGTGCCGCGCAGGCTCGCGGCCTCATGGATTTCATCAAGTTTCCCAATGCCCAGGAAGAAAAGGGGAGCTACCGATCCGGAACGATCAACCCGAGCGAAGCCCTTGCCCTCTACTCAAGTCAGCAGAAACAGGCCTCGTTCGATGGTTGTGTCGACCTTTTTCCAGCCGGCAGGCCGATCAGCGTTGCAAGTGTACCGCCGGCCATGAAGCCAATGGCCCTATGCTCGGATAGCTTCGCGGTTCTTTTTTCACAGGCTAGTCGGACACCATTGGTTGTGGTTGAAAGGCTTGATGCCGCAAAAGTTCGAGATGCAAAGGGGGAGGAACGGACTAATCAGTTTTATCCCGATCCGCGAATACCCAAGAGCGGCCGGGCGGAATTGAGCGATTATCGTGGCTCTGGGTTCGATCGAGGTCACCAAAGTCCGGCTGGGGACTCATCAAACGCACGCGCAATGGCTCAGTCTTTTGCCTTGTCGAACATGGTGCCCCAGTCGTCACAAAATAATCGAGGTGCATGGAGCAAGGTCGAGGCGGATGTCCGAAAGTTTGCCCAACGTGCCGGTGGGAGTGTGTACGTGTTCACTGGTCCGATTTTCGATCCTGGGTACACCACGATTGGCGAAAACAATGTTTGGGTACCAACTCGGTTGTTCAAGTTGGTCTATGACGCTTCATCGAAACGTGCATGGGCTTACGTGCTTCCAAACGCTGAAACACGCGTTGAGCGGCCGATGGATTACGCTGCCTTCGTCAAAACTACAGGCCTCAAGCTGTTGGGAGATTTGCCGATCTCCGGCACGGCCGGCCGATCGTAATCAGTCGCAGCGGAGCCAGCTCCGCTGCTAGTTTGATTTTCCATTGTTCGGTGCTTTTCAGCTGTTTCGCCACATGTCCCAGGAAGTGAACAGCCGTTCTGCCGAAACGATATGTGCGAAGCCCATGCGATCGGCGACGTGCTCTGGCGACTCTCCCTGTTCAAAAAGTTCTGCGGCGAACGAGTTACGCAAGGTTTGTGGGCTTGCGCGATGAGCCTCGCCTCGTAAGGCCTTAACTCCGGATTCCTCGATCATCGCCTCAGTGATACGCACCAGCGTGGATGGGTGAATGCTGGTAACGGGTTTCCCGTTTTTCACAATGGGCTTGATGTCCGAGGGGAATAACAGATTGCCCTCTGTGGCCATCCGAGCTCGATGATGCAACCAGGTCTTGAGCGCTTGAACGGCATAGGAAAACGGCCGGGTTCGATGGGTAAATTGAGAGTTCTTGTCGCCAAGGTTGATCCAATTCTCGTCACCCAAGTAGATGCAATTAACAGTCAAGGGCACGATCTCCGATACTTTGAGACCAGCCCCGACGCATAACCCGACAATTGCCCGATCGCGAGCCTCACGCCACTGATCACGCTCTTTGTGTGCAGTGATCGCAGAATTTAGGTGTGTGGCAAGCAAAGCTCGTTCCGCTGGCTTGAGAAAGCTGGTTGGTAGGTTCCCGTCTGCTTCCTTCCATTTTGCTCCTTCTTCGCGCACCGCCTGCGCAGCAGGGTTCAGAAAGCCAACTTCAGCTGTGTTTTTGATCAGGTCAGCTAGCACTCGCTGTATCAACTTGCGGTACCGGTCGCGCTGCGGGCGATTTATGTTCAGGCCTTCTAAGAATTCGCTGATGATTATTGAATCCACTTCGCTCAATTTAATGCTCTTTTGCTCAATCCAGTCGACAAAACGACCCCATTGTGCTCGGTAGACCTCAGCTGATGAAATTCTGATACGGGCACGCGAGGTACCACGGCCTGGCTGTTGGCTCATCCACTGCTCAAAGGTTGTCTTAGGATCGGAATCCCAAGCGATGGCGTCTGTTCTGAACAGGTCGTCGTGCGTACTCATGGTTGACTCCGCAGGTCCAGGCCTCAGTCCGGCCGGTGAATCTCTGACTGTTAATTGCATGTCGCTAAAAAGGGATTCTAGCGGAGGTTTCCCCTACCTGCATGCCTTGTTTTGCCATCCAGGCCGGCGAGCAATGCACTCGCGTTTGTCGCTGACCCGCGCCATGGCCATGTCGACCCGGAGCGCGAACAAATGCCAAAGGCACCCAACAGGAAAGGGGGCTCCCCGCTACACGCCCCTGTTGTGCATCCCTGTGATGCACGTTCAACTTCTATTCAGGGGATACCCATGACTCACTCGAACAATCGCAACAGCGTCCTCCGCATCGCCGGTGCCGCGTGTCACGTACTTCTGACCTTGCCATCAGGGTTAACGGAATGCTGCCCCGTGCAGTTTGAGCCCACGGAACCGATGGTCGATGACCAGGTGCTGCAACTTTTCTGGGGGCATCAAGGCCGCTGCGCAACCATCATTACGGGTACAAACATCGACGAAGGCCATTGGGTCGGCGACGCGTTCCACTGCAATAACAGCTGGGGTGAACCGGTGATGCTCGAATTCCTCAAGATGAAGGTTCTCTCTCCAAAGGAAGATACGCCGACGGCTATCGAAGATGCCCTTCTGCAAGTGCTCGCCAAGGCTTATGACAACCCTGAACTGAACGAAGTGAAAGGGGTTGTTGGACGACTCTCTGTGGCCGTTGCACAAGGGCCTAATGCTGTGATGGACTTTTTGTTTCCAGCCAAATACAGGGCCCTGAGTACCCTCCATAAACTGAATCAGCAGTCAGCTGAAGATGAAGGCTATGACTGGGAAACCCTGACGCCGGCGCTGGAAGCCGTCTCCGAGAGTTTGAATGCTGGCTACGGTAATCAACTGTCGATTGACGACGTGGCTGATGACGATCTCGGTTTGATACCGTGGACCGCGGAAATCCTGGATTTCCTCAAGGACTACATCAACCGCACTGATAACCTTGAAGCCGAAACTGAATTGACCTGGCGTCTACTGACGATGTCCGTTCAACTACACACTCGCACTCAACTCGACACCTTCCTGGACACGCTGCGTGCACGGCTTCTGAATGACGACGATGATCTGAAGGGCCTGTCGAGCATGATGCTCGATGACATTCTCGAACAGATCACCAAACCTGTGACGGCGTAAGCTGCGCAGATCCCTTAACCGCTCCACCAGCCCTGACTTCGGTCGGGGCTTTTTTCTGCCGCTCGAATGATAATAGGAACGACCACGCTCCCCCGGCCCCGCAAAAAAAACCGCCAGCCAAAAGGCCAGCGGTCGTGGTGGTTATTGTGCGTGCGACGCCTGGAGAACGTAGCGTTTCTCAGGAACCATGATCGTTTCTTCTACGACGTCCAGCTCAAGCATATTGAGGAAGGCCAAACGGATGTCATCACAGGCACTGTCAAATGCTTCGACCACATTGACGCGAGCTCTCAACTGCTCCATCGACCAGTCTTCAAAATCGCGCTCGGCGTCGATGCCGGCGTTGGAGACACTGAGTTGGCGTGGTGGCGTTGCGTAGTTAACTCGACCTTTTTCGCCGGTTGCACGGCAGGCACCACAGGTATTATCACCCTCGGTTTTGCCACATGCTTGATAGTTCCGTTGGTAACACGACCGGCAATAGGACATATAGCTCGTTGCTTTCCATTCACTGCTATACAGCACCAGGTAACCGCCTGAACGACCGTTGGTAGCAATGGTGTAAGCCCCGCGCATTTGAGTGACAAAGTCCTGGATCTGAACAGCGAGTTCATCCCAGATATCAGTCCGGAGGACGGCGTATGCCTTGTCGAGTTGTTCGGACGTAAGCCCCAGGTTATGCAGCTTGATGCTATGTGCATAACTGGTAGACCCGTTCCAGCTGTTCATGGTGTTGTACCGGAAATGGCCGTTCAGAAACTGGACCATTGACTCTTTGCTGCGGCGATCAATTTTTTTTTGCGAATAGAAGTGCGACATGTGAGCTCCCCCGTTATCTGTGTACTAGAGAGATGCAGAACACAAGAACACAAAATAGAAACAACCGGCCAATCAGCCGGGTTGAGGGTGCGTTAAACCGTCTGCTTTAACAGCGGGGGCGCCAACAGCTTTTCCACGTACTGCCTATCACTCGCCACCATCCTGCCGGCGATTTCCTGGGTGAGCTTGGCAAAGTCATCGCTGACTCTATTCTGGCTCCCGGTATTACCGTTAGCTTGCTCCTGCCAGCACCGCTCATACGCGGTTACAAGCGCACGCGCGTCAGCGAGGTGAATGCGCAAAACAATTGCCATCAATACAGCGCCAACCTGATAGGTCGGTTGGGTTTGGGGTTCGGTGCAAACCTGGTTACTGGTGATCGTTTCAGCGCTGCTAATCTCCTCTGGGGAAGCCGAGCACGCATCGTTGATCAACCCACTCAGTTTGGCGACAGACATGTTGTAGATGTCGTTGTAATCATCACCTACTGGGGGACGCTCAGCCTCATCGAGTTCATTGTCGTGCGCAATGAGAGCCGTCAGCAGATCTTGAAGGTGGGTTACCGAAACAAAGCCTTTTGGAGTTTTCATTCTGGGGGAGTTTCCTGATTGATTGAACTTGCAATCAGATATGACGAACAGCGGAATACACGTCGCCCGGGGGCACTCAGGTTTGTACGCGCATGTGTTGCATCACGATGGGTAACGCAAACCTTTCAGGAGATGAACCATGAAGTTTCAGAACGTCTTTGATCGCATGACCGCTATCGTTGAATCCCAGCAGTGCATCCTCACCGGCTACCGCCAGGACTTCTATCAGTTCGATCGCGATCACCTGGTCAACACTGGCACTGTGGGTGGTCGCTACGTCTGGGTCATCCGAGAGAACGGCACGCACCTCGCCTCTATTGGTTTGCACCCGCGGGCGACCGAATTCGTTGAATGTGTACTCAACTCGTTCGAGAAAGTGCAAACCTACGAAATTACTCTGCTGCCTGACGGGGATGCGGACATCAAATCGATCACCGCCGCCAAGGCACGTGAATTGATCAAGACGTGCGCCTTCGAATTCCAAGGGCGGCACATCAAGCAGAAAGGAAAGGTGCTGGCAACTGTCGATATCCATCAGCAGTACAACCAAGGCAAGTACGGCGGTAAGGTCAGTTTCACTTTTGATGATGCACCCTCGGATGACATAAAGGTACGCTTCACGCAAATAGCCTTGCACCTGTTCCAAGAGCGCGTCGGCACCCTCTTCGCTTGCATGGATGAGGTTACGTTCCATACGCACAGCAGTTGATCGCTGAACAATGTTGCACCCACCGCTGGCCATTCGGTCAGCGGTTTTTTGTGCCCGTAAGAATTGCGCACTCCACATCCTCTGCGTAAGTGTCAGCTCGGGCAGTCAGCAAATAAAAAACCCACTCCTGTCAGAGTGGGCTTGGGTGTAACGTTTTAAGGACGAAGCAGATAGTCACCCTGAATGACAGCGTTGGAGGACACCGCCTTGTTGGCGGAGGGGTGCGTCAAAGGGCGAATACCGTCGTCAACAAGATCCTCTAGGACTTCGGCGAACTTGCGCACGCTGACCTTATCGACAGTGATGCGAGCAATCGACGTGCCTTCATCCTGCAAAAGGAGTTTGAATCCTCGATCATCAGCATCGTACCCTAACACCACGAAACCGCGGTGTTTGAGGGTATTTATCCGAACCTGGATCGCCGGACGGCGGCCATTTTGCACATCATCGTCACAGTCGCGCATGAGGATGTAGTCCGGGTTAGCACCAGCATCAAGCAGCATTTGCCACATGGTCCGTTGCTGATTAGGGGTTCTGAGGACCTCGACCAGCTCAATCAGCCGCAGCAGCCGGCGGGAACGAATGGAATCGCGATCGATCGGGAGCTTCGCCTGATCGAAACCGTCCAGCACTTCTTGTTGGCTTACAGCTGTTTTGATTGCGTTTTGCATTATGACTCTCCTGAAAGTTGGGCCAGACGTTGCGAAGGCCTGGTACTTGGAGATGTCCAACAGAAACGCATAAAAAACCCACCATAAGACAGGTGGGTTGGTATTGCCTTATCTACTTTTGCCACATACGCTTTTCAGAGCCCTGTCGACCAGGTCCCCGTCATAGCTGATGATGACTTCAACATTTCTACAATCGTTCCTCAAGCCACCCAATGTGCGGGCTGAAATGAGGTAGCCGTTCGAGTCGGTCTGACTTGCTTCGCCATACAAGATCGAATTGCTGACCACGGCGGCTAGTACCGCCCGGCCGCCATCTTCTTCTGTCCAACTGGGGGATACCGTGTTGCGCGGAATTACCCGGTTGTCACACACACGAAAGTGCTCGTACCGATCGGCAGCATGTTGAATGGCTACTGAGTCACAGCCATCAGCCTGGCCAACATAAATCACTGGGACGTTTTGACCATTAACGCGTACAACCGTTGACATCCGGGTGGCGGCCACTTCCAACACTGCATCGGTGGCTTCAGAAGCCATACCAATCAGTGGTAACAAGCCACAAAGCCCCATCAGCACTACCAATACTTTGCGGATTTTCATGAGGTTCTCTCGATTCAGAATTTGATTATTAAGCCAAAGCAAGACGTTTCGGGGAACTGGCATGCAGGATCACCTGTTTGTTTTCGGCGCTCGCGAGTGTGTTGCCTTGAACAATAAGGATTTCTCCAATTTCCACTCTATGCACAGCACAGTTGGCAGCGAGTTGTATGGCTGTCATCCGTGCGCAAATTCCATCCAGATCACAGCCATAAAACGTCCATCGGTACAACTCTTCTGCACCATGTTTTTCGATAATTTGATTTGCCCTGGCCAGCAGCATTACACCACTGCCACACGCAGGATCAGAGAGCACCTTTCGACCTTGAACATTTGAAACCGGTTCAGGGTTAAAATTGGCCATCATTACTGCGATGCTCCAGGGCGTAAAGAACTGGCCTAAAAGCTGTTTGCCGCCTTTGCTGCTGAGCTCTGCGTAAACCGCACCCAGGATGTCTTTAAAAGGCTCCTCCTTGGCCACTAGGCCGTCATAACAGCTAATGGCGGTGATCACTCGTTCTCTTGCCTCAATGGGTGTCGGGTACCAAGGCTGGAATCCCCAAACCTGCATCACGGCGCTGAGAAAATAGCGAAACATTTCGGCCGGCGAATACCGGTATCCATCAGCAAGAGCATCGACCAGCGGTTTTGCATAAGACGGAAAATTTTGAGAAAGCTTATTAGCCATGAAGCGCACTCCTGAGTGATTGAACGTATGGCATGTGATGATTCACATGAGCCAGCAATCGACACTCGGAGTGTTTACAATCAAAAAAATGCCGCCCTCAAAGAGGACGGCTTGGGGGGTTATACGCCTTCGTCGGCGTAATCTGCTGGAGTCGGCAAAATCCGAAAGGGGACCCATATTCTGGCCTGGACAAACGCACCGCCTTCACACAGTGATACCGTAGCCTGCTCGTCAAACTCCAGATCATCATTTGCCAGGTGGACTTGTGCCCATACGCGGTACCGATCCTTCAATGCCTCGTGGGACTCAAGTTTGAGTTCTTCGGGGCAAAATGGATTTTCAATCGCATCTTGGTGCCCTGGTTCAGGGGACGATGGAACATCAGTGAGCTCGCAGTAGGCAAGTTCGTTTTCGTCGGCATCGCATACGAAGATCGTGCATTCGCGCCAATCCTGTGGATCAGCGATGTACACCCCATCCTTCGTGAGGTAGAAGACCCGACCCTCGGTATGAGGACGCATCAGCGCCATGCGACCACCACCGGTGTGGTACTCCACGAATCCGTATGCCTCCACAGGGTTCACCAGGGTACGACCATCCACAGAAATATATGGGTTTCGAATCTCCGTACCTTCGTGAATGAAAGCCAGCAATGCCGGATCGTAAGGTGAATGCACGATTACCCCCGCTGCATTCGTCAGAACCATGGGAGTAGCAGTCCTTTCATCGGCGGATTGTGAAACTGTTTGGGACAAGGTTTGATCGTTGTTTTGCATGAGTAACTCCAGTTCGTTGTCATATCAAAATGGAGATGCCCAACACGGCCCAACAAAAACAACGCCTTCTGTGAAAAAGGCTGAATTTGGTATAACCCATCCTTCAGGGTTGCCCCTTCTAAGTCTGGGCTGCACGCCACGAATTTGTGTGACGTGCTCCACACCGTCATCGCAGGATGCGGGTCGTCGCAATCCCAAGAGCGCGGGCTGTATCAAAAGCGTCACCTCAAAGTCGAATTCGCTCACATTCTCTAACTGACCAGAGATGTTGAGGTGTATGCCAACAAGATGCCCATCTTGAAGACTGTAAGCCCCGTCCTGGCCAATCTGTAAAGCTTACCTGGGAATTACCAGCCAGAAGTGTCCATAGGCATCTAGAGTGCCTGGGTACGTCATTTCGTCGTTCTCCCAGAAGGCTTTCATTGCCATCTATGAAGGAGCACAGGAGCGAGCAAAGTGAAGGCAAAAAAAACCGCTCCACAAGGAGCGGTCGGTGCAGCGTTGGTCAAACGTAGGCCGATACTTGCAAGCCCTTTCCATCATCTTCTTGAGAGACGCCACCCTCGTTGTTTATACGCACATCGAGCACTCCGGCCTCACGAAACATCTGAGCCACTTTTTCAGCGACCTGCAACTGATCGAAAGGTACCACCGTGAACCACGCTCTTGAAGCAGCACACCAGCGACACCCATAGCCACCAAACCAGCCATTGGCTGCGGTACCGCTGACAGGTGGTTCGAATCCGATCATCTTGCTGATGCGTTGCGCGAAAGCCTCTGGAAACTGCACCAGGTTCTCCGACATGTGAACTCCTTAATTAAGCGGCTTCACGAACGCCGAGGCTTGTCATCTGCTTCAGCTTTGCGATGAAACGTTCACTGGCTGTTGCGCTGGCCAGCTCGGAGACTCCGACAAAGTAGTTGATTCCTCCGCTGTCGTCTTTTGGGCCTTTGCAGGTTCGGTACATCACTCGCAACTCACCAGTCATGACGTGAACCATCAAGTACAGGTGATCGGAATGAAGAATCACCTCACCCATCACACCGTTCCCGCCTTTGCTACTACGGATGTCATAGGACTCAGACGACAGCTCAAGAGCACCGGCGATTTCCAGAAGCAGGCGTTTTCCAGAGCGATGCAAAGTTTCTATTTTGACGCAGGGTTCCAGCAGAGCTTTTGGAACGTTCAGCATGGTCGTTCTCCTCGGGGGGGGGTAGCGGTCACTTGCGGTGGCCTTGAGCAAGGAGATGGTGAACAGGTCTACATATTCGATACAGAAGGAATCGTATTGATGACCAAAAAATGTTTCGAAATACGGAAGATTTGCAAGGAGGGGGGGAGAATTCTAGGCAAGAAAATACGTCATTCACCCGTTTTTATTGGGGAATATCGATGCTGAAGCAATGAGACAAACAATCTCGTTGATTTGTTTTGCGCCGTATCAGTATTATAAATGCATGTTATGTAAGTTTCCCCCGTAATCTCAGGAAAAATTACCCCATGCACGACAAGAACAATCGCTTTAACCCACGCCTCTCCCTGCTGGTCGCCGCCATTGGCTTGGGTCTGAGCAACCCCTCCGCCCAAGCCGCTACCTCTGGCGTCGATGTCTTCGCCCCTACCCTCGGCACCTCGATCAATGGTTACAGCAACCGCCTGGGCGGATCGGGTAACGGCGAGATGCTCGTGGGGACGCAAAACAACAGCGTTACCGGAGTCATCAGTGCGTTCCAATGGACGCTACTGGGTGGCAAGCAATACCTGGCCACCCTCGGTAACGTGGCACAAGCAAACGCGGCGTCAAATGATGGCAGCATTATCGTGGGTAGTTCGGTGGACAGCTTGAGCGGCAAACAAACCGCAGTCAGTTGGGACGGCACCGGCATCCACAAAATGAGTTTCCTTAACAACGGGACCTACGCAAAGGCCCAAGGCGTCTCCGCCGATGGTAGTGTGATTGCCGGGTCTGCTAATGACGGCCTAACTGGCAACGACACCGCTGTGACCTGGAACTCCGCCGGCAACATCACCAGCCTGGGCCAACTGAGCGACGGCAGTCACAGTTTTGCCTTGGGCGTCTCTGCTGACGGCCAGGTAGTCGTGGGCTACGCACAAAACGGCGCCAAGGCCGGAGACATTGCCACGCGCTGGGTAAATAGCGGCAGCGCGGAAAGCTTGGGCACGCTGGCTGGTGGTATCGGCTCTCAGGCAAAAGCGGTAAACGCAGACGGCACCTATATCGTTGGTATGGGTGATTCGTCGGTTTCCTCAACTGAAGCTTTCATTTGGACTCAGGCATCCGGGATGAAGGGCCTTGGCCTGCTCAGCAACGGCACTCTCTCAAGCGCCGAAGGTATTTCAGCGAATGGCGCAGTGGTCGTCGGCGTTGCTGATACCACCGGTGCCGTGGTGACTGGTTTCCGCTGGACAGCCGGTACGGGCATGCAATCGCTGGTGCAGTGGCTGCAAGAAAATGATCCTTCCTACAACTTGTTGCCTGGTAACTCCCTCGACACGGCCACCGCTGTTTCGGCTGATGGCAATACAGTGTTCGGTATGGGCACCCTGAACGGCCGTGACCAGCCGTTCGTTGCTCGCTCCTACGGCCCAATCTCGGTACCAACCGCCGTAGTTACGCCTCCGACGCCTCCGGTTGTTACTCCGCCGGCTTCGAGCTCCGGCGGTGCCACTCCACCGGTATCTGGATCGGGCAGCACAACCCCGCCTACTTCAGGCACCAGTGGCGGCACTGGCGGTAACGGCACCCCAAACACAGGCGGAGCTAGCGCTATAACTCCGATGCCACCTACGGGTGTCATCGGCTTGTATGATCTGGGTGATTCCCTGAATAATGCCAGCCTGTACACCGAAGCACTGCAAAACCAATTGCAAAGCTTCGTTCAAGATCAACTGATCTGCACCACCTTCGACACCAAAGGCATCTGCGTCAACGTAAGCGCCCAGATGACACACCACAATGGCACCGTCCAGGGGGACAACACGAACGGCGGCCTCACTCTCGCCTACCGGCTGACTCCCGACCTCATCGCAGGCGTCGGCTACCAAGGCCCGAACACCTCGCTGAAAATCAATCAGGATCGCGTCGAAGGCGACACCAACACCGTCGGTGCTTTCCTCGAATACGGCAACCGTCTGAAGCAAGGCGTTTTCGCTCGCGGGGCCGTTGCAGTCTCCGAAGGTGACGCAACCATCAAGCGCTCGTACCTGACCGGGGCTGGTACCTCCGCCTCAAAAGGCAAATCCGATATCAGCCAACGAGCAGTATCGGGCCAGGCCGGCTACGTGTTCATCGTCAAGGACAACGCTGCGGTGATGCCATATGTCGGTCTCGATTACCTGGATAGCAAACTGGACGGTTACACCGAAACCAGTGGACCATACCCGGTCCAGTTCGACAGCCGCAAACAGAACGATGTCTACGGTACAGCTGGGGTCACCGGTAGTCTGAACCTGGGCAACAAAGCCATACTGTCGGCCAACCTCAAGCACGTCGAGCGCTTGAACCACTCGAATGACGATCTGAGCGGTGAAGTGCTGGGCGTATCGACCTTCAACCTGAAGCAAGACACCACAACGCGCTGGGACGAAGTCGGTCTGGGCGTACAGATCGCCGGCCCGCTGAAAGCCTCCCGCGTGGGCGTATCCTACGGTCATCGTTTCAACAGCGGCAAGTCTGTGGCCTCCGATGTGGCTACGGTTTCATTCTCCATCGGCTTTTGACGCCAGCCATCCAACTAGCGCCCCGCCAGTCGGGGCGTTGTTTCATCTAAAATCGAGCAAAAAAAAGCCACTGACATGCAGTGGCTTGGATGGAACGTTAGCTTTCGGTCTGAGCAGGGTTGTTCACCCGCCCCCACCATTCGATGAAATCTGCTGCAATGCCGGGCTCACCGACTGGAAAGTCGATAATGTCTTTGTTGAAGTGGTCAATGGTGTGCGAAGGCTCACCTTCCTGGGTGCAGTACAGCAATTCAAAGTCTTTGCGGCTGGTAAGCTGGAAGCAAAGCAACCGTTTGTTCGGGTCCATGTAGTAGACACGGCAGTTATCGGAGTCAACCATCTTGAACATCAAGGCCAGTTTGGGAGGCGTCGGTTTAACGCGGAGCAGTTCACGGTTGGCGGTTACCAACGTCCGCAGCGCCTCGATGTCGATATCGAAGGTAACACCATCCGGAAACAATTCAGCAGCAAACAGAATTTCGAGATCAGACTTCAGTGAATCGGAGACCAGGCAACATTCCATACAGTCAGCGGCTCGCTCGGCGACCCACTCATCACGTTCCGCCTGATCTTCAAAGGCCTCATAACGGCCTTCGGTTTCCTCCTCTCGCGCTTCGGCCATTTTCTGTGCCGTTACCATGCACGCCTCCCAGCTATCGCCTGCTAGTACATGCAGGGAGAACGACCCCGTATCGGTTTGTGGCCAGCGAAGGGTTACGTAGTAAATTTGTTTAACGTTTACAGTCGCTAGTGCTTGTTGAGTCATTTCGTTCACCATTCAATTAGTTAATTCGACCGAGCAACGATTGCAGTCGTCAGCCAGCGTTTGTGCACCAGCTCGAAATGCCGTCATCAGATCCGGAACGTCGGTAAAAAAAGGGGACGGTTCAGAAGAAGCCCCCCACCCGTAAGCCCAGGCACGATCGCGAGCTTCCTGAAATTTCTTTTCGGCGATGTATTTCCCGTCGGGTTCCCCGTACAAGAGGACACCCAGCGCCCAATCAGCGCGAGCCGAGAGTCCGAGTAGAAAGCAGGTATTCATATGAGGCTCCAAGTGTGTTTACTTATCATCTTGGAGATGCTGAACAAGCAGCAATAATGGAATTTGAGCAGTTCAGGAATGCCTGGGAGATTAACCCTACAGTCGTCGTATGTTTTCCTTGATGTACACAAAGCTATGCTGAAGAATCACGGCATCATGATTCGGGGAAAGACCAGCTATGTTGCTGACCATCGGGATGTTTTTTGCCGCCTTTGCCGTTATCTGGCTGATGCTTGTTTTCTTGTTACTCATACACGAATCTGGTCACTTGATGCCGATGCAGAAAATGGGCATTAAGCCTGACAAATTGATCATCGGCGGAGTAAAGCTCTTTTCCTTTCGGAAGTCTGGAATCATTCACGAAGTCGGCTTAATTCCACTTTGGGCCTACGTGGTTAGCTCGGATTATGAGAATGCGACCTCTAACCAAAGGGCGATAGTCGCGGCTGGAGGACCGCTGATCTCAGCTCTCACCGGTATCCTGTTTTTTGGTATCTATTACCTGTATCCGAACTGGCAAACGCTGGTTGCCGCACAGGGTTCTATTCTTTTGGCGGTTACGAACATCATCCCCTTGCCTCCCTTGGATGGATGGACGATCGCTGAACACTTCCTGAAGCAGAGGGGGATTCACATAGACGACCGCAATCGCAAAATACTACTTGGTATTGGGATTGGAACGATCTGCTTGATCACCCTGGCGCTCTAACCAAATACATTTGAATGTCTGCCATCTCCTGAAGCAAGTGACCCTTCAGGAGATCGCGATGAACGTAACTACAGCTGAACAATCCCCAAAACAACAACTCCGACCTGGCTTCTTCGAAGAAGCTTTCCGTGATTCTGCGTTAACACCCACTCTTCGAACGTTTGCGGAAGCATTCTGCATGCGCTTTGATGTGCGGGGTGTCTGTGATCCATTGTACTGCGCAAATGTCGCCGCCTTTGAAACGGGGCTCGGTGACGGTTGCGGGAAATTTTTCTCCGATCGAACACCAACGGAACAGGGTATAGCCAAAGTGGGCGATCGGTTGTTATTTGCTTATTCAACCTGCATTTCCAAGGCCTCCACCGACACAACGGCTGAATCCATCTCGACAATGCTGCGCAATGTCCTGAACGGCTCCAGCCTCGAAGAGGTGCTGACGGGGCCTGTGTTAGACCATCAGTCTTATTAACCAACACCACAGCCGCCTGCATCAGCAGGCGGCTTTTTTTGCGCCCAGCGCGATGGCAGCGCGCATTCGGATACTGGCAGCGTATTTCATCATGTTAATATTGGAGAATACTATGACAAGGAGTTGACCATGCTCAGCCCGCAGCACATTCCTACCCTCGACACTCAACATTCCAGTGTTTGCGAGAGCGGCGTAGCTTGGCTACCACAAGTGGCCATTGATCTTTCGTTCTGGCATGGCGGGCGCAAGCTGAAGGACCTCGAGCGTTTCGAGTGGCCCGGAGATGTTGTCGAGGGGCCAGCCCTAGCGCTTGCTCAAAAGAATTGCGCTCTTTTCGGCATTGAGCAGTCATCTAGCCTCGAAATGTGGGCTTTCCGCTCGGATTGGATCATCGCCAACACACGCTCGGATATTGATCTGCATTGGTTCTCCGTTGGACCAAACCCACGTGCAGCACACAAGATCCTAGTGAGTCATCGGCCGGTGTGGTCGTCCAAGCGAGGTGCGCTGCCGCCTCTACATGAGTGGCGAATGTTCCAGGCCGGATTCATCAAGTTTGTCACTGTCAAAGGCTCCTTATCCCCTACTGATGATTGGTCGGAACACATCACCGCCCTACTCGCCGAGCCGACATTAATGGCTGGACTGCAAGACTTGGCGCTCGTAGATGGGCGCATCACCGACCTCAAGGTCGTTCATCGCGGCGTTTTCGATAGTGGCTCACAGCTGATTCTGGTAACGGGCTCCGTGCGTGTTGCCGTTGGTCAGTATGCCGACCGGTCTAACGCGCTGGACGTCGAGCAGGCAGTTAACAGCGCACTGGAAGTTCAACTGCTGCCCACCAGCGAGCTCCTCGAGTTTGATGTGAACGACACCGTGTTAAGGCCAACGGTCTGGAAAATTGTAAAAATCCAAGAATCGGTTTAGGTAACTCGTAACACGTACCAATATTTTGCTATAGTCAGCGCGCCGTTGAACCTTTCTGCGCAATGCCCACCCCAGCATGGCAGGGGGCAAGACATCGCTTATATGCTCCTGTCTAGCATCACCGAAAGCAAGTTCAACGTTTTTGACTTTTGGAGATTTTCCGATGGACGCTATTACCGAGCAACAAACCGATGCAGTGAATCAGATGGACCTGGACTTTCGGCTGAACCTGTTCCCCGGCAGCATCAAGAAAGCTATGCAGTACGGGAATCAAGATGTCGTCAAGGTAGGTGAGGTTGCCCAGAAGTTCGGTTCAAGCGACCTCTGGAACATCGATCCTCGAGTCATTGAAGTGATTCCGGGCTACAACACCCGCGTTAAGAACGCTAGGTACAAAGAAAAAGTCCAACTCCTCAAAGCCAGCATGATGGAGGTTGGCTTCAAGAAGGACAGTCCGCTCAGCGTGATCGTTGTTGAGGAAGAAAACTGCAGGCTTTCAATAAAATTGAAGCGTGGCCACCGACGTCTTGAATCTGCACTGGCCGCCATTGCCGAAGGGAAACCTATCGAAACGGTGCCTTGTGTCATCGTTAAAGACGACGTATCAGAGGAAGAACTCACTGCGGATCTCGTTCTCAGTAACAACGGGGATCCGCTCGATCCATACGCCACCGCCATCGTGTGTAAACGTATGACCCGCTGGTACCCAGACAATCACGCAAAAATCGCTACGAAGCTCGGTCTTTGGCCGTCCCAAGTCACCGACTATCTGCTGTTGATCAATGGCCCGGTCGAAATCTCGGACTATGTTCGTGATGAAGTCATTGCCTTCACCCTGGCTGTAGAGCTGCTTAAAGAACACGGACCAAGGGCTTTGGGAATCATTGAACAATCGTTGGCACGATCGAAAGCCGCCGGCAAAGCGAAGCTCATGCCACGCTTTGTTCCAGGGAAGGTGATCAAGAAGGCAGTTACCGCTGCGGCGCCGGCGATGAAGGCAGCAATCGACGACATCAAAAAGGACAAGGCATTCGACCAACTGTCTCCTGCGACTCAACAGAAACTGGAAGAAATTTTGGAGCAATTCAAGAAAGCAGAAGAAGCCGAAGCCAAGTTGAACGCAGAAAATCCAACGGATGAACCTGAACTCAACCTCGACAAAGCAGAGGTATAAGTGCTACTCCAGCCTCTACAGTTCTCACTGTAGAGGCTTTTTCATGTCCGCTTGAAAACCCAAACGGCCAACCTCGACCACCAGGTAGCCCGGACCTGAATCCGCTCGGCTCTGTCGCCCTTCTTCCATTCCACAGTGACCACGCCATCCACGCCAGAACACAAGAACGAAAAACGGGTGAAGCTACTGCACTGGTCGCAAGCAGCCAGGCCCTTAATCCTGTAGGTGTCAGCCATGACCATGCTCACGATACCTCTCTGATGTTGTGATCGCAGAACCCGGGCGCAATTGGCGCAATCAATTTCTAATTGATCAAGAAGTGTGCCATCGGCAAAGCGAAGGGGCATCAGCATCGTCATGGGCTTGTCGGTTTGCCATTGCAATACAGCTTTGTTTACCGCTTCGTCAGGCACCGCTGCTCTCCGTACCGTGCACTCTGTTCCACCCATCGTTAACCGCCTGAAGATAGACCAACACCCATCCAGGAGCTCGCCTCCCTCCCCGCTCCCACTGCCCGACCGCGGCGTAAGCGCGATCAAGCTCTGTGGCCAGTTGCTGCTGAGTCCACTTCAAAACCTGGGTTCGGATACGGCGAATATCATCGCCCGAAACGTCGGTTGAAGTGGTGGCGACTTGACGCGACAGCAAGGCGCCGACTAATGACAGCACGGCGGCAGGCACAACCCCTCGTTCCCATTTTGCAATTTGCGCACTGGACACGCGCAAGATTTGAGCGAGTTCGCGCTGCGCTAAACCAGCACCGCGACGCAAAACTGCCAGTTCCCCCACGCATGCGGCGGTGAAGACGATACCGTGCTCCTTGGCCATGTCGTCACGGTAACAGCGAGCGGCCTTCTTGGCACGCAGTGAGCCGCCATAGGCTTGGTCACGGAAATGGCGATCGGCAACAAATTGTGAGGCCTTCATCAACCGTACACGCCAACCAGCATCCGAGGGGTTGGCGGCCCGAGTATCCCGGGTAATACCGTGCATCTCGGGATCGGAGTGACGTCGAGCCCTACGCACCGGTTGCGAGGTTGGCTGAGGATCTGTGTTCAACGCGGGATCAGTCGACATAAATCTTCCTGGCAAGGTCGATCAATCCATACCACCATCAGAGGCACTGCCGGCGAGCTCGCTGGCTTGTTCCTCGGCGGCGTAAAGCATCCCTCCGCCCAAAAGGATCGAAGTCATTCCCAGATCGGGCAAGGTCAGCTTCGATGCATCATCGGCATTTGCCCCTTTGGGCTGCACTTTGGCCGGCATGGGGATGGTTGCTGCTTGTAGTGGGATGGGCCCGAACGAAGTCAATGCATCCTGTGGGCGTGATTGGGGCTTTGGGCGTGGTAAAGGATTTGTACGGCGGGGCATAAGCAATGGTTCACTACCCTCCTCCCTCACCGGCAGTGCTGCCGCCATTGAGCTTTCGATGCAATCGAACAGTTCATCAGACCGTGACATCAGTTTTCTAAACACAGAATCAGGGAGGTCCTGTTGTCGTCGTAAATTCCCCCTGGCGCGATAGGTGTCTGTCGAGATGGCGTCCAGTGCATGCCGAAGATCAATCCGTGTCTCGTGAGTCAGATAGTTGCTCTTAAACAAAGATCGTTCGGCCTCCTCAATACGCAACGCGAGTTTATCCATTGCCATCAGCTGCCGATGGACCCGTTGTTCAAGTGTTTTAGAGAAACGCCGGATGCGCTGGAGCCAGTAATACCCCCCCCCAAACAGGGTAATGGCAATGGCCATGCCCGACACGAGCGCAGGCAATGAACCTGATATGGGGGGCTCCGGAAACAAAGAAAAACCGTATGAAGTCGACGCCAATAAGGGTGCTGAAAGCACCCCGGTTACCACTGCCAAGACCATTGGTTTGTGCATATGAGCTCCAACGCCAAGCCTGCTTATTAAGAGGGGTTAATCGATACATAACGCGTAATGGTACGCCACATGCATTACACCCTCTTGAGCCTTTCTTGTCACGCTGAAACATTCGAACCTGAAGTGAAAAGTCGGTCGCAGCTCCATTTTGTTGAGCATGAACGATGATAGCGACAGACTTTATTCTTCCAGACCAACAACTACATTTGATCCAATTTGAAGGATCCTGCCTTGGCGCCGGCGATAACGTCAGACTTCAAATTGCTCAGTACAGTCTCGCTCTCCTGGGCGACACCATGCCCGCGAACTCCGCCAGTTGGCACCCAGTACGTTTTGCCTGTTCCAGTCTCAATCACTTTCCGGTGCAGCGTCACGGAGTAGCTATAGAGCCGAAGACCAGGCTGGTAATCGCCGCTCTCGACTATGGCGAACAGCTGGTAATCGCTACCCAACTGGGCCACGGCCGCTGGCAGATTTGAAACGATCGCGTCCTTGATCTGACCTTGAGGAATTTCTGTAGCGTTCGATGACAAGATCATCTCTACCGCTTGAGCGTTTACACAGAAAAGACAACCACACAGGGCGAGTGCCCATTGAAGCTGGTTTAACATCATATAATCTCTATTGTTGAAGTTAAGCTTCACAGGAAACAGGTTCGAGCTCGATACCCTCCCCGCGTTGTTGAAGCATCATGCTAAAAATTCCGGTATCGATAGGATCCCCCATTTCAACGTGCTCTCGAAGCATGCGGCTCAGCGTTGCAGCTGAGTACAGATCCTTCCGCTGCCATCCATCACGCCCTTTTGCGCGAGACGTAGCCATTTTGACCTTGAGAATCACTGCGAACGCTTCAATGGCCTCTTCGTCTGTTTTGGACTCGGCGGCGGCCTCGGGCGCGTTGTAGCGACGCAACTGCGAAGACCCTTCCTCTATCGATGGGATCGGCACGTCGACGGCACCTAACGCCTCCAGAGCGCGGGATACCGCATCAGGGTTTGCTCGGTAAGCAGTGCTCAATGCATTAAGCCAAACGCGCTCGATTGCAATTCCGTCAGTCTCGGTCATTGCGAGCGACCCTACCTCGTTCTTTGCGTCCATCAACCACAACATGGTGTTACATGATGGGCACGGCTTGGCGTGCTCTGGAGACAAGTCTGGGAACCGTTCATCAGCGAGGAAGCCGCTTCCGGCACAATGGCGCATACCGTCGCGGAAGCAGCACATACTTTCGGGCAAGGCCGAATTGACCTGGTTGAATTCAGCTTCATTCAGAACCGTAGCATCAGCCGTCCGCGCAATGCGGGCGAGCTCCCGGGCTGCTTCATCGGGAGGAAAATCGGCAAGATCCCGAATGAACCGGTTGAGTCTGCGCTTGAAGTACTCTATGTCTAGCCCGAAACGATTTTTACCCGGGCAGGCGGGACGAAGTTGAGCCAACCCATCAATAACGGTTTGCGCGATCCGGGTGAGATAGACGAAGTCTGAATTCGGGCTTTGCGCATGCCATCCGGCGTAAAACCACTCGTCCCCGAACAATTCAGTCATAAGCGGGGATGGCAACCGCTCAAAGGTCACATAGCCGCGAAGGCTTTCGCAAGCGTCGTAGAGTCGACGGGCTTCGTCCTTCTCGAGAGAGTTGAAATCGAGGTTTATGCCGAGACGTCGCTCCACGACAACGCTCTTGGCATAGGCCACCAACGAGGCTTCGTCGTAGCAGGTCGGCCTCATCATCGGAGCCAGTGCTGATGCCAAATGCTCAGCGTTCTGCCAGGCAACAAATTCTGCGATGGAGTTAGCACCGGTATTGTTCCACTGGTGAGTCCAGCTACGCCCAAAGCAGGTGACCGTAATTCTACCGCGGTATCGCCCCAAATCTTCCAAAATGACCGTCACAGGATCGAGCGCCTCGACCTCCGCTATCTCGATCTTTTGGATTGTTGATGCCTCAACCTTCATAGACGAACCTCCAGAGTGAGGTGAGCTCATAGAAAAATGGACGGCGCGAAATGCGCCTGTTTAGGTGCTGTAGGCTCAGAGGCTTCTGCGACGGCTGGAACCACGTCAACATCGATCACTGCATGCGCCGCTTCTTTGGCCGCCGCGATGACCGAGAGATCAGCTTGGGACCAATACACAAACGCTGAGCTGCTGTTCAGACGCACTGTACTCGTGGGTCGAGGCCGCATCAGGTGCTCAACCTCAAACACGACCCAAACGCGGTCGTAGGAAAACTGGCGGTTCTCAATCCAAAACCCTGAGCTTGTTATCTTGAAAAGCATTTCGTAAACAGCGAGAACTGCTGCCGCGAATGGATCCGGACTTTGCTTGAGCTGGGCCATAATCGGCCCCAGCATACGCAGCGCCCTGAGTCGGAGATTTTTGGCCCAACGAACTGCGCCGTCTCGCCCGGCGAGTGCCGGTAGTACCACTGGGTGGAAACCACCACCTGGTTTGTTTACCAGCCGGCAAATTCTTTCTCTGCATTCGTCGCAAACGGTAGCATTGGCATACAGGACATCACTGACGCGCCCGCTGCGGCCTTTGCTGCTGAAACTGCACATGTCAATGTGACCGCACAGCCTTTTGGACATCGCATAAATATGGGCGTGGCTCATCGAAAACTCCTTTCGCACGTAAGCATTCATGTTCAGAAACGCGCTCTGCATAGCATGGGATTCATAACACGTATACTTAATCCATGAGCGAAAGAAGTCAATCGGCAAAGCAATTTCAGGCCGTAGGGAGCAACGACAGAATCAACGGCCCCATGTCTTGGGCGGTGAAAGAATCTGTGATGGCCACCTTCACGCGGAACGGAATAGGTCGATGCCCTTCACAAAGATCAGCCAACTCACTCATGGACAACCCTAAGCGCTCAGCCAGCCCGGCAGATTTGACGCCTGCAATCGCGCCTAAGCCATCGAAAAAACCTGCAACGACCTCAACTGCCTCCCCGGCATCAAGGCGATCAAAGAAGCCATATACTAACGTCCGGCGAACGAAGGATGATTTGCTGTCGGCAGCTTCGACGGCGTCCTTCACTGCTGCTGGCAAAGCAGCGATGAGGGATGAACGGGTCATCTCAATACCCATTGCTGCGAGTATGCGTACCCTGGCCGCAGGCGGTAAGGGACGCAGGTGGATGCGGCACTGTCGAATCATGGAAATACTGATGCCGATACGCCTGCTCAATTGAGTATCAGACCAACCCTGCTCTAGACGAAAACAGTCCATCAACTCAGCCCACTGGGCGTTGCTTAAACCGGCCGGCGCAATAGCAAGAAACTTGCTCCTGGAGGTCAGGTTCCGAACCGGATCTTCAGCAACCGGAACGATTTCAGAAACGCCAAACATATCAATTCCCCCCTTCTGGCTCAGCCGCAATAGCGGCGCCCTGCTTGCTAGAACTGTCATTCGAAATGAAGAACTGCAACATGTTCAACAGAGCGCCACCCACGATCAGCACAAACATCCCCATGAATATGTTTCGTGGTGAAAGCTCAATAAGACCCGCCCGGGCGGCCATCAGCGCAAGGATGCACGCGATCATAGCTACAAGGGCGAGAATGACTTTTGTGATCAGGCGGCGAGAAGTATTGCTGCTCATCGAATTTCACCGTTATGGATTCGTAACGTGTAGCAATATACACCCAACAATTGATTGATATAAACAAACCTTCCAGTATCACACATGATTTTGTTCGCCAGGAGTGCCTGAAAACCTGCAAACCAAGGCATTCGGTTTTGTCACAGGCACTGCACGGGGCAATGCCCTCCTAACAACCGTCGCGGTACGCCATGGCCTCAGGATAGAAAGAAGCCGTGTTTTCCAGGATAAAGCTGCGATTCAGGTACCAAACTGCATTGACCGAATGCCAAAATGAAAAACCACCCTTGCTGAGCAAAGGTGGTAGGTGGTGCGGTTAAACAATGGGGAGCCGGGATCGGGGCCCGAGTTGAGTGCCGATGTAGAAGCTGCCGCAGCTGTTCTCGCTGAACAGGTTTGTCGTCGTTTGAACTTCTACCAATGCAAGACAGCCCGTTTGCGGGCTGGCAATGCCAATAGTCCCTCGTTTCAACTGATTCAACCCGACAGGATGATAGTCATCAGCCATATCACGCTTGAGATCTCTATTGATCGAGTCGCACATTTCACCAGCGGCAGCCTCAGCCATCGCCATGGCAGACATCGTGTCGAAACACACGCCTTTTACAGTAGCCTCAGTCCCCGTGGCACCATCCTCAAGACCGACGACGACATGCGCAGTCAGTGGGGTACCCTGGTTTACTATGAGGTCCGCAATAACGGAAGACCGATTCATCTCCTCGATCGTAACCAGCACCTCGTCCCTGACGTCGCCTGAGGAATACTCACCGATGGCGGTCAACAAGCACCCGCGTATATCAACCGGAGCTGATGCGACTTGTGCGTATAGCAATGCCAATTTATGAAAGCTCATACATTACTCCTGAATGGTGGTTGCAAGACCCTTGCGTAAGCCTTGCAACAAGGAGATGCAGAACACGGGCATATAATTGTAGGTCATCCATCACTCCACCTTCCTTGATGCTTCGTTGCTAGTTAGTAACTTTTTTATACTGAAAATCCATCTTACTTAGCGATATCGAATATATAGCACGGCCTATAATGTAACGCGCTGGAACAAACCCCCAATACCGACTATCTAGGCTATTTCCACGATTATCGCCGAGTACGAAAAACGAATCGTTGGGGACTAGACACTTCAATCCCTCAGCGCTACGATCACAACCCGGTATATCCGGAAAATCAGAACCTCGCCCAAGTTCTTTGGCTTGCGTGTCGTGCAGTATTTGAAATCGAGCACCGGCAAGTTCTTCAGTCATTATCCTCGCCTGCTTAGGCTTACCTGAACTCTCATCGATATAATCATAGCGACCAATATCTTCTTCGTTAATTTTTACATCATTGACGTACAACTCCCCGGCTCGATACTCAATAAGGTCTCCCGGTATACCAATCACTCTTTTAATATAGGGCTTACTTCTATCTAGTGGAAACCTGAACACGAGTACATCGGCACGCTTAGGCGAAGACACGGCAAAAAGCGTTGTATAAAAGAGCGGCAACCTAAGTCCGTAGGTGAATTTGTCAACCAGCACATAATTTCCGACCACTAGGTTAGGACGCATTGAAGATGAAGGCACAATGTACCCTTCTGCAATAAATGACCTAAACACGAGGAGCAATACGGCTATCGGAGCGAGTTCAACCGCGAATCCTAAAACCCCTTCAGTAAACCGGCTTTTGCCGCGAGCTGCTCTAGTGCGTTCGGTAATCCACAGCGGCCCACTGACAGCAGCGCACACCAGTAGGACGGTATGCATATCGATAAACGTGCAGAGCAGATAAAACGGGCCCAGAACCGCCGACATGCATCCCAGTGTGTTTGCCCACTGGGGTCCGTGTTCTGCTAACGCCTTACGACAAAGAACAGGTGCGATTGCTGTCAGAGCTAATCCTGTTAGAAAAAAACTCACAGGATTTTCCCCTTGCGTCGGCCGGTGAAATAAATACCGATTAACATCATAAATACAACTGCCGATATTAACCCGCAAGCCCAACCAACAACCTCAATATATAATCCGATGCGAACAAGCCAGCCATCCAACACACTACCGGCAACAAATTGGATACCAGACCCGAAACACCACAACAAGGCCGATAGAACCCAGCCATTCAAGAGCAACTGCACATTGTACCTGACACCTTTGATCGGTGTTTCGTCTGCAAGCATAATCACTCCGAAATAAAGACTGACCAACCCAATCGATTAATACTGAGTTTCCAACCATTGAACGCACTCATGAGAAACCTTGTATATGGCGATACACTTTTACAGCCAAATTGGTAGCAATAGTAATTCGATAACTTCTCTTTATCTAAACAGAACGCAGCCCAGAATGTCTCATACTCAGGACTTTCAGATCCTGGATCACAATATTCGTACTGCAATGGAAATGGTTGTAGAGCGTAGAGGCACAGTTCAATGCTGCGACTCACACTTTCTGTGATGGCAGTGAATAGCCTTTGGCTGATCCCTAGACGCGTACTATCAAAACGAACTTCTAACCGGTCGAGGATAAACACTCCCCCGTTAGATAGCACGCTAGAAAAATCGTCCACGCTCGTAGTGGATAAGTCGTTTACAATTGTATGGAGTGACTCGCTTATGAGGTCGCAAGAGTCAATAATCCCCATACCTCGACCTGTCCCTTTGGATAGAATGGTGGCTTCCAGTACAGCAACGGGAAAGGCATCACCTGGCTTACAGAGTAATGCTGTAAGCAAGCGGGCTTCGCAAACTGATCCACCAAAAAAAACGTCTTCTGACAGGCAGTATCGAATGCTCAGACCATCCCCAATAGGGACCGATTGCACAGCACCACGAAGTTGGGGAATACCGTTATAGTACCCAGTTTCGTCTCGATCTCTAATCAAATAACCACGAAGAGCTGGGGCCTTCGCCATAGGAGTTCCTCAACTCAAAACTGAACCAGCCCGGGTTCGCCTCGCCACCTTTGCAGCCTTGCTACGGAGGTGCTTCAGCACCTTGCAAGACACGATCGCGACCAGCAGCAACAGAATGCTTGGCACTGCGATTAACAGGGCGACGTAACCGGTTTTGAACCACACGAAGACTAACGCAGCTACAGCTGACGCAGCCGACGGGCGACGCGCCAGCCCAACGTACAGTCCACCCAATACAACGGCTTCATCCAAAGCCCTCAAATGTTTAGATGCTCTACACGTATGCGCAAAAGCATGCCAATGAGGCATCTCAGAAGCACTCTGTATCAATATGTCAATTCAATAGGCCCCAGACTCACACGCCTAGGGGCCTTCCTGGACGTTACTCTGACGGGGTCAAGCAGCGCCAACGATCGAGTACATGCAATATGCCAATGCAAACGCTCCGAGCCCGCCGCTAAGCCATAACTGAAGGTTCGTGTCCCGTATCTCGCGTGATACAAAGCCTTCGATCATCACGGCTTGGACATCACGAGCCGCATTTTTCACAGTGAAAAGGCCCTGCCGACGCTTGTATGCGATCGAAAAGATAATCGCGAGGACAACAACGGCCATACGGGCAACAATATCAGGAGTAAAAGTCATAGCGTGATCCTTTGAGTAGTAATTGGTTTATTTTGATACATATCGCGTATGCATAACACACACATGCAGTTATGGAGATGTACGATCAAATTTGTCGTTGCTCACCGACTCATTCATTTGCTTGATTGCCAACAGCAGTGGGTCGGTCGGGGCAACATCCTTTCCGTCACAGTGAGGACTGTGCTCGCCGGGTATAATCTGGCAATAACGGCCGACCACCTTCACCTCTTTGCCGAACTCAGGCGCCGCTTTCGGTAACGGAAAGAGGAACCCTGCGCCAACGGCCAATACGCTCACCGACAAAGTGGCCAGCCAGGCAAACAGTCGAGTATTCAACAAACGGGAGAACCCGGCTCTACGCAAGCTCCACCCCCGTTGCGAGTACGGTCATGACGACCGCCAAATTGGGGTTGATAAGCCCCTTTGCTGCCAGCCCTTTGATTTGCCCGGAGAGGAATTGAGCAAAAAACCGGTGTGACGCGTCAACAGCAGCGGCGGCTCCGTTGTGTTCGGATACGAGAGCTCGTTGCTCATTTGCTGCTGCCGCCGAAGATGCCAGGGCGGTCATGAGATCTGAGAAACGGGTTTCAGCGGTTTTATCGATCTTCTGAACGCTCAACTGGGAAAGAATTTCTTCCGTAAGATGTACGGTGGAAACCCCGCTGTCATATGCGCCGTCGTAAACCCAAGCGCCACCATTTTCCAGAGCAACCACAGTGAAGAAACGACCGAGCTGGTGATGCGGTTCACCAGGCTGCATTTCGAGGAGGGGAGGATTGAGCACCTCGTACCCAGCCTCGACTTCAAGCACACGCATGTTCATGAATTTCTCCTTAAGAAAAATCCGGCCATTCGCCGGCGCGTTTCAATGATACATAACACGTAGGCATATTTAATAGAGTTTTTTTAGCTCGCAATCACGGGACAGATCATATCTGTGTCGCATCTGCACGTAGCCCCCTCTACGCCTGTTGTAGTTTTGGAGATGGGAGTGTCTTGCGTCAGTAATTGGGTCAATCCGGGGGCAGCATCAACGCGTCAATCCTGCCGAACCTAAGAGCGCATCTATTTTGCGAATTCAGTAGGTTTTTCTCATCTTTTATGTGATTTTCGCGTCTCACACTCACCGAAAAAGTGACTTCCCCCCAACATTTGCTGGTCTTCACGAATCATCTATTTTGTGAACCTACAACGCCAATACAGCATACGCACCATCAGCCACAAAAAAACCCACCATCACAAAAAGTGAAGGTGGGTGAGATGTAGCGTTAGCTTAAAGCTGCTCTTTTCGGTAGAGCTTTTATTTTGTTTGTATCTGCTCGATGTTACGGCGAGCACCATGCTGTATGCGTTGGAACTCACTTTTTACGGCGCTGATTGCTCCCAAAAGGGGCGCAAAAAACAAACGTGGCGCTTGTTTTGCCGCAGTCACGAACTCGGATCCAAACGTACTATCATTCATTCGCCAAACTCCTTCAGAGCGCGGTAAATTCCCAAGGTGAGAAATATTATGAATAAGATTGCGTCAGCAATCGTAAGTGCCGCCTCGAGCGTGGTTAATACACCGATAGTAAAAGGATTTACCCCCAACGTTTCGAGATAATGGACCAAGAACGAAAGAGCAACGGCAGGAAGCCCAACAATCAGAAAAATGATGAAGCCGACAGTGCAGTGTGCAGCAAAGTGAGCTATAGGACTCCACCATGGTTTTTTTACGGTTTTTGACATCTGTTACTCCTGAAAGGACCTGAGCGGTCGTTAAGTGATTGCATAGGGCATACTTGCGAGTAGTCCTAGCGACAGGTGATGCGTAACGCGCTCGTGTAATTTCAGGCAATAAAAAGCCAGGCCGAAGCCTGGCTTATTTACATTTCGAACCGAATCACTTCGGACGGGGGTGACGAACTCGCCCAGGGGTGAATTGCCCGGAGAAGCTGAAGCCCTTCTCGCGAACCAGCTCACGCACCTTGATCTTGTTCGGTGTCGAGCCGTTCTCCTTGTGTAACGCGACATGCTCCGCCTCAACTTTCAGCAGAAACTCAATGTCTTTTTGGCTCATTTCGAGTTTACTCTCAAGCTTCTTGCGATCCGTGAATCGCTTACCAATTAGTGCTGCGCATATCGCGGCCGTCACGGTACTGAAAACAGCAGCTCCAGCCTGGATCAAAGCGGATTGCACTGCCGGGTCATTGAGGGCCAACGCCATGTTCATTCTCCTGAAGGTTGTACTTGCCTTTGAGAGATGATCGACGCGGGACTGTAATCGGGGACTGATTGCCCAGACACCAAAAAACCCGCCGATGGCGGGTTTAGAGAGAGGTATGCAAACAATTTATTGCTTCGCGCTGGAGGCCAACGGCGCCTGGCCTGCGGATTCCTTTTTAACACGGCTAAACTCAGCCTTGATCGCATTCGCCGCCCCCGCCAAGGGTGCAAAATAGAGCCGCGGGGCATCTTTGGCGGCGTTCAGAAATTCTGAAATAAAGGTGGTTTTCATTGAAGTAACTCCTGTGTTACCTGAAACCGAAAATCAAATTCATATATAGCAAACTCAGTCGGCACCGGCAAGCGAAACTCTGTGAACGTTATGCCTGACTGTGGCGGGCACCGGCGGCGATAAGAACTTGCGATAAAAGTTCTGGCCCGGCCGTTCTGAAATCACCCACGTGCCACCGGCCAAGTTCAAATTGCAGTTGGGTTAGTCGGATATAGTCGACCGCCCCCGGAGACGCCGGCATGCGCAAACACTTGCCATTGCTCAACGCCACCACAGTTTCATCTCCAACCTCGGCGAGTAAGTTGTCTGCCGCATGAGCTGTCTGAGCATCGCTCCATTCCAGCAACCTGGCGAAAGACATGAGAATCTCATTCCGGCTGATTTCGAAGCTGCAAGTCATTGCAGCCCCCTCCTCCAACAGTTCAGAGATGTCACCGGTGACGATGCACAAGCATCGGCCATGATCGGTACTGATCACCTCGATACGCAGACTGGGTATGTTCTGTTGACCACAGCAAGATTCTGCGAGTTGTAAATGGAGTTCAGAGGACGAACAGGACAGAAGATCAGCCACATCCACGATCGCAATCGCTTGCACCTGAAGGTTTTCGTCATAAGCCCAGTATGTCTTCGATTTTGGAAAGTATGCGTACATCAGAGCACCTCTCTCGGAACACCACCCTACGGGTGGTTTAGGGTGGTGGGGGGGGTAGCTTATTGTGGACTTTCCTCACCCCCAAACCCTTCAATGAGCAATGGCAAAAACTCTTTAAACGTGAGCATCATCAGCGCGAAGCTGGCATCAAGTTGGCCGAGCGCGTCATCCCCCCCGTCGGCTACCGCCTGGTCTTCCAGAAGGCTTTCGAAACGCAGCCGCTTAATGATCATTTTGTCATCGAGCATGAATGACAGCTTGTCTTGCCAGGCCAGCGCAAGCTGCGTTGCTACTTTGCCGATGCCCAAATGGGTTGCAATCTCTTCGGACGTCAGATCCTGGCGCTTACAGCGCACAATACCGCCGTCCTCGTGCGTATCCCGAAGCTCGCATTCGTCCAGGACGAAAAAGCCCTCTGCGGCCTTCTTCGTGTTAAGCCACTCGGTCATGATCGCGACCGGTGAGATCTTCATGGTGAGCGGGCGTACAGGCAGAGTGCCCATGACTTCACGCAGGGTCGAGAGCACGTCCTCGGCCCGCTTGGGACTTGCGCTATTGACCAGTATCAGACCGAGCTTCGGCGCGATCACAGCGAAAGTGGAGGTTCGCCGAATGAAGGCTCGCGGGAGGAGCGCGTGAATCACTTCGTCTTTGATCTGGTCGCGTTCTTTCTTATAAACCTTGCGGCTCTGCTCAACCTCGATCTCTTCAATTTTTTCCTTCACTGCATCGCGCACTACCGAACCGGGAAGAATGCGCTCCTCCTTACGGGTGGCGATGAGGGAAAACTCACCGCTCTGATGGACCAAGGGGGCATCGTCACCTTTACCGAACGGGGCAACAAAACCGTATGTCATTACCTCTTGCGAGGCACAGGCCCGGGCAGGCTTGCTCTTGAGCGCCGCTTCCAGCACTGACGCTTCAAAAGGAATTTCCTGGGTCAGTCGGTACACCAACAGATTTTTGAACCACATTTGGTTTTTCTCCAGTGAGGAACGCCATACCGACCTCACAGGGAGGTCAGTAGATAATTGAATTTGGGGAATACCGCTGAGTGTCACCTGGGAGGCGCAACACAGTGCGCCTTCCCGCTATCCCACTTTGCTCGTTGACGAGTGGGCGCCGTTGTCCCCGCCGATCTCGGAATAAGCGTCAGGTTTTTGCACAGGGGCCCACCAACCACCCCACTGAGCACAGGGCAGAGCTTTGACTAGCCCCAATTGTCCTTCGCTGACACTGAAACAACCGGCGGCAGTATCTAGGCGCACCTGGACAAGTTCAGCCTCAACCCCCGGCTGTCCGCCCCAGTTCCAGTAGCTTCCTGGGCGCGATGGAATGGATTGAGACCAAGCGCGCCCTGTGACGGCTTCGCGGATGCTTTGAGGTTCAATGCAGGTACTGGAGCGGGAAAGCTCGCATTCCGCCTCATTGACCGCCTTGAGAGCTTTTGCGTGGCCTACGCAGACCCGGGTTGGGCTGCCACGTTGGTCTAGATTCTCGTGGCACATAAACTTCAGGCTGCCGAACGCGCTGTAAGCAGCGTCTTCGGTGGTCACTGCCGACTGATTGGCATGGGTACCATGCCTGTAAACGCATCCCGAGCAAACCTCACGGGGGTCAACTCCAGCTGCGAGCATCACACCTGACATCGCACCGACCAGGGTAGGCAAGTTGATATCCTCTGCAACATGAGGGTGTAGCCCACCCTCGGTGATTAGCAGGTCGATAGCGCCAAGCCGGCAATTTTCGATTACGGCATTGGCGCACCCAATCATTTGAGAAAACAGCCTGATGACATCATCGACACCCGCGGAATTGGCGTAACGCGACAGCAGTGTTTCGCGCTCATGTGTTGAGGCCTCCACGACTTTCGACAGAAACTCGGCCTCAATTGAGGTTAATTCGTAATCGTGCGCGGGCACCGGTGCCGCAGTTTGGAAGTGGTTCGCCGGCAGGGGCCACTTGGCCATCGCTTCGTCGACCTCTAAATCGAGGTCGAATCCATCAAGCGGGTCCCCCATGCCCAGACGAACCATTGGCACGTTGGCGTGCCCGGTACGCAGTGACTGCTGACGCAGCCAAAAGTAACGCAGTGCAGCGGCAACATAGGCAGATCCAGCGTCCACTTGAGAACTGATGCAAATGGCGTCTACGGGTTGTGCTTGCAGGCCCATACCAGCCTCCTGATGACTGTTAGCCGTGGGCAACTTTCAGCATAGCGCCGGACGCACGATCTTCGAGTTCTTCGCAACGCGAGGTGACTTGTTGAAGCGCCCGCGTGAGCACATCGAGAGAAGGCTGTTTTCTCAAAGCTTCCAATTGAGCCTCGAGTTCTTTGCAGCGATTACTCAACTGCTCCATGTACTCAACGTTAAGGATGCCTGTTGCATCCTCGATTAACGTGCGACCCAGGCGCTCAAGAATTTCACTGTTCATCGATCGGTGGTTGGTTCTTGCAACTAAGTTGATACGATCGCGCATACCATCAGGCAAGCGCACAACGAACTTATCGACAGTACGGGAAGTTACGGTCATGATAAAACCTCAGATAGATGGGCCCCATAGAGTGGCCCAGGTCGATGCGGAGCGATCAGGCCACCCGTTGGTGCCGGGCCTTGATCTCTTGGCAATGCTTCGCCTCCACGGTCAAAAGCGACCGTGGGTTAGAGAGCAAGCGTGCGAGGCCAATTTCTTCACCGGTCTCCGCGCACCAGCCGTACTCTTCTGTGTCGATAGCGTCGAGCGCCAACTTGATTTCGCGTAGGTTTTGATTCTCGCGGTCGATGCTGCTCAGCAGGCCCTGCCGCTCCTGCTCGATGAGAGCGACATCCACCTCATCGGCCGCTTTTTCGAGGCCCGCCATGTCACCGCGCAACGCTTCGATCCGCGCAACAGCATCGCGACGTTGGGACAGCAACAGATCACGGAAGAACGTGGTCTGCTTAAGTCCCATGTACTTGTCATCAGTTTGATCGATCAATTGTTCCGGCGTCATTTGTGCGAGCCCCTGTGAAGTCGTCATCCGCACTGGCGCATATCGGCCTGAAGTGCAGAGCTAGAATAGAACACAGGATGATAATACTGTCAGTATCATATCAAGGCAATAGCAAATTATAGGTACGCGTTAGGTGTCGAATGACGCGACAGCCGACGGCGTATTCCTGAAGACTATTGACAGTCGCATGCGAATAAACCCCAACGCAGTTCGATGAGGTCTGGGTAAAGAGTTAGCCATTGGCTGCCGGCGTAAACGGCTGGGTGTCGAACGGTATTGGTGCTTGGATTGTTTCATTCATAGGGTTGCTCCCCTTAGCTCTCTGAAGTCTTCGGGGGAGTCGGACATCGCGTTGCAAATCCAGGAAGGTTAAGTCATCCCTGCCCTAACCTTTCGCACAATCACACCACGCAGCTCAAAGGCTGCGGCCACCCGTTGCTGACGCTCGACTTGCCGATCGCCGAATATGATAGCGTGTGTCACGCCCCCCGGCAGAGTGCCAGGGTTAGGGTGGCGAGCCACCGCGGCATCCGAAACCTTCAATGTCCGCCCCAACTTCTGAAGCTTAGCGTCGGACTTCATCAGCGGATCTGCCACGAGCGCTAGCACCTGGTGGTCAATGATCATGGCGGAAATCTGACGGATATGGGCATCACAAAGAGGCGCATCGGCAGTACTGACAAAGAGTTTCGAAATGATGTTGACGTTCGTATTGACCGGTTTCTCTTCCCTTTTAAATGATAGCGGCTTACTACAGGCACTGCACCTGTAGCCATATCCTCTCAATATTTTGTTGTGCTTGATCTTTGTAAGGGGATGCTCCCTGCACCCACAGTCGTATATGAAATATCGCTTTGCAACGCTGGATGTATCCATTGAATGGCAGCGATCGGGGGGCAGGTTAAAGACCTCGATCATCACGCTTTTCCATTCGACACCATGGGGCTGGATCCACATTCCCCACTCAGTTCCAGCAATGTAATGTGCGACTTCGTGGGGACAGATCTGGTCTAGGTATTCACTTAGGTTTTCACGCACCAGCGCCCGGTTAAAGCGGAAAGACTGAGTAACCTTCCCGGTCGCATCACACTTGTGGTAACAGTAATACCCCCCGACTCTCCCAGTCAGGTCAAACTTGACGGGGATTTCCGGAAACGCTTTTCCAAAATGCGCGGAGGCCAAGTGCAGGCACTCAGTCACCCGCACTTTAACCGCCTTGAATTCGTCAACGGGCCCCATAATCAGGCCTCTGTTGCCCGCTTGAGTTGCTCCAATAACTGCGTCGGCAGACACCTAATTAGCAAAGTACCGTTCTGTTCGTCAAACTCAAGCTTGTTCCCCAGCAGGCGCTGCTCGAAGCTGATGGACAACCCTTCTGCCCGCCCGGTAAAACGCCTGAAATTGTTCAAAATCTTCTTGTCAGCGGGGAACTCCTCGCTCAGGCCATAATCCTGGTTACGCAAGTGCTCGATGAACGCTTGTGGTCTGTCTTCATCGAGCAACTCCGACAGTTCAGACAGCCCGACGGACTGACCAATTTTGGCTTGGCTGCTGGCGTACTGGACAAGTGTCTGCTTCTTTTCACGAGCGGCCTCTTCAGGAAGATCCTCGGACTCAACAAAGTCGCTGAAAGCTTTCAAAAGCGTTCGCGTTTCTCCCGCGGAATCGACACCCTCCTGGCAGCCGATGAAGTCGCGGAAGTACTCACTGACCTTCCGGCCTTGCTTGGCTTTCAGAAATGAAACGTACTGTTTAGACGCGGGGTTACTTAGCCATTCGGTTACGTTCACCCGGGCCGCCAGGTGGACATGGCCAAAGTCCAGATGCGGCGCCGCCACCACGTTCATCTCTTGGTCCAGGCTAACGCCGGTGCTTTGATGCAACAGCGCAATCGCAAGGTAATCAGTGAGGCCTTGCCGGTAGTGCACGAACATCGCATGCCCGCCGACGGACAAATTCGATTCTTCCATCAGTCTCGTCAGGTGCTCCACCGCATCCCGGCTGAATTCCATGAAGCCCCCCTTTCCTTCAAACAAGGCCTTCAGCCAACCGCTGAAGGGATATGCACCCGATTCTGGATGGAAAAAGCCCCAGCCCTTAGACTGCTTGCCGTTGTAGGCATCATTGAAGTCGCTCAACAAGTTCTCGAGAACGTCCGTTTTCGGCAGCTCTGTGTCGCGTAGATGAAGTATTGCGGGGTTTCCATCTGGCTTCTTGTCGATGGTGTGGATCACACAGTTACAGATAGGCATACCGATTCACTCGCGGACTGATAGGGTGAACAGATATTACACTTACGCGTTAGGAATCCGAAACAGCATTCTTTGGCAAAAAAAAGACCCCGGCCAAATGCCAAGGGTCTGTGGTGTCGCGTGTACAGCAGGGTTGAGTGCCGATGACTAACGTGGCACCCATGTTATGGCGGCCCAAATGATCCGATCGTAGCGTTTGTCCAATTGAATGAGCCGGCCGCTAGTTACGTTGTCATCAGAGCACGCCCTGAGCACCATACGTTCAAGGCGTGACAATGCACGGCGTAACCGTTGACCATTTTCGCCTCGCCAAACAGCAAGCGGCATCGCGCCAGCGCTGACGGGTATCGTGATGAGGCTTCCCATCATGCAATCTCCTGAGGTTGCGTTTTCGTGTTCTCAGGTGATGCTCAGCAAGCACTTGTAATGCCGTTGCCGGCTGTGGAGAGGTCTTCGTGCCTGCGGTGGGCCCATGAAAAAGCCCCAATTAGCAGATGCTGAATCGGGGCGGTACGCGTTTCTTTCCTTGGGCTAAGTAGTTGCTCCGTCGGCAGCCCGCCGCAATTACATTAACTACTACTCCATGTTCAGTTATTGGCCGTGGCTGGCTGCTTTAGTTAGCTGGCCCGCCCTTAAATCTGTAGTTTCTAAGTCGAAGCCGCAGAAAGCAGTGCCTGAATGGCAATAGCACGTTGATCAGGATTCAACTCAAATCCCAGCAATTGAGCTGACTCATCAATACATGTCTCAGCAATGTCGTATGAGTCAATGTTGTAATCATGCCGTTCGGCATGATCCTTCGATTGCTCCACAAGATCATTCAATGTGGCGGGGCTTATCAACTCGTCAGTTTGCATGTACTTCGTCATGGCTCTTTACCGTTGGATACGGGAAACAAGGGTTTAACGTTGCAAATGGAGATGGCCAACATGGAGTGTGAATTGGAGGCAAAAAACCAGGCATCCGGGCATGTGAAGCATTTACAGACCAGGCCAATGACTTGGGTACCAAGAGACGGCCGACAAAGAACAGAATACACCAGCGCCAGACGCCGAACGCTAGCCATGTGACCTTCTGCAAATAGCAGCCACAGAACAGCCCGCACAAGTGAAGGCTGATAGTGTAACGATATTCCTCTAGCTGAGCTCCCGGCTAGTGTCTGTGTGGCAGGTCATTCACCGAAGATCAAAGCGCTCATGAGGGCGATCACAGCTCCAACGCCCATCATCACAGCGCTGATGGCCGCCATCCAGTTTGCTTGGCCGTCATTAAAAAAATGGTTTGCTACGAGGCCAAAAATGCCTGCAAAGAAAATCATGGAGAAAAGCCCTCCGAACTTCAGTGCTTTGTAGCGTGCGTTCTTTCAGCCAGGAGTTTGTGCGTCCTGCAGGTCGCTCAAAGTCAGACACGCCTGTTTATAGTCTTCAATCAACTGCGCCTCCAGTTGCTTCCACTGTGCGGGTGGTCGCTTCCAGAATTTCCATTTCACAGGGTTACTCTGCCAATGAGCCTCAAGCGCACAAAAAGTGATTTGTTCGGCATTCAGAGATGTGTGGAATTCGCTAGTGAACCGCATGGTCTTCCCCCCTAAAAGCGGGCCACGCAAAAGTGGCATTTAACGGCCTGCAACTCGGCTACATTCTCTTCCAACGCTTCCTGGGAAGCATGCGGCGAGTTAGTTGCCAACTTGCAAATCAATGAACTGGCCTTGGCAAAAGTGTTTAAAGCTCGCTGCCGAAGGTAAGTTGTTTCGCGATTCTTGTGATTTACCGAGCTCAGTTTTTGATTCTGGATTCTTGCACAGTTTGGATCGTTTCGGCGGTAAACTGCGGCGTTCGATGCGCCTCATCGACCAAAACACGGGTCGCTTTGTATTTCGCTTGTTCCGCGTGTTGAGCCGACTGCTCACGACTCGTCTGCCGGGTTTCATCCGTACCCACGGCATCCCAAAATTCGTCTTTAGCAACTGGCAGGTCGTCTTTGAGCAGTACCGACGTTTTCACGTTGGCCAGTAGAGCGTCAACTGTGGACTTCGGCGCTTGCTCCAAGTCGGAGGTATCGGTTGTGACGTTCATTTTTACGGTTGTCATCGTGGTTCCTTGCATGTCTTTTGTGCGGACGCGAAAGCCGCATTCCTCTACGTCCTCGGCCCCGCTTTTTAGGACAGGGCTTGGGGTGTAACTGGGTGACTTATCCTTCCTAGTGTCTACACCACTTGAGCGTCCAGGGCCGGCTCGAATGCCACTTTCTCAATCGAGGTCCACTCAAGACCAGCTCGATCCAGCAAAACGCGGTGGTGCATCCAGTCAATCCCCAGCACCCGGTAAGTGCCAGCATCACCCTTCACCTTCGCGGTGTACTCGGGCTCTGGAGGCATGTTTCCGTATTTACTCTTACGTGGCATGGTCAGATTTTCCCTATGCCCAGTCTTCAACGCGTAGACCCGGCACACGGTCGAACTCGCGTAGATTGTTGGTCACCAAGATCAGGCCTTGCGAACGTGCGTGTCCTGCAATCATGTGGTCGTATGGGCCAATTGGCATGCCTGCTTTAGCAAGTTCCGCCCGAAGCTGGCCTGTGTGCACTGCCGCATTCTGATCGTATTTCAGGACTTCAAGCCGTGCTGCAAAGCCTTCTACCTCAGCCAAATTCCGCGCCGGTTGGGAAGACTTTTCCGAGCCGTAAATGAGTTCCATCAAAGTCACGGTGCTGATGCACATTTGACCATGGTGTGTTTTGAACACTTCGCGCACATGCTGCGGCTTGTTCTTTATGGTGAAGATGCAGATGTTGGTGTCCAGCATATACTTGAGCATCAGAACGATTCCCGCTCTTGATCGGCGGGCTGTTCACGATCAGTCATGAAATCAGCAGAGACACCTTCACCATCAAACCAGCTATCCCAGGACTCACCAGAGGGGGTCAGAATCCGGGTTCTGCCAATGGCAATCACATCGACACGCTTAACATCATCAGGGAGCGCTGCGGCCTTGGGTAAGCGCACAGCCTGACTACGATTACTGAGAAATACTGACCCTTGTTCCACGATGCACCTCTATGGATATGCCATATGTATATCCCATAGTAGTCCGACCACTGGATATGTCAACGGGATATACAATCCTCTTGTCGTGTTTTTCCGTGACTAGGTCAACTGATCGAATCGCGCTGGGCGCCTGGCGCAGATATTTTTGGAACAACAACGAGGAGTTCGTCTGGCGACGTTTGGGGCGCAACAAATACCAGATAAGGGGGCTTGGTATCGTCCAGAAACGCGGTCGTACTACTCCATGCGGCAGTCGCAGTGATCCAGTATTGGTAACCGAGCATGCATGATTGCAACGGCTACCAGACTTTGACTATACGCAAAGGGAATGTTGTTAGTCGAAAGGCGATCTGCCGGAGAGAGTCACCTTTTGGTTTTTAACCTTGCTTTCACCATGCCGATTCGTCGACGGGGCAGGCGCAAGTAGCCCAGCCCCGAGGCTCTACCGGAGTAATTGAGCCGATTTAAGATCAAGATCCGTCTACCGGGCCATCCATCTTATAGGCCCGAGCATGCTTACCCGCGCCAATTACCAGAATCGTCTCTTGATTATGTATATCCCGGTGAGTGGCAACAGGCGTACCAAACAATATTGAATGGATCTTTCCAGAAATAGTAAAAACTCCTTGCTCCGTTTTGATCAGGTATTTCTGTTTTGCAAATATATGACGCGTGTACAACTCGACGTCAACAATGCTACCTCGTGGAGTAACCCCAACCAAGCTCTTCGCTGCGTTCATATCCAGCTCCATTTTCCTTTTTACCGTTCCTACCGCTTCGGCAGAAAAACATAAATCTTTAACTTTTCTTTTAGACTAAGCGCGTCACTCAATCGTCCTGCAAATGGCGCCTTAATTGACGGTTACCGTCCCGAGCTGGTCAAGCCGGGTGATGTAGGTCCTGCTTGGGAGGCGCAAAGGGAGGCACCTCATCATCAGGGATAGGGCCTTGGCCCAGGAAGAGCCTATGATGCAAAAAACACCCTGCGCTACCAGGTGGCTACAAAGGTGGTGGCAATGCCGAGACACTCTTGTTGGAAGGTAGCGCCCACACAAGCCCAATCAACTTGTGGCGCCGCAGGCAATAAGTGACCTGGGTCCGGGTTTTTGTTAGCGCGCTGTCGACTTCAAACGTAAAGCTGTCATCCGCCGAAGCCATGCGCTGACCTTTGCAGGGACCATCTATCACCGGTAGTTTTGCTGAAGGGTCGCGTTTACGCATTGGCGCATCTACTTTTCAGAGAGTTATTCAGGACCGCTCGCCTTTCGCTATAACACGGCGACTGATTTCTCCACACCCCATATCGAGTTCCAACCCATTGCTCCTGCGGAAGAAATCCACGCTGCCGACTGAGTGCGGCAATCTCTCGAGGCGAGACGTGAGATTCATCTGCTATGAACGGGACCGTTGTTTCACTTCCTGTATTCATAAGCACAGCACCACCCCTTGAGGGGCCAACATTCCCCTAGCTAAAAAAGCATGCAACAAGCAGCCTGCATTCTGATTTTACTCACTATTCCAACCCAGCGATGCATCTGCCGCCTGGTGATTGCGCTTTATACGCAACTCCTGCGCCTGCTGGATAGTTGCTTACGCGTAGTCGGCAAATCAGCGTAGAAGCTATTTGGGGACACATCACGCTACATCGGAAACTCGGAAGCTGACAATAAAAACCCCGCCAGCGTTAACTGTGCGGGGCTTGGTGGAACGTATGCGATCACATCAACGCATGAAGTGCGTCAGTGCAGCTTTCCACCTTGAATCAGCCTCAGAGCTGGCCTGGTGGGTTCTTGGACCGCCGCTTTCGGGGCTTTTTTCATTTCGTAAGCCTCGATGCGCTGGTCAGCCGCCGCGAGACGTTCGGTTATAACGGCAACGGCACGCCTATGTGCCTCAAGATCCTCGGGGGATGCTCGACCACATTTGAGTGCGGATACTTCGTCCAGGAGCGCTTGGGTAACACGCTTCCAGGTGCGAACCTCATCAGCAGAGCAGCACGCGTGGTAGTCATTCAGCTTGCGGTAAAGATGTTCGTAGCGCTGGCGAAACACGCCAACTTTGACGGTGTTGTTATTGGGCCGCGACATAGTCAAATCCCTTTTCGGTTAGTCGTTGTTCCAGAACAAATTCGCTTTCGGTACCGGTCATAGATTTCTCCCTACTCGAAGGCTTTGGATTGTTTGTCGATCGTTACGCACTTGTCCTTCACGTGTTTCAGGTCCCGCCGCTGGATTTCCTGCCCCCAGCGATTCGCGTCTTGAAGCATTTTTCTAGCGCATTTCGAATCAGCAGTAGCAGATTGAATTTCGGCAACGGTTGCTGCTCCGACTTCGCCAGCAAGTGACGACACCAGGCCAAACACGATCAACAGGGCCGCTATCGCGCCCCCACACAAGCTGTGTATTTCGAATTCATGGGTTTTCCTTGTGTGCCCGACGAGTCGGGTTATGGGGTTAATGGCCGCGGAGCTCCAGTTCAATGGCGAGATCCACCAAAACTTTCGGTACTCGATGTTTGTTTGCGGTGTATGCATCAAGCTTTTCACCGAAAGGTTTGGAGCCGCCGACAATCAAGCCGCCGAATAACGCTCGAAACATTTCAGTTTCGGTGCTGGTGACTTTGTCGCAGAGGCACAGCCGGCCGACTGAAAGCACGTCGCTGATGTCCTGCGTGTGCATAGCTTTGATGTCCATTTAGTCATGTCCTTGATAGGAGTTGTACCTAAGGCGATCGCCCCGGATCAGAATTACTGGCCTCTGGAAATGATCCACACGGAACGGTAATTGCCTTCAGCGCTGCACGACCCCGTGCCTCGGAGTGCCGTGGCAAAGTTGAACGAACCCAGCCATCAAGGCGCCTGCTTGCTCAGGTACCTCGATCGCAAACATCGATTGGCGTTGACCGTCGTAACTCAAACTCACACCGACTGACCTGGCCCGCTGCATCTCCACCAATTGGGATGGCCCGGGCAGGAAGTGTAACTTTGCTGTGCGGCCCAGCAATTTAGCCGGCTGCCTGAGCGCGACCGCCGTAGTTCGACCATCAACCAGCAGATCCACACTTCGGACGCCCCCTTTACCAACGACGTCGACCATCACAGCAGCGGAAACCTCTTGCTGAGCGGTACATGCCAGTTGAATTTCAATAGTGCTGCTGATGGTGCTTTGCACACCTTTCAAGACAAGACCGCCCTGTGCACTCTCGATACCCCAGACGGCAGCATCTTTTCCCGCATTCACTAATCCGAGGTTGATTTGGTCGGGCACCGACAGCGCCTGCATTGCATTGGCCGGAGTTGCAGCCATCAAACTGAAGAGCTGGGTATTAACACCCATGTCGCGGAGGAAATTGACCGTTGCCGCCGAAAAAATCTGCGCATCGGCCATTGCTTGTTCTGAGGTAACCTGGTCAACCGTGGCGAACTGGTGAACACCTACCACTGAATCGGGCTGAATCAGCCTGAATCGTCCGCCGGCAAACAACATGACGCAGGCGCTCTCACAAATTCCCGCTTCATTCCTTATCGACCCCTCCCCCTTCACACCAACCTGAGTCGAAAACCCGAGCTCACGTATGCGACGGCCGAGCACAAGTGCTGCTCGCATGCTGCCGCCAAAGGAATTAAGGTGGGCACAGCCCCATCGTCCAGGTAGCGCGTCAGCGCTACCCAGCGTTTCAGGCTGTAGTCGAGGGCTTTGGCCGTGGCTGATCCATTGGGTACCAGGTCGCGCTGGGCCAACATCCAGTCATGCAGTGTTTTGCTGATCGGTACCGCCATTTCCTGACGTATTCGCCAACGGTCTTCATTGCTCATGTCCCGAGCCTGGCGTTCGACCTCGTACAAACCGCCAATCGAGTGCAGCGCCTGTTCGGCCAACTGGCTTTTGTTCGCGACATGCAGGTCGAAGAACTTGCGGCGGGCATGAGCCATGCAACCGATCTCAGTGATGCCTTTCTCAAAACCGGCTTTGTAGCCAGCGAAGTCATCGCAGACCAGCTTGCCGTTCCAGTCGCCCAAAAAGTTGCGTGCGTGTTCGCCGGCACGGCTTGGACTGAAGTCGTAAACCACTGCGTTGAGCGTCGAAAACGGCGTCGTGCTGTAGGCCCAGACGTAGGCCCGGTGGGTTTTCTTCTCGCCTGGCGCGAGCATTTGTACCGGTGTTTCATCGGCGTGAATCACGCCCTGGTTTAGCACCGCTTCACGCAGTGCATCGACCAGTGGCTGGAGTCGCACACCGGTTTGTCCGACCCACTGGGCCAGGGTCGAGCGAGCAATTGCCAACCCGGCGCGGGCAAAGATTTTCTCCTGCCGGTACAGCGGCAAGTGATCGGCAAATTTGGCCACCATCACGTGGGCCAGCAAGCCTGCAGTCGGGATACCTTTGTCGATAACCTGGGCCGGCACCGGCGCCTGGATCAGTGTTTCGCACTGACGACAGGCCCATTTGCCACGCACATGTTGCTCGACGGTAAACACGCCCGGTGTGTAATCCAGCCTCTCGCTGACGTCTTCACCGATGCGTTGAAGTTTGCAGCCACAGGCACACTGGGTGTTTTCGGGTTCGTGGCGAATCACCGTGCGTGGAAACTGCGGCGGCAATGGTGCACGCTTGGGAGATTGCCGTGGTTCGGCCGGTGGCGCAGCTGGGAGGAGCTGTTTTAGCTCGGCCTCAATTGCTTCAAGGTCTGTGTCGAGCAGGTCATCTAGCAAGCTGCCTTGCGCCGGGCTGATTTGCTCGCTGCGCTTGGCGAACTTGTGGCGTTTGAGAAGGGCGATTTCGTAAGTGAGCTGCTCGATGATGCTTCCATCGTTCTGAATCTTCTTGCTCATCACCACGATCTGGGACTGCAACTGCAACGCTTGCGCCGCCAAAGCACGTAGTTGTTTCGGGGTCATCTGGTCGAGGTTGGGCGAAGACGTCATGCCGTTGATTGTGCCAGAGCCGGCACGGGACGGCGACAAGTAGACCGGCCAAATGGCCGGCGGTTACAGCACAGTAATCGCACCGCCTGCGCCGACACGCTGCCAGGGCAGGCCCAGTACCAAGGCCTGAAGCTGTTCGCTGTCGAGTTCGACCTCAGCTCCATGGCGAACGCCCGGCCAGTGGAACTTGCCCTGATTCAGTCGCCGTGTTGCAAGCCAGATACCCACGCCATCATGCACCAGCACCTTCATCCGGTTGGCCCGGCGATTGGCGAAGAGGTAAGCGCAATGCGGCTTCGCCGCACCGAACACCGCGATCACCCGGGCCAATGCTGTCTCCGTGCCGGCGCGCATATCCATCGGTTCGGTGGCCAGCCAGATCGCATCAATGCGGATCATTGAGCGACAGTCCGAATAAAATGCGCGCAGCCCTCAGGATCTGAGGTTGGCCACTTCACCGTGATCACTTGCCCGGCCATGGGTAACTCAATGATCACCAACGTTTCCGCTGGCCGTTTAGGAGCAGCCTTCAGCGGGACAAAGGCTGGCAGCGAGTTTGAGACGAGTTGGTCTCGATAGAGCGGCATCCATTTGCGGATGACGTTGGCGTTGATGCCGTGACTGATGGCGACACTGGACACGGTTGCGCCAGGTTGCAGGCATTCCTGAACGACTTGGGCTTTGAATGGTTTCGGATAAGAGCTTCGTTGGCGCATGGAAATCCTGGCGATAAGAGTGATCGCGTCCGCTTAAATATACGCGGACACCATCGCCCTTAATGCTGGAGTTCGGAAGGTGACTTGGCCGGACGCTTACTGTAGGTCTGCATGACGTAGAACTCATCGTCATTGCCGCAGTGCGGACACGCGCATACCTCTTGAATAGGCGGCAGCTTGCTCATGCTCTTTTCAGCTGACTCAGTGAGGGTAACGGTGGCGGGCTTTTGCCCTTTCTTTTGCCACCTTGATAATGGCGGGGGTAGCGCGGTAAAGCAGCGCACCAAAGATCAGCGCTATGACAAACGCAGTTCCGTAATGCGTGAGTTCCGTCCAAACAAAACCAGTGCGATAACGGTACTCGCACTCATGCCCACCGTTTCGACAGGAGCAACATGCAGAGCGCTAATCGCCTGATCCAGAGGAGAGATAACCATGTTCTTGTTTCCTTCTCGATCCCGGGGGACAAAAGTGCCCCCTTCCTACGGGCCTAGCCCCAATCAAGGGGCTGGGTTGTACCTTGGCGGATTTTTCCTAGACGTCCTGAATGAGATTGCGTAGTCGTCCCATCACCGCCCTTGCGAACTCCGGCGCGGCTGCTTTTGCGTCCTCGATGCTGGCAAATCCGCTGCCGATGTGGCCCAAGTAATCCAACTCGAAAGCCCCGGCATCGTCGGTGATGGCCGTCATTTCCAGCCCCGCAAAACGAGCAACCTGCATTACCTCCGGGCTATCTCCCCACCAGACCTGTTGTAGTGGTCTAATGAAACCGGACACCCATTTAGGCGAGAATGCTCGCCAGATCGAGGTGTCAGATGACCAAACAACGCCGCTCCTTTACTCCTGAATTCAAACGCGAGGCTGCCGACCTCGTGCTCAAACAAAACTACAGCTACATCGAAGCCAGCCGTTCACTCGGCATTGGTGAGTCGGCATTGCGCCGCTGGGTTGACCAGATTCAGAAAGAACATAAAGGCATCACCCCGCAGAGCAAGGCTCTGACTCCGGAACAGCAAAAAATTCAGGAGCTGGAAGCCCGGATTGCTCGGCTTGAACGAGAGAAATCAATACTAAAAAAGGCTACCGCGCTCTTGATGTCGGAAGATCACGAGCGTTCGCGCTGATTGACCAGTTGAGTGCACATGAGCCGGTTGATTGGCTGTGCAAGGTGTTTGACGTCACGCGCTCGTGTTACTACGCCCAGCGCCTGCGGCGGCGCACGCCCGATGTTGAACGGCTTCGATTGCGAAGTCGCGTCAGTGAGCTGTTCTCGCAAAGTCGCAGCTCTGCGGGCAGTCGCAGCATCCTGTCGCTGATGCGTGAAGACGGTGAGCAACTCGGTCGATTCAAAGTGCGTAGCTTGATGCGCGAGCTTGATTTAGTCAGCAAACAGCCCGGCTCCCATGCCTACAAACGAGCAACAGTAGAAAGACTGGATATCCCGAACACATTGAACCGCGAGTTCGACGTGCCAGCGCCCAATCAAGTCTGGTGCGGCGATATCACCTACATTTGGGCGCAAGGAAAGTGGCATTACTTGGCTGTCGTCCTGGATCTTTGTACGCGTCGGATCGTGGGCTGGGCGCTGTCGGAAAAGCCAGACGCTGAGCTGGTGATCAGAGCGCTGGATATGGCTTACGAGCAGCGTGGCAGGCCTTCGGATCTGCTATTCCACTCGGACCAGGGATCGCAATATGCAAGCCGACTCTTTCGCCAGCGGTTGTGGCGATACCGCATGCGCCAGAGCATGAGCCGACGAGGAAACTGCTGGGATAACGCACCGATGGAGCGCGTATTTCGCAGCTTGAAAACAGAATGGATACCGACCGTGGGCTATCGAACTGCGCAGGAAGCACAGCGCGATATCAGCCATTTTTTGATGCATCGCTACAACTGGATTAGGCCTCATCAATTCAACGATGGGTTAGCCCCAGCGCGGGCCGAGGAAAAACTTAACGTCGTGTCCGGGATTAGTTGACCACTACACTGTTGCGACCGATTCAGCGGGAATACGTCTCCCTCTCTCACTTTGATTTGCATTGCTCTTTTCCTGCTTACTTCGAAGGTTTGTGCAAAGGGTCAGCTCCGATGAAAACCTCCTCGGGAGCCTCGGGCCATTCGCTACGAATCACATCAAAATCACCCTGGTTCCAGAGTCGCAAAAAACTCATGCCTTCGCCGTTGTCCAGGGCGAACTGAATCGCGGCTACAGCGGCGTCCGAATTCAGTTCATTCGCATCGGCAAGCACATAGGACTTGCCCAACAACGAGAGGACTTTAGCCACCGCCTCTGTTGGAGTGCCGCCAAAGGCGTTCACGGCGTCCTCCTGGCCAAGATCGAACACGAACGCATAGAAATCCGCGCCCTGACCTCGTTGTTCTCCCGTGGGGCTAACAGAGATACGCTCTAACTCAAGAACCTGATGCAACCCAAATGGCAGGACGTAAGCATTTTGTTGTGCGTTCATGCGGTCTTTCCTTCGTTTCGCGGACGCTAAATTGGCGTCCTTCTATGGCCTCGGCCCTGCATGGGCTGGGCTTGGGCGTTCTTGCATCATGTCCTTCTTAATCTGCGTGTGACGGCTTCGGCGTACCGGGCGGAATTTTCCTACTCATTCGCCTTGTGGTTGGCCTTGTCACGCCACTTGCTTTCAGCTCCTGATTGGGTAGTGTTGCGGACATCAATTCGTTCGCCGCGAAAGTCCCCATACGCCCGGTATGAACTACCGTCCTTAACCACCCAACCCTTGATCAGTTCGCCGTCTATCTGTGTTTCAAATTCTACTGCTGCGCTCATGGCCATGGCCTCTGTGGTTAATGTTCAAAAGCAGCTTGCCATCACGACAGCGAGCCACGGTATTTTCCTAGGCTAAACTGAACTCGCATGGCTGTATTTCCTTAGTGTTTGCAGTCTCTTACCAAACCAGGAGACCTAACGGCGATACCAGTTGAGCTGGTGGCACTTGGCATCTGCGGGTATCTGCTCGCGCACCCAGCGCAGGCAGTCCAGATATAGGCGTTCTGGCTTGCTAGGGCTGGGCCGAGTTGCTTGAACAAGATAGGACGACCCACCAGACGTAATGATGAAGTCACCTACGCTCAAATCCTCTGCGCCGTCGATATACAACTTGCAAGGAGTGAAGGGCTGTCGACAGATCTTCATCACTTTGGTTTCTGACAATAAAGATTGACACAAAACAATAAAGGTTGACACGATACAACATAGATTGACACAAAGCCTAAACCCCCGTATCTACGGGGGTTTTCATTTTCGGGCTGAGCCATCGGTCTAGAATTTCCGCTTCGTTTCGCTCCGGGAGTAGGCTAAAAAGCGTTATGCCATCGGCAGATGGTGAGCGATTTTTTCCTATAACTATTTTTTCAGGGCGAGGAGAGGCGATCCCGGCGGACGAAGGAGGAAGCAATAACCTGTTTTTTGCCTTGCCTCCTGATGGGGCTAAGCCTCCGAGAACTTTTCTGTTGCCTACCCAGGTTGACGTCAAGGTTCTTGACTATGAGCTCAACCACCTGAGCTTGTTGGAAGAAATACTCAATCGAAAAAACGAAAACAAGGCGCACCTCTCCGAACGAAAATTGATGATTCGGATGGCGGTGGCGAGCGTCATCGAGAAGTTTGAGAGCGAGCCGAATCTGTTCTTGGTGATCGTGCGGGAGTGGCGGGAGGTCCTCGCCACGTACCGTGCGAATCTGCAAACCTACGTCTATAGCTTCTCGTTTGAGCGGGCCCGGCGCGAGGTGGCCCAGGCTGAAATCGACTATGGCACTAAGCTTAGCGGGGTACTGGGCGATATTGCGGGCAAGATGCTTGCCCTGCCGATATCGTTAGCGGGTCTGGTCGTGCTGGAGAAAACCACCTCAAAATTCGAAGGTTTTATTCTTGTCCTTGGGCTGGCAGTGGTCTCTGTGGTTCTGCTTGCGATCCTGCACAATCAAATGCTGCAAACAGAGCGCCTGCTACACAGTTTCAATGTCATCTTCGATGATTTTAAGGACAAGATAAAAACCTATCCCCCAAAACTTCAGGGCTTGCTCAGGATCACCATCGACCAGGTCGACAAGCAGGGCCGAACGCTAACCAGGACCTTTCGCTTGCTGAAGGGGCTGTCCTTGCTGCCAATCGTCGGGGCCTTGCTGCTGGCCGAGATAAAATACTGGGATGGTTTCGTATGGCTATTAATGACCATCCTGTCGATCGTGTTTTCCGCGCTCAACGTAGCCCCGAACTTTCTCAGCCCGTAAAGGCTTTTGTAACACGTTCGCTGCCTCATCTAGCTGTGCGCAAACGACTCATGCTACTGGAGTGTGCCAAGCAGCTCTCCATGAATATGGGGGATATGTATTTTCCGATAAAAGGCTCGTAGATACTCCATGTAGAACTCGAGCTAATTTCTGATGCTCGTATGACGCATTCAGCGTACCCAAAAAAAAATTAAATTTCTAATAGTCGAACTCACGAGTACAGGGGACACCTTACACATATGTAATATTCGCGGCAGCTTTCTGAAAGGCATCATTGGTTACCCTCTAGTTAGAAGTAAGTGAGCACTAGGAGAAAATCATGAAAGCATTAAAAGTACTTTTTGCCGTTTCTATCTTGACCTTGTCGTCATTGGCCATGGCTGAAGGCGGCGGTGACCGCGTTTACGGTCGGATGATGCAAGAAAACCAACAGGCGATGGAGCAATATGCCTTGAAAAATGGTAAGGCCATCCCTGAGGTTGTTCATTATGAATATGGTATGAACCTCGATATTCAGAAGGTGGTCAGTGTCACGCAAGCCAACAAAACCTGCAGTGTTGCACCTTCGCGCATGACCTATGAAGACTCGGCGGGCAAGCTTAATACCGTGGAGTACAAGGTTATGGGTACCAACTGCCCGCATGGAAGCTAGCCACTAAGGGTCATGTCTACATCAGATTATTCAGTTAGGCTTTTTAAGCATGCTTACTGGTCGCTGACATAGAAGTAATTTTCAGGTCACGCTGGAGTTATCTTTTGTATGGAATTATGTCTGCCGGCACCTAGAGGGAATCTCTACGTGCCGGTGGCTTTTTTATAATGATAAAAATATTTCATAAAGAAACTCTGCCAAGCGTAAGCGTCCGAGCTACACCGTCTTGCAACTCAAATCTTAATCCGTTTAAACCACTGGTTCACGCGCTCGCACTCAAATGCCGCTGGATCAAAAACATCTCCATACCATTCAACCATCGCGTCATGCTCTGGATGATCGGGGTTGGCCATCGCTTCTAGAAACTCCTCATAGCCAGGCCCGCCACCTACGTCTTCCGGTGGGCAAGCATTGGCGCCGTCGATGCAATACGGAACCTGAGGACAGGCAATAGCAGGTAGCATTTTTTCGACCTTGATACGGTGATGCCAACTGTCACCAAAGTCGTAAAGATAATTAAATGTCCGCTTTCCGTTCAGCGCCTTGATCAGCGTTTTACGGGCTTCCGGGTTCACCGTCGGCCCCCAGCCATCAGGATCGGGAATACCGTAATTCTCACCGGCAATTTCAAACTCATGCAGATGGCTATCACTCCAGCCCATCACGACCTGGATGACATGGTGCAGTTTGCCCAAGGTAATATTTTCAGGCACCGCGAACCGACGCCAGATCGTCGGAGTGATCCACTTCAGCTCAATGTGCAGCAGCAACAAGTCGGAGGCGGGTTTGGGTAAACGGACAGTTTTAACCATGGATCAGGCGGCCTCGCAGTGTTCAGTGTGGTTCAAAGAAATGTTCCAGGGCAGCAACTCGCTCACCCGATTGATCGAGTGTTCGGCAATGCGCTCAAGCACGTAGGTCAGATAGGCCTGTGGATTTAACCCGTTTAACTTGGCAGTGCCCACCAGGCTGTAAATCGCAGCCGCTCGTTCTCCGCCTGCATCGGAACCGGCAAACAGGTAATTTTTTCGACCCAATGCGACGGCGCGTAACGCGCGTTCGGCGGCATTGTTGTCGATTTCGATTCGGCCGTCATTGCAGTAACGCGTCAGCGCCTGCCACCGGTTGAGGGCATAGAGGATCGCACCGCCCAATGCCGATTTTTTCGACAGTTGAGTCAGCGTCTGGTTAAGCCATGCGTGTAGTTGTTCCAGCAGCGGACTGGCCCGGCTTTGTCGAACCGCTTTTCTCTGATCTGGCGGCTGTCCTCGGATCTCGCTCTCGATGGCATACAGGGCCGCAATCCGTTGCAGCGCCTCGCTGGCAAGTGGTGAAGCCTGATCTTTGTAGACATCGTAAAACTTGCGGCGGGCGTGAGCCCAGCAGGCGGCTTCCTGAATGGTGCCTTTAGCATAAAGCTGAGCAAAACCGGCGTAGCCGTCAGCCTGCAAGATCCCGCTGAAACTCTTGAGATGAGCGCGGGGATGTTGCCCCTTGCGATCCGGCGAGTAGGCAAACCAGACCGCCGCCGGTGTCGAGTCACCCGCAGGTCGGTCGTCCCGCACGTATGTCCACAGGCGAGCCGTTTTGGTCTTGCCGTTGCCCGGCGCGAGCACGCCAATCGGCGTGTCG
>NZ_VOBG01000008.1 GCF_008369295.1 Pseudomonas sp. ANT_H4 | reverse complement strand
TTTGAACATTACAACGAGCAGCATCCGCACAGCGCTTTGAACTATCGCTCACCGAGGGAGTTCAGGCGCTTGGCGGCAGCACCAATTTAACAGGGAGTTGGTGTCCGGTTTTGTAGGGGCAAATCCAGGGGGGGAGAGCTATGCCAAGGATGAAACGACTAGGCTATTGTGCGGGCTCTAAATAACTCGAACAGCGAAATTGGACTTGCCCATGAATAAAGTGCTGATCGTGGATGATCATCCCGTCATTCGTCTTGCTGTACGTATGCTAATGGAACGTCATGGTTATGAGGTCGTCGCCGAGACCGACAACGGTGTCGATGCTTTGCAACTTGCCCGCGAGCATATGCCTGACATCGTCATACTTGATATTGGTATTCCCAAACTTGATGGTCTGGACGTTATTTGCAGATTGTCCTCCACTAAACAGGCTCAGCCCTTCAAGGTGCTGGTGCTGACATCTCAGGCCCCAGGCCACTTCTCCATGCGTTGCATGCAGGCAGGCGCTGCGGGCTACGTGTGTAAACAGCAGGATCTGACCGAGCTCTTGAGCGCTATCAAGGCCGTGCTGTCTGGCTACAGCTATTTTCCCAACCAGGCACTCAACTCCGTGCGATCCACGTTGGGTAGCGCCAGTGAGGCGCAGATGGTCGAGCGTCTTTCCGGGCGGGAAATGATGGTGCTGCAGCAACTGGCCCGGGGCAAGACCAACAAGGAGATCGCCGATGGAGTGTTCCTGAGTAACAAAACCGTGAGTACCTACAAAACGCGCTTGTTACTGAAGCTCAATGCGCGGTCCCTGGTTGACCTGATCGAGTTGGCTCAACGCAACGGCCTGGTCTAGCAGACGCAAAGCCCCAGGCCTGCAAACGGGAGAAAAAAGCCTCCGCAAGGGAGGCTTCTGCTCATGACCTGTCGTAATTAGAGATCGAAATCGTAATCAGCCAGTTGCTTTCGCAAGCGTCGCTCTTCCAATAGGTTATCGATGGTGCGGCGTTTGCTCAGATTGGTCTTGGCCACTTCTAGCGGCGCTTCCGTTGCCTCATCAGATTCCGCGGCAACAAAGTCGTCTTCTGCATCCAGTTGTTCCTTGCCAGTGCTCATAAGGTTAACTCCAGGCTAAGACTGCCGTTGGCGCTCCTTATAACGATAAACGTCGACCGGGTAAAAAAGATTTTTTCAATCGACTGATCAATAAAGGTAATAGTTACTCAATCGTCGGAAGTCTTTTCCTTGTATTCGCACAGATCCTCGATACGGCAGCTGCCGCAGCGGGGCTTGCGGGCTTGGCAGACATAGCGCCCATGGAGAATCAACCAGTGGTGGGAATCGAGCAAGTAAGGCTTGGGTATAAACTTCATCAGCTGTTTCTCTACCTCCACCACATTCTTTCCGGGTGCCAACCCGGTGCGGTTGCTGACGCGGAAGATATGGGTGTCCACCGCCATAGTCAGTTGGCGAAACGCCGTGTTGAGCACAACGTTGGCGGTCTTGCGTCCCACTCCTGGCAGGGCTTCGAGGGCTTCGCGGGTTTGCGGCACTTCACTGGCGTGAAGCTCCACCAGCATGCGGCAGGTCTCTATGACGTTTTTCGCCTTGCTGTTGTACAGACCGATGGTCTTGATGTACTCGGACAATCCTTCAACCCCAAGGGCGTAGATGGCTGCCGGGGTGTTAGCCACTGGAAACAATTTGGCGGTGGCCTTATTGACGCCGACATCCGTTGACTGCGCCGACAAAATCACGGCAATCAGCAACTCGAACGGCGAGGAGTAGGCCAGTTCGGTTTTCGGTTCTGGATTGTCTTCGTGAAATCGACGAAAAATTTCCAGGCGTTTTGCAGCATTCATGGGGCGAGCGGTTCCTTGCAAACGGTCAATGTGGTTTTGAGTGTTGGCCCCAGGCCTGCCACCCGGCGAGCAGCAATCCGAGCAGGATAAACCCTCCCGGTGCGAGTGTGGCGAAGGAGCTGCCACCCAATAAAGGGCGTAATAAGCCCAGGGCTGCCAGCAGCAGGCCAAATATGCCGAACAGTTGAAGGTGCGCCTTGACCTGGTCGGTCTGGAAAAAGCCGGTGGACTCAAGCAGCACACACTGAACGCTGATCAGTGCCAGGTAAATGCCCAGGTCCCGAGACAGGCTCAATGCAAAGGCCTGCAAGGCCAACTGCACGCAACTGACCCAGGTCGCGGCCAGCAATGAACTAGCGATCAGTTGCAGTCGGCCATTCAGGCGGTTTCGCACCAACCCCATGCTCAAGCCGTACATTGTCACAATCAACACCGCCAGCACCCAGAAGCTCAGAGCCTTGGGCAGTGTGTCGCTGACACCTATCAGCGGCGCAAGCATCAATGAGCCGGCCAGACCGCCAGATTTAGTCACGGGCAGGTACCTCCAGCAGGTGCTGACGATGTTCATCAAAGTAACGCAAGGCATCGTGGACCGCGTTGATCACTGCGCGGGAGGTAATGGTTGCGCCGGCCATTTGATCGAGTTGCCCGTTGTCTTTCTTCAAGGCCCAGGACGAATCCTGCGGGTTGCTGCGCGAAAGTCCCTGGAACGCCGAAAGCCAGGGATTCCCGGCCTCAGAGATATGTCCACCCAGGCTTGGGGTTTCCGACTGTTTCAGGGTTTTCACTCCCAGCAGTTTCCCGTTGCTGGCGATGACGATCAACAGTTCGATGCTACCGCCGTAGCCGGTGGTTTGAGAACGCAGCAACACGGCGCTGGGTTGCCCTGACAAGGTGGCGAGGTATCCATTGAGCAGTTGGCTGTTGTTCAGTACCAATGGCTTCACTGCCAGCGGATGCTCCAGTGGCTGGTTGTCGTAACTTGAGATGGGCAAGGCGTCCAGAAAGACTCGGCTTTGCAGCTCGCGTTGCTGCGAGGCGATGCGACTGGAGGTCAGTTGCTGCACGGCCAGGGTCAGGGCTGCCCCCGTCACGGCGACCAACAGCACGATCAAGAGTCCTCTGGCGGACTTCATACGTCCACCGATTGCGGTTTGGGCGTCGCCAGGCGTTCCAGCGCTGGCACCGCCAGATTCATCAGCAGCACGGCAAACGCCACACCATCAGGGTAACCGCCCCACGTACGAATCAGATGCGTCAGCAACCCCACGCCGGCACCAAAAAGTAAACGCGATCGCGGGCTTTTGGCGCCCGATACCGGCTCGGTGACTATAAAAAATGCCCCGAGCATGGTCGCGCCAGAGAACAGATGAAACAGCGGCGAACCATGGGAGTCGGACCCGGAGCCGTTCCAGAACAGCAGGCTGATCACGAACAGGCTGGCGAGCATGCCCACTGGCGCGTGCCAACTGAACACCCTTCGCTGCAGCAGAAAAAGCCCTCCAATGAGAAATGCCAGGTTCACCCATTCACTGCCTTTGCCGGCGATATGGCCGAAGGCCGGGCTGCTGGCGAACAGCTCGTCGATGGTCAGGCTTTTATTGATGCGCAGGGCATCCAGCGCCGTCGCCTGGGCCCAGGCATCGGGGGTATTCCCCTGCATACCGAACACCTGTTGCAGGCCGGCCAGCAGGTCCAGGCCTTGGGAGGCTGGCCAGTGGGTCATCGGTTGAGGAAAGGCCACCAGCATCAACGCATAACCGACCATGGCCGGATTGAAAGGGTTCTGGCTGGCGCCATACACGTGTTTGCCCAACAGTAATGCACTGCTCACAGCCGCTACACATAGCCACCACGGACAATAAGGCGGTAGCGCCAGGGCCAGCAAGGTTGCGCTCACCAAGCCGCTGAGATCGCTGGCGGGAATGCCGAGGCGGCGACCGCGTAGGCGATGGACCCCGGCTTCTACCGTCAACGCACAAATGCAGGCCAGCAGCAGATTGATCAACACCCCCCAGCCGTACAGCCAGAACAGCACCAGCAAGCCGGGTACCGTTGCCAGCAGCACGCGTTTCATCGCTTGTTGCTGGCGGTCGTCGACGGTTTCAAGTGCTGACATGGGCGTCCACCAGCCGTTGGGCTTCGTCGAGGTGTTGCCGGGCGACCGCCAGCTCGGTTTCGCTGGTGGCAGGTTGGCGCTCCAGTTTGCTCAGGTCCGCACGGGCATAGGCCAGAGCGGTTTTCAACTGGCGAAGCTGGCTGTCGATAGGGCGCTTTTCGATCCGTTGCAAATCGGGTCGTGGCTGTTCGCTGCCTTCCTCTGCGTGGTGCAAGGCCTGTTCGGCGGCCGTCAGCGCGGCACTCAATGCGGCCAGCTGCTGGGCGTCGGCGTGGTTGTCCTGGGCCTTTTTCAATTCTGCGCGGCGCATTGCGAACTGGATTTTGGCGCGCTTGAGGTCTGGGTCCTTATGCGTTGCAGGTGCCGCAACGACTGGGATACTGACTTCGAGCGAGGACAATTCCTGTTCGGCGACTTCAAATTGCTGCTGCAGGATGATCAGTTGCGACTGCTGCTCAAATGTCGGCGGATGACCAAAGGCTTTCAGGGACTTGTTGAGCTGGGACCGGCTCATGGCCAGGTTGATCTTGGCCTTTTTCACCGCCGCGTCCATCGCCGCGGCTTTTTGTGCGCGAACCCGCTCAATGGCCGCCTGGACAGGGTTGCTGCTCACTTCATCCACAGGTGCAGGGCGTTTGGTGCGAGCCAGACGTTCAGCAAGCTTGTGCTCTTCTTCGCGCTGCAGGCGTGCATTGCGCTGTTCGAAGCGGCGTCGGGTGTGGTCGCGCTTGGTGCTTCGGGCCTGACGCTCCTCGGCGGTGGTCGCCAGGTCGCCGACAACCGGCAGTACCGTGGCCAGGTGCAGCGGCTGCATTTCGATACAGTCAACCGGGCAGGGCGCGACACACAGGTCGCAGCCGGTGCACTCGTCGATGATCACCGTATGCATCAGCTTGGCGGCGCCGACGATGGCATCTATCGGGCAGGCCTGGATGCACTTGGTGCAGCCGATACACTCCGCTTCGCGGATAAAGGCGATCTGCGCCGGCGCTTGGCCTCGGGAACTGTCCAGTTCCAGCACGGCCACGTTTAACAACTGCGCCAGCCCTGCGATGGTTTCCTGTCCACCTGGCGGGCACTTGTTGATGGCTTCGCCCTGGGCGATGCCTTCGGCGTAGGGTTTGCAGCCGGGGTGTCCGCATTTGCCGCACTGGGTCTGCGGCAGCAAAGCGTCGATACGTTGGATCAGGCTCATGGTTTGATCATTGCGTTGAAACCCAGAAAGGCCACGGCCATCAGCCCCGCGCTGATCAGTTCGACCGGCAAGCCCCGAAAGGGCAGCGGGATATCGTTGCTGACTATGCGCTGGCGCAGGTCATTGAACAGGCTCAGCACCAGCCAGAAACCCAGGCCGGCGCCCAGGCTCAGGGCGCTCATGTGCGCCAGGCCTTTATCGTCCTCGGTACCCAGCAACACCACGCCCAATACCCCGGCATTCCCCAGCAGCAACGGCCACAGGCCATCGAACGACAGCTTGGGTAGCTGGTGGGATAGCACGCTCAGCAGCGGCTTGATCAACAACACCGTGACCGGTAAAAAAATAAACAGTCGCAGGGATGTCAGCGCCAGTGGCTGCAAAAGATAGTGATCAAGCAGATAGCCCAGAATGCCACTTAGCAGCATCAGCACGGTCGTGGCCACGCCCAGGGCATGCACTCGCTTGAGTGAATCCGCACTGGAGGCCAGCACCGGATCGACAGCCAGCGGCATCTGCAACACGAAGTTGCTGATCAGGGCCGTGCTGACAAGGGTGAGAAGCATATCGGTCATGGTCATGCCGGGCTAAGCAAGCAGAATCCGATTATCCGGCAAGCGAGAAGGGGGCACTAGCCCTGTGGCGAGCGGGCTTGCCCGCTCGCCACAGATGGTTTTACTTGATGCGTTGGCCAGGCTTGGCGCCACTGTCCGGGCTGAGCAGGTAGATTTCTTCACCACCAGGGCCGGCCGCCATCACCATGCCTTCGGAAATGCCGAAGCGCATTTTCCGTGGCTTGAGGTTGGCGATCATCATGGTCAGGCGACCTTCCAGCCTGGCCGGGTCCGGGTAGGCACTCTTGATTCCGGAGAATACATTGCGCTGCTCGTCACCGATGTCCAGGGTTAGGCGCAGCAGCTTGTCTGCGCCTTCAACGGCTTCGGCCTTGAGGATCAGCGCGACGCGCAGGTCGACGGCGGCAAAGGCGTCGAAGTCGATCTCTGCCGACAGCGGATCTTTCGCCAGCTCACCGTTGCCTTTTGGGGCTGTCTCGCCGGTATCGGTCTGGCTGGCCGCAAGGTCTTCTTTCGAAGCGTCGGACATGGCCTGGACCTTGACCGGATCGATGCGGGTCATCAGCGGCTTGAACTCATTTAGCTGATGGTCGCTGAGCAGGGTGGCGTGGTCATTCCAGGTCAGCGGCGCGACGTTGAGGAACGCCTCGGCATCGGCAGCCAGCAACGGCAGCACCGGCTTGAGGAAGATCACCAGTTGGCGGAACAGGTTGACGCCTGTGGCGCAGATCGCCTGGACTTCAGCCTGCTTACCTTCCTGTTTGTTCAGCGACCACGGCGCCTTGTCGGCGATCCAGGCGTTGGCGCGGTCGGCCAGTCCCATGATCTCGCGCATGGCGCGGGCAAAGTCACGGGCTTCATAGGCTTCAGCGATGCTCGGTGCGGCGGCCAGGAATGCATCGGTCAGTTCTGGTGCGGCATTCTCTGCCACCAGCACACCGGCATTGCCCTTGTGGATAAAACCGGCGCAACGGCTGGCGATATTGACAACCTTGCCCACCAGGTCCGAGTTGACCTTCTGTACGAAGTCTTCCAGGTTCAGGTCCAGGTCATCGACGCCACGGCCCAGCTTGGAGGCGTAGTAATAGCGCAGGTATTCCGGCGACAGGTGGTCCAGGTAGGTCCGTGCCTTGATAAAGGTGCCACGGGACTTGGACATCTTCTGGCCGTTGACCGTCAGGTAGCCGTGGACATTGATGGCGGTCGGCTTGCGGTAGCCCGAGCCTTCGAGCATCGCCGGCCAGAACAGGGCGTGGAAGTTGATGATGTCCTTGCCGATGAAGTGATACAGCTCGGCGGTGGAGTCCTTGCCCCAGAACGCGTCGAAATCCAGTTCAGGACGACGGGCGCAGAGGTTCTTGAAGCTAGCCATGTAGCCGATGGGTGCGTCCAGCCAGACGTAGAAGTATTTACCGGGCTCATCGGGGATTTCGAAACCGAAGTACGGCGCATCGCGGGAGATGTCCCACTGTTGCAGGCCGGCATCCAGCCATTCGGCGATCTTGTTGGCCACGGCGTCCTGCAAGGTGCCGCTGCGGGTCCAGGTTTGCAGCATTTGCTGGAAATCCGGGAGCTTGAAGAAGAAGTGCTGGGAATCCTTGAGCACCGGAGTGGCGCCAGAGATCGCCGACTTCGGATCTTTCAGGTCGGTAGGCGCGTAGGTGGCGCCACATTTTTCGCAGTTGTCGCCGTACTGGTCTTCGGTGCCGCACTTCGGGCAGGTGCCCTTGATGAAGCGGTCGGCCAGGAACATTTTCTTTTCCGGGTCGAAATACTGGGTAATCGAGCGCGTGGCAATGTGCCCGGCGTCCCGCAACCGCAGGTAGATCTGGCTCGACAACTCACGGTTTTCTTCGGCGTGGGTCGAGTGGAAGTTGTCGAAGTCCACCAGGAACTCGGCAAAGTCGGCGCTGTGTTCAGCCTGCACATTGGCGATCAGTTGTTCCGGGGTAATGCCTTCCTTCTCGGCGCGCAACATGATGGCCGAACCGTGGGCGTCGTCCGCGCAGACATAAATGCATTCATTACCGCGATGCTTCTGGAAGCGCACCCACATATCGGTCTGGATGTACTCAAGCATATGGCCAAGATGGATAGAACCATTGGCATAGGGCAGGGCGCTGGTGACGAGGATCTTGCGTGGCTCGGACATGGGGCTCGGCTATTTGATGAAACGGAGGTCGGCCACTATAAAGCGCTGGGCAATTTATTTCACCCCGTGGCGTTGTTTCAGCGTTTTCCATCACCGCGAAAGCAACCCGCTCAAGGGGTAGAACGGTTAGGATAACCACCTGTTTTAGTCTGTCTTTTTCGGGAGTAGCTCATGAGCGCCGTCAATCGCGCAGCGGTGGAAGCCGTTCTTCGCCTGTACACCGACCCCTACCTGAACCAGGACCCGGTCAGCGCCGGCTGTGTCCGCGCCATCGACGTCCAGGGCGATCAGGTCACGGTCCAGCTTGAGCTGGGTTACGCCGCAGGCCTATTCAAGAGTGGCTGGGCGCAGATGCTGCAAATGGCTATTGAAGGCATGGACGGTGTTCGCACGGCCAGGGTCGATATCCAGTGCGTGATCGCCCCGCACAAGGCCCAGGCGCAGATTCCGGGCCTGGCCAACGTCAAGAACGTGGTGGCCGTGGCTTCCGGCAAGGGTGGTGTGGGCAAATCCACCACGGCCGCCAACCTGGCCCTGGCCCTGGCCCGTGAAGGCGCACGGGTGGGGATTCTCGACGCCGATATCTATGGGCCCAGCCAGGGCGTGATGTTCGGCATCGCCGAAGGCACCCGGCCGAAGATCAAGGACCAGAAGTGGTTCGTGCCGATCGAGTCCCACGGTGTGGAAGTGATGTCCATGGCTTTCTTGACCGACGACAACACGCCGATGGTCTGGCGCGGGCCGATGGTGTCCGGCGCCCTGTTGCAACTGGTCACGCAGACCGCCTGGGGCGACCTGGACTACCTGGTGGTCGACATGCCGCCGGGTACCGGTGATATCCAGCTGACCCTGGCGCAAAAGGTGCCTGTTGCCGGTTCGGTGATCGTTACCACGCCCCAGGACCTGGCGTTGCTGGATGCCAGGAAAGGCGTGGAAATGTTCCGCAAGGTCAACATTCCGGTGCTCGGCGTTGTGGAGAACATGGCGGTGCACATCTGCTCCAACTGCGGCCATGCCGAACATCTGTTCGGTGAAGGCGGCGGTGAAAAGCTCGCCACCCAGTATGGTGTTGAGCTGCTGGCCTCGCTGCCGCTGTCCATGGGCATTCGTGAGCAGGCCGATGGCGGTAAGCCTACCGTGGTTGCCGAACCGGATGGCCCGATCGCCATGGTTTATCAGGAACTGGCCCGGCACGTGGGCGCGCGGATCGTCTTGCAGGAAGCAGGCGCCCAAGCGATGCCGACCATCACTGTCAGCGACGACTGATTCACATGAAGGTAAAAAAGCCTCGACTGTGTCGGGGCTTTTTCTTGCCTGTGTCATGCACTGGGTGGAGTTTGCATAGTTGTTGGTGTAAGCATTCACTTACTTTTTCGTAAGCGTTTGGTTTTTTTACCAGGGATGGATGGCTTTAATGATTTTGTTTGGTTTTTATCTTGTTGAAAAATAACAACTATTTATTCTGATCTTGATCGGCTGGCCGGTAGTTCAGCCGGTTGCATACCGTTGAACTTCATCGGGAACTCTCTAATATCAGCCCTGTGTCCACGGATTGACACGGTCATCAAGGAATGATGATTCAAGGAACATCGCAGGATGCGATTCATCAGGATGATGAAAAGGAACACAGGGACTAGGGAAAAAATGTGGGCGGGTCAAACCGCCCCTTTTTTTTGCCCGCAGAAAAGTAACAGCCTGTTCCTGAAATGCAAAAAGGCCCGCAAGGGGCCTTTTGGGGGGCTGCGACGCTATCAGCGTTCGAGATCTTTGATCTTGCCTTTCACGCCATCCCACTCTTCTGCATCGGGCAGGGATTCTTTCTTTTCAGTGATGTTCGGCCAGACTTCCGCCAACTCGACGTTCAACTGAATAAATTCCTGCATGCTTTCCGGGACTTCGTCCTCGGAGAAAATCGCGACGGCCGGGCATTCTGGTTCACACAGGGCGCAGTCAATGCACTCATCCGGGTGGATTACCAGGAAGTTCGGGCCTTCGTAAAAGCAGTCCACCGGACAGACTTCTACGCAGTCGGTGTACTTGCATTTGATGCAGTTGTCGGTGACGACGAAGGTCATTTCTAATTTTCTCCTCAGGCGGCGGCAGCGAAGCCCCTTGCAGCAGGGCTCGCGAGGTTTGAGAGCGATAGTCTGCAGACCAGGCTAAAAGCCCGCAGCATCCCAAACCGCGCGAGATTCTATCAGTTTGCAAGCGTCTGCGTTAGACCCGTGTCTTCAGTGCATAGAGCATTTCCAGTGCTTTTCGCGGACTCAAGTCATCTAGATCAAGCTTTGCCAGCTCATCCAACACCGGATGGGGCAGGCTGGCGAACATGTCGCTCTGTTGCGGAATCCCAGGCTTGTTTGCCGCCTTTGTCGGACTGGCCACGGCAATCTCGTGGGGTAGGGCGGCGGCTTCCAGGCGGCTCAAGTGCTCGCGGGCACGGGTGATGACTTCGCTCGGCACCCCGGCCAGTTGAGCTACCGCCAGGCCGTAACTCTGGCTCGCCGGCCCTGGCAATACATGGTGCAGGAACACGATGCGCTCGTTGTGCTCGGTCGCATTGAGGTGCACGTTGGCCACCAGTGGTTCGTTTTCCGGCAGCACCGTCAGTTCGAAGTAATGGGTGGCAAACAACGTATAAGCCCGTAAATGTGCCAGCCGCTCGGCCGCTGCCCACGCCAGGGACAAGCCGTCGAAGGTGCTGGTGCCGCGCCCCACTTCGTCCATCAGCACCAGGCTGCGGTCGGTGGCGTTGTGCAGGATGTTGGCGGTTTCGCTCATTTCCACCATAAAGGTCGAACGGCCACCGGCCAGGTCATCGCTGGAACCGATCCGGGTGAAGATCCGGTCTACCAGAGACAACTCGCAACTGGCCGCCGGCACGAAGCTGCCGATATGGGCCAGCAACACGATCAATGCGGTCTGGCGCATGTAGGTGGATTTACCGCCCATGTTCGGACCTGTGATCACCAGCATGCGGGTATCGTCGTCCAGCGACAGGTCGTTGGCGACGAACGGCGTGGTCAGCACTTGCTCAACCACCGGGTGACGCCCCTGGACAATGCGCATGCACGGCTCGCTGACAAAACGCGGGCAGTTCAGGTCTAGGTTCAGCGCACGCTCGGCCAGGTTGCTCAGCACATCCAGTTCCGCTAGGGCGGCGGCGGTGTCCTGCAGCGGTGGCAGCCGGCCAATCATGTCTTCGAGCAACGCTTCATAGAGCATCTTTTCCCGGGCCAGGGCGCGGCTCTTGGCCGACAGCGCCTTGTCTTCAAAGGCCTTGAGTTCCGGGGTGATGAAGCGCTCTGCACCTTTAAGGGTCTGGCGCCGGATATAGTCAGCCGGGGCCTGCTCGGCCTGTTTGCTGGGCAACTCGATAAAATAGCCGTGGATGCGGTTGTAGCCGACCTTCAGATTGGCCAGGCCGGTGCGGGCTTTTTCGCGCGTTTCCAGGTCGATCAGGAACTGCCCGGCGTTTTCGCTTAGCGATTGCAGTTCGTCCAGCTCGCTGTCGTAACCGGTTTTCAGCACTCCACCGTCGCGGATCACTGCGGGCGGGTTGTCGTTGATGGCGGTTTCCAGCAGTGCAGCCAGCTCCGGATAAGTGCTGGTGGTCACGGCCAGTTGCCTGAGGTGCGGCGCGTCCAGGTCTGTCATCGCCACTTGCAGCTCAGGCAGGGCGCCAAGGGCGTCACGCAGGCGTGCCAAGTCACGAGGGCGGGCGTTACGCAAGCCAATCCGTGCCAGGATTCGTTCGATATCGCCGATTTCCTTGAGCTGCGGTTGCAGCTTTTCAAAACCATAGCCGTCCAGCAGGCAGGTAATGGAGGACTGGCGCGCTTGCAGCACGGTCAAATCCCGCAGCGGACGGTTCAACCAGCGGGTCAGCAGACGGCTGCCCATGGCGGTCTGGCAACGGTCGACGACCGATTGCAGCGTGTTATCACGACCACCGGCCAGGTTGGTGTCCAGTTCCAGGTTGCGACGGCTGGCGCCATCGAGCACAACGGTCTCGTCCAGGCGCTCATGGCGCAGCCTGCGCAGGTGCGGCAGGGCGGTACGCTGGGTTTCCTTGGCATAGCTGAGCAGGCAACCTGCGGCACCGATGGCCAGGGTCAGGTTTTCGCAACCAAAGCCCTTGAGGTCTTGCACGGAGAACTGCTGGCACAGACTTTTCAATGCTGAGTCGCGCTCAAAATCCCACGGCGCACGACGCTTGGTCCCACGGCGTTTTTCCGCCGGCAGGTCTTTGGGCCAGTCATCCGGAATCATCAGTTCCACCGGGTTGACGCGCTCCAACTCCGCCAGCAGGTTTTCCCAGCCCTTGATCTCCAGTACGGTGAAGTTGCCGCTGGTGATATCCAGCACGGCCAGACCGAACAGCCGCTCGTCCCCTAGCACCGCTGCGATCAGGTTGTCCCGGCGCTCATCCAGCAGCGCCTCATCGCTCACCGTCCCCGGTGTAATGATGCGCACCACCTGACGATCCACCGGCCCCTTGCTGGTCGCCGGGTCGCCGACCTGCTCACAGATCACCACCGACTCACCCAGCTTGACCAACTTCGCCAGGTAGCCTTCCGCGGCATGGTAAGGAATCCCACACATCGGAATCGCTTGCCCGGCCGACTGCCCGCGCGCCGTCAGGGTAATGTCCAGCAACTTGGCGGCCTTCTTCGCGTCTTCGTAGAAGATCTCGTAGAAATCGCCCATGCGATAGAACATCAACTGATCAGGGTGCTGGTTTTTCAGGCGCCAGTACTGCTGCATCATTGGGGTGTGGCTGGAGAGGTCGGTCATACGGGGCTTTCAGCTCTGCCTGTCTATTTGACGATTAACATCTGTCTAATACTACAGGGATTTTTTCGGCATTGTCGGCGGTAGCCCGACGTTGACTTTCCTCAAGCGAAGATAACGTTGAGTCATCTTGGCGTCTGTGTGTCCACCCAGTTTTTGTGCGTCGTTCCCCTGGTCATCGGTGTCCGAAAGGGACTTTGCTCGCAGGTCGTGAAGGCTCGCATCCTCGACGCCAGCCTTCCTACAGCTGATGGCGAACGCATCCTTGACTGAGCTGTAGTTCACCGGCTTGCCGCCGCGCGGAGAACAGAAGAGGGTGAGCCCGCGAATCTTCCGAGGCAGGGCCTTGACCCTTGCAATCAGCGCCTCCAAGTCTGGCGTCATCTGCACCAACAACCTGGCACTGGTCTTTTCCTGCTTGAAAGCGATCCCTTCGGCGCCGATGTCTGCCAGGCGGATAGCCAAAACATCACCGATGCGCTGACCGGTTAGGTAGCACATCTCATAGATCACTCGCATATTGTCGCTTGAGTTGGCACAGATCGCCTGGAACTCGCCGTGGGTGATGTAGCGGTCTCGCTTGTGCTCCAGATGACGGCGTACGCCAATGCATGGGTTTGAATCCACGATCTGCTGCTCTAGCGCGTAGGTAAACACCGCGCGCAGAACAGAAATGATCCGATTCGACATGTTCGGTGTGTCGGCCATGTGTAGCTTTAGTGCTACAACGTGACGCTGTAGCACCTCTCTCGGCTCAAAGTCAGCGAAGTTTTCCTTCAGTCGCTCGCATGCAGACTCGTATTGCTTGAGTGTGTTGGGCTTGAGCGGCGGCTTGGTTCTGGTGCGCATATACTCAAGCGCATCGTCTATCAACTTTGGCATACCGCCCTGACTGCCCTTGTCCAGCAGCTTGGCGTACTCAGCCAGAGACGCCTGAAAGTCTGTGCCTAGGCGCTTCCACTTGCCCTTTCGGACAAGGTAGTAAGCGCCATGTTTCTCGTACATACAGGCTGGTAGGTGCCGGTCTTTTTTGCGAGGACGCATTGCTTTTCACCTCATGCCAGCCGCAGTTCCGGCCCCTTCCTTGATTGAATACCGCCCAGCCTTCCAATGACAACCTGGCGTAACACCTTCGGTTGCCCATCACCACCTACCGCGAATCCATATTTTTCAGCGGTCAGCCACTTTATCTGCGCCCCTGGCTTTTTGTAACCAGTCAGGTCGGCGACTTCCTCTGCTGTTAGAAACATGCCTACCTCCCGCCGCCCTATGGCCGCGCTGTCTTGATGATGTGAACGATCGTGCTGAAGGTCAGGCACAGCCAGGTGATGCAGCCGGCAAAGGCTCCCACCAGTGTCTGGACGCTACCGATGAGAATCAGCTCCGGTGCCAGCCAAAGGAACCAAGCGCCGGTAAATGCCAGGTACAGCGCTACCCCCATGAGGAGCAGGAAGAGTTTCGTTGCGAACATGTGGTGTCCTTGCCGCGCTGGGCGGCAGAAGGTGGGTTAGCGGGTGGCTTTGGCGATTACCGCTTCGGCGTGGGCAAGGGCTGCGTGGTACTTGTCGAGCCTGGCGGCCCCGAGTTTCGCCAGTCCGACCAAGTTGGATAGGCTTTCGAGCAGCTCTTCCTGCATCGCACGTTCCTCCCGGCCGATGTCCCAGAAGCGCTGGCCCCAGTGATCTGCCGGTGGCGGGTTGGTGTTTTGTGCGCCGAAGGCCAGGGCCCCGAAAATCGAGTCGCACAGATCGCGCTTGTAGGCGTTGTCGCCGTGTATGCTCAAGCCGCGGCGACGCAGGACACTGAGCACCTCGTTTGTATCCAGGCCCTGATCCTCGAAGACAATGTCCATTTCCGGCTTGCCCGGGGTGCAGATCACCAAGACGAGCTTGCTGCCTGGTGGGCAGTGCTCGCTGAGGTTGACCAGGGCATCGTTGGCGGTCTGGTGGAAGCGCTGAAGAATTGCAGACATAGGAATACCTCGCCCGCCGCTCACCGGCAGGCATGTAGGGGGATTGGGGTTAGGCTGCTGGGTGTTGCACTGTGTCGCGGAAGACATCCATCTGCGCCGCGCCGTCGAGCCAGGCGGCCGCGATCCGGCGTTCAGCCATTGCGGCATATTCCGGGTTCAGTTCGCACAGGATCGATTTTCGGCCTTCTTGCATGGCGACCACCGCCGTCGTACCGGCACCGCCGAACGGGTCAAGCACGACGCCGCCCAGTGGTGCGCCGGCCAGAATGCAAGGTCTGATCAGGTCAGGCGGGAAAGTGGCGAAGTGCGCACCCTTGAAACCTTGCGTCGGCACCGTCCACACACTGCGCTTGTTTCGAGTGTCCAAGGGCCAGGCGCTTTCCTCTCGATCTGGCCGGTGTGTTCCCAGTGATTGCCCAGGGATAGCTTGCTCTCGCTTTGAATCATCGCGCTTGAAACTATCCCGCTTGCTGCGCACAGCTTTCATTGGGCCGTTCGACTTTCCGGGCACTCGATCACTGCCTCGCTGTTGCTCGATATCCTGAGCCATTCGTGTGATCGAACTCAGCGCTACAGGCTCCTTGATCGCATCCTGGTCATAGTAATAGCGTGGTGACTTGCTCAAGAGAAACAGGTACTCGTGCGCCTTTGTGCACCGGTCCCTGATGGATTCAGGCATCGGATTCGGCTTGTGCCAAATGATGTCTTGGCGCAGGTACCAGCCATCATCTTGAAGGGCGAAGGCGAGGCGCCAGGGGATGCCCATGAGGTCTTTCGGCTTGATGCCGGCCGGATCTCGAGGGCGAACGCTCATTGTGCGAGCGTCCAGCTTTTCATCTGCGCCGCGAGTAGTCCTGCCCCCATTGGCATAGCTATCGCCCATGTTCACCCATGCCGTGCCATCATCGCGCAACACCCGTCGGACCTCCCGAAATACGTCCACCAGGCGCGCCACGAATTCCGCAGGAGTTTCCTCAAGGCCGATCTGACCGGCCATGCCGTAATCGCGCAGGCCGTAGTAGGGCGGAGACGTGACACAGGTGCTCACTGATTGGTCTGGCAGCGTCCGCATCGACTCAATGCAGTCGCCGATCAAAACGCGATGCTGTTTCATGGCCTTGGCCCCTTGTAGATGAACACGTAGGCGAACCAGAGGGTGGCGATCATGGCGTCACCGCCTGCCAGTAGGTCGTTTGCGTCTCTGAAGTTTTCACGAGGCCTTTGCGCTTTAGGCGCTGGCACGCTTTGCTGACCTCCTCGCGGGTTGCACCTACTGAGCCGTGCATAGCCCAGGCTGTAGAGCCTTGATGAGCGCGCAGGTAGTTCAGTACCCGCGTATCAAGCGCGATTCGACCGTTCATTACTCCGCTTGGGCCCTTCATGGTGTCACCTCGCGGCGTGCCCACCAGCAGACCGGGCCATCGTCAGTGTCACCAATCGAAAGGCAGAACCAGCCGTCACCATCAGGCTTTGCCGGTTCCCAGTAACTGCAATCAGGGTCGCCCGATTCAAAATAACGATCAGCGATCGCCTCTTCGGCGTACTCGATGCTCGCAGTCTTCACGACCAGACCCTGATCAGCGATCCACTGCTTGCTCTTTTCTCCGTCTCCCTCTTCGAACGATGGGAGATTGGGGTGCCAGAACATGCCCTCGGCATTGCGAACGACTGGGACAGGCTGGATCAGTTTGATTTCTTCAGGCATGACTTCGTCCTTGCCGCTATAGCGGCTGACTTTGAAGGGGGAGGGGTTACAGAGAGGGGTTGAGGCGTTTCAGCTCGTCGAGGCAGGCGTTCCAGCCATCTGCATGGCCTTCAGCGTAGTTTCCGCCCATGTCATGACCCCATGCGCGGGCCTCTGGCTTTTCGCCTGGCAGCACCACCGCTACCGGCGCGGGCTGCTCGGCCAGTTTGGCCCGTGCGTGCCATGCTTCAATTGCTGCTGCCTGCCCATCCATGCGGCCTACCGCTTCGCCTTCTTTGTTCCAGGCCCAGTCATTGAATGCCTGCTGCTCTTTGTAGTCTGCTGCTCGGCTCTGAGCGTTGGTGATCTGAGCGGCCGGCTTGCAGTCTGGGCAGTTCATGGCCTGCGTGCCGACAGGCCTGAGATTGTCGATCCATCCGCTGCCATTGCAGGCGCCGCACACAGGCGCATCCATCAGGGCGCGCAGCTTTTCAACGGCAGTAAGCCGTCCACCCCTTTCGATATCAGAGATAATTTCTTGAATGCGCGCACGCGGCACGCCGTCAATCGTTTGGTTGGTGGTCATGGCTTCACCGATTTCAGTTCAAGGCGCGCAAGACGCTCACGCAGGCTATTGATCTCGTCCTGGTACTGGTCGGCCAAGGCTGTCAGGTCGTTGAAGCTGACCCAGTTGCCATGCTTTTCCGGCACGCGGATTACACTGCCTTTTTCATCCTCACCGCCCCGCCAGAAGTTGAAGCGTGGCAGTTCGTGTACTTTGTCCCACAGGTCATAGCCTTCGCGGGTTTGGATGTTCCGCATAAATCACCTCAGCAAATCAGTTGTGCCAGTGCCAGCAGGCACCAGCAGTAGGCGGGGAGTTGGGATTTCATTGCTGGTCATCCGATGGCTCTTTTCCCGTGCCGTTGCACGCGCCACATCCTTCGTCGGCGCCATCTGGATTGGAACGAAACCCCCAGCCCTTGCAGAACTCGCAGGAGTCGGCGCCGACCTCTGCTGGCTTGAGTGCGGCGCGCATACGGGCACGCAACCTCAGTACAGCGTCCAAGTCCAGGGGCTCACGCCCCACAGCGTCTAGCACTTCGCCAATCAACCCATCCAGCACATCCACCCGCTCATCCGCTGCGGTCAGGCGCTGTTGCAGGGCAAGTGCAATCTTGTCGGTCTTGTCGAGATTGAATGTCACTGCGCCGAGCGACGTTTTCAGGGCGTCACGCTCGACGGTGACCTGGTCGAAGTCTTCCGCCGGAACAACCCAAGGCTGGAACAGTGCTTTCGAAACGCCTTCTACTCCCGGAATAAAGCCTTTCAGCTTCCATCGCATTACTTCGGACACAGTTATTTCCTTGCCGGGCCATGCCCGGCGGTGGAGTGCTAGGATGGCCCCTTCCTATAAATAGGCAGGACCATGACCAAGCACGATATTTATGACGAAATTGAAGGGTTTCAGGTCTGGAACTACATGGAGTGCGACAAGGACGAGGAAGGCCGGGAGACCTGGCGCATCAACGTCGAGATAAAGCGTGGTGGTGAGGTCGTGGTGCCGGTGGTTGCTGGAGATCGCACGTATGTCGATCGCGCCCTGGCGCAGAAGGCTGGGCGTGAAGTTGGAGCCGTGCTTATTGCTGGGCGCTCAGCTTAGTTACCGCGACAGCTCCTTGGCCTGCTTCTTTGACCAACTCAGCACATCCGCAATGACGTTCTTCTTGAACATGCTTCGCTGTCGGTAGTAATCAACGGCGTTGCGGGAGACCGAGAAGCAGATACCGGCTTGGAATCCCTGCTTTATCAGCTCCTCATGGACGTTCTTTTCAATGAACTCATGAGGGGTCATAGGGCCACCCATTCGTTCTTGTCGTCGTAGTAGCCGCGCCATTGGCCCAGGCTGAACGTCAGGGTTCCAGGCGTGCATAGCCAGGCCCTGGTGATCGGCCCGCCAGTTAGGTGATAGCTCTTTTTCAGGGCTCGCAGTACGCGCCGACGAATGCGTGGGCGCGACAGGTCGATCCGCTTGATGCGGGGGGGGTAGACATTTCATGCCTCCAGGTGCGCGCCTGCCTCGCCGGCTGGCGTGATTCGTTGATTTGGGGTATTACGGGTGACCGGCATGGAGCTGGATCAGGCGTTGTCGCCGTCGTCTTCGGCGTTCATTTGGAGCGATTCGGCAAATCCTGCTTGCCGTAATTTGCGCGCCACGTTTTCAGTTATCTCAAAACCGTGGCGCTTAATTTCGAAGAGCGGGGCGGACTTCTCGGCGCCCAGCGAGTGGGCGTGCGCGATCAGCCGCCGGATGGTCGCCCGGTCCTTCGTCTCGCCCAGTTCGGCGGTGAGCGCTTCCAGCCGGTCACGCATTCCCTGGCGGAAGTAGTGGCGGATGATGTCGGACGGTCCTTTGACCTTCGGCGGGGCTGGCGGCAGATCCTCGGCATTGCCATTGATCACCAGCAGCTGCACCGCCTCGCCAATTTCTCGAATCTCATGCCAGAGCATCAGCTCTGCAAGCATCAGCTGGGTTCCGTACGGGACCGTGTGCCGCAATTCCTGCTCGCCCAGTTCTTGCCGTTTCTCGGCAAGCTTGGCTGTGCGCTCCTTCTGTTCGGCAGCCATGGCCTACCTCTTCTATTCCGCTGGCCTGCAGTGCCAGCCAGGTTTGACGTTTGCGTTGCTGGATGCGGGCTATGCGACGCATCGAGCTGCTCTCCGAACCAGCTTTGGATAGTCGATCCCGTGCGCCGCGATAATCCTCTCGAAGGCCTTATAGCCGATTGCGAGCTTGCCGCAGCACTGCCGGCGGGTAATACCCAACTCCATGAATGCCCTGATCCGTTCGGCGAGTTGCGTATCCTTGGCTTCATCCACCTGTTTTGGCACCAGATTCCCGGTGCCGCCACGAGTTGGAGCTCTGAAGGTGATCCCGAACTCTTTGCCGATCTTGGAGACCGTTCGCCGGTCGATGCCGAGTTCTGCCGCGACCTCAACCTTTGGGTGATTGGCGGCCAGGCTCCGAACGCGTTCAACCAGCTTCAGGCGCTCCTGGTCACGGACATCGGATCTCGCCAAGGGCAGCGGAGCCGCCTCAACCTTCCGCCGAACAAACGGCTTGGGCGTCGGCGGCATCTGGTTGCTGTAGGTGATGGGCTTGGGCTTATAGCCGATGGGCGCCGCTTCTTCGATCTGGCCGCCATGGGCCAGGTACTTGGCGACCTGGGCCGCCAGTGCATCCGAGGCCGGGCGCAGTGCCTCGACCATGCTGAGGTGGTTGCTGATCATGCTGCGATCCCCAGGACTTGGTTCATGCGCTCATCGAGGATTTCGTAGAAGGTCTTAACCCGCTCAGTCAGCTTGCGGATCATTGCCTCGTCGCGATATGCACGCTTGATGAAAAGCGGCATTCCTGGCCAGTAGCAAACAAAGTCGATCCACTCGCGCTCGGAGACCCACAGACCGCCCTGGCACTGAGCTACGTGCTCCTTGGGGATTTCGCCTGAAAGGATCACTTCGACCTGGAATTTCGGGAGCTTGGTTTTGATTTCCGTCAGACCTTTCGCCCCCACAAGCGAGTCTGGCGAGTAGCCGGCGCCGTGGTTTAGGATGATTGCCACCTGGGTCGTTTCAACCTCCTCGCGCTCCTCGTAGAGCTTGCGGGCGACGGCTTCCAGCTCATGGCCGCGCTCAGTGTGTCGATTACCCTGGAATGGGTCGGCCGCCTCGCCGGTGATGCGCTCACCGATTAGTGTGTTCATGTAGGTGAAGGCGCCGACGCCGAAGCCTGACTCGCCCTTACCGTTTACCAGCAGGCATTCCAGTTCGGAGCAGGTGACGATGCCCAGGCGCAGGGCCAGCCACTCAGGCGATCCCTGTTCAATCTCAGTGATGATTTGCATAACTTACTCCTGAGGGCGATTGGCAGACTTGGTGATGCGGGCCGACACCGCGTCAAACTCAGACTTGTAAACGTTGGCTGCGCAGCCGTATTTGGCGGTGAAGTTCTCTTGTAGCGCCGGAGTACATTTTTTCAGAAGTGCGTCGAGTTGGGCTGCCTGGCCTGCGGTTATGACTGGCTCTGGCGGAGGATCTTGAGGGCTGTTCGCACCTTGTCCGTCGTCGTCTTCATTGGTCATTACCACGTTGAAGATCATCATCGTCAGGTAGCGGCGGGCGTAGCTGAAGGTCGATCCGCTTGCGTGGACACCTGTTTTATTCACGCTGCCCTTGATGCCGACGGAGTCAATGGGAAGGTCGATGTGATACTGCTTGGTGTGGCCGCCTTCGTGCATGCAGTCGCAAACGGTGCGGATGTGGCCTACCAACGAGCTATCGGCGGTTCCGAACGATAAGGAAAAGCCGTAGGCGGTGTAAACCGGGGATATCTTCTTATCGATCGATTCAAGTGCCGCGTAGGAGCTGCTGGTTTGCGTATTGATTTTGTCGCGGAATACCGGACCAATCTGAGCCTGGGCGCGGACCATTGCGGCATTGAAAGCTGCTGCTGCCGTGCGATCCGTATGGCGCTCGTACATCTCCATCATCTTCTGCATCTTGTCGGCATCAAATGCCGGGTCAGTCGCCGCGCGCTGAATCATTGTCAGCATCGCAGTAGATTCATTAGTGGCCACAGGGTTGGCTACCTGCTGGGTTTCGGCCTGTTCGGCCAACGCTAAATTGCTCATGGCGACCTCAGTATTGGATAGACATGGAAGGGATGAGACCGCTCGCAACCAGCTTCACAGCGAGTCGCGCGCATTCTTCCGTCATGCCGTGCTGGATGAATGCTTCCTTGGCGGCTTTGTAGATCGCGCCCTTGTGGGCCTTGTCCGCCTCGCGCGCCTGTTGCTGGCGCAGGATTTCGTCTGCCGCTGCGTTGGCTCGGGCGACCTCATCCAGTCGAGCCCGCTCTACGGCTTCTTCCTGGCGGCGTATGGAGGCAAGACGCTCCTGCTCGGCGCGCTGCTCGGCTGCCAACTGGTCGGCCTTGGCCTGGGCGGCATGGCGCTCTGCCTGTTCCGCCTGCAGCTCCAGTTGCAGGCGCTGGCGTTCGGCGGCGGCCTCTGCATCACGGGCGGCCTGTTCGGTTGCCCGCTGCGCTGCTGCGGCCTGGTCCAGCAACTCCTGTTCGCGGCGCGCCGCTGCGTCACGCTCGGCCTGGGCCCGTTGCTCGGCTTGAATTCGTGCCTGCTCAGCCGCTACCCGGGCAATCTCTGCATCGCGGTCTCGCTGGGCCTGCGCTTCTGCTTCGGCGCGCTGCCTGACCAGTTCGGCCTGCTCAGCCTCGTACTGGGTGCGCTCGGCCAGAATTCCGCGCAGCTTGGCCAGGGTCTGATCCTTCACCTGGGCGGCCTCGGCCAAGAACTCTTCCCAGGTGTCGTTGATCGCTATCAGCTCCAAGTCGGCGATGATCTGGGCGACCTGGGCGGCGCTCGGGGCAGCTTCGAAAATCAAAAAGTCTTTCATGGCCTGGATGCCATCGACGTGCTTGTCTTTGCGGGCCTGTTCAGCCTCTTCCCACTCCGTCAGCGGCTGGCGGGTGGTATCGCGCAGGTTGTCCATTTTGGTCACGAAGTCGAGCAGCTCAGCTTCCACCACCTTTGGCATTTCCTTGAGGCGGCGCAGGTAGTCACGCCCGGGCTTCTCAACAGCTGCTTTCGATTTGCTGACAGTGGCGGCCAGGGAGGCGATACGCTCGCGACCCTTACGGGTGGTCAGGTCGGGCACTTCGCCGGTAACTTCGGCCTTCACCGCGTCGAAGAACTGGCCCAGGCCACCGGCAACGTAAATGGCCGGCGCGTTGTCGGCGCTGATGTCGTCGATGGTGATTACTTGCTGTTCTGCGAGCATGAGGATTCCTTGCCGCGATGCACGCAGCGTTCGAAATTGGTTGAGTTACTTCGGTGCGATCAGATCGGCCAGGGCTATCAGAGCCAGCCAGCCGGACCAGCCGAGGAGGGAGGTTGCGGCGCCGCGCCAAATGAGGTGGCGGCGTTTGAGTTGGCGGGTGGTCATGGCGATTCATCTTCAAGGTAGAAGCTGTCCCAGTCATGAATCACCTGGGCGTCGTCACGCACATAGGACCAATCATCGAAGTGGCAGCGCTGCTGCTGGCCGCACACGTCAATTCGCATCAGGCCGGTTTGTACGTCGATTTCGATCACCGGCCACCACCAGTCCTTGCCGTCTTCGCTTACCCACAATGGCTGGGGCAGCGAGTTGATTAACTCCATGTTGAGTAGATCGCTCACGGCGCCACCTGTTTGCGGTAGCCGGCGTCGTAAAGCACTCCAGCTTTTTCACGCAGAAGCGGTCGACTTGGGTCCTTGTCCATGACCACGCAAATGTCCGTGATCGCAAGCTCCCGCTCATCCGCAGCGATCTGCTCTGGCGTGCGGATTGGTCGGAATTGCATATCGCCCAGGTAGTAATGTTGCTCACCATCACTGGCTTTCAAGATCACGTATACGCTGCCGATGTAGAGTGCCATCCCGACCTTCCAGGCGTGATCGTCATATCTCCATTCAAGCTCAATACCAACAGGCGGCAGGCCTTCGCCGGTCCAGGGGTCTGGCTGGGCAATCTCAAGGTAAGAGTTGCTCATGCACCCGAAACCCATTTCCCACTCACCATCCTTGAAGAACTGATAGCTTCCAGAGTTTCCGCCGAAGCACTTAACCCAAAGGCCAGAATGCGGATTGATGTGGGTGGCGCCATCAGGTTTTTTGGTCAGATCAATCTTCATACGCTCACCTTGCAAGTCCAGCGGCCCGCACACTTGCAAGGCTGCTCGATCCATTTCACGTCTACCAGAAACAAGAAACCCTGATTTCTCAGGGCTTCGGCGATGCCTTTGAATGATCCGGCGGTGATGGTCATGCAGCCTCCTTGCGCCTGGAGACGATCTTGTTGAGGCGCCCGCAGTAGTGGTTGAACTCTTCGATGGTGATCACATTGCCCTTGAGCATGTTGATGATCATCCGCTGTACGACTGCCTCGGCGCCGGGCTCGCTGGCAGGATGCGCCAGGGCCTCCAGCGCCTCATCGATCAGGATGTGCGGGCTCATAGGTCGGTATCCACATCGTCTTCGGCCTCTTCCCGTTCTGCTGCCACTGCATCGGCGGCGTAGGGCCTCAACAGATCAATGGCGACCTTCTCGGCGGCTTCGATGGGGCGGGGCTGGCCGATCAGGTCAGCAGCGTGACCGCGCGAGTCGGCCTGGCTGCCCAGGATCGAAGACAGGAACAGCCTGGCGAATGAATCGCGCTGGTCCAGGTCGTCGATCTGGCGCTGGTTCAGGTGGCCTTGCAACACCGTACAGAACCGGTCGAACGTCACCACCTGCGGCTGGCCGAAGCGGCGCTTCCACTTGATGTCCATGCCGCACACCAACTGTTCCGCCGAGTGTTCCAGCCACTCCTGTTCCGGGTTCGCCTCGCTGACCTCTGGAGGCAACTGAGCGTCGAAACGCTCCTGGCATATCTTCAATGCTGCGTTCATAGTCGCCTCCAGGGTGGCGGGTTAGTCGTAGTAGTCCTGATCGGCCAGGTACTCGGAATGCTCATTCACAAGCCACTCTTCCATCGAGGCGATCTCAGATTCAGTCATGAAGCTGGTGTCGTCTTTCGATTCCCACTCGATTTCGCAGTGCCCGTGATACTCATCGGGATCAGCGGCCTGCGAGCTGAAGTTGCCTTTCGAGGCCGAGAAAGAGATAACGGTCAGGTTGACGGCAATGTCCTCGCCATCCTTGACCGTCCAATATTCGTAAGTGCGGGCCATAGATGCCTCCACAGTGGCGTTATTCGGTGGGCGGGGCGGGGAGTGGCTGCCAGTGGGTTACTTTTTTAATGCATTCCCGGATAGCGAACTTTTGAACCTGTCCAAGCTGGTAGAACACACCAGCGCCGCGCCAGATTCCGTCCGGGTGAAGAATTGCCAAGCCCGTATCCAGGCATGGCTCGCCATCAGCGTCGGAGTGGTAAGCCACGATTACCTCAATCGGGAAACCCGGCAGCCTGTCACTGCATTTGATCCAGCCAGAAACAGGCTTTACTGAATCGCGGACCACGGCCGCGAGTTCGTCCAGCTTGCGCTGTGATTCGCGCAATGCTTTGAGGGTTGCCATGGCGACCTCCAGTGTTTGGGGTTAGGCGGAACGGGCGGCGAGCATGGCGTCGGCTTGGCGATATGCCCATTCAGCAACGTTTTTAATCGACGAATCATTAGGCAGCGGGTTTGCCGTCCACCCCTGCATTGCCTTGGCAGCGAAGTAGTCGCGCAGGCTCATCCCGGACAGATCACGCTTCGTTTCGGAAACAGTCGCTGGCTGAAAAACCATGTGGTCGTATTCAGCGACCGGGAAGGCTGGGCCTCCGTCTTGAATGCTCATGACTCTCTCCATTCGTTGGTTCACCCGGTTAGGCGGTGGCTATGACGGCTTCACGAAAGCGCGAAGGGCTCCAGTCGCAAACCTCATCAGCAGGGATATGGCCGAACATCAACGTGCAGCGTCGGCAATGCACGCAGTCGCCGCAGGTTTTGCCCTCGGGCAGGTTCATCTGGTCAGAGTTGTCCGCCGACCGTGGATATGGCTTTCGTTGCTCGCTCATGAATGACTCCGTTCGTTGGTTCGCCCGGTTAGGCGGCGACAGGCTGATTCATCAGTTCGGCGTAGGCGCTGAGTGCTTCTTCGCGGGTATCGCCGAATGCGTAATTTGCGGACGACTGCAGGTCTTCAAACCCTTCGCCGGTAACGCACCACGCGCTGCCGTCTTTCATCACGCGGATGGCCCACCACGGTTTCTGGAATCCGTCAGTGCGGCAGGTGTTGCAGGCCCAGGTGCCGCCGTAGACGAAGCCGCTTTGCTTGCAGTGGCCGTGCGGGAACGGGTGGATGAAGTAGATCTGACCGGTGCGCACCAGCTCGTCCGCTTTGTCCCAGCCCTGCCCACGCTCAAAGCGCGACGGGCCATCAGCCGCGGCATGGCGCTCAACACCATGCACTCGGGAATTGAAACCGCCGAGGAAGTTGCCACTGAGCATGCTTGCGTCGAAAATTTCATTAGCCATACGGATACGGTTCGTTTGCTGTTTCATGGTCAACTCCGATTTTTGGTTCACCTGTATTCGTCAATACTCATGCCTCCCGCTGGTTGCCGATGGGCGCGGGGGAGGAGTGCTGACGGGTAGAGGCGGGGGAAAGGTGCCGGTTACGCTGTCCGGCTCCAGCGCTGACGTCGCGATAAACGACCTGGCCAACTGGACGAGGTGATGCAGAAGGCCGGACGCTACCCCGACAGCTGGCTTGGCGTGGACCCATCCAGCGGCGCAATTCGTTTACCCCCTGTATCGAGGGAAGGGACGGCCACAGGTACTTCGTTAACCGCGCCCATTGAAGCTGGGCGCCACTTCTGTATCGGTCTGCACTCAGGTCGGGATTCGAACCCGGCATGGCTCCCACTCAAGGCGCTCTTCCTTGCTGAGCTATCGCTGAGTGCAGACCGATACAGCCTGCGCTTCGGCACGCAGGTGACCGGGCAGTTAGCGACAGGCTGTCGTTGGCGTTGGTTGTCACATCAAGCGTTCAAGGTTTTCAGCTATTTGCTGCTCAACCATGTCGCCAATCTTGAATGTGTCGTCTATTGAGAAGTGCGGGTTGCATTCTGAGCAGTGCCCGGCAACCTCGATCTCGACGGCGTGCCGGACAAGTTCTTGATCTCGGAAGCAGGAAGGGCAGCGAACGGTTTCAATACCGCGCGCCTTGACCTTCCCGATGCAGCATTTTTCAGCGTCTTCCTCGTCATCGTGCGATTCCTCACAAACGTCGCAGAGCCAGACCTCGTTGACCTGGGGCCTACAACAGTCTTCCGCCGATGATTCGTACTCGTGAACCTCGTTGCAGGCATCGCACTCATAGGCCCGTTTCGGCATATCAAGCACCTCTTGGTTGTCATCCCAAAGCCCACTCAATGAATGGGCTTCAGTGATGCTTTCCGCCGTGACCCGCGAGATAAGCGGCGTCGGTCACTGGCTTGAATCAAATGTCGTGTTGACCGATGCGTCGGCATGCCGGGCGTATCAGTTCAAAGGGGAGGGGCTGTAGGGGAGGTAAGAGTGAGGAAAATCTACATCTGGTCTTCGGCATAAATGGCGGCACTGATGATCGCCCCGCCAACCCGACGCTTGCCGTAGCAGAGCGGTACCGGGTTACCGGATGCCGTGGTGTTCTTGGCGCTACCAAAGGCGTAGCCGGGGGTGTTCTCCGGTGCGGCGCTGGTCTTGAGTCCGCTGGCCTGAGGGCTCAGCATTTGGATTACGCCGCCGGCGACAAGGCCGATACCCACAGGCATTAACACTTGAAACCCAGGGATGAATGACACAGCAATCAAAATTGCCCCGACGATGGTCTGTAAAAGACCAGCTCTCTTGCTTCCGGTTACCACCGGAACGACTCTGATGACGCCCCGGCCTTGAAACCCCAGCTCGCCCTCACCAATATTTTTCTTTCCGCGAAAGACTGCGAACTCAAGTCCTCGCGACTTCGCGTTCGACAGAAAGCGCTCGAAGCCTGGGATCTGAACGCAGAGTGCTTTAATGGCCTCTGCCGGACTACGAATGGAAAGCCTGTATTCTTTTCCAAATTGCCGCAGCAGGCCGCCTAGCCGTATTGTTTCGAGCGGCGAATATTCAATAGTCAATGCTGACATTGCTTTTCTCCAGATGTAAAAAAACCGCCCGTAGGCGGCTCTGTGCCGTTAAGCAATTTACAAGCAACTATTAAACGATCGCCTCAAGTCGCCGCGCCCGACCTGTTGCCACGCCATGCGCTGATAGAGCTTTACGGCGCTGCCGGTGGAGCTCAGCTTGATATCAAGCACGTCGTCTGTCTGACCATTCATTTCGCTCCCCGCAACGACTCGATAGCCGTCGGCCGTCTCGCTCATGATTGAGCTGGAGCGATAATCCTGCCATGCAGGGAACACACATAATGCATAGGCCTTCGGGCTCTTCTTGGTAGTCGCCGAAAGCTCTGGCGCGCCACTCAAAAGATCAGAAGGCGTTGTGCATCCCGATAACAATGCTACTGCCAATCCTAAAGCCGCGATCCTCATAGCAATCCCTCCATGTCAAAGGAGGGATCGTATCATTGACAGCTTGCAGCATTAAGCAGTCATGGCTCCAGGGGCAAACCCGAGCGCCGTCATGACATCTCTTTTTATGTTGAAGGTTCGACAGATGAACAGCATGTTGTTTCCATGCTTGGAATCATCAAGCATTTCCTTCACCTCTTTAGCTACGACAGATCTAGAGACAATCAGGTTGATTTGAACATCGCAGCCTTCAACGGTCGAAGCATCATCCCATCCGGCCCCGCCGTGGTCCTGGGTCACCGTAGCCCTCATCTGCTTGCCTTGATAATCAACAACGAGAACTTCGGTCCCATTGCGATGCGGAGACTTTGCGCGACTACTTACTGGTTTCATTGCTTTCTCCTGTGGATCATCAGATTCGCTGCTTTCCGCAAAACCCTTCTCAAGGCTTTCTGGAGAGCGTCCTGCCCATTGGTAACGGGCAGGCAATCTCTACTCCTTGCACAGGCCAACGGTCGCTTTCCCGTTGATGTCTTTCGGCGCGACAAGGGGTCAAGGCCCCATAAGCCATACGCCTACTCACCACCACGCAGCTTCACCAGCTACGCCCTCCGAATGAGGTCTCCTATGCCCAGCGCCGACATGAGGTCGAATCGCTGCGTACCGTTGCGCGGTACGTCCGCTGGCTATGCATCGGCCAGCTCGGCGTCCATCAAGTTTTTAAAGAGCGGGTCGCAGTAGTGGTTCGCTGCGATGGGTCAAATATAGGGCAGCCTTTATTTATAGTCAACAGGAATACCTTTATTTTTGAGTTTAAGTGCGCAAATAAAGGCATGGCATCTTCTCGCGTAAATGAGGCGCAAAAAAACCCGCACTAGGCGGGCTTCGGTGGCGACGGATGGATTAGTTAGAAAACTTCACCTCAGTGGCCAGGGCTTCTTTCGCTGCTTGGTATGCAGATTTGGCTTGCTGGTCTGTGGTGCGATAGGGGCTCATGGTGGTTAGGTAAGCCGACCATTTCGCATACAGGTCCTTGCTCAACTCCGCTTGCTTGGCCGGCACCTTAGCTGCCTTGAGGCGATTCACAGCATCGTCGCCCTGCGCTCTGGCATGCTTGAAGCATTCGATTAGCGAGTTACTGTACTCGGCAATCATTGGGCGATTGCTATACCGAACCGCATAGCTACCGGTCGTTGCCTCAAGGTCACATTGCCACGCCGGAAGATCTAACTGGCGAGAGAAGTTGATGGCCTCCGGAGACTTCGGGTCATACTTGAAATCAATGGGCTTGAACGCGTGGGGCGCCTTGGCAGCGGTCGCAGCGGTCGGCGTCTTTTGTTGTGGTGCTACGCAGCCTGCCAAAGTCAACGTCAAAGCAGCAAGCAGAGTGCAGGTTTTCAAGCGCATGGTATCCCTCCCGTAATTGAGTCCGCACTTTACCATTCGTGGCGTACAGCCACCATTGGCGGGGTAGGGAAGGGCAGAAACAAGAAGCCCGGCGCTGGGCCGGGCTTCTTGTGATGGTTGGTTTTTTAAGCCGCCATCGCTACTGATTCTTTCCAGGTATCGCCATCTTTCTCAAAGGCTGCGCCTTCGTGTGCCTCGGCATTTGGCTCGAACAGAATCGGTCCGAAGTTAGCGTGAATGAATGCCGAGTAAAAGGCTCGCATTGCCACATCGGGAGGTCCGGGGATCTCCTCCACGCCACGCTTCTCCCAGTTAGCAATCGTCTGAACGTCCACCCGAAAAATTGCTGCGGCTTCTTCTTGGATCAGGTCTTGTTCTTTTCGCAAAAAGCGAAATTGGTGGCCCGTCATTGGGGTTCTTTGGCGAATGACGTCCCGCGCAATGGCGCGGTGTAGTCCGTCTACGTCATCGATTCGCACGCCTGGACCGTACGACGTCTGAACAATCGTATATCCATTTTTCAGGAAGATGCCATCCAGGCCGCTACCTGTGTACTTGTACATTTTCATACCTCCCATACCGTGATAGCGAACAGCTCGCCAGGCTCAGGACTTGGATTTACGGCCACAACCATGCAGACGATATCGCGCGGAGGCGGCTCGCTCATCCTAAACTCAAAATTCTTGTGTTTTTTGTCATACGTGGGACCCCTGGTAATGGATCCTCGACGCAAGCAGCGCAATGCTTCAGTGACAGTGACGCCGCGCTGGGAAAGTCGTTCCATGCAATGCTCACGAAACACCACCCTGTTCGAATCCTGCGCCAAGACGTGCACAAGATCTTCTAGCTGCTGCCTTGTCCATAGCGGCTTTTTACTCATCATGAATACCTATAAATCTTATAGGTGACACCATAGTATGGTGCCAACGCAGCGACGTAAATAACGATTATTTATTTGAATCTTGCAAGCGGCTATTTCCGCGGCCCCTAATGCGAGCCGTCCGACCGGCGGCATCATAATCAGGTTGACGAGCCTCTACAAACTCTAAAATTGCCGCGCATTCATTGAATTATGGTGATTGCCCAGTAAAATTTCTGCGGCGCCTGCACGACCGCAGCGGCACGGCTTTCCCTACCGGGCGTACATGCCCCACCAGAAAACGTGCCCAAGGATGGCTATCTGCTGATCCTGCATCTGCTGGAAGCTGTAATCCTCATCTGGATGCTCATCGCGATTGAAGCTGCGCAGTCTGATCCCGGTAGGTAGCCTAAATAGCTGCTTAACCCGCAACTGCCCGTTGTGGTTTATTGCGTACAGATCGCCGTCAATGATGTCGCCGAGGCCCGTCTTGCCGAGATCTACGCCCACGGTTGCGCCGTCGCGTAGCACGGGAGTCATGCTGTTGCCGCGAACGGTTACGCACTTCGCCTGATTAAATTGAACGTTGTTATCTCTAAGGTTCTTCTTGCGAAAGCGAAGGCTTTCGCCCTCATCCTCCCGAATAACGAACCGTCCAGATCCGGCGTCCAGCTCCACCTCCCGAAGAAACGGAACCTCTACCTCATCGTCATCGAGGGGCGTTTTTTCGTCCCATCCATCAATTGACCTAAGGGCGCTGGCGTTTGACTCTATGCCGGGAGGTTTTTCCAGTTGTGGCTGCACTCCTCCCGTCACCGCCTTCCATTGCGCATCAGGAAAGCGAGTGCCCTCCGACAGCCACACAGGGTCGACATTGCATATCTGAGCCAATCGAACCAGGTGACTGCTCGACCTGGTCAGCCCTCGTTCAATTTCGGAAATAGAGGCTTGCTTTATACCGGCGCGCTCGGCCAGCTCAGCCTGGGTAAGGCCAGCATGCTTTCGTGCTTGCTTGAGACGATCTTTTAATTCCATAGGTAGATAAGTTAAAGGTTGTCCTTTGAAGTTGCAAAAAGGTATACCTTTGCCATAAGATAAAGGCATCCCTTTATATGGGCGGAGAATCATGAAAAAACCTTTTGAGAAGCTCGTCGAGCATTTCGGCTCGCAATCCGCGACCGCGGCTGCGCTTGGCGTAAAGCAGGGCACTGTCAGCGGGTGGGTTCGCGGCCTTCACGGCTGCGCAGCCGAAGTCGCAATGCGCGCCGAGATCATCACGCATGGGGCAATCAAGGCTCGTGATCTGCGTCCAACCATACCCCTGGCAGCCGCCTGACACCCCAGTCCGCCGATCCATTGAAGCCATCTTGAACGCAACCGAGCCAAGGAAAAACTAGACGATGAAGTCGCCAGTGCTAGAAACCCGCAGGGCAGCAGTGATTGCTGCCGCCAATGCCGTCTCAGGCGGTCTTCCTTGCGCCGCAGCATTTCTTGGCGAGGAAGATTTCAAGCGTTTCAAGAATCGGATTTATGAGTCGGCAGGGGTCAAGCGGCTGACTGATGACGAAGTCTGCGTGCTCGAAACCCAAGCCCAAACCACATTCCTCCCCGACTACATCTGCGCCATGTACGGCGGCGTGTTCGTGAAGATCCCGGAAGCGGGGGAGCTGGACAACGTCGATCTATATCAGCGCTCGCTGGCTGCATCGGCGCAGCGTGGTGCCCTTGACCAGATGGTCGCTTCCGCCCTGGAAGACGGCGAGATCAACGCGACCGAAGCAAAGAAAATCCGCGCCCTGCACGCCAAGTACATGTCGGCGAGCCTTGAGGCTGTGGCGGCGGTGATTGAGTTGCACAAGGCAAGAGCTTGAAACCATGCCGCGCCACGTTTTCACGCTTTACAAAACGTGGCGCAAAACCCCAACCGCAAATTGCGGGCGCAAAAAAAGCCAGGTTCGTGGCCTGGCTGATTGCGTAACGAAAGGAAAATCTACATGAGCAATTTAACCCAAAACGCCATCAACGTAAACGGTCCAGCAATTACCGTCGAGCAGGTGACGCCCGAGATCGCCCGCGCCTGGCTTGAGCGGAACACCGGGAACCGGGCGGCAAGCATGGCGCACGTCGCGAAGCTCGAAAAAGCGATCCGAGAGGGCGGATGGAAGATGACCGGCGACCCCATCCGCTTCTCAAAGGGGGGCAGCTTGTTGGATGGTCAGCACCGCCTACATGCCATTCTTCAATCTGGTATCACCGTCACTTGCGTCGTAATGCGAGGCTTTGACGAAAGCATTTTCGACGTACTCGACAGCGGCAAAGGTCGCCAGAAGTCGGATGTGTTGTTTGTCCAGCTAGGCCTCCCTGTTGAGACCTGCAAGATGCTGGCGACCGCCACCACCTGGGTGATTGATTACGAGAAGGAGCAATTTGGATTTCCCGGCAAAGCCGAGAAGACCGATGTCCTGGAATTCGTGAAACGCAACCCGCTGCTGATCGCCGCCGCCGAGTACGGCCAAACCCTACCTCGGCAATCGCCCGTTCCGCGCTCAATCGCTGCAATGTTTTACTTCTACGCAAGTCAGCGCAACCAAGCTTTGGCTGAGCGATTCCTAGAGCGCTTCATGGTAGGCGCCGTCGAAGGGGTCAACGACAACCTTCTGTACCTGCGTAATCGCTGCTTTGCCGCATCAGTGGATCGTCGCCCGATCCACCGCAGCCAAGTCATCGGCGCGCTGATTCGCACATGGAACGCAGAGCTGCGTGGCAAGCCTATTAAGCACGCGACCAACGTTATGCGAGTCGACGACACCTTCCCGACCTTCATCTAAATAGGATGGGGGCGGGAAACCGTCCCCTGTCAAAAAATGGCCGATCAAATCATTCAGTGCCAGGCATCCCTGATCAAGGTCGCGAATCGATTCCGCAAGGACTTCGGCGACATTGAAAGCCTGGCCGCAAGCATTTCAGAGATTGGGCTCTTGCAGCCAATCGGCATCGACTCCGGGTATCGCCTCGTTTTTGGTGAGCGCCGCCTGCGCGCCTGCCTGTCCATCGGTTGGGAAAAGATTCCAGTCCGCACCGTTCACCTCGATTCAATCTTGCAAGGCGAACTGGCCGAGAATGAATTCCGCAAGGACTTCACGCCGTCCGAGCGCGTTGCCATTGGCGAGGCCATTGAGCGCGAGCTTGGTGATCGGGTTGGTCGTCCATCCGACAAAACGGTGGAAAATTTTCCACCATTGTCAGAATCCGGAAAGACTCGTGACATTGCAGCAAAAGCTGCAGGATTCGGTAACGGCAAAACCTACGAGCAAGCAAAGCGTGTCGCTAACGAAGCGGCTCCTGAGCTTGTCCAGGCAATGGATGAAGGGCGCGCCTCGGTATCGGGCGCCTTGGCGTTGCTGGTGCTGCCAAAGGATCAGCAGGCATCTGTTGCGGCCGGAGACAAGAAGTCTATTCAGCAGGCCTCTAAGGCGGCCAAGGCACCTCCTAAGGAGCAAGCTCGCGCATCTGACCTAATCCTTAGCGTCATCACTCAGGTAGAGCTGATAGGGCGCTACGTGGAGCGTAGCGAGGTTGGCGTGCCTAGCTTTGCTGGTCAGTTTCTTTCTGACCTGATCGAGGCAGACGCGACCATTCAGGCGCGACTTTCCGCCATTCTCCCAGTACTGCAAGGCCTCTCAGATATCGCTAGCGCGGTGGAGGCCTAACATGCAGTTCACGCTATCTATCAACCAAGTGAAGTCTCTTGAGTGGGGTCTGAACTCGCAGCAAGCGCTCTTGTTCGCTTTCATCTACTCATGCCCAAGCTGGACGACTCCAGTAAAGACAGAGAACGGCATCTTCTTTGCGCTCAGTAAAGCGAAGATCGTAGAAGAGTTGCCTCTGCTAACCGACAAGCCTGACACCGCTTACCGCATGCTGAAAGCGCTTGAGGAGGCCGGTTTAATTGACCTGTCCAGCACAGCAAACATCACGCTTTTCCGTCTGACCAAAAAGGCAGCCGAGTGGAACAAGAAAGAAGACGGGTCGGAAAAATATCCGACCCCGCCAGCCTCAAAGGTTCGGAAAAATATCCGATCTACCTCGGAGAAATCTCCGAGCAAGGTCGGAAAAAAATCCGAGCAAGGGTCGGATAAATCTCCGACAAATCAAGATACCAGTAATCAGGATACCAATCAGGGTACCAGTCACAGCTTGCCGGAAGGCTCGGACAAGCCGACCCAGCCCGGTGTGTTGGTGCTGGTGGCTGATCAACCCGAAGCGCCCCGCGTTGAAATCCCAGCCGACATGCCAGGGCCGAAAGACCAAACGTGCAAAACGTTCAAGGCCTGGGCGAACTACGCCATGGCCTACAGCAAGCGCTACCAGTGCTGGCCGGTGTGGAACGCAGCAGCCGGTGGAATCCTCGGCAAGCTGGTTGACCGCCTGGGTGTCGAAGTCGCCCATAGCGTGGCTGCGTACTACCTCACGATCAACGACGCCCGCATTGTCAACGACTGCCACAGCCTGAACAACCTGATTGCCAAAGCCGAGGCATACCACACCCAGTGGGCCACCGGCCGCCAGATGAATTCTCGCACTGCCCGCCAGATCGAAGACACCCAAGCCAACATGAACGCCGCGCAGGAAGCCGCCCGGCTCATTCTCGATGGGGAGAAACGCAATGCTTTCCTCTGAAAACCTTGCCGAGTTGGCGGCAGGCATCTGCGCCACCGCCGAAACTCTGGGCCAGACCATCAGCGCCACCGCCGCCCGGTTGATGGCCGAAGACTTGGCTGCATTCCCGCCGCAGGACATCCGCAAGGCCCTGCAATCCTGCCGCCGGGAGCTGACCGGAAAGTTCACCCTTGGCGCGATCATGCAGCGTATCCAGGCCGAGGACGGTCGCCCAGGCAAGGATGAAGCATGGGCGATCGCCATGACCACCAACGACGAATTCGAAACCGTGGTGCTGACCGACGAAATCCAGATCGCCTTGGGCGCGGCAAAGCCGGTTCTCGATGCCGGCGACAAGGTCGGTGCGCGAATGGCCTTCATCAGCACTTACGAGCGACTGGTTTCCCAGGCTCGGGATGATGTGAAGCCGGTGAACTGGCACGTCTCGGTGGGCTTCGATGCCAATCGCCGTGTCGAGGCCATCACCAAGGCTGTGCAGATGCAGCGAATCCCACAAGAGCACGGGCAGAGGTACCTGGCTGATCTGCGGGTAGTGCCGGTTACCGAAGACGGTCGCGCCTTGGCGGGACTGATTACCGGCGAAGTGACCCGGCAAACACCAGCAGTGCGCGAAAAGCTCAAGGGCGTGAAGGACTCGATGATGGAGATGCGAACGGCCTCTGCCGCAAGGAAGGACGAGATGCGTATCGACGCTGCCAATGAATTGGCTGAGCGCCGGGCGCTGCTGATCAAGCAGGCCGAAGAATTGGAATTGAAGAGGGCGGCGCAATGACCGAATTCGTGGAAGTGAAGACAAGCGATCTGACTGGTGCGGCGCTGGATTGGGCTGTGGCAAAGGCTGAGGGTTTGCCAGCGCTTATTTACCCGAGCGAGCCGCCATACATCTACATCGATCTGCCTGGCCGTGGCTGCGGGCCTTATCACCCTTCGCACAACTGGAGCCAGGGCGGCCCACTGATCGAATCCGAAGAGCTAACCGTTGAGCCGAGCGCTTGGGACTGGAATGGCGCTTGTGTTCTTTGGCGTGCGCATCAGGAAGGCGAGAGTGCCTATTTCGAGCATACAAACCTTCTCGTTGCGGCCATGCGTGCAATTGCTCACGCCAAGCTTGGCGACACCGTAAGCGTGCCAAAGGAGCTGCTGTCATGACTGACATGATCTGCCGAAAATCAATGTCCCGCTGCCAGACGCCGGGCATGTGCTCGCCGCATGGCGGCTGCCAACCAGAAGACTCGCACATGCGCGCCATCCGCTCGCTTCGCGGTGACTGCGCAGACCTGATTGCCGAGCGCGACCGGCTCAAGGCCGAGAACGAGCGCCTGAAGACGTTGCGAAGCAAAACCGAACGTGAGCTTGCGCAAGAGCTTGAGGTTTGGCGGCACGGCCCGTCCTGCTGGAATTGCGGAGATACCGGTGACGTGCATGACATGCTCGGCGAATGGCGCGGCCAATGCGATTGCAATGCAGCCAAGTTGATTGATGTTGCCAGCGAGCGTGACGCCCTCAAAGCCGAAATCGCCGGCCTCAAGACCGGCTACGCAGCCTACGAGCGGGTGAATGAAGAGCTGAAGGTTGAGGTATCAAAGTGGAAGAGCGAGAGCGTGGGTGACAGCCAGGAAATCTACAGCCTGTCCTGCGCCCTCGCTCAGCGTACCGGCGAAGTGCGGGAGCTGGCTGCGATAGTGGACGACTTGTGCGCACTGACGAAGCAATTCGCCCAGAGCCTCCGCAAAGCCGCTCCGGGCAACGACCTACCAGAAAAAGCACTGGACTACTTGAGGCGTAAAGGCTTGCAAGGTAGCCCGATGCGCAATCGCGTAGCCGCTGCTGACACTCCTGTCGACGCTGCCATTGGCAAGGGAGAGCAGTCATGAGCGCTGAAAAACTTATGTGCTGGCTGTTCGGGATAGGTTTTTGGGGGATGTTTGTGTTGATGAACGTGGCGATCAGTCAGCGTGATGATGCCGGTGAATTCAAAACCACGATCGGCGGCTCTGAACTGGTATGCAGGGTGGTGAAGCCATGACCAGCCTCCAGATCCGCAATGAATCAGACCGCAACAAGGCCATTGGCTACATCGCTGGCATGGACATCACCAAGCCCAAGAAGCTGGCCATCACCGAAGTGGATCGCAGCGGCGAGCAGAACAAGGCCCTGCACGCGGCGCTGGCCGATATCGCCGCCCAAGTCGATCACGCCGGTCGCAAGTGGGACGTCCTGATCTGGAAGCGCCTGCTGACGGCTGCCTGGCTGCGCGAGACCGGCGACAAGCCGCAGATGATCCCTGCGGTAGACGGCAACGGCTTCGACGTCATCTACGAGCGCACAAGCAAGCTCACCGTGAAGCAATGCGCCGAGTTGATTGAGTGGGTTTTCGCGTTCGGCGCCGAGCACCAGGTGCGGTGGACGCAGAAGGACAACTGGGGAGGGCGTTATTGATGAGCCACGACAACGGACACGGAAAGCCTTGCCCTGACTGCGGCGAGCCAATGACCAACCTACCCAGCCTAAACATGCGTCAGTGCGCTACAGGCTGCAAAGAGAAGTTCGACTGGAAGCTGGCCGAGGGTCAGACGCCATTGCTCACGGATAGCCGGGATAGGGGGATGCAGGCATGAGTGCAGCAGAACAGTTCTGGGTCGTGATTTTCCTCGCGCTCGTTACCGTCCTGATCGCAGGCCACTTCATTGATCGGCGCCGCAAGCGCTCCATCGAGGAGTTCGAGCAGAAGCGCCGCGAACGGAAGACAGAAGTAGAGCGGGCAGCGAGAAAAGCGCTATGACGATCGAGCGCAAACAACCCAAGCCAAAGACCTGCAAGAACCCAGCATGCAGGGCCACATTCGTCCCGCAGCGCCTCGGGCAGGCCGTGTGCAGTCCGAAGTGCGGCCTGGCCATCAAGGACGTTAACCAAACCAAAGCCCGCAAGGCCCTGGCGGATGTTGGGCGCCGGGACATCGAGGTTCGTAAGGAAGCCCTCAAGACCAGGTCGGACCACATGAAGGACGCAGAGAAGGCCGTGCGCGACTACCGGCGCACCTACGAGCTGAGCATCGGCAGCGGCTGCATCAGTTGCGGCGAATCGCAGGAATCGATCATTGCGGCCCAAGGCTGGAAGACCGGCGGCGCATTTGATGCAGGGCACTTCATGGGGAAGGGCGCCCGGCCAGAGTTAAGGCTGGTGCCCAGCAATATTTGGTTGCAGTGCAAGAGCTGTAATGCCGGTTCGTCCAAGTACGCCCGAAAGGGCCAAACGGTTTCGCAGGCGTTCCGGGAAGGGCTGATCGGCCGCATCGGCCTGGAGGCTGTAGAGGCGCTGGAAGCCGACCACGCGCCGCGCAAGGAGACCATAGAGCAACTGAAAACCATCACCGCCGAGTGCCGGGCAAAGACCAGAGAACTGAAAAAGGGGCAGGTAGCATGATTTATTCGAGCGTATCAGGAGCGGTCGTTGCAGCGCTTGCCGCTGGTGAGAAGGGCGCATCTAAGGGGCAGGCATGGCAGAAGCTCTACAACCCCAGCGAAGCGGATGGCGGCTGCCTTGCATCACTCTCTTCTGGTAGCGGTGATTTGGACCGAGCCCAGGTTGACTATTGGCTGGCTGCTCGACTGCACCACATGCTCAAGCCTCGCCACTGGGACGTGCTGGGGGCTAAGTACAGCACTGGCCGTGCCAGGCGGTTGCAGGCGATCACCGGCATCATCCCTCTGGTGCCTAGCCCCGCACCAGCGCTGTTCGTACATAAGGCCGTCACCACTTGGTCGATCCCGAAGATGAAAGGAGCAAAGCGGAAAGGGCCAACATCGGTAACGGTGGAAATCCCTCTTGAGGTCGATGACTCTCGCCGCGATAAATTGATCGGCGCAGCGATTGCAGCCGGGAAGTCGGAGCGCGCAAGGCTTGAGGCGCTGGATCAGGATCTGATCGTCCTGCCTGACAGCTTTTACGACATGAATACTTGGGATATCGATGCGGCGCCCGAGTCAACCCGATATCGCTGGAGAGACGGAATCAAGAAAGAGCTCAACTTGATGGTCAAGGAAGCGCTCGCAGAGGTTCGGTTGATTCTTGAAGAGGAAGGCCTTTTAGTTCAGGACGCGGCATAGCTATTGACAACAGTGAGAAAGTGAGAGAAATTATACCCATCCTGTCATTCCTGCGTGTGTAGGACTGACTAAAAAGAAACCGGCCACTGCGCCGGGTTTTTATTGCCTTGAATCCAACCTTCTGGAGGTGTACGTGAAGCTGAAAGCCAAAGGCAATCTGCTGGAGCGCGCCAGAACGGCTTGGGAGGCGGTAGCACGCCAGGTTGGTGAGACCGACTTCTCGCGTAACCCACAAACTGGCGAATACCTACATCCTGGTGTAGCCATGGGCTGGCGCATCCACAAGAAGAATCTGTAGATTTACCTGCAGCCAGGGCAGCCCTCGGGAGGCCTGGACGCTGATAAGCCGGTAGTGCAGCGCTACGGAAAAACACCGGCAGCCCGCGCGCCCTGACCTCACTGTGCTTCCAGGGTGGCGCGAGACAGGAGCAGCGAGATCGATGCACTTGGGTGTCGACGCCGGGAAGGTCTTTGGCTGGCAGCGTGGGAAGACACGCGCACCTATTCAGGGCCTCGACATTGATCGGGGCCTTCTTGTTTTCGGCCCCGCCACACCCTTCGCTCTGAGCTGGGAGTGCCGCCGGGGCTGATCTATTCATGATGGAGTATCCAATGGCAGAACCAACGAGCACTGCCGCCGGCGTATTGCTGGTGAAGTACGGCATGGTCATGGCTGCTTTCATCGGTTCCATCCTGTCCCTTGGTTTTCTGAAAGACCTTACCCGGGGCCAGGCGGCAACCGCTGTAGCCACTGGCTTCGGGTTTTCGGTATACCTGACGCAGCCAGTGACGTTATGGCTTGCCCCCAAGCTCGACCTTGCTGTGAATGATGACCTGTTGTGTGGCGTGGCATTCGTGCTCGGCCTGACAGCGATGAACATCATTCCAGCCATGAAGGCAGCAATGGGCGCGTTCGTAACGGCGCGAGGTGCATAACATGAACAGCATTCTTGTATCTGCGCTGGGCTTGCTTGATGCGGCTCTGTGCCTCGTCGTCGCTCTTGCCGCCTGCGACTACCTGCGGCGGTTGCGACCGATCGATCAGCCATTGCTCAGTGCTGCGTTCTACCTGGTCGCCATCGGCGCCTTCGGTTCATTCGTCACCTCCATGCAAGGCCACTGGGTAAGCCCCATGAGCGCGATGCTCCACGCCGGGATGGTGGCTTATGCCTGGGCTCGTCGTGGGCATGTGTGTGAGATCAGGCCGTAACGCGCGACACGTTTCGCGCATCAGCAAATTGTGTCGCGACACTGGAGCCAGAATGACGACCATTGCCTACAAAGACGGCGTGATCGCCTATGACTCTCGGATCACTCGCGATACCGAAATTGTGTACGACGATTTCCAGAAGTGCCACGAAGAGAAGGGGGTTAAGTTCATCTTCGCCGGCAAGACGAGTCACTACCCGAGATTGGTTGCCGCTTACTTCGGGGCCCCTGAGTCGCGCGATCTGCAGTGCTCGGCCATCGTCGTTGACGCGGACGGGTTGTGGTACGCAGGTAACGATGCAGATGACGGATTCTGGAAAAGCCAGCTGATTGGTGGAAAACCTTACGCAATCGGCAGTGGAGGTCTTCATGCACTCACTGCGATGGACATGGGCGCAACTGCTGCTGAAGCCGTAGAGATGGCAAAGAAGCGGGATACTTGCACCGGCGGACTGGTGAGGACGCTGATCATCAACGAGGGGATGGCTGATGCAAAGACCAATGCCTCAGGCGTCACTGCTTGAGCTGTCAGACCTCTCCGACTTCGGTATCCGCCTGACCCCGGCTCCCGAAGTGTGGGAATGGCTTCAAGCCGAGATCCTTGCCGACACCGGCAGCATTCACAACGAAGACCATGCCCATCTACTGGATGCAGACATCCGGGTCATGTGGGCCTCGTCGAGCTTCGAGAAGCAGGGCCGCACAGTCCTGGGCCAGGCCGAACAGGTAGCGTTCCGCGCTGGCGGCTGGCAGAAAGCACGGATGGAGCAGCAGATGCGTGATTGGTTCGGCGATGTGCCGGCCTTTATCATCACTCTGGCTGCCGACTACTGCGCCCAGTGCAGTGATCTTGAGTTCTGCGCCCTGATCGAACACGAGCTGTATCACCTGGCTCATGCGACCGACAAGTTCGGTCAACCAGCATTCACCCAAGACGGGGCACCGAAGATCAAGCTGCAGGGTCACGACGTCGAAGAGTTCGTCGGTGTGGTCCGCCGCTACGGTGCAAGCCCTGACGTTCAAGCGTTGGTGGATGCTGCAAACAGTCCTGCCGAGGTGGGAAAATTGAACATTGCGAGGGCCTGCGGAACCTGTCTGCTCAGATCGGCCTGATTCTTGACAGGCTCTAGACGGATGAGAATTTATGGCAGTCCTGAAAAATGAGGTGAAGAGCTTCATCGTTCAGGCGCTGGCGTGCTTTGACACCCCCTCCCAAGTGGTGGAAGCCGTCAAGAACGAATACGGGGTTGTGGTAAGTCGCCAGCAGGTCGAGACGCATGACCCGACAAAGTCGGCCGGAAAGGGGCTTGCTGTGAAGTGGGCGACCCTGTTTCACGATACCCGCAAGCGATTCCGAGAAGAGACCGCTGAGATTCCGATCGCCAACCGCGCCTATCGGCTTCGTGGCCTGGGGCGAATGGCTGAGAAGGCCGAGAGCATGCGCAACCTGGCGCTGACCGCTCAGTTGTACGAGCAGGCCGCCAAAGAGGTGGGCGATGTCTACGTGAATCGCCGCCTCGAACCTGAGAAACCTCTGGGCTCCCAAGCGGACCAGCAGCACGCCGTTGCTGAGTACACCCTGGAGCCTGATGAGAATGTCCCCGCTACCCCGTACCTTTGACCCGCCGGTAAAGCTGACGCCCAAGCAGGCCAACATTTACTGCTGGGGGTTCCAGCCTGAGGCCCGTTTCCGCGATGCGGTGTGTGGCCGCCGGTTCGGCAAGACGTTCCTGGGCAAGGCCGAAATGCGCCGTGCTGCCCGTCTGGCTGCTGAGTGGGGCGTGAGTGTTGAGGACGAGATCTGGTATGGCGCACCGACGTTCAAACAGGCCAAGCGCGTGTTCTGGCGTCGACTCAAACAAGCCATCCCTGAGGCGTGGCGTGCGCACCGCCCGAACGAGACGGAATGCTCAATCACGCTCAAATCAGGCCACGTCATGCGCGTGGTGGGGCTCGACAACTACGACAACCTGCGTGGTTCCGGCCTGTTCTTCGTCTTGGTGGATGAATGGGCAGACTGCCCGTGGGCGGCGTGGGAAGAAGTTCTTCGCCCGATGCTCTCGACCTGTCAGTACCAGATCCCTGGCGTCGGGATGCGCAAGGGCGGCCATGCGCTGCGAATTGGCACGCCGAAAGGCTTCAACCACTGCTACGACACTTATCTGGACGGCAAGCCAGGCGGCGAGCCTGATCACAAGAGTTGGCAGTACACATCTTTGCAGGGCGGCAACGTTCCCCCTGAAGAGCTGGAGGCTGCTCGCAGGAAGATGGACCCACGCACCTTCCGGCAAGAGTACGAGGCTGGCTTCGAAAACTACGCCGGTGTCGTTTACTACACGTTCAATCGTGACGAATGCCGAACCAGCGAACGAATCAAACCGGGCGAAGCGCTTCACATCGGCATGGACTTCAACGTCATGAAGATGGCAGCCGTCGTCTATGTAGTGCGTGACAACCTTCCGATGGCCCTGGATGAGTTTCACGGCGTGCGGGACACGCCTGAAATGATCGAGAAGATCCAGGCCCGGTTCCCTGGTCACTCGGTGGCGGTATATCCCGACGCCAGCGGGCAGAACACCAGCAGCAAAAACGCGAGCGAGTCCGACCTTTCGTTACTGAAGAAAGCGAAGTTCACAGTGATCGTCGACTCTACAAACCCGGGCGTGAAAGACCGTGTGAACTCGGTGAACGCTATGTTCCTGAACGCCTACGGCGAGCGTCGCCTGAAGGTCAACATCGATCAATGCCCTCAGCTCACCCTGTGTCTTGAGCGACAGACCTACACCGACAAGGGTGAGCCGGACAAAGATCCGAAAAAGGGTCACGACCACATGAACGACGCTGCTGGTTATTTCATTGCCAAGCGTTATCCGATCAAAGCGATCGTCACCTCTATCAAAATGGGATACGCCCGATGAGCAACGACGTCTCCTTCAAGCGGGCGGAATACATCGAAGCGCTGGGCCGTTGGGCTACCGTTCGCGACGTCTGTGCCGGTCAGCACCGGGTTGTCGATCGGCTCCCGTACATCAACGCGCACGATAAGTCGCCGGAGAACGAAGACAGGAACCGGGCTTACCGCGAGCGGGCGGTGTTCAAGAACGCTACCGGGCACACCCGAAACGGGTTGCTGGGCCTAGCCTTCCACAAAGATCCGACGCTCACGGCGCCGAAGAAACTGGAATACCTGCAGGACAACGCCAACGGTTCTGGCGTCAGCATCTACCAGCACTCCCAGGGCACGCTTGAAAAGGTGCTTGAGGCTGGTCGGCATGGTCTGTACGTCGACTATCACCAGGACGACAGCATCGGCGGGCACTCGGTGATCCTGTCCTACTGTGCCGATGACATCATCAACTGGCGCACGGGAATGGTTAACGGCCATAGCGTGTTGACCCTGGTGGTGCTGCGCGAGTCGCCCGAGATACCTGAAGGCTTTGGTTTCAAGACGGTTGAGCAGTACCGGGAACTGGCGCTGGAAGACGACGGTTTCGTTTGCCGCGTTTGGCGCCGGTCTGGGCCGAAAGGTGGTGGGCCACTGGCAGTCATCGACGAGTTCAAGCCCGAGGGTATAACCGGTCGCCTCAAGGAGATCCCGTTCACCTTCGTCGGCGCACAGAACAACGATCCAAGCATCGACGAGTCGCCGCTCTACGACATCGCCATGATCAACCTGGGCCATTACCGGAACAGTGCCGACTACGAAGATAGCGTTTTCTGGTGTGGGCAGGCCCAGCCGTGGATCAGTGGCTTGGATGAGCAGTGGCGCGACTGGATGGAGAAGAACGGCGTCTATGTCGGCTCCAGGGCGCCAATGATGCTGCCGGCCGGTGGTCAGTTCGGCTACGCGCAGCCATTGCCCAACACACTGGTCAAGGAGGCCATGGCCGACAAAAACCAGATGATGATCGAACTGGGCGCCCGGATGGTGGTGGCGTCTCTTGCTACCAAGACTGCTACGGAGTCCCGCGGCGATCAGTCTGCTTCCACTTCGGTGCTGGCCGGCTGCGTGGCAAACGTCAGCGAGGCTTACACCCGAGCAATCATGTGGTGTTGCGCTTACATGGGCATCGCTGACAAGAAGGTTGCCTACCAGGTGAATCAGGAGTTCGTCGAGCTGACTGCTGATCCGCAGATGATCACGGCCCTGGTCGGCTTGTGGCAGAACGGCGGATTCGCGAAGGCTGACCTTCGGGCCTACCTGCGGAAGCTGGGCCTGATCGCGCCAGAGCGCACTGACCTGCAGATCGACGGCGAATTGCAGGAGCAGGGCGACGGCCTGGGCCTGGACAACGAGGACACACCAAATGGCGGCAAACCAAGCAATCCATGACGCCACCATCCGGCACGCGGTCTTCCTCGAAAAGCTGAAGGCGGGGGAGGTGGGCAAGTTCGCCCCCTTCCTCAAGGAGATCGATCGCTCGATCCGCGACCGGCTGACCCAGTCGGACCTGACCGAGTACAACGTCAAACGCCTTGAGGCGCTGCTGAAAGAGGTGGATAGCCTGCTGCTGGGGATATTCGACCGCTACAGCGCTCAACTCAACCTCGACCTGGTGGACATTGCCAATTACGAGGCTGAGTTCGAGGCGACCAGTCTTGCCAGGTCAGCACCGGTTGGGGTTTCGCTGGACGTGGTCGCCCCGGCGGCTGCGACAATCCGAACCGCAGTGCTGACGAATCCACTCAGCGTGCGCGGCACCGGCGGCGGGAAGCTGCTGAAGTCCTTCATCAAGGGTTGGACCGGCGCCGAGCGAGAGCGCGTCACCGGCACGATTCGGCAGGGTTTCTTCGAGGGGCAGACGAACTTCCAGATCATCCGCAACATTCGCGGCACTAAGGCGGCAGGCTACAAAGACGGCATCCTGGCGACCACCAATCGCAACGCCAGCACTGTCGTGCACACCGCGATTCAGCATGTGTCGTCCCAGGCGCGCATGGAGGTGGCCAAGGCCAACACTGACATCGTGGAAGAAATCCAGATGGTGGCCACGCTGGACAGCAAAACCAGTCAGCTTTGCCGCTCTATGGACAAGCGCAAGTTTCCGGTGGATTCCGGCCCAAGGCCGCCATTCCACCCGAACTGCCGCACTACCTTCATTCTCCTGACCAAGCTCAGCGCGATGTTCGCCAAGGGCGCAACGCGTGCCTCGGTGGGCGCAGACGGCGGCCAGCAGGTCAGTGCTGACATCGATTACTACCACTGGCTCCAGCAGCAGCCGGCTGCGTTCCAGGACGTTGCTATCGGCCCAGTCCGGGCCAAGCTGTTCCGGGAGGGTGGGCTGACCATGGAGCGATTTGCAGAGCTGCAGCTTGATCGCAACTTCGCGCCGCTGACCTTGGTGCAGATGAAAGGACTAGAGCCGCTGGCTTTTGAGCGAGCAGGCATAAATTAACCAGGAGATACCCATGACTCAGCTCTTTATCGGAACCAAAATTATTCTGGCCTTGGCGATGACTCGTCTCGCTTACAACGAGTATCGAGGCTGGACATTGCCTGCTGACGAGAACGGCGCAGACGACGGCTATCTGGTTGAGTACACCGACGGTGGCGCATCCAACCACCCAGACCATGCGGGTTACATCAGTTGGTCACCCAAGGCTCAGTTCGATAACGCCTATCGTCCGACTGCCGGCATGAGCTTCGGTCTTGCGGTTGAAGCCTTGAAGCTGGGCAAGCGCGTTTCGCGTGTCGGCTGGAATGGCAAGGGCATGTGGTTGAAACTTGTTCCGGCAGACCTTGCTGACACAGTTTCGTTTCAGCATGAAGCGCTGCGCCCTCTCCCGTGGATTGGCATGAAAACAGCCGATCAGTGCTTTGTTCCATGGCTTGCCTCGCAAACCGATGTGCTCGCCGATGACTGGCAATTGATCGACTGATTGAACTGAATTCACCAAGCCGGCCCTGAGCCGGTTTTTTATTGCCTGCAAAGCGGGCGAAACATACCCAAGGGGTGCATCAACGTGGCAGAAGAAAACGAAATCGACCTGGAAAACCCGGCAATCAAGGCCGCTATCGCGACTGCCGTTGAAGCATCCGTTTCCGGACTGAAAACCAAGAACTCGGAACTGCTGGGCAAGCTGAAGGAAACCTCCGGCAAGCTGACCCAGTTCGAAACCCAGTTCGAAGGCATCGACATCGACGCCGTCAAAGGCCTGCTCAGCCGCGCCGGACAGGATGAAGAAACCAAGCTGCTGACCGAGGGCAAGGTTGACGAGGTGTTCAATAAGCGCACCGAGCGCTTGCGTGGTGAGCACGACAAGCAACTGAAGACGCTCGCCGGTCGCGCTGAGAAGGCTGAAGCCTTCGCCGCCAAGTTCCAGGGCAAAGTCCTGGGCGACTCGGTGCGTGGTGCAGCACTGAAGGCCGGCGCACTGCCGGAAGCCACCGACGACATCATCTTGCGCGCCAAAGGCGTGTTCTCTCTGAACGAAGAGGGCGAAGCGGTCGCTGTCGATGAGCATGGCCAGACCATCCTCGGCAAAGACGGCAAGACCCCTCTGACTCCGCTCGAATGGGCCGAGTCTCTGCGCGAAAGCGCACCCCACCTGTGGCCAAGGGCTTCAGGGACACATGCCCCGGGCGGGGGCGGCGGCCAGGCTGCATCCAAGCGCTCCGAAATGACCTCCGAGCAGAAGCGCGATTTCCAGCGCAAGCACGGCCAAACCGCATATCTCGCATTGCCCAAGTAAGGGGAAATACCCATGGCTACAACTGTCAACAGCGACCTGATCATCTACAACGATGAGGCGCAAACTGCATACCTGGAGCGCATTCAGGACAACTTGGACGTGTTTAACGCTTCGTCCAACGGCGCAATCGTCCTCGACAACGAACTGATCCAAGGCGACTTCCGCAAGCGCGCGTTCTACAAGCTCGGGGGTGGCCTGGAACACCGCGATGTGAACTCCGACGGCAAGGTCACCGCCAAGAAAATCGGCGCTGGCGAAGCTGTAGGCGTCAAGGCTCCATGGAAATACGGCCCGTACCAAACCACCGAAGAGGCGTTCAAGCGTCGCGGTCGTGCGGTAGATGAGTTCTCCCAAATCATCGGCGCCGACGTCGCTGACGCTACCATCGAAGGCTTCATTGAGTACGCCACCGGCGCGCTCAAGGCTGCCATCGGTTCCAACGCCGCAATGGTGGTGTCTGCCAACATCGAAACCGACGGCAAGAAGACGCTGACCCGTGGCATGCGCAAATTCGGTGACAAGTTCGGTCGCATCGCGCTGTGGGTCATGCACTCGTCGGCCTACTTCGACATCGTTGATGAAGCGATTGCGAACAAAGTCTACGAAGAAGCGGGCGTCGTTATCTACGGCGGCCTGCCTGGCACCCTGGGTAAGCCGGTGCTGGTGACCGACAAGGCGCCAGTGGATGCGATCTTCGGCCTGCTGCCGAATGCCGTGGTCATCACCGAATCACAGGCCCCGGGTTTCCGCTCGTACGACGTGAACGACGAGGAAAACCTGGCTATCGGTTACCGCGCCGAGGGTACCGTCAACATCGATGTGTTGGGTTACAGCTGGAAGGAAACCACCGGCGGCACCAACCCAACCCTGGCGGCCGTCGGCTCCGCGGCGAACTGGGTCAAGCACTCGGACAGCAACAAGGTCACCGCCGGCGTGATGATCAACCTCACCACCACGCCACCAGTCGGCGTCTGATAACCACCCCAGGAAGCGGCCAGCGATGGCCGCCACGGAGATTCCGATGGAACTCGTTTATACAAACCAGCTTGACGGCTTTGAGCCTGGCAAGCGTTACCGCGTCCCGGGCCTATTCCGCAGTATTGAGCGCAATGCAACGGCAGTGACCGTGGTAGGTGACTATCCCGAAATCGTCACGGCATACGAAGATGCTGGCGTCGATGTTGGGGTGGTTGCGTTGCCAGAGCCTGTTGTTGTCGGCACGCAGGCGGCGGTATCTGGAGGACTGTCTAAGTTGCTTGCCGCTCTGCAAGACGAGAGTGGCGCAATGGTTCTGCTGGTCGACGGCCTGGAGGCTGGCGAAATCCACCGTCCAGAGTCTGGGGAACTGGCGTTACGCCTGTTTGATGTGCTGGGCACCATTCATGCTTCGGTTGGTGAGTTGACCACTGAACGTGACGGCCTGGCCTTGACTGTCGACGCGCTGCGCGCCGAGGTTGAAGCGCTGAAGAAGTCTGCTCTCACGCCGCCAGCTGATGAGGCCGGTGAAATCTCGGCGCTGAAAGCAAAGCTCGACGAAGCCAAGATTCAGTATCGGGGCAACGCCTCCAAAGAATCCCTGGAAAAGCTCGTCGCCGAGCTGACCAAGGAGTAATACTGCTGGCTGTCGGTCACCCGGCGGCCAATCTACAAACCATTCCAGCGAGTTGACGCATGACACTCATCATCGAGGACGGTACCGGCAAGCCTGACGCCGAAAGCTACGCGAGCGCCGAGGACCTGGCCCTGTATGCCGTGAAATTCGGCACGGTCATCCCCGCAAGTGTTCCCGAGCAGGAAGCGCTGCTGCGCCGGGCTGCCTTGGCGATGGATGGCAAGACTTGGAAAGGCCGCAAGATGAGCAGCGAGCAAGCCCTGTCCTGGCCGCGTCGGGGGGTTGAGCTGGACTGCCAGATCAAGCCAGACAACTACCTGCCGGCGCGAATCCAGTACGGCCAGATGGCCCTGGCCGCAGAGATCCATCAGGACGACATCGACCCAATCGACAAGCGCAAAGGTGCTGTAACGCTGGAGCGTGTCGAAGGCGCGGTAACACGCGAGTACGCCACGATTTCCAACACCAGCGGTCGACTGTTGCCGGCGGCGCCGGATCGACCGAGCGCTACCCAGTTTGCCGACTACCTACAAAAGCGCGGGCTGTTCGCAATCCGCGCATAGCAGCAACGGAGACCACTATGGCCACCTTCTACGACGAAATGGCCGTGATGGCTCTGGAGATGATCACAGAGTTCGGCCAGCCCGTGACCATCAGCAAGACGGAGTCGGGCGAGTACGACCCTGAGACGGGCGGGGATGCGCCGGGGGCAACTGTCGAACAGATCGCCCAAGGCATCCTGCTCGACTTCACCGGCCAAGAATTCCAGAACAACAGCCTCATCAAACAGGGCGACAAGAAGCTCAAGATCGCCGCGCAGGGATTGGCGTGGGTGCCTGGCCTGCTCGACAAAGTGGTTGCTCAGGGTCGTACCTGGTCAATCGTGCCGCCGCTGAAAGAGGTCAACCCTGCCGGTACGCCGATCCTGTATGAGTTGCAGGTGCGGTCATGACGAACAAGTACGCGAGCATGAACGGTAGCTTCGCCGAGAACATTCGCGACTTCGCCGAGCGCGCGAAGGGTGGTATCGACGCGACCATCCGAGAGATCGTCATCGAGATCGGCAGCAGCGTTATCCGCATGTCACCGGTGGGCAATCCTGAAATATGGGCCGCGAACGTAGCTCACCGCGAGACCAACGCCCGCGCAGCCGACGACTACGACTTCAAGGTCGCAGTCCGCAACACGATCATCAACCTCAACGAGTCGAATTTCACGAAGGCAGGCAAACTGCGGCGCGGCGTGAAATATGCCAAACCCCTGACAAAGACAGAGCGCGACCAGAACTTCAATGTGAATGGCCTGGTAGCGGGCAAGGATTACGTCGGCGGGAGGTTTCGCGGGAATTGGCAGTTTTCCATCGGCACACCCGCAGAAGGCACGATTGATCAGGTCGACCCTGCCGGCGGTGTAACGCTGGCCAAGCTTAAGCTGCAGGTGGAGTCGCTCACAGCAGGACAAACTGCCTATATCGTGAACAACTTGCCCTACGCGATCCCGCTGGAGTTCGGCCATTCAACCCAGGCCCCCGGCGGCATGGTTCGGGTAACCGTGGCTCGCTTTCAGCAGATCGTGCTGGAGGCCATCAGGAACAACCAGGTATGAAGTTCGAAGACGTGCCGGTTCGCCCGGTGATGCGCTACACGCTATGCGAGTGCGGCGGAAGGCTGGTGCAAGTCGAAAGCGCCCCGGTACTGCTGTCGTTTCCTGCGCAGTATCTGCACCAGTGCGCCCTCTGCGGTCGACAGCAAAGCTTGCGTGGCGTATCGCCTGCGCTTGTGTACGAGGTGGCCTGATGTCGCACGCAATCATAGCCTCGATCTACGAGGCCAAGCTCATCGCCTGGAACGCTGCCAGGTCGGACAAGCTCAAGATAGTTTTCGAGAACACGGCCTACTCGCCAGCGGCAGGCGAGACCTACCTGCGGGCTTTCACTATCCCGGGCGACACCGCGAGCAACACGCTCGGCGGCGATCACCGGCTGTTCACCGGCGTGTTCCAGGTCAGCATCATCGCGCCGGCGGGCACCGGCAAGACCAAGACGAATCCGATAGCAGCAGAGTTGATCGCACTGTTTCCGCTGTACGCCAGAGACACGAAGGGGGCGCTCACCGTGGTGACCATGTTGCCTGTTGACCCAGGACCGGGCATTACCGGTGATTCCACGTACACCGTACCGGTTTCGTTCTCGTACCGATCCGACACCGACTGATCCCGCCCATTGGGCAAAACCACGAACCCGCCATCGAGCGGGTTTTTTCATATCTGCAAAGAGGAAATACCAATGGCTGGCATTCAAATGCCCAACGGCGCAACGTTCGAAATTGCTTCCGCTTACGGTACGGCAATCCCGTTCACCACGCTGAGCAACGCGAACCCGGCGGTGGCCTCAGCTTTGGCGCATGGCCTGGCCGAAGGTGACATCATCGCCGTGAACTCCGGCTGGACCCGTCTCGACGGTCGCGCTGTTCGGGTGGCGGACATTGCCAGCGGCACTTTCGCACTGGGCGGCGTGAACACCACCAACGTGCAGCAATACCCAGCAGGCTCAGGCGTCGGTTCTGCGCGCGAAGTGACCTCGTTCACCGAGATCTCGCAGATCACCGAACTGAACTCCACCGGTGGCGATCAGCAGTTCCTGACTTACGGTTTCATGGCTGACGATGATGATCGGCAGATGCCGACCACCAAGAACCCGATCACGCTTTCCATCACGGTCGCGGACGATCCTTCCAAGCCCTATGTCGATGCCTGCGAAGCTGCGGACGATGATAAACAGCCCCGCGTTCTGCGCCTGAACCTGCCGGGCGGCAGCAGCATCGTTTACAACGGATACGTGTCGATTACGTCGACTCCGACCATGTCGCGTAACAACTTGATGACTCGCGTTATCAGCATTGCACTGACCGGTCGTCCAGCCCGCTACGCAGCGGTGGTGTAACCCATGGCCAAGTTCAAAATCGCCCAAAACCCCACGTTCAAAGCAGTCGTAGATATTCCGCGTGTCGGCGGCGCGGTGATCCAGGTGCCGTTTGAGTTCAAGTACCGGAACCGCAAGGAGTTGGCAGCTCTGTTTGCTGGCTGGCAGGAGAAAGTTAAGGAAGATCAGGAGGCTTTCAAAGCAAAAGCGGACGACCTGACGCTGATCGACATCACCGATGCCGACATTGAGCGACAAGTAGAGCAGGTCGAAGCGCTTGTTGAGAGCTGGGGGTTTGACGACAAGCTTTCTCAAGACTCCATTCGTGCATTGGTGCAGACATCGGCCGGTGCCGGGGAGGCAATTGTGGCCGCTTATCAAGCTGCTTACGCGCCGGTCCGCTCGGGAAACTGACCAGGGTCGCACGCCTGATGTATCAGCGAGGACCGTCAGATGCAGATCTCGCGGTCTTCGGCTTGATGGCTTCCGACATTCCTGAAGAGGACTGCGATGTGCTGGCTGACAACTGGCCATCCTTCGTTCTCTTCAATGCCATGTACACCCAATGGCGCACCGGAATGGGTGGGGCGTGCGGCCTCGACTACACGGCGCTACAAGACGTTGCCGAGCTCATCGGCATGAAGAAAAAACAACTCAGAGAGATCTTCCCCGACCTTCAAGTAATGGAGGCCGAGGCGTTGCTCGTCATGTCTGAGCAATCGAAATAATGGAGCACTCATGTCTACGATCGCTGAGCTTGGCATTGCGGTAAATTCAGGCGAAGCGGTCAAGGCCACCTCCGACCTGGAGAATCTCGCGCAGGCCGGCGCCAAGGCTGAGAAAGCGGCTGATGGTGTGTCTGCCGGCTTCGACAAGGCCGCGACCGCAACGGCGGACTTGTCGGCGTCTGAGCGCAAGCTTTCCGAGACGCTCGACGAGGCCAAGGCTCGCCTTCTGGCAACGGCGAAGGCCTCCCTGGAGTCGAGCGAGTATTACCAGCGCCTGACCACCAGCGTAAATACCAATGCTTCCGCTATGGAGTCGTCGGGATCGTCGGTAAGCAGCCTGGCAGCGCTTCAGAGGCGCTTGCAGGCTGAATCGGATGCGCTTGTCGGCTCGACTGATCGTCAGGCCGAAGCAACAAGGGGTGCAGCGGCGGCAACGGGCGTTCAAGCCGAGGGCTTGCAAGCGCTCCTCGCCAAGATCAATCCGACCGTAGCTGCTTACGAAAAGCTCGATCAGCAGCAGGAACTTCTAAAGCAGCACTTGAAAGCTGGGAACATCGATTCCGACCAGTTCAAGTCTTACTCGCGAGACATTGAGACTACTCGTAATAGCCTCAAGGGGTTCGACGACGGGCTAGGCAAGACGGGCGCTTCCGCGAAGCAGACCCGGGAAGCACTGCGTCAGCTCCCTTCGCAGTTCACCGACATCTTCACCAGCCTGGCCGCCGGCCAGAACCCGCTGTTGGTGCTGATCCAGCAAGGCGGGCAGATCAAGGATTCGTTCGGCGGCATTGGCCCGACGATGGATGCGCTCAAGGACAAGTTCCGTTCTTTGTTCTCCGGTGGTGCTGGTGCGGCCGTGCTGGGGGAATCCCTGGCGGGTATTGCCTCTGGTGCGAAAGACACGGCTGAAAGTGCAGGTGAGGCGAGCGAAAGCCTGTCTGATCTGGCTGAAAGCTCGAACACAGCAGCGGAGGCCGCTGAGAACGCACAGAAAGCATATGGTGCACTCCCGCCGTCCGTTACCGGTGCATCCATAAGCATCATGGGCATGGTCGCGGCAGTTGCTGCGGCCGCTGCTGTCGTAGGCGTTCTGATTTATGGCTACAACAAAGGCAGCCAGGAGGCTGATGAATTCAATAAGGCGCTGATCCTGACCGGCAACTATGCCGGCACATCAGCCAGCCAGCTGGCGAATCTAGCCCAGCAAGTCGCGGCAACGAATGGCACCACTGGCGAGGCTGCCGCATCTCTGGCCAAGCTTGCCGGGAGCGGTGTAATCGCCGGTGAAAGCTTTGGAACTATCGCCGAAGCCGCGGCTGCCATGGAGGACGCCACCGGTAAATCGGTCGATGCCACTATTGCTGAGTTCGTCAAGATCGCCAAGGATCCGGTGGCGGCCGCAAAGGAACTGAACAATCAGTACCACTTTCTGACGGCTTCGGTTTACGAGCAGATTGTTGCACTGAAGGATCAGGGCAACGAGATCGGCGCGACCAAGTTACTCACCGACACCTATGCGGAAACAGTTAAAAACCGCTCAGCCGAAATAACGCAGAACTTGGGCTACATAGAGCGCGCATGGAGGGGGGTAAAGGACGGGGCTGCCGGCGCGCTGGATGCAACACTGAGCATAGGGCGCCAGATCACTCTCGCGCAGCAGGCTCAGAATCTCGAAAGGAAGCTTGCAAACCCCAGTTCGTACTCCTCGCTCCCGATTATGGGAGAAGACAATCCAGACATGATGGAGGTCGGCAATACCCGCGAGGAGGATGAGAAAAGGCTAGAGCTTCTCAAGACCTACATGGAGATCGAGAAGAGGCAAGGTGCTTACCTCAGTGATATCCGGAAGTCAGAAGAAGCTGCTGCGGATGGTATGGACCTTATCCGCCGCGAGTCATTGTCTGCTCAGTCTCAAGTTGAGAAGCTTCAGAAAAAACTGGTGGATCTCGACAAGGCCCGCCAAAAGAATATCGACAACAACAGTTATTCGCCTGAGCTTCAAAAACAGTATGAAAGCGCAACTACTGGCGTTAACAAGCAAATTGCTGACGCCAAGAAAAAGGCGGGCGGTTCCGCCGGCGCAGTAGATCTAACCGCCTTCAATGATGCCCAAAACGCGCTTAAGGGTATTCAGGGCGAGTACGCCAACACCTTCAAGCAGTTGGACGCGGCGCAGAAGGCCGGACTGATTTCGCAGGCTGATTACGCTACACAGCGTGCAGTTCTGATCAGAGCTGAAAAGGACGAGGTAACCTCTGCCTACGAGGCCGAGATTTCCGCACTGGAGGCGGCCAAGTCCAAGAAAAGCACCACGGGCGAGCAGCAGATCCAGCTGGACCAGAAGATCGCTGATGCGCGTACCAATATGGTCAAGGCGCAGAAGGATGCCGACAGTCAGCTTGAGGTGCTGGCAATCGCCGAGAAAGGGCGAGTCGACAAGCAAACGTTAAACATCAATCGGTATATCGAGGCGCTCGGCGAGCAACAGAAAGCCTTGGCGCTTGCCGGTCAGCGTGCAGTTGTCGGTGTAGGGCAGGGGGATCGACAGAACGCGCTGTATGGCGAACTGAACGGCCAGCAGGACAACTATGCCAAGCAGGTTCGCGAGCTTGAAAGCCAGCAGTCTGACCCATCACGGAAGATGGACCCCGAAGAGTTCAATCGAAAATCTCAGGCCCTCGCAGACGCGAACAAAAAGGCCACCGACCAGATCCGGCAGAACTACGCGGACGTGGAAGCGGCGCAGGGTGATTGGACGAAAGGTGCTACATCGGCCTGGGCCAACTATCTGGATTCGGCGCAGAACGTTGCCGGCCAGACCAAGGCCTTGTTCGGCAACGCCTTCAGCTCTATGGAGGATGCGGTCGTCAACTTCGCCATGACTGGAAAGCTGTCGTTTGCTGACTTCACCAAGTCGATCCTGGCAGACATGGCGCGCATTGCTACTCGGCAGGCAGCCTCCGGGATTCTCAGCTCCCTGGTCGGGCTCGGAGTTTCGGCGGCGGGGGCGTACTTCGGAAGCGCGCCCACGTCAGCTGGCTCAACATCGGCGGGCTACAGTCCCGAAGCTTTGGCCGGTTGGTCTGGTGTTACCCAGGCCAAAGGTGGCGCCTGGTCTGGTGGTGTGCAGATGTTCGCCGACGGCGGCGCCTTCACCAATTCGGTTGTGAGCAAGCCCACTGCATTCGGTATTGCTAATGGCAAGACCGGCGTTATGGGCGAGGCAGGGGATGAGGCAATCATGCCGCTGACCCGCACCGCCAACGGCAAGCTGGGCGTCATGTCCGTCGGCGGCGCCGGTGGCGGGACTTCGGTAAGCCTCAGCATGCCGATCATGGTTATGACGGACGAAGAATCGGGCAAGCCAGACGGCGCCGAACTCGACACGGAGCTCTTCCAGCGAAACATGCAAGAGCGGATGCGCACCGTTGCAAAAGAAGAGATCGCCAAGTCTTGGCGCCAAGGCGGCGTGAGCAGCCGAAACGTAAAAGGATGATTTATGGCAATCGAGCGATTTACCTGGGCCACTGAAAAGGGCGTCGAGGGTGATATCAAGCAGCGTGTGCGCACCAAGCAGTTTGCCGACGGCTACGCGCAGTCGACCGAGGACGGGATCAACAACAAGTCCCAGTCCTGGCCGGTCACCTTCACCGGCATGAAGGATCGGATCAAGGAGATCATGGGCTTCATCGACCGGCACAAGGGTGCAAAGGGCTTCCTCTGGGAGCCCCCCCTGGGCGACCTGGGCCTCTACAAGTGCAACGGCTACAAGCCAGTTCACCGTGGCGGCTCGGTCTACGCCATCACCGCGACCTTCGAACAAACCTTTCACCCCTGAGATAACCCCATATGGCACTGATCGCGGACATCCAGAAACTGGAGCCCGGCGCCGAGATTCGCCTGTTCGAAATTGACGGGACCGAGTACGGCGCGGATTACCTGCGCTTCCACGGACACGCCATTCCGCATACGCCGGAAGAACTGCTGGCCTACGAGCATTCGGAAGAGGATCTGCCGGCCAAGTCGATTTGGTGGCAGGGCGAGGAATACGCGGCTTGGCCCGTACAGATCGAAGGTATCGCCTCTGGCAGCGACGGTACGGCCACGAGACCGACGTTCGCCGCCGGCAACATCAATGGGCGCGTCACGGCGCTGTGCCTGGCCTTTGAGGACATGCTCAAGTTCAAGCTGACGGTTCGCGAGACCCTGGCCCAGTACCTGGACGCGGCCAACTTCCCCGACGGCAACCCGACTGCAGACCCGACGCAGGAAGCGCTGGAGATCTGGTACATCGACCAGAAAACCAGTGAGGACAGTGAGTCTGTGGTTTGGGAGCTGTCTTCCCCGGGCGAGATCGACAACCACGGGTTGCCCGGCCGCCAAATGACGACGTTTTGCCACTGGAGCATGACAAACGGCTACCGGGGGCCGGACTGTGGCTATACCGGCGCGGCCATGTTCGATGACGAGGACAACCCCACGGATGACCCTGCCAAGGATCAGTGCAAAGGCTGCCTGTCGTCCTGCAAGTTGCGCTTCGGCGAGAACGAAGAATTGGGATTCGGGGGATTTCCTGCAGTGAGCCTCGTGTCCAGATCGTAGTAGAATATCCTTGTGGCTAGGGCATGCAACCCGAAAAGTCGGCACCTAACCGACCTGCCACTCCTATCCAGTTAGGTCTCACGCTTTAGGGGTGTGATTTGAAGATGAAATACCCAAAAAATTTGGTAGGCTTGCAGTTCGGCAGGCTCACGGTGATCAGCGAAGCGCCAAATGATAGGCCCTATAGGGTCAGTCTTTGGAACTGCCAGTGTGTATGCGGCAATTCTCGAGTCGTCCAAAGATCTGCGCTCGTATGTGGCGTGCAGGTGTCTTGCGGCTGCTTCATGAGGATGCGCGTAAAGGAAACACACACCACCCACGGGCTACATAGGCACTCCGCCTACGGCACATGGAAGGCGATGATTGATCGCTGCTACAACTCCAACTCCAAAGATTTCAAGGATTATGGAGGCCGGGGCATTCAAGTCTGTGATGAATGGCGAGACTTGGCTGGTTTCGTTGCAGGTATGGGGCCGAAGGCAAAAGGCCAGAGCATCGACCGGCTTGATGAGAATGGCGATTACGAGCCAGGAAACTGCCGATGGACTGATGCGCTCGGCCAGGGCGAGCACAAGCGGAATAATGCCATTGTCACGCGCCTTGGTAGTCAGAGGCATATCGCTAGTGTTTGGCGTGAGGCCGGCATAAAAGAATCAACGTTCTACAACCGCCTCAATGCCGGAATGACGCCTGATGAGGCTGCCTCAAAGCCAGTTCGCGCACATAACGCAACGCTGTTTATCGATGGCGAAGAGAGAACTCTAGTTGAGTGGGCGAAGATCGCCGGCGTGACGCAGGCGACGATGCGCAACAGGGTGAAGTCTGGAGTTGTTGGTGGTGCGCTACTGGCACCTCCTCGATCCAGAAAATTATCAGCTTAACCAAGGGCGCCACGGCGCCCTTTTTAGTGGGCGCGAATAATGCGAAAACACATCATCACTGCCATCCAGGCGCACGCGGCAGCGGATTATCCCCGTGAGTGCTGCGGGCTGTTGTTGGCCACAGGGCGCGCGCAGAAGTACTTCCCATGCCGGAACATCGCCACGGAGCCAAACGAAGAGTTTCGGCTCGATCCCGAGGATTACGCTGCGGCGGAAGATTTGGGCGAGGTGATCGGGATCGTTCACTCGCACCCTGACGCCACCAGCAGGCCATCGCCGCATGACTTGGCGATGTGCGAGGCCACGGCCTTGCCCTGGCACATTCTGTCCTGGCCCGAGGGCGACATGCGCACGATCACGCCAACTGGCAGCACGCCGCTGCTCAATCGCCCATTTGTTCATGGGGTTTGGGACTGTTGGGGTATTTGTGCCGAGTGGTACCAGCGCGAATGGGGTCTGGAATTCGAAGCCTTCCAGCGCACAGATGGCTGGTGGGAGAGTGCCGAGAACGCCAGCCTGTACGAGGCGAACTACGAGGCTGCCGGCTTTGTACGCGTCGACCGACCGCAGCGCGGCGATCTGATCGTTATGCATGTGGGCCGGACAGTTCACCCGAACCACGCTGGGGTTTACCTCGGCACAGATCCGGCATTGCCTGGTGAAGATTCGGGCGCTTTCGGCCCCGGCCCGTTCCTGCTGCACCACCTTTACGGCAGGCCGTCGGAAATCATTGTCTTCGGCGGGCCTTGGGCACTGCGCACCAGATACATATTGCGCCATGAAAAGGCTGTATAATTATCCAGGTGGCTAGACTGGCCAGTCGAAAAGCACTTACCTCCGTGCCTGCCGCGCTTCCATACGGGGGGATCGGATAGAGGTGTTCGATATGCCAGCAAAACTTGATTTGTCCGGTCATAGATTTGGCCGGCTAGTGGTAACAACAGAGGCGGCACGTACTGGTGCGTCTAGCAAGTGGTCTTGTGTATGCGATTGTGGTGGCGTGGTCGATGTGATCACCCCCAGCCTTAGGAATGGCAACACATCCTCATGCGGATGTATCAAGCGCGAGATGTTGGCCGCCAGAAACGCTGATGCCGCGCCACACAAGGTCAAGAAAAATCCCCTGTACAAGACTTGGTCGTCCATGAAGGCTAGATGTCTAAATCCTGCTGACGTCGAATATTCAAACTACGGCGGTCGCGGAATTCGGTTTTGCGATAGATGGTCTGACTTTTTGAATTTTATTGAGGATATGGGTGAGCGGCCGGCTGGAACTACGCTTGATCGGCGAGATGTTGATGGCGACTACTGCAAGGATAATTGTCGCTGGGCTACACCGCTTGAGCAGGCAAGAAATAAGCGCACAAACAGAGTGATGACACACCTTGGAGAATCGCTCTGTATCTCCGAATGGGCAGAGCGCACGGGCATCAACAAAACGACGCTTCTGGACAGAGTTAATGCTGGGTGGTCGCCACAAGAAGCGCTGATGGTTACGCCAGGCGCGAAAAGAGCCTGATTATTCGCTGCCATGATGCAGGGTGATACAGTCGCCACTTTCAGGACGAGGATCGATCATGCGGATTTTGATAGCGGCGGTAGCGGTGGCGATGCTGGCGGGGTGTGCCTCATCTGCGATTTCAGTGAGGGATGCGAAGCCGGTGCCGTCGGATGAGGTTTATGCCTTCCAGACAAAGCCGGCCGGTGAAAGCGGGAAGGTCACGGTTGTGCGCGACTCCGGTGCTGTTGGTTCAGGCTGCGATATCGTCGTCTATGTAGACGGGCGCAAGGCTGCGAAAATTGGCCCCGGTCAGCGGGCTACCTTTTACCTTCCGCCAGGCTCACCAAGCCTCGGCGCCGGCCTTGCCGGATCAGGTCTGTGCGCAGGCGCTGCAATTCGCACCATCGCAGCCGCGGTGCAGCCCGGCAAAGAAAGCCTATACCGCATCAGCGGCGACATGGCCGGCTTCTACATTGGTCCCTACGTCGACTACAACTGAAAAACGAAAATCATAAAGCCGCCTCCGGGCGGCTTTTTCATGCCAGGAGAAAATGATGCAGGCTTCAGCGATCAACTACCAACCGATGACAACGATTCGCCTGTATGGGCAACTCCGCCAGTTCGGGAAAACTTTCAGGCTTGCGGTGAATTCACCGGCTGAGGCCATCAAGGCGCTCTGCGTCCAGATCCCGGGCTTCGAGCGCTTCCTTTCGAACGCTAAGTCACGAGGGCTTGAATTCGCAGTTTTTCGCGATAAGCGCAACATCGGCGAGAAGGAACTGACCTACAACGGTGCCGGTGATATTCGCATTGCGCCAGTGGTGGTGGGCAGCAAGCGGGGGGGAGTCCTTCAAACGATCGTCGGCGCGATCCTGATAGTCGTCGGTGTCATTTTTTCAGCAACGCCGTTCGGCACTCCGCTCATTGGCGCCGGTATTGGCCTTGTCGCCGGCGGCGTCATCCAGATGCTCAGCCCCCAAGCTGGCGGCCTCAAAACCAGTGCCGCGCCAGAGAACACGCCTGGCTATGCCTTCGGCAGCGCTAAGAACACCACGGCATCCGGTAACCCGGTACCGCTCTGCTACGGCAAGCGGCGGGTGGGTGGGGCGATCATCAGTGCCGCCATCTATGCCGAAGACCAGATGTAACCCAACTAAATCAGCGGCATTGCCGCAGGAGACACAAATGACCAAAGTTATCAAAGTTACGCATTTCCGCACCGAGCGCTTTTCACTCACCAAGGATGAGCTGATCGCGGCCCTGCGCAATAAATATGGAGACGAGACGATCTTCGACGCTGGTGCAATCGACATGGTTTGCCATCAAGGCGTGATCGGTGCCACAGATGAGACTCAGATTTACTTCAAGGTTGACCAGGCCTAGACCTGGTCGCGCCATTTACTGCGGAATGTCGATATTGGCTGTCCGCAGCGCCTGCTCTAACTTCTTCACGCGCTGCTCAAGATTGTTGAGCACGATCTTGAACGATTGAGTCACATCGTACAGTTCGTGAGGGAGTTTTCCGCTTGGCGTTTTGTCGGCGATGCTTTGCAGGTGCCTGCCGAGATCCGCCCAGGCTTTTTCATCGTTCAAAATTAACCTCCTGTTTCATTTACGCCCAAGTCCATGGGCTTGCGGTCAACGGACTGCGGCAGTTCGTTGGAGGCGCAACGCTACTACTCCGGCATCCAATGGCGCTACTGGAGTTTCATCCACGCTGTACAGATACCCATACCGTCCACGAGGCGGTTTTTTATTGCCTGGAGGAAAGCATGGGCGCAGCACGCAAAATCGACATCCACGGTGCCAAGGGCGGCGAAGAGAAACCAAAAACGCCAACGGAAGCCCCCGACAGCCTGCGCTCGGTCGCTATCGCCAAGATGCTGATCGCCATCGGGGAGGGTGAGTTCGAAGGCACGCCCACCGCGCGCGACATCTACCTCGACAACACCCCCCTGCAAGACCCCCAGGGCAATATGAACTTCCCGAACGTGAAGTGGGAGTGGCGCACCGGGGCGGTAGATCAGACCTATATCCAGGGCATCCCCTCGATCGAGAACGAAACCACCATCAGTACCGAGCTGCGCAGCGGCACACCGTGGGTTCGGGCAATCACCAACATCCAGCTTTCGGCTGTGCGCGTGCGTTTTGCTTGGCCGGCGCTCCAGTCTGTGGATGCCAGCGGCAACATCAACGGTTACCGGATCGTGTACAAAGTTGAGCTAGCCACTGACGGCGGTGCCTACCAGCAGGTGTTGAGTGAGGCGGTCGACGGCAAGACCACCAGCCTTTACGAGCGCACCCGCCGTATCGATTTGCCCAGGGCCACCACCGGCTGGCTGATGCGTATTACCCGGGTGACCATAAACCAGAACAACAACAAAATCTCGGACACGATGCAGATCGCTGGCTTCACTGAGGTGATTGACGCCAAGATCCGCTATCCGAACACCGCGCTGCTCTACATCGAATTTTCGGCCGAGCAGTTCCGCAGCATTCCGGCCGTGACTGTCGAGACTAAGCTGAAGAAGATGCAGGTGCCGAGCAACTACGACCCTGTGTCGCGCTCGTATACCGGGATCTGGGACGGCACCTTCAAACAGGCTTGGACTGACAACGCTGTTTGGATGACCTACGACATCACCACGGCCGACCGCTTCGGCCTGGGCCGTCGCATCAAACCGTGGATGGTAGACAAGTGGGAGCTCTACAGGATCTCTCAGTACTGCGACCAACTGGTGCCGGACGGGAAGGGCGGCCAGGAGCCGCGCTTTATCTGCAACCTGAACCTGCAGAGCAAGGCTGATGCCTGGTCGCTGCTACGCGACATCTCGGCGATCTACCGGGGCATGACCTACTGGGCCCAGGGCCAGGTGTTCACGCTGTCGGACATGCCGCGCGCCACTGATTTCGACTTCGCCTACACCCGGGCGAACGTGATCGACGGCAAGTTCACCTACTCGAGTGCGTCGGAGCGCACCCGGTACAGCCGCGCGCTGATCAGCTACGACAACCCGGCGAACAACTACGACACCGACGTCACTGCCGTTACGGATGCCAAGCTTCAGCGCCGCTACGGCGACAACCCGCTGGAAATCAGCGCCATCGGCTGCACCCGAGAATCCGAGGCGCAGCGCCGCGGTAAGTGGGCACTGCTCACCAACTCCAAGGACCGGGCCGTTACCTTCAAGGTCGGCCTCGACGGGCGTATCCCGCTGCCTGGCTACGTGATCCCGATCGCCGACGAACTCCTGGCCGGTCGGCCGGTGGGCGGGCGTATCTCGGCGGTGAACGGCAAGGTCATCACACTGGACCGTGATACCCAGGCCAAGCCCGGCGACCGGCTGATCCTCAATCTGCCCGACGGCAAGTGTGAGGGGCGCACCGTGCAATTGGTCAGCGGCCGCCAGGTCACCGTGACCGTTGCCTATTCGGTTATGCCCGAACCAGAACTGGTGTGGGCATTGGATGCCGACGATCTGGCGATCCCGCTGTACCGCGTGGTAAGCGTGGCCCGGCCGGAGCCTGGCGTGTTCGAGATCTCGGCCGTGCAGTACGACCCAAGCAAATTCGCGCACATCGACACCGGCGCGCGCCTGGAAGAACGCCCAATCAGCGTTGTGCCGATCACCGTCGTACCGGCGCCGGCGAGCGTAGACATTACGTCGAATTACTCCGTGGACCAGGGGCTGGCGATCAGCACCATGAACATCTCGTGGCCCGCTGTGACCGGCGCGGTCGCCTATGACGTGGAGTGGCGTAAGGACAGTGGCAACTGGATCAAGGTGCAGCGCACCGGTTCGACCAGCGTCGACGTCACTGGCATTTACTCGGGCGCCTACGTGGCCCGGGTTCGGTCAGTGAGCGCCTTCGAGATCTCGTCGATCTGGAAGAGCTCCAACCTGACCAATCTTGAAGGGAAGGTCGGCCTGCCGCCGGCGGTGGCGTTCCTGACCACCAGCAGCGAGCTGTTCGGCATCGGCATCAAGTGGGGCTTTCCACCAGGTGCAGAGGATACCCAGCGCACCGAGCTTTGGTATGGCCCGGCGAACGATCTGGGGGCGGCGACCAAGCTGGCCGACCTGGCGTATCCGCAAGCTGACTACCGCATGCAGTCGCTCTCGGCGGGCGCTCAGTTCTTCTTCTGGGCGCGCCTGGTGGATCGTACCGGCAACGTTGGGCCTTTCTTCCCCATTCCTGGGGCAGTCAATGGCCGGGCGAGTTCGGATCAGACCGAGTACGACAAGTACTTTGCGGACAAAATCGGGAAGGGGGCGCTGTACCAAAGCCTGCGCGAAGAGATCGACCTGATCACCGGCGACGGTCCTGGCTCGGTTAACGATCGTCTGGAACAGGCCAAGCAGGAGCTGGAAGACCTGATCTCGGAAGTAGTCGACGCTCTGGAGTATGTGCCCACAAAGACCTACGCCAAGGGCGACATGGTGCGAGTAGGGCAGCAACTGTTCCAGGCCACCACCGCGGTACCGATCAACACCACACCGCCAAATGCCAACTACTGGTTCAACTTGGGCACCATCGCCGAAACCAACGCGGCCATGGCTCTGGAGATCAGCAAGAACAAGGCCTCTATCGAGGAAGTGGATGGCAAGGTCACGGCTACCGCTGAGAAGCTGGACGGGGTTTATGCGTTGGTGAAATCTGACTCTGCGGGTTCAGAGGAGGGCAGCGCGGGCGACAGCACTTCATCTGCAGGAGCCTGGTCTTTGATGTCTGCTATTGCAGAGCGCGACTTTGCACAGTCCGTCAGGTCCGACGGGCTGGAAGCCAAGGTAGGGCAGAACGCCGCGAGCATTCTCGACGTGTCCACGGCCTCTGCAACAGCCACCTCGGCCTTGGCTGAAAGGGTCACGACGATGGGGGCCAAGGTTACCAGCAATGAAGCGGCCTTCAAGTCTGAAACGACTGCGTTGGCCAATGCGGATAAGGCTTTGGCTGAAAAGGTTGAAACTGTTCAGGCAACCTCAGGCCAAAACACGGCAGCGATCCAGGAGACCAACCGAGTCCTGACCGAGACCGACGGCAAGGTCACGGCCATGAAAACGCTCAAAGTCGAAACCACTTCCGGCGGCAAGAAGGTGATGGCTGGGCTTTCTCTGGGCTCCGACGGCGACACATCGGAGATCATCGCGTTCGCTCAACGCTTCGCCATTGTCGATGAGGTGAGCGGCCAACTGATCACCCCGTTTGTGGTAAGCGGCGGACAGGTCTTCATCAATCAGGCAGTGATCAACACGGCGTTCATTCAGGAAATAATCCTGGGGATGACGTTGCGGTCTGAGGCCGTGGATTCAAAAGGCCGCCCTCTGCTGGAGATCAACGTGAAGGCAGGCACATTCACGCTTCGCAGTGCTGGTACCGGCGGGTCGTCACTACTCAACAACGATGGTCTTGCCGTGTACGACGGCAATGAAGTTAGGCGAGTCCTGGTGGGGAGACTTTCGTAATGATCTATGGCGCAAGAACATGGAGCCCAGCAGCGGCTCTACAGCTGGATACAGATAGTTTTACTTACCAGGTTATGCATAACGCGCTGTACCAGCTTTCGGCCGGGAGCGTCATAACCGTCCCAATTGCGGGTTTCAATCCATCTAATTGCGTGGCTGTGATTCTTCCCACTCAACCTGCTGCCAATAATTACGCCAACAGCGCAATGCCTTTTCAGTCTGTCGCAGTAGGCTCCGTTACGGTTAGATCAAGAAATCCGAGAGAGGCAGATAATATCGGCTCGACCATACAGTTTCGGCTGTTGGTGATGAGGTATAAAAATTGACATATGGTCTTATCGCTAATAATGATAATTCGTACGTTCAAATCGACTCGGACACGCCCAGGCTCTGCGCTATTTATAGCGGGAGTTATACGCCGTCGGGAAGATTTGCTTACGTTAATTTCCCGGCGCCGATAACAACGGCTGAGCCACCCTGTATTTTCATCAGGAACTCACCTGATAGGCCTAATGATTTATATGACAGCGCTACAATAAATGGCTCTGCCGGCAACTGGACAGGGTTTTCACTCAGCGTAAATAATGTGAGTGATAGGCCTACAGGAAAGTGGTTTGCGGCTGTATTCGCAGCGAAGACGAGCGAGGATTATGGAATAAGAATGTGGGATGGGAGTAGTGCTGTAATTTATGACTCCGGCACTGTTCCTGTGTTGTTCACGAAAGCTAGCCATAGTTGGTCGTATCAGGGCCAGGTAATTGTTAATGGTACTGCGCAGGCATATTACTGGCGCAACGCATTAACCGCGACATTGCTTATTGATGAATACTTCATGATCAACCCATTTTCCCGAGGCTTGCTGCAGTCACACTTGAACTGGATGACATCAGGTGTCAGGTTTAACTACGCGCAGAACTGTCTTCAGGTCTACGGCATTTCCGCTATATCTGCGTGGATAGACATCGGCTCGATGGGCGCAGTTTTCGCACGGTTGCCTGGCACTTAAGGCATCCCTCGACATTTTTAACCCCGCCCTGAGCGGTTTTTTTCGTCTGGAGAACAGCATGGCAAGACAAGAAATTATACTGGGTACTCCACCGCTGGGCCTTGGTGGTGATCCGCCGCGTACGGCAAGCATGAAGATCAATGCGATGACGACTGAGCTTTATGCTGCGACAGAGGGGCTGGTTAAAGTTACTTCCACCAACGACAACGTACCAGGCCGGGTAATGGTGACCGGGTACTTGGGGCTGGGTGTAGGCTTAAGTGCCCGGTCAGTATCCTCTCTTGAAACTCCCGTTGACCGTAACACCGGAGTGTCCTTCGATTTTCTCCAAGGAGCTGGAGCCCCCGCTGGGGTTAGTGATGGGGCGTTAATGTCCCTCTCGCACTCTAACGAATACTCCTTTCAGATGATGGGGGATTGGCGTACTGGGGATATATGGTCAAACCCTAAAGCCCGTGCGGGCGAGGGGCAAGGACGTGGATGGATACGACATTACAACTCTAGGAACGCTACGCTAGACCCCCAGTATATGGGAGGACTACTATTTCGCACTATTGTCGGTAACTTTGCCATTAGTAAGTTTGCGAATGGGTTGATGATAGTAAACGGTAGTGTCACCACCCCTACCGCTGTTCTAGCGGCAGACTCTTGGTCTGAGATAAACTTCACATTACCAGTGGGGTTTCCCGACGCATCCTTTACATCCGCTACTATTAACATTCTGGAGCCCGCCACAACTCACCACTACTTTGGGTTTACTACTGCGGTCATGAGTACTGATACCAACCTAGTAACCTTTTTCCGCAATGGACCAACAGCACAAACTCTCAATAACATGCGAATCTGCGTCTTGGGGCATTGGAAATGAAAATTAAACTATCCCCGTTCCTGACTGACTGGCCGCTTGAAGCCTCAGTCAACGGTGACATTCTCACCCTCAACGGTGAAGTAATTGACCTGTCCCTGTTACCAGAGGGTCACCGTCTGCCCGGTTCAGCTGTATGCAATCCGTTCTTTGTCGAGACCGAGTACGTGGAGCGTAAAGACGGGGTTCTACACCTCACCCTGCGCCTGCCTGTTGATTGGGATAGTCCAGAGGAATACCGCAACCCGCCCGAGCCAATCATCCTTGATGTGAGTGCCGGGCTAGTCAACTTCCCGGACACTACCCCGCCTGCACCCCCGGTGGTTGAGCTTCCCGTAATTGAAGAACCTACCCAGGAGGAACCAGAAAATGGTGGACTGGAGCAAGCTTGAAAAGATCAAAACGCCCCGGGATCTGACCGATCAGATTAACTTGGGCCAGGCCCGCGCATACTTGAGGGAAACCGACTGGTACGCCTTTGCTCTACTGGAAGACGAGACGCCCATCCCCTCGGATATCAAGGTAGCGCGCACCGCCGCACGGGTAACTATCAGCCAACTGGCCCCGCCGCCCGCATCCTGAGCTCTTCCCGAACACCTACACCCGCCATGAGCGGGTTTATTTTTGCCTGGAGAAAAGCATGACTGAATCCGAAAAAGACCGGGACATCCTGGCGCGCACGCTGTGGGGCGAGGCAAGGGGTGAGGGCCTACTCGGCCAGATCGCCGTCGCCTGGGCCATCCGCAACCGTGTGTTTGATGGCAAGGCCAAGTCCTGGTGGGGCGAAGGCTATGCTGGTGTGTGCCTGAAGCCCTGGCAGTTCAGCTGCTGGAACCAGAACGACCCGAACTACGCCTACCTCAGCGGCGCCAAGGCGATCCCTGCCGCACAGTTTGCCCAGGCTCAGCGCGCGGCTGACCAGGTGATCGCCGGTACAGTGCCTGACCCTACCGGGGGTGCCACGCACTACTACGCAACCACGATGCCCAAGGCCCCTGCCTGGGCGGCTAAGGCCAAGGAGACACTGCGCCTGGGTCACCATGTGTTCTTCAAGGATGTGCCGTGATGACGCCAATGCAGAAGCTGGTCGTGGTTCTGCTGGCGATGGCCATTGCTTGTTTTTCCACATGGAGAGTGGATGCCTGGCGCTACGGAAAGCAGCTGAGTGACCAGGCCCTGGCGCACCAGTCCGATATGACAACCATCAGCAATGCGGCAAACGCCCAAACCACTCAGGCACTGGAAAAGCAGAAGGCCGCCGAGCAAGCCCGCGCCGACCTCGATGCCAGGGCAACCAAGGAGAAAACGAATGATCTCGCTGAAAATGAAAGGCTGCGCCGTGCTGCTGACGACTCTGCTCGCCGGCTGCGCATCGCGGGCAGTTGTCGTGCCGATAGCGGCGACGTGCCCAGCTCCACCAGCACCGCCAGCCTGGGCAATGCAGGAACCGTCGAACTCACTTCAATTGCTGGACGAACTGTTTTCGATATCAGGGCCGGGATCATCGCTGATCAAGCAGCCTTGAGGGTGTTGCAGAAGCATGTGAGAGAGGCGTGTCAGTAGGGATTGTGTTCAGTCGGCAGGACGCCGGGGGAGGGGGATTTTGTTGTCTAATACTACCTTGGCCTACCGCGCATTCATTGGCCAAAAACCCAGCCAAATGACGGTAGAGTTTTAGACAGCGGATCGCTGAAAGCCGCGCAGTACGTGGCCTATGCACTTCTCCAGCCCATACTGCTGCATCATTGGGGTGTGGGAGGACAGGTCGGAAGTGTTTTTACTCATCGGATACTTAGCGAGTTCGTTGAAAGTGATGGGGCAAAGGGGGCGCTTGGCCCAGCATTTTTTGCGATGGGCGCAAGGTTAACACGCAAGGTCAGGGGTCTGCAGTTCACAAGCGGCCAGGTATAAATGCATTTTTTATGCATTAAATATGCTAGATAGCATTTGCCATCCACCAAAACTACCTTCAGTATCCGCTTTATGCAAAAACGCAACGTTTCCATTGTCTTAAGAGAGCTGCTGGATCGCGACGGGATCTCCCCCACGGAGCTTCACCGGCGTACTGGCGTGCCTCAATCCACACTGTCACGGATTCTCAGCGGCAAGATCGTTGACCCGTCGGACAAGCACATCTCCCGCATCGCCGAGTACTTTCGCGTCAGCACTGACCAACTGCGCGGGCGCGCAACGTTGGCGCCTGCGCGGGGAGACGAGCGTGACCCGATGCATTCGGAACTCAAGGACATAAGCCTGTGGGACGACGATACCCCCATCAACGATGACGAGGTGTCGATCCCCTTTCTGCGCGAGGTTGAATTGGCTGCTGGATCAGGAAGATTCGTCATCGAGGAAAGCGAGAAGGCCAGCCTGCGTTTTGGCAAACGCAGCCTGCGCCACAATGGTGTGCAGTTCGACCAGGCTAAATGCGTGACGGTACGCGGCAACAGCATGCTGCCGGTGTTGCGAGACGGCGCGACGGTGGGGGTCAATGCCGGCAAGTGCGGGATTGGTGACATCGTTGATGGTGACTTGTATGCCATCAATCACAACGGTCAATTGCGGGTCAAACAGCTCTATCGCTTGCCTTCGGGGATTCGCCTGCGCAGCTTCAATCGCGACGAGCATCCGGACGAGGACTACAGCTTCCAGGAAATCCAGGAAGAACAGATCAGCATCCTCGGCCACGTTTTCTGGTGGGGCATGTACGCTCGTTAACCCTCTTCTGTAAGACAAAACCCGCCACCGAGCGGGTTTTTTTCACCTGCGCAAAACTGCCAATCCCCTTGCTTGCGGGCCTTAATACATCTGCGCATTAAATTTTGGAAATAAATGCATTTGTGCACTGACTGTATATGCATACATGCATATTCTTTGTCTCAAGCCAGCCAACAAGGCTTGGTGGAGGTGGCAAGGAAGCCGCCAAGGAAGACAGGGAAAGCACGTAATACCGGCATGGACGCCACCGAGCGGTGGCACGGATGCCAGGCAACACCGGCAAGGAAGCCGACGCTCTTTAGTTTCACGGTTTTACAACAGGCAGCGATGAATCGGCCTTAACGGTTCAGAGGGTTGGCAACTGACCCGGGTGTGCAGCGTAAAGCACCAAAAGCAGTTATCCGGCAGACAGGGATCGTGGTCGGAAAAACATTCAGGAAAGATCCGTACCGCGCCAGTAGCGCCCAAGGACCGCATTACTGAAAAGCCCGGGTAACCGGGCTTTTCAGTAATGCCTACCTACATATGCACACCGATTTATCAAACAACCGGCGACCTGCTGGTATCACTCATTCCAGGAGGCGTGACATGACAAGCGAGCAGCAAGTGTTAGCGGAAATGCCTATCTGGCTGGTCGTTGTATTGGCGGTAATAGGCGGCGTTTCCGGAGAAATGTGGCGCGCCGATAAAGAAGGCGCCCGCGGTTGGGCACTGGTCCGACGCCTGGCCCTGCGCTCCGGGGCCTGCATGGTCTGCGGGGTTTCGGCATTGATGTTGTTGTACGCCGCCGGCATGTCGATCTGGACCGCTGGTGCCATTGGTTGCCTGACGGCCATGGCCGGTGCGGACGTGGCTATCGGGCTTTATGAGCGTTGGGCGGCCAAGCGGATCGGGGTGAATGAGCCACCCAACCGCCATCCGGACCAGCAGTGATCGTTGCAAGAAGCTACTTGATGACACGTATCGAAAAACCTTCACAACTACTGTTCGCTGCTCAGTGCCTACCACCACCATCCCCGGCGGGGTGGTTCATGGAGCCCCGCGGCCCGACTTGCCCCGGCGCATGCTCAACGAGTTATCAGCAGCACCGCTGCCGGCGATAACGGACTGATTGCACTGCGGGCCTGCCAGGCTTATGGGCGGACCATCGTTCGTTAGCATCTTGTTCCAGTCTGCATCTTGCATGGGCGATACGCTCCTGTAGGGTAGGCATTCGCCCGCCCGCTCCTGGAGACGATCGTGAAGGAAATTACCCAACTTGCCGCTGAACTGGGCCGATGTTTGCAGGTGCTCAATGCCTATGTCACCACTGCCGAGTCCTGCACCGGCGGCGGTATTGCCGAAGCGATCACGCGTATTCCAGGAAGCTCGGCCTGGTTCGAAGCGGGGTATGTCACCTACTCCAATCGACAAAAAAACCGCCAGCTGAATGTGCCGCAAGCACTGTTCCCCAAAGTCGGCGCCGTCAGCCGTGAAGTGGTTGAGGCCATGGTCAAGGGCGCCCAGGAGAAAAGCCTGTCGCGTTTTGCTGTAGCCGTCAGCGGCGTGGCGGGGCCCGATGGCGGTTCGCTGGACAAACCGGTGGGCACCGTATGGCTGGCCTGGGGTGTTGGCGAGGACGTCACGGCCGAGTGCCAGCATTTTCCTGGCAACCGCGATGAGGTTCGCCGACAAACGGTAAAGGCCGCTTTAGAGGGGTTGTTGCGACGAGCTGCAGTAGAAATAGAAAATCAGGGGTAGGCGATCCCGGATCTTTGTGGAACAATACTGTCTACTTATACAGGTGTTGGCCGCCAGGCCTTATTGATTACGTGAGGACTTTAATGGACGACAACAAGAAGAAAGCCTTGGCTGCGGCCCTGGGTCAGATCGAACGTCAATTCGGCAAGGGTGCCGTAATGCGTATGGGCGATCATGACCGTCAGGCGATCCCGGCTATTTCCACTGGCTCTCTAGGTCTGGACATTGCGCTCGGCATTGGCGGCCTGCCAAAAGGCCGTATCGTTGAAATCTACGGTCCTGAATCTTCCGGTAAAACCACTCTGACGCTGTCGGTGATTGCCCAGGCGCAAAAGATGGGCGCCACCTGCGCGTTCGTCGATGCCGAGCACGCCCTGGACCCTGAATACGCTGGAAAACTGGGCGTCAACGTTGACGACCTGTTGGTATCTCAACCGGATACCGGTGAGCAGGCCCTGGAAATCACCGACATGCTGGTGCGTTCCAATGCTGTCGACGTGATCGTTATCGACTCCGTGGCGGCCCTGGTACCAAAAGCTGAGATCGAAGGCGAAATGGGCGACATGCACGTCGGCCTGCAAGCCCGTCTGATGTCCCAGGCCCTGCGTAAAATCACCGGTAACATCAAGAACGCCAACTGCCTGGTGATCTTTATCAACCAGATTCGGATGAAGATCGGCGTGATGTTCGGCAGCCCGGAAACCACCACCGGTGGTAACGCACTGAAGTTCTACGCTTCGGTCCGTCTAGACATCCGCCGTACTGGCGCGGTGAAGGACGGCGACGAAGTGGTCGGTAGTGAGACCCGCGTCAAAGTCGTGAAGAACAAGGTGGCTCCGCCGTTCCGTCAGGCCGAGTTCCAGATTCTCTACGGCAAGGGTATCTACCTGAACGGCGAAATGATCGACCTGGGCGTGCTGCACGGCTTCGTTGAAAAATCCGGTGCATGGTATGCCTACAACGGTAGCAAGATCGGTCAGGGTAAGGCCAACTCGGCCAAGTTCCTGGCAGACAACCCGGATATCGCTGCGACTCTTGAGAAGCAGATCCGCGACAAGCTGCTGACTCCGCCAGCCGATGTCAAAGCAAACTCGACCAGAGAAACCGCTGACGACCTGGCCGACGCTGACATCTGAGCTAAACGATGACCGTCGTACTGGATACACTTGTCGCCGTTCGGCGCACTGCAATGGACCTGCTCGCGCGACGTGAGCACGGTCGAGTCGAGCTGACGCGTAAACTGCGTCAGCGCGGCGCTTCTCCCGAGATGATCGACACAGCTCTTGACCGTTTGACGGAAGAGGGACTGCTTTCGGAAGCCCGTTATCTTGAGAGTTTTGTTTCCTATCGAGCCCGTTCTGGTTACGGCCCTGCGCGGATTCGCGAGGAGCTGAGCCAGCGTGGCCTGCAACGTGCTGATATCGATCTCGCCTTGCGTGAGTGCGGTATCAGTTGGCAGGCACAACTGGAAGACACTTGGCGGCGCAAGTTTGCCGGACATCTGCCGATTGATGTCCGCGAGCGTGCGAAACAGGGACGTTTTCTGAGTTATCGTGGATTTTCGATGGAGATGATCAGCCGCCTATTGAGTGGTCGGGAGATGGACGACTGAGTGTTGATAGATGCATATAAAAATGGCTCGCTATGAAAATAGCGGGCCATTTTTTGCTTCTGATTTTACGCGGGCTCTTGTACCCGTTGTTGCGTCTTCCCCTGAGCCTCGGCCCAGTTCTCCGGTAAGTTGATGTAGTCCACCAACTCCCGCAGTCGACCCTGGTAGCGGCCATTAAAATTGAATGCCAATCGCGTCAGGTGGCTGAAGTGCGATTCATCGTGTTCCTCGCCCGCGTAGGCGTGCTGATGGAAGTCATCACTGAGTCGCAGGTCCGCAAAGGCTTCTTGGATATGCGCTAATGCGCGATCACTCAGGGGATGATTCATTCGGATCACAAACTGACGCTTCAGCCAGCGGGTGGAGTGGAAGTTGGCGTAGAACTGGTTGATTTCATTTACCGCCTCCTCGGCGCTGTACACCAGGCGAACCAGTTTGAGATCGGTGGGCAAGATATAGCGATTGGCTTCCAACTGGCTGCGGATAAAGTCCAGGGCGCCTTGCCAGAAACCGCCACCCGGTGCATCCAGCAGCACCACGGGAACCAGCGGGCTCTTGCCGGTCTGGATCAGGGTCAAGACTTCCAGTGCTTCATCAAGGGTGCCGAAACCACCTGGGCACAGCACCAACCCATCGGCCTCCTTGACGAAGAACAGCTTGCGGGTAAAGAAGAAGTGGAAGGACAGCAGGTTTTCCGTGCCATCAATGGTCGGGTTGGCATGCTGTTCGAAGGGCAGGGTGATATTGAATCCCAGGCTGTGCTCCAGGCCGGCGCCTTCGTGGGCGGCGGCCATGATGCCGCCACCGCCGCCGGTGATGACCATCAGGTCTGAGCGTGCGAGGGCCGCGCCAACTTCGCGAGCCAATGCATAGAGCGGGCTTTCCACAGGTGTGCGCGCCGAGCCGAACACAGTGACCTTGCGCCGGCCCTTGAACTGTTCCAACACCCGAAAGGCGTGGTCCAGTTCGCGGATTGCCTTCAAGGTAATCTTGGCATTCCAGCGGTTGCGGTCATCCTGCGCCATGCGCAGCACGGTAAGGATCATGTCGCGATAAAGAGGAATGTTCGGGCTGCTGGGGGCAATCAGGTTGAGTTGCGCTTCGACCTGCTGCGTGAGGTCGGTCCCGTTGTCTTGAAAATGGCGGATCAGAAGGTCATTCGGTTCGTAAGGCATTCAACTTATCCTTCTTCACAGAACCCTGGGTGCCTACGAGAAATTCGTTGGCGCCACGACACTTGCATGTGTCGCTGCCTGCCTCGGCGGCGTTGCCGGGCACTACACGGGGTTCGTCGGGCCTCTGGTAGCGGAGGTGGGCGAAACCGGCTCTGTATATTCCCTGTGATTAAAAACCTTTGCACTGCAAGTCATGCGAGGGCAACCCTCTTTTGCCCTGGAAATGCTACAGGGTGGAGTGTAAACCGGACGGTGCAGGTCATCAGTCTGATTTGATCATGAGCCCATAAAGTCTTGGCTGGCAATAGCTTATTGGGTATTGGTCAGGGAAACGGGGGGCATTACAGGAGGGTGTATTGCGCGCCGCTGATCAGCCGCGCGCGACAGTAGAGCGTCTTACTTTTTCTTCTTTGCAGCGGCCGGTGCCGGGCAGTCAGCCTCTTGGAACTTCACCGAAGCCACCGGGCGATTGGACTTGTTCTCGGTAATTTCGTAGCGCATCACGGCGCCCTTGGCCATCAGCTCGCGATAACCCTTGTTCAAGCACACGCTTTGGCCCAGCTGGAAATACACTGCCTTGGGGTTGGCGCGCATTTGCTCAGCACGGTCAGGCATTACGCTGAGATGATCAATCAGTTGTAGCCCTTCTACGGTGTAGGCCACTTCCAGGGTTTTCTCATCAATCTCCCTTGGCAGGTCTTTGTTACTTTCCGCCGCGACGCTTTGTAGCTTCTTGTTCAGTTGAGCCTCCAGCAAGGACGCAGCTTGGGCGCCTACAGGCAAAACCAGCGCGAGGGCGATGGACGGGGCAACAAAACGCGACATAAGACGCAGCATCAAACTCTCCTGATTCGGTTACTGGTGCTATGACCAGCCACTGCGCTATGCGTTCAGTGGCGCGCGATTATAGGGGCGCCTTGGGGCCACGGCCAGGCGTATTGAACGGGCAAGGCTCTGGTAAACTGCGGCGACTTTCGCCTTCCTGAGTTCTATTCGTGTCGATTTTTTCATGTTTACGGCGCCGCACCCGATGAGTCATGCCGTCTCCCGCTTGCGCGCCCAGCGCCTGGCTCGCGCCATCAAACCGTTTGTCGCCCGGGGTTCACGTGCCGAGCGGTGTCCCGGCTGCAGGGTGATTCCAGAATATTGCCTGTGCGCCTGGCGCCCGAAAGTGAACGCCAAATCCGCCATGTGCCTGCTGATGCATGATGTGGAGCCGCTCAAACCCAGCAATACTGGCTGGCTGATTGCCGATGTGATTGACGACACCAGCGCATTTCCCTGGTCGCGCACCGAAGTTGAGCCGCAGTTGCTGAGTTTGTTGGCTGATCCGCAGTGGCAGCCTTACATCGTTTTCCCTGGCGAATTTGTCGCCCCGGAGCGTGTGGTTAACCAGGTCAAGCTGGAGCAAGGCAAGCGCCCGCTTTTCATTCTGTTGGATGGCACGTGGAGTGAAGCCCGCAAGATGTTTCGCAAGAGCCCTTACCTTGAACACTTGCCGGTACTGAGCCTGGAGCCTGAGCAACTGTCGCGCTACAAGCTGCGTCGCTCCAAGCGGGATGACCATTTCTGTACAGCCGAGGTGGCCGCCTTGTGTCTGGAACTGGCCGACGATCAGTTGGCCGGCGAAGTACTGGACGCCTACCTGGATGTTTTTAGTACCCACTATCTGGCGGCCAAGTATCAATTGGCACTGGACCCGACAGACATCGTCCATACTCGCTTGACACCTTATCTATAGCCGTCATGGCCAGACGACATTTGCATGATGGCACTGTGAATGGCGCGCCCGTTAAAGTGCCCTCAGGCGTAGTGCTTGACCACCCAGGCTACGCTGGGCATGCTTGGCGCCGATTAGGGCGCCGCCGTGGATTTGAGACGTCGCTTTTTTGCGTTTTTGACGTTGAACGCGCTCTGTGGTGACCGCTGCCTGGCGGTCACCTTGTGTTGCGTTGGCGAGCACTGAACCCATCGGTGTTCCCATAAAAAACAGGATCATTTAAAAAATGGCCACATACGAAATCCTGATTGCCGATGACCACCCTCTCTTTCGCAGCGCGTTGCACCAAGCCGTCACGCTGGGCCTGGGGCCCGATGTGCGATTGGTCGAGGTCGCCAGCATTGCTGAACTGGAAACCCGCCTCAGCGAAAAGTCTGATTGGGACCTGGTGCTGCTGGACCTGAACATGCCCGGTGCGTATGGTTTTTCAGGGCTTGTGCTCTTGAGAGGGCAATACCCGCAGATTCCCGTGGTGATGGTCTCGGCCCAGGAAGAGGCGGCAGTGGTGGTGCGTTCCAAGGAATTTGGTGCCAGCGGTTTCATTCCCAAATCCAGCTCCATGGAAGACATTCAGAAAGCTGTACGCAGCGTGCTGGACGGTAATGTCTCGTGGCCGCCGCAGGCATTCGAAGAGGTCAATATTTCCGATGCAGCCAAGGCCGCTCGCGATGGCCTGGCCAGCCTGACGCCCCAGCAGTTTCGGGTGCTGACCATGGTCTGTGAAGGCCTGTTGAACAAGCAGATTGCCTATGAGCTGAGCGTGTCCGAAGCGACCATCAAGGCTCATGTGACGGCTATTTTCCGCAAGCTTGGGGTGCGTACGCGGACCCAGGCGGCTTTACTCTTGCAACAACTTGAGTCAATTTCGAAAGATTGAGGCTTGATCCGTTCACGTTTTTTTGACTTTGCGTGCTCTAGCTTCCCCACTCCTTTTTGTTCAGTTGCCTACTCTATGTCGCCTTTCAAAGGTCAAACCGGTCTAAAACGTATCCTTAACGCCAGCGGTTACTCGTTCGATGGCCTGCGTGCGGCGTTCACCGGCGAGGCGGCGTTTCGTCAGTTGGTGCTGCTCAACGTCATCCTGATTCCGTTGAGTTTCTTTCTGAATGTCAGTCGTGTAGAGCGTGCGCTGCTAATTGCGGTCTGCCTGTTGGCGCTGATCGTCGAATTGCTCAACTCGGCAGTAGAGGCGGCGATTGATCGGATTTCCCTGGATCGCCACCCCTTGTCGAAGAACGCCAAGGACATGGGCAGCGCGGCGCAGTTCGTGGCGTTGACCATGATCACGGCCGTGTGGGCCGTGATTCTGATCTGACAAAAGTCAGGCAATACTCGGCAGCACGATCTCGTCGCTGCGCTGAATCCCGGCGGTGAAGGCGCGGCACAGTTCCAGAAACTCACGCATTGCTGAGGTCTGGTACTTCTGCTTGTGCCAGATGAAGTAGAACTGCCGCGCCAGGTCCAGGTCCGGGGTTTCCACTGGTACCAGGCTTCCGCGGCGAAATGCATCGCGCAGCGCCAGCCGGGAAATGCAGCCAATCCCCAGTCCCGACTCCACTGCGCGCTTTATGGCCTCGGTGTGTTCCAGTTCCAGGCGAATATTCAAGGCGCTGCGGTGATGACGCATGGCCTGGTCGAAGGTCAGGCGGGTACCGGAGCCTTGTTCGCGCAGGATCCAGGCCTCCTGAGTCAACTCTTTCATGCTCGCCTGGCCGCGCAGGGCCAAGTGATGCTGTGGGGCGCAGAACACCACTAGTTCGTCTTCGACCCAGGTTTGCACCTCGATGTCCGGGTGGCTGCAATCACCTTCGATTAGACCCAGATCAATTTCGTAATGCGCAACCTGATGCACAATATGTGCAGTGTTCTGCACATGCAGCTTCACCTGACTCTCGGGGTGCTGCTGCATGAAGCTACCGATCAGCAGCGTGGCGAGATAATTGCCGATGGTCAGCGTGGCGCCGACAGCCAGGGAGCCAACGCCGGACTTGCCGTTGAGCAGGTCTTCGATCTCCTTGGCCTGGTCCAGAAGGGCCACGGCCTGAGGCAGAAGCTGGTGCCCGAGGGCATTGAGGCTCAGGCGTTTGCCGGCGCGATCGAACAATTGGCAGCTGGATTGACGCTCCAGCTCGGTGATTGAGGTGCTGGCGGCGGATTGGGATAAGGCCAGAAGGCCAGCAGCGCGCGAGACGCTTTCCTGCTGGGCGACGGCGACGAAGACTTGCAGTTGACGTAGAGTAAATCGCATATCTATATAACCGATAACCCTTATCTTAATAATCCAGTTAACAGATATTGTCACCGCCATTAGAATGCTGTGCAATTGCGCATCTATTGGTGCAGACAAATTTCCAGGAGTCCCCCGTACATGAGCAACATGAACCACGAGCGTGTCCTCAGTGTTCATCACTGGAACGACACTCTGTTCAGCTTCAAGTGCACCCGTGATCCGGGCCTGCGCTTCGAGAACGGTCAGTTCGTGATGATCGGCCTGCAACAACCCAACGGCCGCCCGCTCATGCGCGCTTACTCCATTGCCAGCCCGAACTGGGAAGAGCATCTGGAGTTCTTCAGCATCAAGGTCCCGGATGGCCCGCTGACTTCCCAATTGCAGCATTTGAAGGAAGGCGACGAGATCATCGTCAGCAAAAAACCGACTGGCACCCTGGTGCTGGACGATTTGAAGCCGGGCAAACATTTGTACCTGCTCAGCACTGGTACCGGCCTGGCACCGTTCATGAGCGTGATCCAGGACCCGGAAACCTACGAGCGCTTTGAAAAAGTGATCCTGTGCCACGGCGTACGTTACGTCAACGAAGTCGCTTACCGTGAATTCATCACCGAGCACCTGCCGCAGAACGAATTCTTCGGCGAGGCTCTGCGTGACAAGTTGATCTACTACCCAACCGTGACTCGCGAGCCGTTCGAGAACGAAGGCCGCCTGACCGACCTGATGCGCAGCGGCAAGCTGTTCAGAGACATTGGCCTGCCTCCGATCAACCCCCAGGACGACCGCGCCATGCTGTGCGGTAGCCCGAGCATGCTTGATGAGACCAGCGAAGTATTGAACAGCTTCGGCCTGAAAGTTTCGCCACGGATGCGTGATCCGGGTGACTACTTGATCGAGCGTGCATTCGTCGAGAAGTGACTTCGGGTCACTTGTAGGCGCGAGAGTCGTACATGAAAAAGCCCGCGTTGCCTTCCCAGGCAACGCGGGCTTTTTCGTTTCCGGGGTTTACTCGGCCGCGACCACTTCCAACACACAAATCATCCCAGCCTCTGGATAGTGCCAACGCACATCCACATCCCAGAACTGCGCGCCATACTCCCGCTCTGACGTGGGAACCTGGTACGCCGGCCGTGGGTCTTGCGCCAGACACTGTTCAATCAACGCCACCAATGGCTCGTCAAGGCGCTGAGCATGGTCGTGTGCCTGTTGCAGGGCAGACTTCAGCCATTGCACGGGAATCAGCTGCGGCGCAGCGCTGGCGATGCTATTGGTCGCTGTATCGATAATGTCGGCGTAGGGCACATAAGGCTTGATGTCGAGAACCGGCGTACCATCCAGCAGGTCGATGCCGGATATCCACAGGCGATTGGCTTCCACCTTGTCCAGTTTGACCACCGATTGCCCAATACCGTTGGGCCGATGGGTAGCGCGGGTAGCAAATACCCCCATGGACTTGTTGCCGCCCAGGCGCGGCGGGCGGACTTTCAGCCGGGGTTTGTCTTCCAGCGCCTGGTGGAACAGGAACAGCAACCACACATGACTGACCTGCTCCAGGCCTTGTACCGCTTGCCCCTGATCGAACGGCGCCACCAGCTCCAGAACGCCACGGGCGGCGGGGGCCAGTTGCGGTTGGCGGGGAATGGCGAACTTCTCCTTAAAGCAGGAACGGACGAAGCCGACGGGCGAAACACTGTAGGTCATGGTCTGGGGTCGAAGCGGGGTGAGGCGGGCATGATAACCCGAGCCGCCGGCTTCAGAGACTGAACCCGCCATCCAGCGGAATAATATTGCCGGTCATATAGGCACCGGCCGTGCTCGCCAGACTGATCGCCAGCGCCGCCATCTCTTCCTCACGGCCCCAGCGCTTCATTGGGATCAGCGCCGTGTCTTCAGCCAGGGCCTGCTCATCGTTGCCGATATGCTGAGTCATCTTGCTCGGAAAACGCCCTGGGGCGATCACATTGACGTTGATGTGCTGGCTCACCAACTCCCGCGCCAGAATCCGCGACAGCTGGTGTAGGGCAGCCTTACTTGGCCCATAGGCATATGCCTGCTCGCCAAACGAGGAGATCCCGGCGACCGAGCCGATATTGATGATCCGCGCCGGGTTGGCCGCCGACCCCGCCTTGCGCAGCAGTGGCAGCAATTGCTGGATGCAGTTGAACACCGAAGTCACGTTCAATTGCATTACCTTTTCCCAACCCTTTACCGGGTAGCTTTCCAGCGGTGCGCCCCAGGTGGTGCCGGCGTTATTGACCAGAATATCCAACTGGCCGATTCGCTCGCCCAGGTGCGCTGCCAATCGTTCGACACCTTCTTCATGGGCCAGGTTGGCGGCCAAACCATGGCACTCACCAAAAGTACTCAACTCGATTGCGGTTTGCTCGCAGGCCTCGGCGTCACGGGCGCAGACGTAGACAATGGCGCCGGCATCGACAAAGGCCTTGGCGATCATCTTGCCGATACCACGGGTGCCGCCGGTCACCAGGGCGGTGCGGCCTTGCAGGGAGAAGTAAGGGTGCATGGGCGATCCTGAGCGAAAGGGGAGAGGACTCACCCTAGTCGCCAGCCGCTGGAAGCGGAGCCACTATTTTTTAACGGAATGGAGGGTCATGCCTGCCTGCGGGGCCCGAAGGCCGCCGCAAGCCCATCAATCAGGTGCGCACGCGCAGCGTCAGGCCCTTGAGGAAGTTGCGCAGTAACTGATCGCCACAGGTGCGGTAGTTGGTGTGGCCGAACTTGCGAAACAGCGCGCTCAGCTCAGGCTTGGACACCGGGAACTCGGAGGCCTTGAGGATCGCGTGCATGTCGTCTTCCTTCAGTTCGAAGGCCACACGCAGTTTCTTCAGGATAATGTTGTTGGTTATCGGCAGGTCGATTGGCTGCGGTGGACGGCTTTCATCCTTGCCACGCTTGAAGATCACCAGGCCATCGAGGAAATGGGCCATGACTTCGTCCGGGCAGAACACGAAGCCTTCTTCCTCGTCCTTTTTGAGGTAGGTGAGCAGGTCTTCCTTGGTAACGTCCATGCCGCCGAGTTTGATGATCTCGACAACTTTGTTGTCGTTGATGTCGAGCATGTAGCGCACGCTGCGCAGTACGTCGTTGTGAATCATGTGGGCAATCCTGGTCATTCAACTGTGAACACCGCCCAGGAAGGCGGTGTCGAGAGGTTCGGAGGCAAAAAAGAGAGGGGTTAAAACTTCTCTTTGCCGGACAGATAGCGCCATTGGCCCACCGGCACCTTGCCGATGGAGACTCCGCCAATGCGGATGCGTCGAATGGCGACGACCTTCAGGCCAACGGCTTCGCAGAACAAGGCAATCACACCCGGTTGCGGATTTTTCAACGCAAAGCGCAGGCGGTTCTCGTTCTGCCAACTGGCTTTCACCGCTGGCAACTCCTTGCCTTTGTAAGTCATGCCATGGTTTAGGCGGTTCAGGCCATGGGCAACCATGTCGCCGGACACTTCCACCACGTATTCCTGTTCGATCTTGTTGGCATCGGCCGTCAGTTTGCGCAGGATTTTCCAGTCCTGGGTAAACACCAGCAGGCCGCTGGCATTGGCTTGCAGGTCGGAACTGGCGCTCAGGCGCAGAAAGTGCCCCTTGAGCGGCCGTTTACCGTAGCGGTGTTCTTCGGAGAGGGTCTCGGCGCTGATGGTCTGCATCGCGCTTTCGGCATCTACACCCGTCGGTGCATGCAGCAGGATCGTCACCGGTTCAGGGGCCGTGGCCTTGGCTTCTGGATCAAGCTCGATCTTTTGCGTCGTGACTTTGAACTGCGGCTCGTCGATCACTTCGCCATCCACCGAGACCCAGCCGCCTTCGATAAACAGCTCAGCCTCCCGACGGGAGCAGCCGACCAGTTCGATGAGGCGTTTGGAGAGGCGTGTGGGGTCAGTCATGACATGGGCCGTAGCAAAAGGGGGCAGCTATTGTACCTGTGTGGCGCCGGTTAATCCCGGCTCCATTTCATTTAGCCTCGGCGGGCCTGTTGCTGATCCTGGCGCAAACGCATGTGCAACAACGGATAAGGTTGCCCCATACCGTCATGCTCCGTACGTCCGATCACTTCGAAACCCTGTTTGAAGTAGAAACCCAGGGCTTGCGGGTTCTGTTCGTTGACGTCCAGTTCCTCGGCATTCATTGACTCAATGGCATAGCGCAGCAACTGTCGGCCCAGGCCTTGCCCGCGGTGTTGCGGATCAATGAACAGCATCTCGACCTTGCCCACCGCCACTCCGGCGAAACCGGTGATGCGCTGGCGCGAGTCCTTGGTGCAGATCAGCATCACTGCATCCAGGTAGCGGGTCAGCACCAGGTTTTTCAGCAGCTCGATGTAACTGTCCGGCAGAAAGTCATGGGTAGCGCGCACCGATGCCTCCCAGATGCGGGTCAACTCCTGATAATCGCTGGATTTAGGTGTATGGATAACCGAATGCTGACGCATGCCCGCAGCCCCTTGCCAATGATTGGCACTGATGGCAATACGATAGACCTAAAAAAGCCCCGCATCTTGTCAAAGAGCAGGGCTTTTCAATTTTTCACACCATGCTTGCAAAATTAGCCGCGCTTTTCAGCCCACAAGTCGTACTCGTCGGCATCGGTGACCGTGCACCAGACCTTGTCACCGGGCTTGAGGCCGCTGGCATCATTGATAAATACGTTACCGTCGATTTCCGGGGCATCGAAGAAGCAGCGGCCGACTGCGCCTTGTTCGTCGACTTCGTCGATCAGCACTTCGATTTCCTTGCCAATGCGCAGTTGCAGGCGCGCCGAGCTGATGGCCTGTTGATGGGCCATGAAACGCTCCCAACGGTCTTGCTTGACCTCATCCGGAACAATCGCCGCGTCCAGCAGGTTGGCCGGGGCGCCTTCCACCGGCGAGTACTGGAAGCAACCAACGCGGTCCAGTTGGGCTTCGGTCAGCCAGTTCAACAGGTACTGGAAGTCTTCTTCGGTCTCGCCGGGGAAGCCGACGATGAAGGTGGAGCGAATGATCAGTTCCGGGCAGATTACGCGCCAGTTCTTGATCCGCGCCAGGGTCTTGTCTTCGAAGGCCGGGCGTTTCATGGCCTTGAGGATTTTCGGGCTGGCGTGCTGGAACGGGATGTCCAGGTACGGCAGGATCTTGCCGGCGGCCATCAGCGGGATCAGTTCGTCAACGTGTGGGTACGGGTAGACGTAATGCAGGCGCACCCACACGCCTAGGCTGCTCAAGGCTTCACACAGTTCGGTCATGCGGGTTTTCACCGGCGCGCCGTTCCAGAAACCGGTGCGATACTTGACGTCGACGCCGTAGGCGCTAGTGTCCTGGGAGATCACCAGCAACTCTTTGACGCCAGACTTGACCAGACGCTGGGCCTCGTCCAACACGTCGCCCACTGGGCGGCTGACCAGCTTGCCGCGCATCGACGGGATGATGCAGAAGCTGCAGCTGTGGTTGCAGCCTTCGGAAATCTTCAGGTATGCGTAGTGGCGCGGGGTCAGCTTGATGCCTTGAGGCGGTACCAGGTCGATCAACGGGTTGTGATCCTGGCGCGGCGGCACTACTTGGTGCACGGCGTTGACCACTTGCTCGTACTGCTGCGGGCCGGTTACGGCCAACACGCTGGGGTGTATGTTGCGAATGTTGCCTTCTTCCACGCCCATGCAGCCGGTGACGATGACCTTGCCGTTTTCCTTGATGGCTTCACCGATCACTTCCAAAGACTCAGCCTTGGCCGAGTCGATAAAGCCGCAGGTGTTGACCACCACCACGTCGGCGTCCTGGTAGGTGGACACGATGTCATAACCTTCCATGCGCAGTTGCGTGAGAATGCGCTCGGAGTCGACCAGGGCCTTTGGGCAACCCAGGGATACAAAGCCAACCTTGGGGTTGGCCTTTGCGATGGTGGTGGACATGTCTAACCTCGGTATTGAATGACGCTGCCAGTCGTGCACGACAAGGCGGCGGACGGGCGCTTGATGCGCCTCTGATCAAAAAGTGCGCAATTCTAGCGACGGGCAACGCACTTGACCAGCTTTATGCAGGGAAATGCGACGAGTGCTGCGCTATGCTTCGCGCCGTTGCACTTGGATGAATCTGGGTGGTCAACAAATCGTCTGTAACTAGAAGTAAAACAGCGCATTCTGTGGACAGCTTAGGTGCCCGTACATAGGCGCGCTGTTTATAAAAGGCCTTAGGTCAAGGGCAGGAGTGATTGATGGGTCAGGCAAGTAGTCAGGCAGCAGGTGCCGAGCAATCCAACGCAAAGCCGATCGGTATGCTGGTGGCGGCAGTCGGGGTGGTCTACGGGGATATCGGCACCAGCCCGCTCTACACCCTTAAAGAGGTGTTTTCCGGGGCGTACGGGGTTCAGGTTAATCATGACGGTGTCTTCGGGATTCTGGCGCTGATTTTCTGGTCGCTGATCTGGGTCGTTTCGATCAAGTACGTATTGTTTATCCTGCGGGCCGACAACCAGGGCGAGGGCGGTATCATGGCCCTGACGGCGCTGGCCCGGCGGGCAGCGGCACCTTATCCGCGATTGCGTTCGGTGCTGGTGATTCTCGGCCTGATTGGTGCAGCGCTGTTTTACGGCGACAGCATGATCACCCCGGCAATCTCGGTGCTGTCAGCGGTAGAAGGCCTGGAGCTGGCCTTTGACGGTATTGAGCGTTGGGTGGTGCCGTTGTCGCTGGTGGTACTGGTCGGGCTGTTCCTGATCCAGAAACATGGCACCGACCGCATCGGCAAGCTGTTTGGGCCGGTGATGGTGCTGTGGTTTCTGGTGCTGGCCGGCTTGGGCATTCATGGGATCGTCCAACACCCCGAGGTGCTCAATGCGCTGAACCCGGTATGGGGGGTGCGTTTCTTTATCGTCCATCCGGGCATGGGCGTGGCGATCCTCGGTGCTGTGGTGCTGGCGCTGACCGGCGCTGAAGCCTTGTACGCCGACATGGGCCACTTCGGCCGCAAGCCGATTGCTCGGGCCTGGTTCGCGCTGGTGCTGCCGGCATTGGTGCTCAACTACTTTGGCCAGGGCGCGTTGTTACTGGAAAACCCTGAAGCGGCACGCAACCCGTTCTATATGCTGGCGCCAAGTTGGGCGCTGATTCCGCTGGTGGGCCTGTCGACACTGGCTACGGTGATCGCATCTCAGGCAGTGATTTCCGGTGCATTCTCCCTGACCCGTCAGGCGATTCAGTTGGGTTACATTCCGCGTATGCATATCCAGCACACGTCCAGCGCCGAACAGGGCCAGATCTATATTGGCGCGGTGAACTGGTCGCTGATGGTCGGGGTGATCCTGCTGGTGCTGGGCTTCGAGTCGTCTACCGCGTTGGCATCGGCGTACGGTGTGGCGGTGACCGGCACCATGTTGATCACTAGCATTCTGGTGTCGGCGGTGATGCTGCTGCTGTGGAAATGGCCACCGGTCCTGGCAATCCCTGTATTGGTCGGTTTCCTGCTGGTAGACGGGCTGTTCTTTGCCGCCAACGTGCCGAAGGTCCTCCAGGGTGGTGCCTTCCCTGTTCTTGCGGGGATTGTGCTGTTTATCCTGATGACCACCTGGAAGCGCGGCAAAGAGCTGTTGGTGGACCGTCTGGATGAAGGCGGGCTACCGCTGCCGATCTTTATCAGCAGTATCCAGGTACAGCCTCCTCATCGAGTGCAGGGCACCGCGGTGTTCCTGACGGCGCGACCTGATGCCGTGCCTCACGCCTTGCTGCATAACCTGCTGCATAATCAGGTGCTGCATGAGCAGGTGGTGTTATTGACGGTGGTCTACGAAGACATCCCGCGTGTGCCGGCCCAGCGCCGCTTTGAAGTCGACTCCTACGGCGAGGGCTTCTTCCGGGTGATCCTGCACTTTGGTTTCGTCGATGAGCCGGACGTGCCCGAGGCGCTGAAACTGTGCCATCTGGACGACCTGGACTTCAGTCCGATGCGCACCACCTACTTCCTCAGCCGCGAGACGGTCATCGCCTCCAAGCTTGAAGGCATGGCCCGTTGGCGCGAAGGGCTGTTCGCCTTCATGCTCAAGAACGCCAACGGCAACCTGCGCTTCTTCAAGCTACCGGTGAACCGGGTGATCGAGTTGGGTACCCAGGTAGAAATGTAAGCCCAACAAAAAGCCCCCGTTGCCTTGCGGCAGCGGGGGCTTTTTTGTGGGGCTGCGAGTGCATTCCCGGTTTCGGGTTACTCGGTCTTGCCCTGGCGCTTCTCTATGATATCCACCAGGCGCTGGGCCAGAGCCGGGTAGTTCTCGTCGAAGTGATGGCCGCCCGGCAGCTTCATGGCTTCGCCCACGGCGGTCTTGTCGGTGCAGCCGCTCTCGTCGACTTCTTCGGCGCCGTAGATGCACACCACCTTGGCTGCCGGCAGCTTGGCCATTTCCGGGCCGGTGGCTGCTTCTTTGCCGGCATTGCCCAACCAGCCTTCGACTTCGATTTCGAAGCTGCCGGTACGGGCAAAGGCCAGCAGGATGATTGCGTCGACCCGCTGCTGCTCGGCTTGCGGCAGGCGGTTGTAGATGGCCGGCAAGACGTCGGCGCCGAATGAGTAGCCGGTCAGCACGAAGCGCTTGGTGCCCCATTTCTGCCGGTAGTGCTGCATCAGTTCGCTGAGGTCTTTGGCGCTCTGTTCCGGGGTTTTGTGCTGCCAGTAGTAACGCAAGGTGTCGATGCCAACCACTGGGTAGCCGATCTTGGCCATTTCCCCGGCCACGTCGCGGTCCAGGTCGCGCCAGCCGCCATCGCCAGACAGGAACAGCGTGACGGTGTCCTTGGTCTGGCCGGCAGGTACTTCCACCACCGGGATCGCCAGACCGCCGTTGTCCGAACCGACCAATTGCTTGCGCAGTTCGTTGTTCAGTACTTGCGGGTAGTGAATGTCGTAGTCGCTGATACTGGTGGTGGCACGCGGTGTATCGCGTACGAAACTGGCGCTTTCATCGTCAGGGTTGTCGTTCCACGCCACCAGCCAGCTGCCGTGGGCGGCAGTCTTGGGTAGCGGGTCCTTGCAGCCTTCCTGGACCAGGGCGAAGCCGACGGAGATGGCATTGGCCTTGTCGTCGTTCTGCACGGCCAGCCAGCGCCAGGCTAGCGCTGCGCCAGGGCCGATGCCGCTGACGAGTGTCGCCGGGCCCTTGAGCTGGCTCAGGGCGGTTTGCAGGGCTTGTTCCTGCAGCTTGCAGTCGTCCTTGGGCAGGATCACCTGGACGATCTGTGCGGCGCCGCCCTGGCTGAGAGCGATCAGTTGATTGTCGGTAAGGGTTTCGTCGGCCATCACCGCGACGGCTACCCGTGCTTTCGGTGTGGTGCTCGGTGTTACGCGGGTCATGACCGAACCGTCGGCCTGGGGCAACTGCTCCAGGGTCGGCTGCGGGGCAGGGCGGTTCCAGAACCAATAGCCGCCACCCAAGACTAGGGCGAGCAGCACTACAAAGGCCAATACATACCGCCAGGAGCGTCGAATCATCAGCGTTTCACCAATCCAGTCAAGCCACCCGCAATCAGGGCGGCGGTATCGGCCAGTGCCACCAGCGGATCAAGTCCTGCGGGCACGGCCATGTAACGGGGTTCCCAGTCGGGCTGGAACTTGTCTTTGAAGCGGCGTAAACCTTGGAAGTTATACAGTTGCTCGCCACGGCGGAACACCATCGAGCCCAGGCGTTGGGTCAGGGGCGCGCCACGACGTGGTTGCAGGCCCGACAACGGCACCATGCCGAGGCTGAAGCGGCCGTAGCCATGGTTCTTATAATGCTGAATCAGGCCGACCATCATGAACTCCATGGTCAGTTTCGGCGCGTCGGGGTGGGCGCGCATCAGGTCGAGGCTGGCCAGGTCATGGCTATACGTCTCAAGCAAGTTGGCGAAGGCCACCGGGTGCCCTTCGAAGCGAATGATCGCGATGCGAAAGTGCTTGAGATAGTCGTTACTGAATCGTCCCAGGGAAAAGCCTTTTTCCCGCACGTTCTTGCCGGTCAGCCAAGCGTCGGAGATGACTTTCAGCTCATCCATCGGCGCCTGGCCCGGATCAAAGATCTCCAGGGACAGGCCGTCCCGGGTCCCTCGGTTCCAGGTGTAGCGCAGGTCTTTCATCTCTTTGCCCTTGGCTTCCAGGTCAAAGCGTTTCAGGTCGACCCGGGCTTCTTCGCCCAGCTTGATCGCGGTCAGACCGATGTCCATGTAGTAAGGCAGGTTCTCGGCACGGACCTGATAGAACACCGGGCGCGCGTGGTGAATGTCACACAGGTCGCGGAACTGCCAGATCATCTCGGCCCGTGGCTGGGTGGGGCCGATCGGATCATAGAGGGCCACCAGGCTGCGGCCGCGACGGGCGTACATCAGGAACGCCTCGTCATTGGGGTGAAACAGCAGCGCCTTGTCACCGGTCAGCGCCAGGCCACCGTCGGGTTGCGCCGAAGCCATCAGGATTTTGGTGGCGCGCTCCAGTTCGTCGGGTGTCGGCAGGTGGATCACCGGGCGTGCGGTGCGCAGCAGCCAGGTCAACGAAACAATCACCAGTACTACGGCGGCGCCCAGCAGCGAGCGCAGGCCACGCGGGGCGTTGGCGTCGAGGGTGAACTGCCACCACAGCTGATGGCTGTAAGGTACGTCCTGATAAGCAAACAGCAATAGCCAGATAGAAGCACCGAGCACGCAGACGCTGGCCACCAGGTACAACGGCGAGAACGGTAGTTCGGTCAGGCGGCTGGCGCGATAGAAGGAGCGTCGAAAGATGGCCAGCAGCACGGCGGTCATGGTCATCAGACTGGCTTCTTCCCAATCGAAGCCCTTGAGCAGGGAGAGCAGGGCGCCCACCAGCAACAGCACCATGGTCAGCATCCAGGCCGCCGACAAACGTCGACGCAGGCCCTGGGCCAGCAACAGACAGAGCACGCCGATCAGGCTGGCGCCGAAGTGCGAGGCGTCAATCAGACGGTGGGGAATCAGGAAGCCGATGTTTTCCAGGCGTGAGTCGATTTCCGGGGTGGCGCCGGAGAACAGCAGTACCACGCCGGACAAAAAAACCAGTACCGCCAAAACCGGTGCGGCCAGGCCCGAAGCGACCCGCAGGCTTTGTTGCGTCTGGAATAGGCGCTGGGCTTCATTGACCAGCAGGAATACGCAGGCGATCAACAGCGGCAGCACCACATAGATCATCCGGTACAGCAGCAGGGCGGCGGCCAATGGCGCTGCACCGAGCTTGTCGGCGAAGGCCGCCAGCAGAATCGCTTCAAAAACCCCTACACCACCCGGTACATGGCTAAGTACGCCGGCGGCGAGGGCCAGCAGGTAAACCAGCAGGAACGGACCAAAGGGTGGTGCTTCCGGCAGCAACAGATACAACACGGTGGCGGCAGCGGCGACGTCCAGGGCGGTGATGATCAATTGCAGGAAAGTCAGGCGGCGGCCGGGCAGGCGCAGGGTGCGGCGTCCGACCTTGACCAGCAGGTTGTCTGGATAAGGTTGCTCCGCCAGCCGGCGGCGATAAATACCGATGCACAGCGCTACCGACAACAGCAGAACGGCGCCGGCAATACCGCCGAGCAGGCTGGCGGGTAAATGAAGCGCATTAGAGGCGGCGGGCAAGTTGCTCAGGGTGGCCAGGGCGGCCAGCGGGGGCAGGGCGCAACCCAGGGCCAGGCTGGCGAACACCGTCATACGGGCAACTTCTGAAGCGCCGATGCCGTGCCGCGCATACAGCCGGTAACGCACCGAACCACCCGACAACATCGACAGGCCAATGGCATTGCCGATGGCGAATGCGGTAAAGCCGCCGTAGGCCAATGTTTTAGCGGGCAGCTTCACACCGGCATAGCGGGCGCCGGAAAACTCGTAGCCCAATAGAATAATAAAGCCGGCGATAGCGGCGGCGAATGCACCCAGCAGGGAAGGCTTGGGCACTTGCAGGATTGAGTCATGCAGTGCGTACAGGTCCAGCTCAAGCAGCAGGTGGCGACAGGCAATCAAGGCAATCGTGAACAGCAACAGCGTGACAGCCAATCCTATGGGGTGGCGGTACTTGCTCAACAGATCCAGCCAGCGCAAACGGGTGGGGGGGATCGGTTGTGTCGCTGTGACAGTGTCTTGTGGTTCAGACGAGTTGGCGCGCATCAATCACCTCGTGGATTGTGCGCGACAGGATGGGGGTATCCAGCCAAGTTACCAATCCCTATGGACAAAATAATTACAAATATTAACGCGGTTCACCGGGTCCGGCGACAGCGCGCATTAGTCTTAGAGAGTAGTCAGCATAGCTTGCTATGGAATGGACTCCACAAACCGCATCCGGTTTCATGAAGGATGCCATGCCATTGTTTCAAAAGAACTTTTTCACCGGATACAAAAAAGGCCACTCTTTCGAGTAGCCTTTTTTGATGTTTGGTTGCGGGAGCCGGATTTGAACCGACGACCTTCGGGTTATGAGCCCGACGAGCTACCAGACTGCTCCATCCCGCGTCTGTGTGGCGGCATTCTACAGAGCAGCGGCGAGGTGTCAACCGTTAATTGGTGGATGGGTCAAATAAGTGCGAATTAGTCGGTGATTGTCATCTACGAGCGGTAAGTGCTCGATGGGTAAGGTTTTTTGTAGGACAAGAAGGGAGGGGGCGACTGCGAAGGTAAAGTAGATGCGCACAAAAAAGGCCACTCTTTCGAGTAGCCTTTTTCGATGTTTGGTTGCGGGAGCCGGATTTGAACCGACGACCTTCGGGTTATGAGCCCGACGAGCTACCAGACTGCTCCATCCCGCGTCTGTGTGTCGGCATTCTACAGCGATACGTAGGTGTGTCAACCGCTAATTCAAAGAAAAGCGCTTGTGGTTCAATCGCTTAGCTCTCCAAGGCAACACATGAAAGGGCTCTGGCCCAGTATGGCCGAGGCTTTTAGCTCTATTGGGGTGTCTGTTTCGATTGAGAAAATAAATGCATGAGGCTTTTTTCCTGCCGGCTAGTCAGAAGATTCACAGTACTGGTGCTATATACAGGTGTGAGTGAGATACTGGCGATCCGTTGACCATTCCCTCCTTATATATGACGCAGCGCAAAATCATCCACGTCGACTGTGACTGTTTCTACGCCGCCATCGAGATGCGTGACGACCCGACCCTGGCGCAAAAGCCGCTGGCCGTCGGCGGTTCGGCGGACCGCCGCGGCGTGATCGCTACCTGCAACTATGAGGCGCGGGCCTACGGTGTGCGCTCGGCTATGTCGTCCCGCCACGCGCTGAAGCTCTGCCCGGACCTGACCATCGTCAAGCCGCGCATGGATGCCTATAAAGAAGCGTCGAAGGAAATCCAGACGATCTTTCGTGATTACACCGACCTGATTGAGCCACTGTCGCTGGATGAGGCCTACCTGGATGTCTCCGACAGCCCGCTCTTTGGCGGCAGTGCCACGCGCATCGCCCAGGACATCCGGCGCCGGGTCTCCAATCAACTGCATATCACCGTCTCTGCTGGTGTGGCACCGAACAAATTCCTCGCCAAAATCGCCAGCGACTGGAAAAAGCCCAATGGGTTGTTTGTGATAACGCCGGATCAAGTCGAGGATTTTGTTTCTGTGTTGCCGGTTAATAAGCTGCATGGCGTGGGCAAGGTCACGGCGGACAAGCTGGCGCGGCTGGGGATTGAAGACTGTCTGCAACTGCGGGACTGGAACAAGCTGGCGCTGGTGCGCGAATTTGGCAGTTTCGGCGAGCGGCTGTGGAGCCTGGCCCGTGGGATTGATGAGCGCATTGTGCAGAACGACAGTCGTCGGCAATCAATCAGTGTGGAAAACACCTACGACGTCGATTTGCCGGACCTGTCCAGTTGCCTGGAAAAACTCCCCGAGTTGATCGACACCCTGGCTGGGCGCATGGCTCGTATCGACAGTAGCTATCGACCGGGCAAACCTTTCGTCAAAGTGAAATTCCATGACTTCACTCAGACTACTTTGGAACAGGCAGGGGCAGGGCGGGATCTTGAGAGTTATCAGCAGTTGCTGGCCCAGGCGTTCAAGCGCGGTGGGAAACCGGTGCGGTTGCTGGGAATTGGTGTGCGCTTGCTGGATTTGAACAATGGGAATGAGCAGTTGGAATTGCCGTGGTAGGAGCGAGCTTGCTCGCTCCTACAGAAAAACAATGTCAGTTCGCCCCAGGGTCCGCCACCAACCGTCCGCCATCCTGGGTCAAGGCCTTGAGGAATTCCTGCTGCAATTGAGGATCATTGCGGGTCAGTTCGATCAGGCTTTGTTCCAGTTCGCTGGCTTCTTCTTCCAGGCCAAGCTCCGACAAGCGCTTGACTCGGTGTACCCATTGGCTGACTTCGTCATCTTCTAGGTCGTCGTAGATCAAACCATGGGCTTCGAGCAGTTTTCCCCGCAAGGTGCTGCTGATGGCCAGCGATGAGTCCGAATGCACGTCATCCTGGGCATCTTCAATGCTGATCTGCAACGTGCTGACGTGGTTCAGGTCCTGCTCGGCAAACGGGCTATCCAACAGGTTCAGGCGCAGTACGCCGTTGCGGTCGGTGGTCAGATCAAAGGTTTGCTTGCCGGCTTTCACCTGGACCGGGCGTTCGCTCCACGGCAGGCTGGTGTATTCCAGGCGCCTGTCGCGCTGGATTTCATTAATGCCCGCCAGGTTCTGTTGCGCGCGGCCGTGGGACTGTACGTTCATGAACGGGTTGAGCCCGGCCACTCCATAGCTGATCCAGTCGCGGGTCACGCTGTCCGGCAGGTTGCCTAGGGCGAAGACATTGACCACATTGGCGCCGACGCCTGCCACCACCGCCACCGCGCCAAGGGGGATCTCATAGAGTTCCCGCCAAGGCTGGTACGGCGTGTAGCGATCATAATGACGGGTGACTTCAAATTCAGTGACCTCGAAGGTCCTCTGTTCATGAATGCGCACCCGACGTTGCGGCAGCTCAAGCACCTTGGGCTCGCCAACATCGATCTGTAGGCTATGGTCGAGCAATTTGCGCTCGATGCGTTCCTCGTGCTCGCTGCGTTGCGACATTTGATTGGCGCAGCCGCTGACCAGTAGGGCGCCACATAAAGTGGCGCCCCCGAGGGCTAAGGTGTTTCGCTTGAGCATGACTTCTCTTGATCTGGTTTTCAGCGACGAATACGCGCCTGAAGGAAAGACAGTACGTCAGCCACTGGCAACGGCTGGGCTTGGGCTTCGGTCCGGCTCTTGTATTCCAGATTGCCATCGGCCAGACCACGGTCACTGACCACGATCCGGTGCGGGATACCAATCAGTTCCATGTCGGCGAACTTGATACCTGGGCTGGTTTTCTTGTCGCGATCATCCAGCAGCACTTCAAAACCGGCGGCCGTCAGTTCGGCATACAGTTTGTCGGTGGCTTCGCGTACTTGCTCGGTTTCGTAGCGCAGCGGTACCAGGGCGATCTGGAACGGTGCCAGGGCGTCGCTCCAGATGATGCCTTTTTCGTCGTTGTTCTGCTCGATGGCGGCGGCAACCACGCGGGAAACGCCGATGCCGTAGCAGCCCATTTCCAGGGTGATAGGCTTGCCGTTTTCACCCAGCACTTCGCACTTCATCGCCTTGCTGTACTTGTTGCCCAGCTGGAAGATGTGTCCGACTTCGATGCCACGCTTGATTTCCAGGGTGCCCTTGCCATCCGGGCTCGGGTCGCCGGCCACCACGTTGCGCAGGTCGGCCACGGTCGGAACCGGCAGGTCACGCTCCCAGTTGACGCCAAAGTAGTGCTTGTCATCGATGTTCGCGCCGATACCGAAGTCGCTCATCAGCTCAACCGAACGGTCGATGATGATTGGCAGCGGCAGGTTCAGCGGGCCCAGGGAGCCGGCGCCGGCGCCAATGGCGTCACGCAGTTCGGCATCGCTGGCCATGACCAGCGGGCTGGCAACGCCTGGCTGCTGGGAGGCTTTGATTTCGTTGAGTTCGTGGTCACCACGAATCACCAGGGCGATCAGCTTGCCTTCTTCTTCGGCATGCACGATCAGGGTCTTGATGGTCTTTTCAATCGGCAGATTGAATTTTTCCACCAGGGCCGCGATGGTTTTGGTCTCGGGAGTATCCACCAGGCGCAGCTCTTCGCTTGGCGCAGGACGGGAGGTTTCCCGTGGCACGGCTTCGGCTTTCTCGATGTTCGCCGCGTAGTCGGAACCGTTGCTGAAGGCGATATCGTCTTCGCCGGAATCGGCCAGTACGTGGAATTCGTGGGAGCCAGCGCCGCCGATGGAGCCGTTGTCCGCTTCAACCGGGCGGAATTTCAGGCCCAGGCGAGTGAATACGTTGCAGTAGGCCTGGTGCATGCGGTCATAGGTGACCTGCAGGGATGGCAGGTCAGCGTGGAACGAATAGGCGTCCTTCATGATGAATTCACGGCCGCGCATCAAACCGAAGCGCGGGCGGATTTCGTCACGGAATTTGGTCTGGATCTGGTACAGGTTGAGGGGCAGTTGTTTGTAGCTGCTCAACTCGTTGCGCATCAGGTCGGTGATCACTTCTTCATGGGTCGGGCCGGCGCAGAAATCGCGGCCATGACGGTCCTTGAAGCGCAGCAATTCAGGGCCGTACTCTTCCCAACGCCCGGATTCCTGCCACAGCTCAGCCGGTTGGGTGCTCGGCATCAACACTTCTAGAGAGCCGGCGGCGTTCATTTCTTCACGAACGATCGCTTCGACCTTGCGCATCACCTTCAAGCCCATGGGCAGCCAGGTGTACAGGCCCGAGGCCAGTTTGCGGATCATGCCGGCGCGCAGCATCAGCTGGTGGCTGATCACGACCGCGTCGGAAGGCGTTTCTTTCTGTGTGGCGAGCAAATATTGACTGGTGCGCATGGTAGGCCGTTGTCGGTTGCTTGGACTTGAAATGACTTGGGATTGTACGGGCGCTTGCGGCCGACGTACAGGCATCTGGTTGTTGGAGCCGGGCTTGTGTGAGAGCTGGCTTGCCTGCGATACAGGCGGCGCGGTGTGTCAGTTACCCCGCGGTGATGCCATCGCAGGCAAGCCAGTTCCCATATTGACCGCGTTGCGTCACTCTTCTTTTGGAGGGTTCAACCGAATTCGCCGGCTTTCCTGGAACCAGTGCAAGGCAATCAGGATCAGCGTCGGCACACCCAGCAAGCAGGTGATCAGGAAGAAGTTGTGATAGCCGAACTTCTCCACCATCACCCCCGAGTAACCGCCGATCAATCGCGGCAGCAGCAACATGATCGAGCTGAGCAGCGCATATTGCGTCGCCGAGAACTTCAGGTTGGTCAGGCTCGACAGATAGGCCACAAACGCCGACGTCGCCAGGCCCGAGCTGAAGTTATCCAGGGAAATGGTGAAGATCAGCATCTGCAGATCGGCGCCCATGTCCGCCAGCATCAGGAACAACAGGTTAGTGCCGGCTGAGGTGATACCGCCGATAAACAGGATCGGCAGGATGCCGAAACGCACGATCAACAGGCCGCCCATGCCAGCACCCAGCAGGGTCATGATCAGGCCGAAGATCTTGCTGACGCTGGCAATCTGATCCTTGGTAAAGCCTTGGTCGATATAAAACACGTTGGCCATCACGCCCATCACGGTGTCCGACATGCGATAGGTGGCAATCAGCCCCAGCAGCAGCAGGGCTTGCCAGCGATAACGCAGGATAAAGTCGTTGACCGGAGTCAGCACCGGCGCGAGGCCGCGGCGGCCCATCGCCGAGAGGCACAGTGCGGTCAGGGAGACATAGAGGATGGCCCGCAGAAATGCGCGGTCCTCCAGCAGCAGGTCAAGCAGGCTGACGCCGTCGAACAGCACGCTGGCGAAGTCGGTGTTGTACAACTGGGTGAACATGGCCGGCACGGACACCAGCAACACGATCAACACGAACACAGACATCAGTTGGTGGGCAAAACTATAGCGCCCGGCCTGCAACTGGGTGCGCAATGGCACGTCCGGCTCGCGTATAAAAAACGTGGTCAGCAGGGCAGGGACCATTAATATGCCGAATAGCACATAGGTGCCGGTCCAAGCCGAATGCTTATAGTTGAAACCAGTGGAGCCGAAGCCCTCGGCAAAAAACAGCGCACCGGCGGTGGCTAGCAGTGCGGCGATGCGGTAACCGGACATATAGCAGGCGGCCAGCGCGGCTTGGCGGCTGTCGTCGGCGATTTCCAGGCGATAGGCATCCACCGCGATGTCCTGGGTGGCCGAGGCGAAGGCGACAATAACGGCAATGGCTATCAGCCAGGACAGGTGTTTCTGCGGGTCGCAGAAACCCATGCCGATTAATCCGAGGATCACCAGCGCTTGGGACAGTACCAACCAGGAACGACGACGTCCGAGTTTGCCCAGCAGTGGCAGGCGCCATTGGTCGAGCAGCGGCGACCAGACCCACTTGAAGGCATACGCCAGGCCGATCAGGCTCGCATAGCCGATGGTTTCACGGGCCACACCGGCCTCACGCAACCAGACCGAGAGCGTCGAGAACACCAACATGTAAGGCAGACCGGCGGCAAAGCCGAGCAGTAACAGCACTAACGTCGAGGGGCTGGCATAGGCGGCGAGCGCGGCGCGCCAGGTTTTACGGGGCATGGGCTGGAGTCTGCCTCAAATTACGGAAACAAAGCGCGCACTCTAACCGCTGTGCTCTACCGGGCGCCAGCCATGACGCTGAATATCAACGCGATTGTTCAGGATACTGACCCCTTCGCTGCGTAATCGCACACGTTGCTCGTCTCCTGATGCGCTGCCCACCGGGAGACTTATCCGACCGCCGGCAGCGACGACCCGGTGCCAGGGTAACTTGGTGTCGTCGGGCAGTTGGCTGAGGGTGCGGCCAACCCAGCGCGCCGCACGGCCCAGCCCGGCCAGGTGCGCCAACTCACCGTAACTGACCACGCAACCTTTGGGCACCTGTGCAAGGGTTAGGTAAAGCGCAATGCGGCGAATCTCTGCGGGGCTTTGCGGGGTTTCGGCGGGTTCGTTCACGTTGGGCGTATCCGGTTGAAATTATCAGTCTCTTTGTAAGAAACGTCTGTAAAGATGGCGTTGAGAATTGAACTCAATACAGATACCTGAGTCTGTCCTTGCTAAGACTTTATCTAACACGATATTGCCCTTTTTTCGCCAAATTTGAGCCCAGCATCCGCTTATGTTGTCCAGAACCCTGCTTTGCCTCGCTGTTTTCAGCGCCTCCACGCCCTTGCTCGCCGATACCGTCTGGTTGAAAAATGGTGATCGCCTGACCGGCAAAATCAAGGTTTTCGACGGTGGCAAGCTCCTGATCCAGACCGAATACGCCGGCGCCATCCCGGTGGACTGGAAACAGGTGAAAACCCTGGAAAGCGACCAGGAGTTGCTGGTCAAGCAGGACGCCTACACCGGCGAGAAAGCCAAGTCCCTACACGCGGCCGACGATGGCAAGGTCATCCTGGCCAATGGCGAGGTGCCGAAAACCGTCGAGTTGGCGAGTATTCAGCAAATCATCAAGCCCAAGCCTGTGATCGAAGATCTAGTGTGGAAAGGCAACGTCGATGTGGCGCTGGACTACCAGCGCGCGGAAAAAGACACCGATGACTATGACGTGGGCTTCAAGACCACAGCCCGCCATGGCAAATGGCGGCATATTGCCGAAGGCGAGTACAACCGCGTATTCCAGAATGACGTGGTCACCACCGATAACTGGAGCGCCGAGTACGCCCTGGACCGTTTTATCACCGACCAGTGGTTCTGGCAGGGTCGCCTGACCTACAAACGCGACAAGGTCGAAGACCTCACTCGTCAGCGCACCGTCGGTACCGGTCCCGGCTATCAGTTCTGGGATGACGAACTGGGCGCCTTCTCTCTTGGCTCGCTGCTTAACCGCACCGACTATGAATACCAGGATGGCGGCAAGGACAACTTCTATTCCTTGGCCATGAAGTGGGACTACAACCGCTACCTGGTAGGCAAGACGGTCGAGTTTTTCACCAGCGGCGAACTGGGCAAGCCCCTGGCAGGACCTGCCGATTACTCTCTCGATGCAGAAATGGGCCTGCGCTACAGAGTCACCGAATGGGCTTCGCTTAACCTCAAGGCTGAGCGCGACATTATCAGTGGCGGTTCGGACAGCGACTTGAGCAAGACTCGCTATACCGCAGGCTTTGGCGTGACCTGGTAAATGTGGAAGCGGCCTTACAACCGCAACCCACCATCCAATTCCAGAATCCGTCCGGTGTAATAGTCATTTTCGAAGATATACGCTGCCGAATGGGCAATCTCCTCAGGCTGACCCATACGCTTGAGGGGAATACCTGAGGTCATCTTCTCCAGCGCCTCGGGCTTCATGCCCAGGGTCATCTCGGTTTCGATAAAGCCCGGTGCAATCCCCGCCACGCGGATGCCGTAGCGCGCCAGTTCCCTGGCCCAGGTCACGGTGGCTGCAGCGACACCGGCCTTGGCGGCGGAGTAGTTGGTCTGGCCAACGTTGCCGGCGCGTGAAATCGACGAAATGTTGATGATGGCGCCCTGGCTCTTCAACTCGACCATCTTCGCCGCCACCTCGCGGGTACACAGGAATACACCGGTCAGGTTGACATCAATGACCGCCTGCCACTGGGCCAGGCTCATCTTGATCATCTCGCGGTCCTTGACCTTTAGCAGCAGCCCATCGCGCAGGATCCCTGCGTTGTTGATCAAACCGTGGATCGCGCCAAAATCGTCAGCGATTTTTGCCACCGTGTGGGTGACCTGCTCTTCATCGGCCACGTTGCACAGATAGGCACGCGCCTTGACGCCATGAGCCTCGCAGGCAGTGACCGCCGCATCGAGTTTTTCCGGGTTAAGGTCCACCAGCGCCAGGTGGGCACCTTTGCTCGCAAAATACTCGGCCATGGAACGGCCCAAACCCTGGCAACCGCCGGTGATAATGATTACTTTGTCGTTGAGATGCATTCGCAAGTCCTGTGAGCAGAATTAAGCGGTTGCCCAAGTCTGGTTTTGACGAAATTTACCGAGGGAGTCATAAGTTGAGCGCGCACGTTGCCAAGAATGCCCGAGAACTACTGCTCAAGGAATACCGAGGAGCACTCGCCACCCTATCCAAAGCCATGCCGGGCTTCCCTTTTGGTTCGGTGGTGCCTTATTGCCTGGACGAAGAGGGCCGGCCGCTGATCTTGATCAGCCGGATCGCCCAGCACACCCATAACCTGCAAAAAGATCCCAAGTGTTCGCTGCTCGTGGGTGAGCGCGAGGCCGAGGATGTCCAGGCTGTTGGCCGCCTGACGTACCTGGCCGAGGCCGAGAAACTTGAGGATGAAGCATCCATTGCGGCGGCGGCCGAGCGTTATTACCGCTATTTCCCCGACTCGGCTAACTACCACAAGGCCCATGATTTTGATTTTTGGGTACTCAAACCGGTGCGTCACCGTTATATTGGCGGTTTCGGCGCGATCCACTGGGTGGATCAACTGACCCTAGCCAACCCGTTTGCCGGCAAAGCCGAGCTGAGCATGATTGAACACATGAACAGCGATCACACCAAAGCCATTGCCCACTATGTCGAGCTAGCCGGTTTGCCGACATCGGAGCCTGCGCAACTGGCCGGTATCGACAGCGAGGGCATGCACTTGCGCATTGGTCAGGGCGTCTACTGGCTACCGTTTGCCGAGATGTGCAACACGCCGACACAAGTGCGCGAGGCCTTGGTTTTCCTGGCTCACGCCGAAGAATGGCCGAAAAAAACGGCCGCCGACGCTTGAATTCACGAAACGACGACGTCATCTAAGGTGGAGTAGCAAGGCATTCTTGCGTTGAGGAACCATTTGATGCGCCCTTTTTTATTGCTCTTTCTGCTGTTCCCGGTGTTGGAGCTGTTCGTCTTCGTCAAGGTCAGCGGGGCTATCGGGTTTTTCCCGGCCCTGCTGCTGATTATTCTCGGCTCGATGCTTGGCGTACTTGTGCTGCGCATCGCCGGGCTGGCCACCGCACTGCGTGCCCGTGAAAGCTTGAATCGCGGCGAACTGCCAGCCCAGACCATGCTCGAAGGCCTGATGATGGCCTTGGGTGGCGGCCTGCTGATCCTGCCAGGTTTTGTCAGCGACGTGGTTGGCCTGATCATGCTGTTGCCGATCACCCGTCGACTGCTGGCAGGCAAGATGCGCCAGCGTGCCGAAGAAGCTGCAATCCGCCAGCGCGCCTTTGCTGATGACCTGCAATCCCGTGGCGGCCCGGTGCCGCGCCAGCCGCTGGGGCGCGAGGGTGATGTGATCGAAGGCGAGTTCGAACACCGCGACTCCAAGTAACTGCGTGATTGGCACGGCGCCTTCGGGGGCCGTGTTGTTTTTAAGTGCATGGCAATCACGAAAATTTTCGTCGCCAAGCCTTGTAATAAGCTTATGCGCCCTTATGTAACGGTCACCGCAAGGTTTCTGGTGGCGACACCAGACAGACTTCCGCGATTCGCCCAGCGAGCCGCGACCGGCACCGCCGGAATTTAACCTGCCGGTATTGACACCGGCCGATGAAAAACACAATTAGGAGAGATCGACAATGAGCAAGCTTCGTCCTCTGCATGACCGCGTCGTCATCCGTCGCAGTGAAGAAGAAAAGAAAACCGCTGGCGGCATCGTTCTGCCAGGTTCGGCTGCTGAAAAAGCCAACCACGGTGTGATTCTCGCTGCTGGTCCAGGCAAGCAGCTGGAAAACGGTGAAGTACGTGCGCTGGCCGTGAAAGTGGGTGACAAGGTTGTATTCGGCCCTTACTCCGGCAGCAACACTGTGAAAATCGACGGCGAAGACCTGCTGGTAATGGCTGAGAACGAGATTCTCGCTGTTCTGGAAGACTGATTCCCCGCTCATTTTCCCGTTACTACAAAGTATTTAAGGAATATCGATCATGGCTGCTAAAGAAGTTAAATTCGGCGATTCCGCCCGTAAGAAAATGCTCGCCGGTGTCAACGTCCTGGCTGACGCAGTAAAAGCGACCCTGGGCCCTAAAGGCCGTAACGTGATCATCGAGAAGAGCTTCGGCGCTCCGACCATCACCAAGGACGGCGTTTCCGTTGCCAAGGAAATCGAGCTGAAAGATCGCTTCGAAAACATGGGAGCTCAACTGGTCAAAGACGTTGCCTCCCGTGCCAACGATGACGCAGGCGACGGCACCACCACCGCTACTGTCCTGGCTCAATCGATCGTCAACGAAGGCCTGAAAGCCGTCGCTGCCGGCATGAACCCGATGGACCTCAAGCGCGGCATCGACAAGGCGACCATCGCCATTGTCAAAGAGCTGAAGTCCCTGTCCAAGCCATGCGCTGACACCAAGGCTATCGCTCAGGTCGGCACCATCTCGGCCAACTCCGACAGCTCCATCGGCGACATCATTGCCGAAGCCATGGAAAAAGTCGGTAAAGAAGGCGTGATCACCGTTGAAGAAGGCTCGGGCCTGGAAAACGAACTGTCGGTTGTTGAAGGCATGCAGTTCGACCGTGGCTACCTGTCCCCGTACTTCATCAACAAGCCGGACACCATGGTTGCCGAGCTCGACGGTCCGCTGATCCTGCTGGTCGACAAAAAGATCTCGAACATCCGCGAAATGCTGCCAGTGCTGGAAGCCGTTGCCAAAGCCGGCCGTCCACTGCTGATCGTGGCCGAAGACGTTGAAGGCGAAGCCCTGGCGACTCTGGTTGTGAACAACATGCGCGGCATCGTTAAAGTTGCTGCCGTCAAAGCCCCAGGCTTTGGCGACCGTCGCAAGGCCATGCTGCAGGACATCGCTGTCCTGACTGGCGGTACCGTTATCTCCGAAGAGATCGGCCTGAGCCTGGAAAGCACTACCCTGGAACACCTGGGTAATGCCAAGCGTGTGATCCTGTCCAAGGAAAACACCACCATCATCGACGGCGCTGGTGTTGAAGCTGACATCCAGGCCCGTGTGACCCAGATCCGTTCGCAAGTGGCTGATACCACTTCCGACTACGACCGTGAAAAACTGCAAGAACGTCTGGCCAAACTGTCCGGCGGCGTTGCAGTGATCAAGGTTGGCGCTGGTTCCGAAGTCGAAATGAAAGAGAAGAAAGCCCGCGTTGAAGACGCCCTGCACGCTACCCGTGCAGCCGTTGAAGAAGGCGTGGTACCTGGCGGTGGCGTAGCGCTGATTCGCGCTCTGCAAGCTATCAGCGATCTGAAAGGCGAGAACGCTGATCAGGACGTAGGTATTGCTGTACTGCGTCGCGCAATCGAATCTCCACTGCGTCAGATCGTTGCCAACTCCGGTGACGAGCCAAGCGTAGTAGTGGACAAGGTCAAGCAGGGTTCGGGTAACTTCGGTTACAACGCTGCGACCGGTGAATACGGCGACATGATCGAGATGGGCATCCTTGACCCTACCAAAGTGACTCGCTCTGCTCTGCAGGCTGCGGCGTCCATTGGCGGCTTGATGCTGACCACCGAAGCCATGATTGCTGAAGCTCCGAATGACCAACCAGCTGGCGGCGGTATGCCAGACATGGGCGGTATGGGTGGCATGGGCGGCATGATGTAAGCCAGCCTTACCCCGATACTGAAAAGCCCCGCCTGCAGTGATGCAGGCGGGGCTTTTTTATGGCTGAGGGTTTAATGGCCCGTTATGTGGACGTCAGCAGGACGACATATCGACGATCTGTTGGCCTCAAGTCGTTCTCACGACCTTTCCCTGAATCACTTGCTCGGCCTTTTCTCCACGCTGATACAGCAAGAAGTAATACGTCCCCAAGCAGATCAGCCAGCAAAAGATCGCTGTCCAGACGTTATGGGAAAAGAAGTGCGCCCCTTGCATCATTCGACTGATGGAGAGCACTGCCCCCAACCCGAATGCCAGGATAAGCGCCTTGCGTGCCAGGCGTGGTCGGCGATCGCGTAACACAAAGAACAGGGCAAACAAGGTAAACCCCGTGGCCGCGTGACCTCCAGGCCAGCAGCGCCCGGGCTTGTCGGTTTGCGGTCGGGCGCTCAGCAGTGCGCTGTAGGTTTCCTTGCCGCCAAACTCCTGGAGGCTCCAGGGGCACTGCACTGCGGTGACCACTTTCAGCGGGGAAACGAATGAGGTGGACAGGCCCAGAGACAGTACCAGGCAGCCTAGTTCGCGTCGGTAGGGTTTTAGTCGCTCAAGAATGAGCGCGCCAACAAAGCCCAGAATGGCCAGCACCGAGAACAGGATGACCAGTTGTTTGGCGCGGTCGTGGAGGATGTCTTCAAGGAAAAAACTGTACCGGCCAATAAAACCGCCGTCTGCTGCGCTGTAAAACAGTTTGGCCAGGCTCATGTCCAGTGACGTCAGTTCCAGCAGCAGCAAAATCACCGCCGCAGCGGCGGGCACTCCCAGGTACAGCCAAAAATTGAGAGGCTTGGAAGCTGGGCGCAAAACGGTTGAAGACATAGCAAACCCTGGTATTGAAAGCTCCGGGCTGACCTGCCCGGAGCATTTTGGTTAGCGTGTGCTTAACTGGGGGTCCGCGTCCTTGGGGCCCTTCCAGCTTAGTAATTGATGTTTGAAGTCATAACTGGCGGCCTGGTAGTAGGTGATGGCCCGCTGAATCAGCGGGTCATCGCTGCCCACGCGTGATTCTTGGCTCTCACCCAGGGCCTGGTCATGGCGACGCAGGCCTTGGCGGGGGCTGAGAATCGCCAGGTCCTTGCCGTCAAACAAGCCCAGGTGCTGATAGTTGCCCACCACCACGCGGGGCGGCAGCGGGTTGTCTTGCAGCAGGTTGCGGCCAAAGAATGTCGACTCGTAACTCAGGTTAAGCAGGCCCAGCAATGTCGGTGCGATGTCGATCTGGCTGGCCAGTTGCGCACTTTCACGGGCCTCGATCAGTTTCGGTGCATAGATGAACAGCGGTATCTGGTAGTTGCTGATAGGCAAGTCTTCCTTGCCCGCGCTGCCGGCGGTGTGGTCAGCGACAAAGATAAAGATCGTGTTGTCGAACCACGGTTTCTGGCGTGCGGCCTCCAGGAACTGGCCGATGGCGTAGTCGGTGTACTTCACTGCTCCGTCGCGACCGTTGCCCGATTTGATGTCGATGCGCCCGTCCGGGTAGGTATAAGGACGGTGGTTGGAAGTGGTCATCAGTTGCAGCAGAAATGGTTGCTGCTTGGCGTAATTGGCGTCTGCCAGTTTCAACGTCTGTTTATAGAGGTCTTCGTCGGCCATGCCCCAGGCATTCTTGAAGGAGATTTGCGCTTCGTCGACGCTGCTCTGGTCTACCACCCGATAACCATTACCGCTGAAAAACGCGTTCATGTTGTCGAAGTAGCCGCGCCCGCCGTAAACAAACACGCTGTCGTAACCAATGGCGTTGAGTTGCTGGCCAAGGCTGGCAAAGCCGCTCTCCCGGCCGATGCGCTTGACGATCGAGCGCCCTGGCGTAGGTGGAATGGCCAAGGTAATGGCCTCGAGGCCGCGATCGGTACGTGTGCCGGTGGCGTAGAAATTGTTGAAATACAGGCTTTGCTGGCGCAGGGTGTCCAGGTTAGGCGTCAGGTTGCGCCCGTCGCCGTTGCTGCCCATGTATTTGGCACTGAAGCTTTCGATGGTCACCAGTACGATATTGGGTTTGCGCAATGTGCCAGGGTTGTCGATGGCGCGGCGGATATCCAGTGGATCGCTGCCGATAAAGCGTGCATTGGGTTCGCTGAGTTCTGCGCGCAATTGCTTGGCGACGACATCGGACGGCAGGCTCTTATAGAACTGCGTGTAATCGAGCTCGTTGTTACGGAACGCGGCGAAAAACTGATACGGGCCGTTGCTTGCCAGTTCGTTATTGTAAGCGTTGCCACCCTGTGCACGCGGGTTGTCTTGGCTGATCAGTTGCAGGCTCAGGCCGGCGATAACCAGTAAACCCAGCGCATTGAGCAAGCGGCCACGCATCGCAGGAAGGGGAGAGTCGAGTGCTGTATTGAACGGTTTTCGTAACGCCAGGCTCAACACAATTGCCAGCATCGCCAGAAGGCTCAGCAGTTTGCCGATCGGGTACGACTCCAGCAGGTTGTTCAGTACCTCATTGGAGTACACCAGGTAGTCGACGGCGATAAAGTTGAAGCGAACACCGAACTCGTCCCAGAACAGCCATTCCGCCACCGACGTGAACAGCATGGCGAACAAACTGACCGTCAGCACGCCTTGCAGAAACCAGCGATGGCCGCGGCGGCGCCATAACGCCGGTGGGCACAGCAGCAGATACAGCCCCAGAGGCAGGGCGGCGTAGGCCAGAAAGCCCAGGTCGTAAAGCAGGCCCACGCCAAACACCGGCAGCAGGTTGCCGCCGACTTCATCCGGGTGGCTGATGAGAAGCACGCCGCGCGTCAGTAGAAAAATGACCAGCCAGGCGCCGGTCACCAATAACAAATAGCGCATTGGCGCTGTCTTTGGAAAGCCCATGTCCATGTTCCTTATATCGATGGGCCGCGATCTTCCGCCTGATACTGTGGTCGGTTTGTGAACCTATAGTGAAAAACTCGTTAATCCATTCAATTGGTTGAAACCCTTAATCAGTTGCTCGTTCAGGTCTAGCCGTGGGCCATACTTGGCCTTAAGCTGCGCGAGCCAACACGGCCGTTACCGCGTACGGAGACACTGCCCATGCGAATTTTATTGGTTGAAGACAACCGCGATATTCTGGCCAACCTGGCCGATTACCTGGGGCTAAAGGGCTACACCGTAGACTGTGCGCAGGACGGTTTGTCGGGCCTGCACCTGGCCGCTACCGAGCATTACGACTTGATCGTCCTCGACATCATGCTGCCAGGCATTGATGGCTACACCCTGTGCAAACGCCTGCGCGAAGACGCCCGTCGCGACACGCCGGTGATCATGTTGACGGCCCGCGACCAGTTGGATGACCGGCTTCAAGGCTTCAAGTCTGGTGCCGATGACTACCTGCTCAAACCGTTCGCCCTGTCGGAGCTGGCGGCACGTATCGAGGCGGTGCTACGCCGAGCCCAAGGTGGCGGTCGTCGCGCCCTGCAAGTGGGCGACCTGGCCTACGACCTCGACACACTGGAGGTAACCCGCGAAGGGCGACTGCTCAAGCTCAACCCGGTGGGCCTGAAGTTACTGGCGGTGTTGATGCAGAAAAGCCCTCATGTGTTGCGTCGAGAAATTCTCGAAGAAGCCTTGTGGGGCGACGATTGCCCAGACAGCGACAGCTTGCGCAGCCATGTTCACCAATTGCGTCAGGTTATCGACAAACCGTTCGCCAAACCGCTGCTGCAAACGGTGCACGGTGTGGGTTATCGCCTGGTTGAGGGCCGAGATGGAGTTTAAGCAAAGCCTTTCTCAGCGGATCATCATTGCCTTTGCGCTGATGAGCGCGCTGGTGGCAGGGGCCTTCGCCATGGGCATCATCGCCACCGTGCACCTGGTGGAAGAAAAGCTGATTTCAGCGGGGTTGGGTGGCGATCTGCAACGGCTGCTGCTGATGGACAGCCTTGAAGATTGGCGGCATCGGCCCGAGCCGGACCAGTTGTTCTATTTCAGCGGTGGGCACGGGGATTTTGAACTGCCCAAGGATTTGCGTCACCTGGACTCGGGTTTTCATGAGGTGTTTCGCGAACAGCTGTCGTATCACGCCATGGTCGAGATCGTTGACGGCCGCCGTTATGTCCTGCTGCAAGACCAGAGCGACTTCGAAGAGCGTGAGCGCGTGCTGTTTGCCGTGGTGCTGGTAGGCTTTGTTCTCAGCCTGGCGCTGGCCGTGTTTCTTGGCTGGGTCCTGGCACGCAAGGTGATGGCACCGGTGGTGCGCCTGGCTCGCCAGGTTCGTCATCGTGACCAATTGCTTGGCTTGGCGCCGCCATTGGCCCCGGATTATGCCGCTGATGAAGTGGGGGAGTTGGCAGTGGCGTTTGACGCCACCCTCGGCCGCCTGCGGCAGGCGCTCACCCGGGAGCGGATGTTTACCAGCGATGTCAGCCACGAATTGCGCACGCCATTGATGGTGCTGGCCAGTTCCTGTGAGTTGCTATTGGAGAACCCGGCCATTGATTCCCGCGCTCGCAATCAGGTCGAGCGTATTGCCCGTGCCTGTGAAGATATGAGCGAACTGGTGCAGACGTTCCTGATGCTGGCCCGTGCCCAACGGGAAGACGCCAGCATGTCGCCCCAAGTCGGCCTCACGCAGGTGGCCGAGGATCTGTTGGGAATCTGGCGCGATCCCATCGAGGGCAAAGGCATTGAATTGTTCTACCTGCCGGGCAATCCCCTAAGTACTCGCTACAACGCCACGTTCCTGCATGCGGTCATGGGCAACCTACTGCGCAATGCCCTGCATTACACCGAACAGGGTTTTATCCGCCTGACCCTGGAACCCACAGGGTTCGTAGTGGAAGACACTGGCGTGGGTATTCCTGAAGACAAGCGCGAAGCGATGTTTGAGCCCTTTGTGCGCGGTAACGAGAAGCGCGGCGAAGGCCTCGGGCTGGGCTTGTCGCTGGTTCAGCGGATCTGCGAAAACCAGGGTTGGACCGTCAGCCTCAGCACCATGGAACCCAATGGCTGCCGGTTCCACGTTGAGTTGAGTTCGGTCAAATCCTGATCCCTTTCCTGCCCCTATTCTCAGGGGCAGATTTCAGCCTGTTCGGCGAAGATGGCCCCATGCCATGGCTTTTACCTGTAAAACTTTGTAATGTTTTACCGTTAGACGGAACGTTTTTTTCACAAAGGGTTGACCTGAGGATGACACGCCGCCGCTTAAGGTCGTAGGCATCAGTACAGGAGACCCGTTGATGGTTACCCCAATCAAGCTTGAATTTTCCGAAAAGTACGATGAGCAGCATGCGCAGAATTATTTGCTCAAGCATCAGGACAATCTGGCTCGTCGACTGTCCCACAAACGCGATGAGCAATTGGCACGCGGTGCGCTGGCCATGGCGGGCGAGCCTGGCCTGGTGCTGGACCTGCCGTGTGGCGCCGGGCGTTTCTGGCCATTGTTGGCGGAAAAACCCAATCGCGTGATTATCGGTGCCGACAATTCTGAAGCGATGTTGAAGATTGCCGCAGTGGCCCAACCGGCCGAGGTGGTGAAACGGGTACGGCCCTTGCAGACATCTGCCTTTGATATTGATTTGCCAGACAACGCCGTCGACAGCATTTTTTGCATGCGCCTGATGCACCACATTGGTGATCCCGAGCACCGGATGGCGATATTGCGGGAGTTTCAGCGTGTTACCCGTGACAGCGTGATTATTTCGCTGTGGGTGGATGGCAACTTCAAGGCCTGGAAGCGCAAGCGTTCCGAGGTACGGCGTCGCAATAAGGGTGAGCAGGAAGGTTACCAAAATCGGTTTGTGTTACCGGCTGCTACTGTTGAGGCTGAGTTCGAACAAGCCGGTTTCCGGGTTCAGGAACATTTGGACTTCATTCCGCTCTACGCCATGTGGCGAGTGTATGTATTGCGTAAGAGGTAACAGGATGGCAGTTGAGTGTGTAGCAGGTAGTGAAGTAGCTCCCGAGGAGCGATTTGATTATTTCTGGCGCCAGAAGGGTGAATGGGTCGAGGAACCCAATCGTCGCCGTGGCGGTGAAAGTGGCGTGCAACGCGTGGTTGGGACCAATGGCCGTTTGCTGTATAGCAAGCGCCAGACCGGTCATATCTACCGCAGCTGGCTGCATCCTTTTGGACGCCCTACCGTGTTACGCGAGCGTGATGCCCTCAAGGGTCTGCGTTTGCTGGATGTGCGGGTGCCGGAGCTGGTGTTCTGCGAAGCACGCCGTGATCCAAAGCATCAATGGAAGGCCTTGTTGGTGACGGCAGCCCTGGAGGGTTTCGACGAAATCGAAAACTGGTACGCCGCTGGTGGCCGCGAACAGTACGGCGAGTTGGTGCATGAGCGCCTGCTTCAGGAGCTCGCTTGCACCTTGGTACGTATGCACAAAGGCCGCTGGCAGCATGGGTGCCTCTACATCAAGCACATTTTTGTCAAGGTCACGGGTGAGGGCGACGCGGCCAATGTCGAAGTGGCGTTGCTGGATTTCGAGAAATGCCGCCAGCGTATGACCGCTCGGCAGGCGGCCTCCCATGACATGCTGCAATTACGTCGCCATTCGTCGTGGAACGCTTCCGACTGGCAAAAACTCAGCTACTTTTACGAGACGGCGTTTGGCAGCGCTATCAAAGGTTTAACGTAATGAAGCTAGAAATAGCACGAGGTTTATTTCTGTTGGGGGCGTTGGGGATTGCATCCCTGGCCCTGGCTTCCTGGGAGATGCCGCGTACAGAGATCCTCAGTGCGGTGCAGGGTGGCGGGCAGTGCCCGTTGCCGCGGATCGCCAAGGTGAATGCCGTGGTTCAGCCTGATCATCAGTTGTTGCTGTTTATGTTCGGGCTTTCACAAGGGATGAGGCCATAGCGTTGAATTCATTGAAACCCATATGAAAGGTCTCGTTTTGCGAGGCCTTTTTTTTCGGGTTGCGGTTGGGGTTTGGGGTATATATCCATTTTTTGGGTGACGGCGGCTTAGGGTTACGCCCTTACGGCGTGTCACTTTGAAAAGCCCAAAGTAACCAAAGGCTCTTGCCCCACCACTTGGTGCCTCGCTGTGGCTCGGCATGCCTTCACTCCGGCATTGCTCCGTGGGCCGCCGCGATGGGCCATCCTTGGCCCAGCGCGGCTAAACTGGCGTCCTGCCGGTTTACCCACGGATCAATGCCTGCGTTCAGCCATCGTGGTTAACGGGGCGCCTTAGATCAAGATCAAAAGCAAAAGCACGGCGGCCTGGTAGCCGACCTGAGTGGTGAAAAGCAAACGCGGATCCCTGTAGGTGCTGGCTTGCCTGCGATGGCCGTTAACGATGACGCGGGTTTTCTGGATGAACGTGGTGCCTGTAAACCCATCGCAGGCAAGCCTACAGAAAGCGGATTGGCCCCCAAAAAGGGCGGCGTCTCAGACCTCATCCGCCTTAGCCAGCAACGTATAAACACACGGCAACACAAACAACGTAAACAACGTCCCAATCGACATCCCCGTCGCAATTACCATCCCGATGTCATACCGGCTTACCGCCCCCGCCCCGGTGGCGAAGATCAGCGGCACCATGCCAAACACCATCGCCGCCGTAGTCATCAATACCGGCCGCAAGCGAATCGCCGCGGCTTCTTCCACCGCTTCCCGTGCTGTAAGCCCCTTGTCCTTGCGTAACTGGTTGGCGAATTCGACGATCAAAATCCCGTGCTTGCTGATCAACCCGATCAAGGTCACCAACCCCACCTGGGTATAGATATTCATGCTCGACCAGCCAAGGAACAGCGGAATCAATGCCCCACAAATCGACAGCGGCACCGTCACCAGAATCACCAGAGGATCGCGGAAGCTCTCGAACTGCGCCGCCAGCACCAGGAAGATGATCGCCAGCGCTAGGGCGAAGGTGACCCAAAGGGCGCTGCCTTCCTGGATGAACTGGCGTGAGGCACCGCTGTAGTCGAAGGCGTATCCGGGCGGGGTTTCTTCAATGGCAATCTGGCGTACGGTCTCAATGGCCTCACCCATGCTGACAATGGGGAAACCGGAGATCAGTGCCGAGTTGAGCTGCTGGAACTGGTTCAGTTGGCGCGGTCGCGCCCGGTCCGTGATGGTAATCAGGGTCGACAGTGGCAACAGTTCGCCTTGGGTGTTTTTTACGTAGTAGTTGCTCAGCCACTGCGGGTTGTCCCGATAAGCCCGCTCTACCTGAGCAATCACCTTGTAACTACGGCCGTCGATGGTGAAACGGTTGATTTCCGCCTCTGCCAGCAATGTCGCCAGGGTGCCGCCCAGGTCCTGCATCGATACACCCATTTGCGCCGCCTTGGCGCGGTCGATATCCACCACCACTTCCGGTTTGTCGAAGGCCAGGTCGATGTCGACAAAGGCAAACTTGCCCGACTCCATGGCGCGTTTTTTCACCCTGTCGGCCACTTGCAGCAGGGATTCATAGTCGTTGGGCGTGTTGATGATGAAACCGAAGGGCAAGCCTTCGCCGGTGCCGGGGAGGGAGGGCAGGTTGAAGCCGAATACTTGTAGGCCGGGAATGTCTGCCAGGCGTTTCTGCACTTCGGGCAGGATTTGCATTTGGGTGCGGCTGCGCTCGTTCCACGGTTTGAGCAGGAAGCCGCCGATGCCTGATTGCACGCCGTTGAAGCCGTTGATCTGGAACGAGGAGTAGTACTCCGGGAATTCCTTGAAGATCTTGATGAACTCATCGGTGTAAGTGTTGAGGTAATCGAGGTTGGTCGGCTGCGGGGCGCTGGCTATCATGAAAATGATGCCCTGGTCCTCGTCGGGGGCCAGTTGCGACTGGGTGAACTTGAGGAACACCGGAATCAGGCAGAGCACGATCAGCGCGAACACTACCACCACTGGCCGGGTGTTCAAGGTGCCGTGCAGGGCACTCTGGTAGCGCCGTTTGAGGCTTTCGAAGGTGCGGTCCAAGCGATGGGCCAGTCCCGTGGGGTTTTCATCATGGCGCAACAGCAGCGCGCACATCATCGGCGACAGGGTCAGTGCAACAATGCCGGAAATCACCACCGCACCGGCCAGGGTCAGGGCGAACTCCTTGAACAGCGCTCCGGTCAGCCCCTCCAGAAAGCCAATCGGCGCATAGACCGCCGCCAGAGTGATGGTCATCGACACCACCGGCAGGGCAATTTCCCGGGCGCCCTCTAGTGCAGCATCCAGCGGTGTCTTGCCTTCTTCTATATGCCGATGGATGTTCTCCACCACCACGATCGCATCGTCCACCACCAGGCCGATGGCCAATACCATTGCCAGCAGCGTCAGCAGGTTGATCGAGTAGCCCATCAGTTGCATGAAAAACAGTACGCCAATCATCGACAACGGAATGGTGATCACCGGAATCACCACCGAACGCAGCGCGCCGAGGAACAGGAAAACCACGACGATTACGATAAGCACTGCTTCGAACAGGGTTTTCACCACCTCATTGATCGACGCCTGAATAAACAGCGTGGCGTCGTAGGCGATTTCCGCCTTGAGGTTGGGCGGTAGCTGAGACTCCAGCTCCGGCATGATCTTGCGCACTTCCTTGATCACGTCCAGCGGGTTGGCACTGGGGGTGGCCTTGATGCCGATGTACACCGACGGGGTGCCGCCAAAGGAACTGATGGCGTTGTAGTTCTCCGCGCCCATCTCCACCCGCGCCACGTCGCTGAGCAGCACGCGGCTGTCACCGTCGGTTTTCAGGGTGATGGCGGCGAAGGCTTCGGCGGACTTGAGGTCGGTGTTGGCGTTGATGCTGGTGACCACATACTCGCCCTTCACCTCGCCGGCAGCGGAGAGGAAGTTGTAGCGGCGCACCGCATCGGTGACGTCGCTGGCGCTCAAGCCGAAGCCTGCGAGCTTGACTGGGTCTAGCCACAGGCGCATGGCGAACACCTGGTTGCCGAGGATCTCGGCTTCGGCCATGCCGGGCAGGGTGGCGAGTTTGGGCTGGATCACCCGCGACAGGTAATCGGTAATCTGCGGGTTGCTCAGTTCCTGGCTGGAGAAGCTGATGTACATCAGCGCCGAAGCGTCGGCGGCTTCCTTGCTCAGCACCGGGTCTTCGGCGTCCTGGGGTAGTTTATTCTTGACCTCATTGGCCTTGGCCAGCAACTCGGTGAACAGCCGGTCGCTGTTGGAGCCGATGCGGGCATAAATGGAGATCACCGAGAAGTTCTGGCGACTGACCGACGTCATGTAGTCAATGCCTTCGGCGCTCGCCAGGCTTTGCTGCAACGGTTGCGTGATATAGCCCTGGATGGTTTCGGCATTGGCGCCGGGATACGCCGTGGTCACGGTGATCAGGGCGTTTTCCATGGACGGGTACTGGCGCAGCGGCAGCTTGCTGTAGGCCTGGAAACCCAGCAGTACAATCAGCAGGCTGACCACCATGGCCAACACGGGGCGACGGATGAACGTGTCGGTGAACTTCATGGCTCAGTTCCTTGCACCGTCGGCGCGTGGAGACTGGCCAGGATCGGCCGGCAGGTTTTTGTCCGGGCTGATGGCTATGTGGGTGCCGGCGTCCAGTTTGATCTGGCCGGCGCTGACCACTTGCTCGCCATCCTTGAGCCCCTTGGCCACCAGGGCCAGGCCACCGCGACGCTCACCGGTCTCGACAAACCGCCGCTCGGCGATCAGCACTGGCTGGCCATTGGCATCCTTCTCCAGCGTGCCGTCTTCGGCCTTTTTCTGGGCTACGACGTACACCGAGTTGCCGTAAAGGGTGTAGGTAATCGCACTCTCCGGCACCACGATCTGCGGCGCGGGGTCCTGCAGCAGTACCTGCAGGCTGGTGAACATGCCCGGCAGCAATTTGCTATCGGGATTGGCCAGGGTGGCGCGCACCAGCACGTTGCGGGTGCTGTTCTCGACTTTCGGGTTGATGGCGCTGATGGTGCCGGGAAAGTCCTGTTTCGGCCAGGCCGAAACTTCCACCTGGACGCTTTGACCGACTGCGACCTTGGGTACCGATTGTTCGGGGATGTAGAAGTCGACGTACAGGCTGCTGATGTCCTGCAATGTGGCGATCACCGTACCGCTGGCCAGGTAGTCGCCAACGTCCACCTGACGAATGCCGATGGTGGCGCTGAACGGCGCGACGATGTGCTTCTTGGCCAGTGACGCCTTGAGCTGGTTGACCGTGGCCTTGTTTTTTTGCAGTTGCGCCGAGAGCCGGTCGAATTCGCCCTTGGAGATCGCCTGGCTGCCCACCAGTTGGCTGCCACGGCCGAAGTCCAGTTGCGCCAGGCCCAGGTCAGCCTGGGCGGTTTCCAGGAGGGCGCTTTCCACCGCACTGTCCAGTTGCACCAGAGGCTGGCCGGCCTTGACCTTCTGCCCAGACTCGAACTGCACGGCCTTGACGGTGCCAGCAATTTCCAGGCTCAGATTGACCCCTTGCAAGGCCTTGAGCGTGCCCACTGCCGGCAGGCGTTGTTGCCATGGTTGTTCGACAGCCGTCGCCACCGCCACGTTGACGGGCGGTTTTGGCGCGGAAAAGACCTGGACCTGCTGATAAATGGAGAAGGCTTTATAGCCCGCCAGCAGCAGGACGATTAACAGGACGACACCCAACATGATCAGCATGCGACGGCGCAGCATATTCCGATTCCTTGGAAAAACTGGGACAGACGAAGACAGACAAGTCGGCACATTACACCGACTTTTTGGGGGATTCCAACTGGTAATTTTGACAGAGATAGGTGGCAGGAACGTTCCCATCACGGGGTGGAGAACGTCCTACAGACCCTGTATTGATGTCAGATCAAATGCAGATGGTTGTCCCAGAGCCCTGCCGGCAATTCCAGCGGCTTTGCCAGCAACTGTTCTTGCCGGCAATTGTAGAAACGGCAGCGGCCCTGGCCGGATGTCACAACAAACCCGTCCGCCACCGCACCGACGCCGGCACAGTCCGGCAACGGCCCGTCCAGGCGCAATTGTGCGGTGTCCATGTCCCAGATAAAAAAGCGGTTGCCCCGTGGAGCCGTCAGCGCTACCAGGCGTAGCTCGCTGTGCACGGCGACGCTGGCGGTGTAATGCCCCATGGCCTGCAACTGCTCGTCGGCCACCGGGAACGCCACAAAAGGCTGCCCCGGCCGCTTGATTGCCAACAGCTCGGAACGCTCATGGGACGGCCCCATGAACTGCTGCCCGGCGAGGATGGTGCCATCGCTGGCGATCCCCATATGCCGCACGCTGTTCATCTGCTGGGGCAGGGTTTCCTTGCTCAGCAGGGTGCCGTCGCGCTGCATCAGTACCAGGCTCGGCTCCATGGCATTGAGGTTCATTTCGACCCGGCTTTCGGCCTCGGTGCGAATACCACCGTTGGCCACCACCAGGGTTTCGCCGTCGGGCATCCACGACACCTGGTGCGGGCCGATGCCATGGGTGGAAATCTCGCCGCTGTGTACCAACCGCTCGCCTTCGAACTTGTACACGCCGAGCAGGCCGCGACCGGGATCTGAGGTGTCGTTTTCCGTGGCGTACAGCCAGTCGCCGCTCTTGTGAATGACCGCGTGGCCATAGAAGTGGCGATTGGCGTTGGAGGTGATGGTTTGCAGGAGCGCGCCGTCACGCAAGTCGATCAGGTAGCTTTCGGTACCCGGGCGACGGGCGACAAACAGCGCAATGGGCAGCGTCGGGTGATTGATGATGTCGTGGCAGCGCTGGCCCACTTGGGTGGCAAACACCTGTTTACCGTCCAGGCGATAGCCGACGGCGTAGTGCTTGCCATCATTGTCATCGCGCGCCGACAGCAGCAGCGGGCCTTTACCCTTTTGCTTGAACAGCGTCCAGCCACCCAGGGTAATTGCACTGAGCAGCACGCTGCCGATGGCCAAAGCCTGTCGCCTGAGCATCATCAGTCACCGTCGTTGGCGTTAAAGCCCAGTTGGATGCCCAGCGCCTTGGCCAGTTCGCCTTCGTGCAGGCGGTGGACGACGTTGAGGCTGTCATAGATGTTGTTGAGTTGCTGGCGCCCGGCGTCATCGGCCAGCAATTCATTCAGCGAGCGCTGGTTGCTGGCGAACAGTTTCAAGGACGCGGCATAGGCGGCGTCGATCTTGTCGGCCAAAGGCTTCTGATCGGCCGGCAACAGGCCGCGCAGGCCTTTGTTGTCGACGCCAACCCACACAGTCTGGGCCGCTGCGAGGCTGGCCTCCAGGCTCTGCAGGGACGACTGGCTGCGCCAGGCATCGGCCTGGAACGGCTGTGGGATACCCTTGGTCTGGCGGCCCATGGGCGTGCCGAGTTTTTTCTTCAGGGTGTCCAGGGCGGTCACTTGCACCTGCAACAGGGCAGCGATGGCTTCGTGGGAATCGGCGTAGCGCTGGTTAGGAAACTTGGTCATCTGCGCCAGCATCCCATCGGTGCTGTTCCAGCTCGACAGGATCTCTTCGGCGAGGAGTTTCTGCCGTTCGCCGATGGCGGTCAGCAAGGGGCAATAACGGGCTTTCTGCGCGTCATCGGCCAGATCGATCTTGGCGTCGTAGAGGATGTATTCGTAGGCCGACAGGCCTTGCACCACCACGCTGGACTTGGCCAGGGCGCCAGCATCAATTTGCGGCTGGGCGGTGACCAGTTGTTCCACCTGACGGCCTACCAGGTTTTTCTTGTCTGGCCAGAACTGCACCTGCCACGCGCGATTGCCTTCGGCCAATGGACCGATCAGCAGCGGTTGCAACTGGGCCCAGGCTTTTTGCGCGTGGAGGAAGTCGGCACGAGCGGTCTCCAGGGACTCTTTACCCTGACAGTAAGCCAGGGCGCTGACGGCCAGTTGCCGGTCAGCATCGACCCAGCGGCTGTAAGTCGGCAGGATCACTTGCTTGGCGATGGCCGCCGAGGTCACCGCTTGCGGGTCCTGGGGCGAACAGGCGCCGAGGGCAAGGGCGGCAAGGCTGGTGAACAACAACTTGGGACGGAACATGTCGAGCTCCCTTCTGTAAGTGGGGCAAAGCTTATAGAGAATTCAGGAACGTGAGCAACGCGGCGCGCTGTTCGGCGTTAAAAGACAGCACATGCTGCTGCGCCGCCTGTGCTTCACCGCCGTGCCACAGCACGGCTTCAAGCAGGTTGCGGGCGCGGCCGTCATGCAAGAACTGGGTATGACCACTGACGGTTTGCGTCAGGCCGATGCCCCACAACGGCGGCGTGCGCCAGTCGCGGCCACTGGCCCGAAATTCGGTACGGTTGTCGGCGAGGCCGTCGCCCATGTCGTGCAGCAGCAAATCGCTGTAGGGGCGAATCACTTGATTGGCCAGTTCAGGTTCAGCGGCATTGCTCGTCGTGGTGAACTTGGGCGTGTGGCACGACTGGCAACCGGCCTGATAAAACAGGTTTTTCCCGGCCAGCACCTGCGCCGACTCAACGTCACGGCGGGCCGGCACAGCCAGGTTGCGGGTGTAGAACAAGACCAGGCGCAGGATGTTATCACTGACTTCCGGCTCGTCCTGCGTGCCGTTGCCGTTGGGCGCCTGTTTGCAGGCGGTCTGCGCCTCGGTGCAGTCATCGAACGGTCTCAGGCGGGTGGTCAGGCCCATATCACCAGAGAACGCGTGAACATTTTGTTGATTGAGGTTGGGTTGTCCGGCTTTCCAGCCAAATCGGCCGAGGACGGTTTTTTGCAGGGCGTCGTCCCAGACCCAGTTTGGCCGGCCTATCACGCCGTTTTTATCCGCCTGTTCCCCAGCGTTTTGCAGGATGTCGGCGTCGGAGATGGCTTCCAGCAACCCCAGGCCAATCATTGGCGGTGCAACCCTCGCGGAAAACCGCGTGTCCGGGTGCATCGGTCCGTAGCCCAGTTGGGTGATCTGCAGAATGGGCTTGCGCAGTTCGACCACGGTGCCGTCCTTGAAACTGACATTTATCGGTGTGTAGTCGACCCGCACCTTGCCCTCTGGTGTGACACCGGGCACGGCCATGTCTTGCAGCTGCCCGCCGTAGATAGGTTCGGGAACAATCCCCAGTTGCTCGATGACCTTGGCGTACGGTGGCGAGTTGGGGATCGACAGGCGCACCAGCATCGACACGGCATTGACCGCATCGGTCGGCGGCGGGTGGCCACGGCCATCCTTGATATGGCAGTTCTGGCAGGCATTGGTATTGAACAGCGGCCCCAGGCCATCCCGTGCTGTGGTGGTGGACGGTGCAATCACCCAGGGGCTGCGAAAGAAACTGTTACCGACACTGAAGTCCAGGCGCCGGGTAGGCGACAGGTTGGCCGACGGCAGGGAGAACGCGTTCTGATCGGACTTCCTCACCGTGGTGCTGCCACCGGCCCGCGCGTCCCCCGGCTCGGCCTGAGTGAACTCTATAAAAGCTGGGGGCGGGGCGTCATCGCAGGCACTCAGGCCCAGGGCCATCAATAGTGCAGACAGGCGAAGAAGCGAACGGGGCATCAGGTTTCCTGGATGTTCAGTCAAAACAAGGGCGCAAAGTCTAACAGGGCAGGGCGGATTGAATAAGAGCAATTATCGTTTGGTGGTATCCGATTCATTCCCGCTAGAATGACCGCACATTTTTCTCTGGAGGTGGCCAATGCAGGCTCTCGACGCTTTGCTCAACCGTGTTTCCGTGCCGCGACTGCTGGAACCGGCCCCCACCGCCGAGCAGCGCGAAGTACTGTTCGCGGCGGCCATGCGTGCGCCGGATCACGGCCAACTGCGGCCTTGGCGATTTCTGACCGTGGAAGGCCCGGCCCGTGAGCAAATGGGCACGCTGCTGGCTCAAGCCGCGCGCCTGCAAGACCCCGAAGCGCCCCAGGCCTTTGTCGACAAGGCCCAGGCCGGCCCGCTGCGTGCGCCGCTGGTAGTGGTGGTGATTGCTCGCTTGCAGGAGCACTTCAATGTGCCCAAGTCCGAGCAACGTTTGGCTGCGGCCTGTGCTGCCCATGGGATTCTGCTGGCGGCCTATGCCCAGGGGATTGGCGCGGTGTGGCGCACCGGTGAGCTGTCCTACTCGGCCCACGTGGCTAAAGGTTTGGGATTGGGCGAAGGCGAGGAAGTCATCGGCTTCCTCTACCTGGGCACCTCGCAAAACCCGCCGCGCACGGCGCCAAAAGAAGACCTTGCGCAGTTTGTCAGCGCCTGGACCGGGGCTTAAACCCGAAACTGGTCCATCAGCTTCATTTGCTGATTGGCCAGGGCATTGAGTTGGCTGCTGATGGCCGCCGACTCCGTGGCCTGGCCGGTGAGGGTTTCGGTTACGGTGCGGATCGCCGAGACGTTGCGATTGACCTCTTCGGCCACGGCGCTCTGCTGCTCGGCGGCGCTGGCGATTTGCAGGTTCATGTCGCTGATCACCGTCACGGCATCGCTGATCTTGCCCAGGGCCTGCACCGCTTGATGGATCTGCCCGGCGTTGTTCTGCGCCTGGCTCTGGCTCGAATGCATGGTTGCTACCACGCCACGGGTGCCACTCTGGATACGCTCGATCACCAGGCGAATTTCCTCCACTGAGTCCTGGGTGCGCTTGGCCAGGTTGCGTACTTCATCGGCCACCACCGCAAAGCCACGACCGCTTTCCCCGGCTCGCGCCGCTTCAATCGCTGCGTTCAAGGCCAGCAGGTTGGTTTGTTCGGCGATGCTGCGGATCACTTCCAGCACTGAACCGATCTGCTCACTGTTGACCGCCAGGGCTTCGACTTCGGTCACGGCCTTGCTGACTTCCTCGGCCAGGGTGGTGATGTCGCGGGTGCTGCGTTCGATGATCTGCATGCCTTCGCGCGCCGACTGGTCGGCACCGCGTGCGGCATTGGCGGCACTGGACGCGCTGTTAGCAACGTCGTGGGCGGTGGCGCTCATCTCGTTGGAAGCGGTGGCCACCTGGTCGATTTCGCGGAACTGCACCTGCATGCCTTCGCTGGTCTGGCGGGCAATTTCCGAAGACTGGTCGGCGGTGCCGCGGGCTTCGGTGATGCTCTGCTTGATCTGGGCGATGGTCGGTTGCAGCTTGTCGAGGAAACGGTTGAACCAGCTGACCAATTCCCCCAGTTCATCTTTCTTGGCATAAGCCAGGCGCTGGGTGAGGTCGCCGTCGCCGCTGGCAATTTCCTTAAGCATGACCGCGACGCTGTTGATCGGCCGCGTTACGCCGGTAGCGGTCAGCCAGATCAGCAACAAGCCGAGCAGGCCAGCAGCGGCGCCTACCAACAAGGCTTTGAGGGTGCCGCTGGCCTGGGCCTCGTCGAGTACCGCTTGCAGTTTTACCGAGTCGGCCAGCAGCACCTGCTTGGGCAGATCGATGATCACGCCCCAGGATTTGGCGTTGGCAATCGGTTTGACCGGGTAAACCGAGCGGATCAATTCGCCTTGTTCAAGGATCTTGCGGTTGTCATTGGCCAGCAATTGCACGATGTCCTTGCCCTCGGTACCGAGGAGATCGCCGATATTCTTGCCGACCTTGTCCGCCTGGCCGCTGTAGCCGGCCAACAGGCCGTTGCCGGAAACAATCTGCATGTGCCCGGCACCGTCGAACAACTCGCGTTGCGATGCGTCGGCTGCGGATTGCAGGGCATTGAGGGCGATGTCGATACCGATCACGCCGATTACCTTGCCGTCCACCAACAGGGGCAGGGAGATGGTGGTCATCAGCATTGACTTGCCGGCCACGGTGTCTTCATACGGGTCCAACAGGCAAGTGCGCTTGTTATCCCGTGGGCAGGTGTACCAGATGTTGTAGGGCGTACCGCTGAGGTTGAGGGTGGTCTTGGTCAGGTCTTCCTCGACCATTACCGTGTTTTCGCTTTCACCGCCGGCGCGGCTCCAGTAGCTGGAGAAACGCCCGGCTTCGTTGGAGGCACGGACGGCGTCATTGATGAATTCACTGTCCTTGCCATCCAGAGCATTGGGTTCGAAGGACAGCCAGATACCCAGCACTTTGGTGTTGCGTTCGAAGGCAGTCTTCAGGCTCTGGTTGAGTTCTTCACGCAGGATCGAAGGCTCCAGGGCGCGCTTGACTGCCATGTTGCGCAAGTCCTTGACCTGATCGGCGAGGGCGGTGACCACCAGCAGGTTTTCGCCAAAGGTTTTTTGCACTTGCGCCGCTTGTTCGGCGGCCTTGGCCTGCAGCAGGTTTTCCACGCTGGCGGTGAGCATTCGCGAACTGGACGCACTGGTCAACTCATCGTTCTGGTTGGTTTGGTAAATGTTCATACCGACGATCAGTGCGATCACTCCCAGCAGACAGAGACCAGACAACAGCACGATTTTCAAGCGGATGGAGAGCGTGTCGAACATAGGATTACTCGCGTATGGACTTATTGGAATGCAAGCAGAGTCTGTGGCTGACTCAAGGTGCCAAGTCCATTCGGCGCTATGCCCGGAACATCGGCGCAGGTGGATAATTCATGAGGGGGAGGCGATGAGTGGTAGATGATTTGTTAGGAGGTTTGCAGCAGGCGTTCCGGCCGCGACCAGATCCACAGATTGCCCAGGCTCATCCCGGCAATCGCCAGGTAGATCGGCCAGCCGTGGTCGAGCATCACCAGCATCAAGCCTGCGCACAGCAACATGCTTACGGTGGCGCTGACCTTGGCCCGGCGGGCGATGATCTTGCCGTTGCGCCAGTTGAACAGAATCGGCCCGAACAATCGGTGGTTTTCCAGCCAGGCGCTCAGGCGCGGCGAGCTTTTGGTGGCGGCCCAGGCGGCCAGCAGGATGAATTCGGTGGTGGGCAGCCCTGGCACGACGATGGCGATCAGGCCTATCCCCAGGCTGACGTAGGCCAGCAGGCCGAACAGCACACGGGCGATTTTTGAGGAGGATTGGGTTTTGCCGGTCATTTGGGTGGGGTTTGTATGGAGGAAAGGTTCGTTATGTAGGAGCGAGCAATCGAGCGTCGACCGGCTGCCCCTACAAGGGAATCAGACTAATTCTGCGGTGGTAGCGTATGCCTGCTCCAGCAGCACGGTGAAGCGCACAAACGCGTCAATCGCGCCTTTTTCCACGTCGGCTTCCTCTTCGGGGGTGAACTCCAGTGCGTCGAGGGTGCGGGTGAAGCTCTTCCAGCCTTCGGCACGACCACCGGCCGGTTCGCCCAAGTGACGGGCACCAAAGGTTTCGCTCAGGCCCAGGCCGACGGCACGCTTGATCAGGAACGCCGCGCCCAGCTTGGAGCCTTCGGAGACGAACAGCCAACCCAGGGCTTGTGCCTTGCTCGGGTTTTTTACAGCGCCAGCCACCGGGGCCGGGACTTCGGTTTCCAGGTCGGCCAGGTCCAGCTTGGCGGCGTCGGCGCGGCAGCGTTCGGCCAGGTCCGGGACGATTTTGATCAACTCTGCGTCGTTATACAGCGCCACCAGTTCCGACTGGAACAGATACTGCGCGACCACGAAACGGGCGAAGTTGGCCTGGGTTTCAAATGGCGCATGGGCCTTGACCAGGGCGTCGAGCTTGGTATGCGGCGAGTGGGTGATCTGGTTCAGGCGTTGGGAGCGCAGGCTTGGGCGTTCGGTGGTAGGGGAAGCGGTCATGGGGTGTCCTTGAGGGGAGGAAGCGCCTTGCTGCGCAATAGAAAATGCCAGGCTGTTATGAACTAGACGAACAAGAAGACGCGTTACAGTAAAAAATCCTCACCCTGGCAGTGATAAAACTGCAGGGGTGAGGCGCCACGTATCAGATATCCCAGATCAAGTTGATCGCAAAGTGGCGGCCTGGTTGAGTCAGGCGGTCCAGGCTGGCAGGGGAGGTCACGCCGGCTTCGCCGACGCTGTCGTAGCTGCGCACGTCATCCCAGTTCCAGTATTTCTTGTCGGTCAGGTTGTACAGGCCGCCGTTGATGGTCACCTCATCGGTGACTTTGTAGAAACCAGTCAGGTCCACGATGCCGAAGCCTGGAGTCTTGAACGGGCCGTTGGCCTTGTTGCCGTCGGGGGAGAAGAAGGTTTTGCTGTCGACGCGATCCTGCTTTTTCACCAGGGTCCAACTGACCAGCGCACCGTAGGTGTCCTGGTCGTAACCCAGGCCAAACACGCCCTTGAGCGGGTTGACGCTGTTGAGCGGCTCGCCGGTGTCGTTGTTGCGGCCGTGGGCGTAGGCAATCGAGCCCTTGGTGTACAAGCCTTGCGGCGCGCCAAACGCATCGAGGCTCAGGCGACCTTTGACTTCCACGCCCTTGATGGTGGCGTGCTTGATGTTGTTGGCCTGGAACGCTTCGATCGTGCTGCCTGCAACAGAGGCGTCTTCGTTGATGAAGTCGCGGTACTTGTTGTAGAACACTGCCACGTCGAAATTCCCGGACTCAAAGTTGCCGCGAATCCCGGTTTCATAGCTTTTGCTGGTTTCCGGCTTGAGGCCCGAATTGGGTTCGACGATGTAATTTTCAGCGAGGTTTTCAAAACGTCCGTACAAGGCCTTGGCCGACGGAGTGCGAAAACCTTCGGCGTACTGGCCGAACCAGGTGTATTGCTCGGTCAGGGCATAGGTCAGGCCGAACTTGGGCGAGACGCGATGCCAGGTTTTTGCCTTGTCGCTGTGCTCGTCGATCCTTTGTGGGTCGACGGTGTTGAGAAACTCCTCGGTCAGCTTGGGCTTGAGTTGTACATAGTCGTAGCGCACGCCAGGCAGGAAGGTCCAGTCGTTCCAACTGACCTGGTCCTGGGCGAACACGCTGTAGCTGTTGATGGTTGGGTCGGGGAAATCGCTGGCCTTGACCACGCTGTCGGCGGGTATCGGGCTCGGTGCACCGATGGCCGTGCAGCCACCGCCGACCGCCAGGCAGCTAGCTTCGCCGGCCCGCGAGCCGGTAACTTTTTGCTGCTTGAGTGTAGTGCCGTAGGTCAGCAGGTGGTTGGTTTCGCCGATGTTGAACGCCTTGTCCAACTGAGCGTCGAACACCCACTGTTTTTCTTCGTAGAGCGTCTCGCGAGTGCGCAACACGCGACGGGACGTCTGGTAGATTTCTGCGGTGGTCTGATCCGTCTTGGCGATCTGGTAATTGAGGCTTGTCTTCACATGATCGGCAATCGGCGAGTCGAGGGCAAAGCTGTTTTCCAGGCCGAAACGCTCACGGGTGATGGTGTCGTTGCCTGAGCGGGCGCGGTAGTAGTTGGTTGGGCGCCCCGTGTTGAATGGTCCGCCCACCACACTTTTCTGATTGATGTCTCGATCGTCCTTGTACTTCTCGTAGGTCAGCCCCAGGCGGGAATCTTCGGCATAGTTCCAGCCCAGTTTGGCCAGCACGTTGGTGGTGCGGGCATCTTCCGGGTTGGCACCGGTGCGCTCCAGGCCAGTGGCGTTGTTGCCATCGTAGGATTCGGTTTCGTGGCCGTTGCGCTGGCTCAAATGCAGCAAACCGTCGAAGTCCTGGACGCGGCCGGCAATGGTGCCGGAAGTCAGCCAGCTTTCGTCGGCGGAGCTGTAGCCGGTCTTCAGGCGAGCGCCGAAATCCTGGCCGGGCTTGATGATGTCGTCGGGGTCGAGGGTGAAATAGCTCACCGCGCCGCCGATGGCGCTGCTGCCGTACAGCACCGATGCCGGGCCGCGAAGGATTTCCACGCGTTTGACGATTTCCGGGTCGACGTAGTTGCGGCGGGTCTTGGCGTACGGGCCGTTGAAGAAGTTGTCCGGGACTTCAACACCGTCGACCTGGGTCAGGATGCGGTCGCCGTCAATGCCGCGAATGTTGTAGCCAGCGTTGCCGGAGCGGGTACCGGCGCCGCCGACCGAAACGCCTGGCTCGTAACGCACCAGGTCGCGGATGTTATTGACGTTCTGGCGGTCCAGTTCCTGGCGATTGTGCACGCTGACGGTGCTGGGAACGGTGCTCACTTCCTGTTCCTGGCGGGTGGCGCTGATGGTCATTTGTTGCAGGGTGATTGCGCTACCCGCCGCGCGCTTTTCCAGGACGATGTTGTTATTGCCCAGTTTTCGGTAGCTCAGGTTGGTCCCCACCAACAGCCGGTCCAGGGCTTTTTCCGGCGTCAACGCCCCGCGTGCGCCTGGGGAGGAAACCCCCGCGCCCAATTCGGCGGGCAGGCCGATTTGCCAGCCGGTCACGGAGGTAAAGGCGTTTAGCGCCGACACCAGGGATTGCTGCTCGATGCTGAAGCTGTAGTTGGCGTTGCTGTGCCTGGCAGGCTCGTCGCTGGTGGCGGCCATGACCGGGGCAACCTGGCTGCCTGCCAGCAGGATGGCAGCGGTCAGCAAGGACAGGCCGTGGCGACGGGCGGGAGAAGAGGACCGGTTGAAACGAGAAGACATCGAAAGCGCTCCGCAAGAGACGAATCTTATAGTTGCGAACTGACACAAATGCGAATCAGTTGCATTGACTATGACGAGACGTACCACGGATGACTATCGAGTAAAAATAATTGGCCTCAGTTGAGAATGACCAACGCCGGGAATTCCGAGAGCTTGGCCGAAGTGATATGGGCCAGGGAGCGTACTACGTCCAGTGGCTGGTCCAGGCGGTAGTTGCCGGTGACAGCGACGCTGGCGAGTTTGTCATTGTTGTTGATGATCAAGCCGGGGTAATAGCGTCGCAGCTCCGCTAGAACCTCGCTCATCGGGCAGTTTTCGAAGATCAGCCGGCCCTGGACCCAGGCCAGTTCCTTATCGGCATCGAGCCTGGCCGGTTGACCGAAGCCCTTGGGGCCGATGCGGATGCTTTCACCGGCGCTCAGGCGGACCCGGGCGTTGCCAGACGTGCTACTCAGGTCGACATCCCCACGCTGGACCTGGATCTGGGCCTCGCCGTTCAGGTAACGCACGGCGAACGCGGTGTCGTTCACGCTGGCGCGCACCGGGCCGGCGTCTATTTCCAGGGGCGCGCCACGGCTGGCAACTACTTCGAAAAACGCTTCGCCTTGATACAGGCGGGCAATGCGCTGATGGTCATTGATGGTGCTGGAGAAGGCCGAGTTGGTATTGAGCAACACCTTGGAACCGTCATGGAGTTGCAGGCGCTGGCGCTCGCCGACCACGGTCAGGTGGTCCGCTTGCAGGCGCACCGGCAGATTGCTGAAGTTGAACAGCCCCAACAGCAATACGGCGGCGGTGGCCAAGGGTTTCCAGTGAGGTTTTATGCGGCGCCAGGCGCTGGGCTTACGTGGCGAATTAAGGGCCACGGCGGCGCTGTGCACCGGCGCACCACCCCAGGCCGCCTGTGCTTTGGCGAAGGCCGCAATGTGGGCCGGGTCGGCGGCCAGCCACGTCTGGAACTCGGCCTGCTGGCCAGGCTGTGGGCACTGCAACGCAATCAGCCAGTCGAGGGCTTGGTCCATGGCCGTATCTTGCAACACCTCATGAGCCAGCTCATGGGGACGCAGTTTTTTCGGGTCCGTCACGGTGTTCCTCGGGTCTTCGCCACGTTTTATTCAATGTCTTACATAGTAGAGCGACAAGTCTGTCGGCTTGTCCTGACAAAGCTTAAGGGCGATCGAGCCGTTCAGCCACACCCACACAGATCGCCATGATCAATTTCAGTTCCTTTTGCACGGTGCTCAAGGACACTTCGAGCTGGTCGGCGATCTCCTGATAGCTGCAACCGTGCAGGCGACTGAGGATGAAAATCTGCTGCTGGCGGGCGCTCAACTGGCCGAGGCTGACGCTCAGGTGCTCCAGCAATTGTTCGGCGTGGGTTGCATCTTCAGGTGTGCTGAGAGGGGAGGCGACGCTTTGCAGGATCTTCATCGAGACACCTTCCTGCAGCGTTCGGGCCTGGACCCGACGTGAGCGCAGGTGATCCAGCGCCAGGTTGCGCGCAGTCTGGAAGACGAACGGTTCGAGGTGATCGATCGGTCTCTCGCTAAGAGCCCGAGTGACGCGCAGGTAGGTTTCCTGCAGCAGGTCCTCGGCGGTGCTGTGGTTATTCACCATCCGCTGCAAGGTGCGCAGCAGAATCACCCGCTGGCTGAGGAAGACTTGATTGAAGCGAGATTGACTCACAGTGATACCAGACCGATTTTCGGCGAATGATAATGCTTATCATCAACGAAAATGGCAAGTAGCAGAGTGTGTCGCAGATCATTGTGGCGAGGGAGCAAACCCCCTCGCCACAACAGCCCCTCTAACAGATTGCGGGTTATTCGGCGTTGCAGAGCGCCAGGCAGTTATCCAACATGCGATTGGAGAAGCCCCATTCGTTGTCGTACCAGGCCAGCACTTTAAGCAACTTTCCGCTGGATTTGGTGTGGTTGGCGTCGAAGATCGACGATAACGGGTTATGGTTGAAGTCACTGGAAACCAGCGGCAGGGTGTTGTAACCGAGGACTTTCGAATGCTGGCTGGCTTCCTTGAGCAGGGCGTTGACCTCATCTGCCGACGCTTCGCGCTTGAGCTGCACGGTCAGGTCCACCAGCGACACGTTGATTACCGGCACTCGCACGGCCATGCCAGTCAGCTTGCCCGCCAGTTCCGGCAGCACCAGGCCCACGGCTTCGGCCGCACCGGTCTTGCTCGGGATCATGTTCTGCGTGGCCGAACGGGCGCGGTACGGGTCGGTGTGGTAGACGTCGGTCAGGTTCTGGTCGTTGGTGTAGGCGTGGATGGTGGTCATCAAGCCGCTTTCGATGCCCAGCTCACGGTGCAGCACCTGGGCCACCGGTGCCAGGCAGTTGGTGGTGCAGGACGCGTTGGAGATGATCTGGTGGGATTGACGCAGGATATCGTGGTTCACACCGTAGACTACGGTGGCATCAGCGCCCTTGGCCGGGGACGAGATGATCACCTTGCGCGCGCCAGCGGTAATATGGGCGGCGGCCTTGGCGCGGTCGGTGAACATACCGGTGCATTCGAATACTACGTCGACTTTCTCGGCGGCCCACGGCAGGTCGGCCGGGTTGCGAATGGCACTGACGGCAATCCGGTCGCCATTGACGGTCAGGCTTTCCTGATCGTGAGAGACCTCTGCATCGAAAGTGCCGTGGACGGTGTCGTACTTAAGCAGGTGAGCATTGATTGAGCTGTCACCCAGATCGTTGATGGCGACGATCTGCAAATCCTGACGATAGCCTTGGGTATAAAGTGCGCGCAGGACGTTACGGCCGATACGGCCAAAACCATTGATTGCGATTCTAAGAGTCATTTGAAAAGCGCCTGTCGTCGATTTGTTGTAAGAATTACAAGATTATTCGCATAAAAATAGAAAACAAGCCTTTTTAGTGGCAATATTTTGTTCATTCAACAACGAGTGACCTGAATCAACTGGTCCGATTGGTCAAGTAACACCCTGCCAAGCTCTTCGCGGCGGGCTTTTGACCAGCATAGGCACTCAGGTCGCCACATCCGTTAGCCTGGAGTTCTACACATGCATCCCCGCGTACTTGAGGTCACCGAACGGCTTATCGCCCGTAGCCGTGCAACCCGTGAGGCTTACCTTGCGCTCATTCGCGGCGCTGCCAGCGACGGTCCGATGCGTGGCAAGCTGCAATGCGCCAACTTTGCCCACGGCGTGGCCGGTTGCGGTACCGAAGACAAGAACAACCTGCGGATGATGAACGCCGCCAACGTGGCAATAGTTTCGTCATATAACGACATGCTCTCGGCCCACCAGCCGTACGAACACTTCCCCGAGCAAATCAAGAAGGCCCTTCGCGAGATCGGTTCCGTCGGTCAGTTCGCTGGCGGCACGCCCGCCATGTGCGACGGCGTGACCCAGGGCGAGCCCGGCATGGAGCTGAGCCTGCTGAGCCGCGAAGTGATTGCCATGTCCACGGCGGTAGCGCTGTCCCACAATATGTTCGACGCTGCGCTGATGCTGGGGATCTGCGACAAGATCGTTCCCGGCCTGATGATGGGCGCCCTGCGCTACGGCCACCTGCCGATGATCTTCGTCCCGGGCGGGCCGATGCCATCGGGGATTTCCAACAAACAGAAGGCCGACGTGCGCCAGCGCTACGCCGAAGGCAAGGCCTCCCGCGAAGAGCTGCTGGAATCGGAGATGAAGTCCTACCACAGCCCCGGCACCTGCACTTTCTACGGCACCGCCAACACCAACCAATTGCTGATGGAAGTCATGGGCCTGCACTTGCCGGGCGCGTCCTTCGTCAACCCGTACACGCCGCTGCGTGACGCCCTGACCCGCGAAGCCGCGCACCAGGTCACACGCCTGACCAAGCAAAACGGCGCGTTCATGCCGATTGGCGAAATCGTCGACGAAAAATCCCTGGTCAACTCCATCGTCGCCCTCAACGCCACTGGCGGCTCCACCAACCACACTCTGCACATGCCGGCTATCGCCATGTCGGCGGGCATTCTGTTGACTTGGCAGGACATGGCCGACCTCTCCGAAGTGGTGCCGACCCTGTCCCACGTTTATCCGAACGGCAAAGCTGACATCAACCACTTCCAGGCGGCGGGTGGCATGTCGTTCCTGATCCGCGAGCTGCTGGAAGCTGGTCTGCTCCACGAAGACGTCAACACCGTCGCAGGTTTTGGCCTGAGCCGTTACACCCAGGAACCGTTCCTGGTGGACGGCGAACTGGTCTGGCGCGAGGGGCCCATCGAAAGCCTCGACGAAACCATCCTGCGCCCCGTGGCCCGTGCATTCTCTCCGGAAGGCGGCTTGCGGGTGATGGAAGGCAACCTCGGCCGTGGCGTGATGAAAGTCTCCGCCGTGGCCCTCGAACATCAAATCGTCGAAGCGCCGGCCGTGGTGTTCCAGGATCAACAGGACTTGGCCGATGCGTTCAAGGCCGGTCAGTTGGAGAAGGACTTTGTTGCGGTGATGCGCTTCCAGGGCCCGCGCTCCAATGGCATGCCGGAGTTGCACAAGATGACGCCGTTCCTCGGCGTGCTGCAGGATCGCGGCTTCAAGGTGGCGTTGGTCACCGATGGGCGGATGTCCGGCGCCTCGGGTAAGATCCCTGCCGCGATTCATGTCAGCCCTGAGGCTCAGCGTGGTGGTGCGCTGGCGCGGGTAAAAGATGGCGATATTATTCGCGTCGATGGCGTCAAAGGCACCCTGGAACTTAAGGTGGACGCCGAAGAATTTGCAGCGCGCGCGCCTGCCACGGGCCTCTTGGGTAACAACGTGGGCGCAGGCCGCGAGCTGTTTGCATTTATGCGCCTGGCCGCAAGCTCCGCAGAGCAGGGCGCCAGCGCCTTTACTTCTGCCCTGGAGACACTCAAGTGAAACTGGCCCTGGTCGGTGATATCGGTGGTACCAACGCCCGTTTTGCGTTGTGGCGAGATCAGGAACTGCGTTCGATCCGTGTGCATGCCACGGCGGATCACGCCAGTCCCGAGGAAGCCATCAAGGTTTACCTCAAGGAGGAAGGCCTGGAGCTTGGCTCCATCGGCGCGGTCTGCCTGTCGGTGGCGGGGCCGGTGAGCGGTGATGAATTTAAATTTACCAACAATCATTGGCGCCTGAGCAAAACAGCCTTCTGCAAAACCTTGCAGGTGGACGAACTGCTGCTGGTCAATGATTTCTCGGCCATGGCTTTGGGCATGACCCGTTTGCAGCCCAATGAATTTCGTGTGGTCTGCGAAGGCACGCCCGAGCCATTGCGCCCGGCGGTGGTGATCGGGCCGGGTACTGGGCTGGGTGTTGGCACTTTGCTGGACTTGGGTGCCGGCCGTTGGGCGGCGTTGCCGGGGGAGGGCGGTCATGTTGACCTGCCTTTGAGCAGCCCACGGGAAACCCAGCTGTGGCAACACATCTACAGCGAGATCGGCCATGTCAGCGCTGAAACCGTATTGAGCGGTGGCGGGTTGCCGCGTTTGTACCGGGCGATCTGTGCGGTGGATGGTCACGAGGCTGTCCTGGAAACTCCCGAGGCCATTACTGCCGCTGGCCTTGCGGGTGATCCGATTGCCCTGGAAGTGCTGGACCAGTTCAGTATCTGGCTGGGGCGTGTGGCCGGTAATAACGTGCTGACCACCGGTGGACGTGGCGGGGTGTACATCGTCGGTGGAGTGATCCCGCGGTTTGCCGACTTCTTTATCAACAGTGGTTTCGCCAAGAGTTTTGGCGACAAAGGCTGTATGAGCGACTACTTCAAAGGCATTCCGGTATGGCTGGTGACCGCGCCGTATTCCGGGTTGACCGGTGCTGGAGTTGCGTTGGAGCAGGCATTTACATAGCCCGCGATGAGGCCCGCAAGAACAACGAATTATCAAACCCGTCCCATCCAAAACAATAAGGACGACCCCATGAGCGTAATCAGTAAATCCATTCTCCTCGTCGACGACGACGAGGAAATTCGCGAGTTGCTGCAAACCTACCTCAGTCGCGCCGGTTTCCAGGTGCGAGGCGTGCCCGATGGCGCAGGGTTTCGTCAGGCGATGAACGAGGCCCCGTGCGATCTAGTGATTCTCGACGTGATGCTGCCGGACGAAGATGGCTTCAGCCTCTGCCGCTGGATTCGCCAGCACCCGCGCCAGGCGCAGGTGCCCATCATCATGCTCACTGCCAGCTCTGACGAAGCTGACCGGGTGATCGGCCTGGAGCTGGGCGCCGACGATTACATCGGCAAGCCTTTCAGCCCTCGTGAGTTGCAGGCGCGTATCAAAGCCCTGTTGCGCCGTTGTCAGTTTGGCCAAGAACGCGGCGGCGACGTGCGGGTGTTCGATGAATGGCGGCTGGACATGATTAGCCACCGGCTATTTCACCTGGATGGCGAAGAGGTGATCCTCTCCGGCGCCGATTTTGCCCTGCTCAAACTATTTCTCGATCATCCCCAGCAAATCCTTGATCGCGACACCATCGGCAACGCAACCCGTGGGCGCGACCTGATGCCTTTGGACCGGATTGTCGACATGGCCGTCAGCCGCCTGCGCCAACGGCTACGAGACACTGAAAAACCTCCACGGCTGATCCGCACCGTACGCGGTAGCGGTTACCAACTGGCGGCGTGTGTGGTTGCCGGCAATGCCCATTGAGCGACTGACCGACCTGCGTCGGCGCATTCCGGTACCGCGTTCGCTTTTGGGTCGCATGCTGCTGCTGACCTTGCTGGCGGTGCTGTTTGCCCAGGCGCTGTCGAGCGTGATCTGGGTCTCGCAACTGCGCGCCACCCAGCTCGAAGGCCTGGTTACTAGCGCCCGCAGCCTGGCCCATTCGATGACCGCCAGCGTCAGCTATTTCCGTTCCCTGCCGGTGGCTTACCGTCCGTTGGTGCTGGACCAGTTGCGCAGCATGGGCGGCACCCGTTTTGTGGTGACCCTCAATGACAAGCCCCTGGACATGGCGCTGCTGCCGCAAACCCCGCGCAAACTGGCGGTGTTGGGTGCCGTGCAAGAAGTGCTGCGCCAGACCCTGGGCAGCGACGTGCATATCTCGGTGGAATTTGTCAGCGCCGAGGACCTGCGCATCTTCAACGCCGGTTTGAAACTGGATGAATTGCCACGCTCCTGGGCCCATTACGCGCTGACGCTGGAACCGGTCAACCCGCCGGTGCTGGTGACCCAGATCCAACTGGCCCAAGGTGAATGGTTGTACATCGCCTCGCTGTTACCCGAGCCCTACACCAGCCTCGAAGAGCAAGGCCTGCCGTCCCAGCAAGTGTGGTTTATCGTACTGACCAGTAGTTTCCTGTTGCTGTTCATCGGTTTACTGGTGCATTGGCAAAGCCGGCCGCTCAAGCGCCTGGCGCGGGCGGCGCGGGACATGTCCCTGGGCGCCGATGTGGAACCTGTGGCCGAAGGTGGCGGCAGCGAAGTGGTGGAAGTGGGGCGCGCCTTCAACGCCATGCGTGAACGCATCAGCCGCTACCTCACCGAGCGCAGCCAGTTGTTCAGCGCCATTTCCCACGACTTGCGCACGCCCATCACCCGCCTGCGCTTGCGGGTGGAGCTGCTGGAAGACGAAAAGCTGCAAGCCAAGTTCGGTCGCGACCTGGATGAACTGGAGTTACTGGTCAAGGGCGCGCTGCAATGCGTCAAGGACACCGACATCCACGAAAACATCGAGCCGGTGGACCTCAATCATGTGCTCGACTGCCTGGTGGAACCTTACCTGGCGCCCAACGGCAACGGTCGGGTGACCCAGCATGGCCGGGCGCTGGCGGCCTATCCGGGCAAGCCGCTGGCGCTCAAGCGCTGCATCGGTAACCTGATCGACAACGCCTTGAAGTACGGGCAGAACGCCCACCTGTACATCGAGGACGATGGCGCGGAGTTCATTCTGCATGTCGATGACGAAGGCCCCGGCGTGCCCGAACAGCGCCTGGAGCAAGTCTTCGAACCGCACTTTCGCCTCGCCGGGCAGCAGCAGGGCTATGGTTTGGGGCTGGGCATAGCCCGCAATATCGCTCACAGCCATGGCGGCGAAGTAAGTTTGCAGAACCTGCGCGAAGGTGGCTTGCGCGTGACCTTGCAGTTGCCCCGTAGCCTGGACTGATATCTTGTTGCAGGGCAGGGTCAGACGCTCAAGCGCAACCGCGCCAGATCCCGCAACGGCGGCGCGCCAAACAGGCGGCTGTACTCGCGGCTGAATTGCGACGGGCTTTCATAGCCCACTCGATAGCCCGCTGCCGAGGCTTCCAGGCCCTCGGCAATCATCAAACGCCGGGCTTCCTGCAAACGCAGTTGCTTCTGATATTGCAGCGGGCTCATGGCCGTCATCGCCTTGAAGCGGTGGTGCAAGGTCGAGACGCTGAGGTTCACTTCCCTGGCCAGGTCATCGATACGCAGCGGTTGTTCGTAGTTGCCGTTCAGCCATTGGATAGCTTGGCTGACCCGATGGCTCTGACTGTTGGCCACGGCAATTTCATACAGCCGATAGCCGTGCGGGCTACGCAGCAGGCGATAGAGAATCTCGCGGTTGATCAGCGGCGCCAGCATGGCGATGTCTTTCGGTGAGTCGAGCAAACGGGTCAAGCGCAGTACAGCATCCAGCAGTTGGCTGTCGAGACGGTCGACATACATGCCGCGGGCAGCGGGGCGAGAGGGTACGCCCATCGGGCCGGCTTCGGCGATCAAGGCGGTGATTTGCGCCGGGTCGATGTCCAGTCGAAGGGACAGGTTGGGGTTTTCCGGCGAGGCGTCAATGATGCGCCCGGACACCGGCATCGACACCGAAAACACCAGGTAATTGAGCGGGTCATAAGTGAAGGTCTCATCCGCCAGGCGCACTTCCTTGCTGCCGTGGGCCAGGATACACAGCGCTGGTTGGGCCAGCACCGGCATGAAGTCGCGGGGCGAGTTGTGCCGATTGAGCACGAATGAGTGGATAGCGGTGGCGTAGGAGCCGTCTTCGCAGGTGTGGCGCAGAACGATATCGGCCAGTTCCGCGCGCTGCTTTTCCATGTCGGGATCGAGGGGGGCAGGACGGTGTTCTGACGACGACATGGGGCAACCTCTTGGCGCTTTGACGATGGGCACAGCTTAAAGGCGCTTTCAAAGCAGTGTTACGCCGATTCTGCACAATCCTTGCCTGATCCTGCGATAAATTGTGAATCAGGCAAGTTGGGCGGCCTTAACCATTGCGTAGTTCACGTGAAACAAGGTGCTCATGCCGGGCATAAAATCCGTGGCCTGATCGTTACCTCTACGCATCTCGCAGGATTGTGCAATAAGCCAGCAGGAATCGACTAACCGCCTGTAGGACAGCGCCGTTATCTTTGATCCTGTGGCAACACGCCCTCACAGTGCTTGCCGAGCATCACTTCTCAACGGGAGAGTTGAACATGTCCACCCCCATTCCCGCGAGCCATATGGCCTTTATCCGCGCCCGCACCGGGTGCAGCACCGAACTGGGTGCACGCTTGAACAGTTTGATCGAACCAGGCCGCCAGGCTCAGGGTTGCCTGCAATTCTCGTTGCAGCATTCCCTGTCGGAGCCAGATGTGTGGTTGATCTCTGGCTTCTGGAGCAGCGAGCAGGCGATGAGCGCCTACTTCAACTCACCAGCGCTGATGATCTTCACCGAGTTATTGAATGACGGGGTGGTTCGCAGCATGGACTTCCAGACCTTCATCGACACCTGCACCGCCAGCGCCTACGGCGAATATCTGCAACTGGCTGGCTGAACGTCTAGAATGGCCGACTTTCCATTGGCCAGGACCTGCAACATGGCACGTAAAGAGTTTGCCCACCACGAAGCCGTTTCCGCCGTAGTACCGGGAGAGGGTGGCTACAGCGCTGCCGTCGCCGTCAAGGCCCTGGATGGCATGGGCGCGCCGCGCTTTCACACTATCCTCGAAGGGCAGAAGTTCAAGACCGCCGATGACGCCGACGACGCTGCCGCCCAGCAACTGGAGCGGTTGATCGACGTCGACGAAGAAGGTCAGTTGACCTGGGCAACAGCTTCCTAAACCTTGGGTCGGTACATTTTGAACAAGGCCTCAGGCCCCAACTGAAAGTAATCCGCCGGCCCGCCGCCGCGCAGAATAGGCTCGGCGGCGGCGGTGTCGTACACCCCATCCTTGAGCAGCCACTTGGCGATATGCACCGCGACCACTTCGCCGAGCACTAGCCAGCTTGGCACCAGGCCCTTATCCGCTCGTTGCAGCTGAATGATCTGCGTCACCTTGCATTCAAAGGACACCGGGCTCTCACCCACGCGGGGCACGGCGATCACTTTCGAGGCTACCGGCGTCAGCCCGGCCAATTCAAACTCGTTGACCTCGGGTGAAACAGCCGCGCAACTCTGGTTCATCTGCTCGGCCAGCGGCCGCGTGGCCAGGTTCCACACGAATTCGCCGGTCTGCTCGATGTTGTTCAGGCTGTCTTTGCGCCCGACACTGGAAAAACCAATGATCGGCGGAATGTAGTTGAAGGCGTTGAAGAAACTATAGGGCGCCAGGTTCAGGCGACCTTCGCTGTCTTGGGACGAAATCCAGCCAATCGGTCGTGGGCCGACGATGGCATTGAACGGGTCATGAGGCAGGCCGTGGCCGTTGGCGGGTTCGTAGAAATGGATGTCGTCAGGCATGGCCGGGGTTCCTGCTGGGTGGTTCTGGGAAGGGCATCATAGTGCAACCCGACGCGACGGATTTCCACAGTCGAGGTTGTCGGTGTATGGAATTTTCATTCGTAGCCCACCTATTTTTCACAGCTCCCCGTTCAGTCTGCGCTCCAGGTCGACACCCCTTATAAGTTGGCCACTTGAAAGACTGAGCCTCGGAGCCTTCCATACAATGAACAAACTTCCTCAGATCACCCTGGCGTTCTGGGTCATGAAAATCTGCGCCACGACCCTGGGCGAAACCGCCGGGGACTTGCTGTCGATGACCTTGAATGTCGGCTACGCCATCAGTTCGATGATCCTGATTAGCGTGTTCCTGGTCACCCTGGTGACGCAACTTTGGTCGAAAACCTATAACCCGGTGCTGTACTGGATCGTGATTCTGTCTACCAGCACGGCCGGCACCACCATGTCCGATTTTATGGACCGCACGCTGGGGCTGGGCTATGCATCCGGCTCAATGATCCTGATTGTCTTGTTGATGATTATCTTCGCCCTGTGGCATTTGAGCGGTGATTCGCTGAACGTGAACAAGGTCCAGACCTCTCGCGGCGAACTGTTCTACTGGATGGCGATTCTGTTTTCCAACACCTTGGGTACGGCGTTGGGTGATTTCCTGGCGGACGACTCGGGGCTTGGGTTTGCCGGTGGTGCCTTGCTGATTGGTTCGACGATCGCGGTAGTGGTGCTGCTCAAGTACTTCACAAAAATATCGTCGGTGCTGTTGTTCTGGGTGGCGTTTGTGCTGACCCGACCATTCGGCGCGACCCTGGGCGACTTCCTGACCAAACCCCTTGAAAAGGGCGGCCTGGACTTTGGCACCATCGGCTCGTCGGCGGTGTTGGCGGCGGTGCTGGTGGTGATGATTGTCGGGGCTTCGTATGCGCAGCGTCGATATGGGCGGCAAGAGGTTGCAGGGTTGTCCTGAGGGTATGAAAAAGGGGCCGTGTCATCCACTGACACGACCCCTTTTTTTACAGCGAACGAACCCTTAGTCGGTGGTAATTCGCGAATGCTTGCGAGTGTCCTTCATGGTCACATAGACGATCAGCGACACCGCAATACACGCGGTCACGTACCAGTAGTAACCGGTTTCCATGCCGATGCTCTTGAACCACAGCGCGATGTACTCAGCGGTACCGCCGAAGATCGACACGGTCAGCGCGTACGGCAGGCCAACGCCCAGGGCGCGGATTTCGGTAGGGAACAGCTCGGCTTTGACCACCGCGTTGATCGAGGTGTAGCCGCTGACGATGATCAGCGCCGCCATGATCAGGAAGAACGCACCCCACCAGCTCTGGACGGTGTGCAGGGTGGTGAGGATCGGCACGGTGAACAATGTACCGAGGATACCAAAGGCAATCAGGATCGGCCGCCGCCCGACCTTGTCCGACAGCCCGCCGACGATGGGTTGCAGGCACATGAACAGAAACAGCGTCGCCGCCGAGATGGTGGTGGAGTCGGAGATGCTCATGCCGACGGTGTTCACCAGGTATTTCTGCATGTAGGTGGTGTAGGTGTAGAACGCCAGAGTGCCGCCCATGGTCAGACCGACCACGGTCATCAGTTCCTTGGGGTGGCGCATCAAGGTGCGCATGGCGCTTTCCTTGGACTTCTCTTTCTTGGTGAACGACTCGGTTTCTTCCATGCCGCGACGCAGGTACAGCGCGACCACTGCGCACAGGGCGCCGATGACGAACGGGATACGCCAGCCCCAGTCGTACAGTTGTTCGGTGGTCAGGGTCTGTTGCAGCACGATCAGCACGCCGAGGGCGATGAGCTGGCCGGAGATCAGGGTCACGTACTGGAAGCTGGAGAAGAAGCCGCGACGTTCCTTGGTTGCCATCTCACTCAGGTAAGTGGCCGAGGTGCCGTATTCGCCACCGACCGACAAGCCTTGAAGCAGGCGGGCGAAGACCAGCAGGATCGGTGCGCCGACACCAATGGTTTCATAACCGGGAGTCAGGGCGATGATCAGCGAGCCGAAGCACATCAGCAGTACCGAGGCCATCAGCGCAGCTTTGCGGCCCTTGCGGTCGGCGTACAGGCCCATCAGCCAACCACCGATCGGGCGCATCAGGAAGCCCACGGCGAAGATCGCGGCGGTGTTGAGCAGTTGGGCGGTGGTGTCGCCTTTGGGGAAGAAGGCTTTGGCGAAGTACAGAGAGAAGGCGGCGTAGACGTACCAGTCGTACCACTCGACCATGTTGCCGACCGAGCCGCTGAAGATCGATTTGATCCGGCTGGAAGTGGTGCGTTCTTTTGCCGGCGCAGCCGCCGACCCCAGAGGCAGGGAGTTGGAGTTATCCATTGAAGGATCCTTCATCTAATTGTTTTTGTGGAGCGCGCACAAGCGCCGCCTGGTCGGGGCTATAGCAGGAGTTGTGCCAAACAGCTGAAGGCCCGACCTAGAAGGGTTGCAGGATTTTATTGAGCGGAAAGTCGCTTATGAATAACTGGCTATGAGCGAAAATCCGCTCACTCATCTTTCAAGAACCTCTCCCGCGCCAACCCATGCCGCTGCATCTTTTCATTCAGCGTGCGCCGTGGCAGTTGGAGTTCTGCCAGCACGGCTTTGATATCGCCTTTGTGCCGAGTCAGCGCGGCTTTCAGGCAATGGGCTTCAAACGCCTCTTGCTGCGCCGCCAACGATTGCCCGGCCTCGATGCCTTCCGGCTCCGGTTCACCCAGCCCTAGCACCCGGCGCTCGGCGACGTTGGCCAGCTCCCGCACATTGCCCGGCCAGTCATGGCTGAGCAGATGGCCCAGTTGCGGCCCGCTCAGTGGTGCAAAGCTGCGGCCCAGGCGTTCGGCGGCGTTCTGGGCGAAGTGTTCGAACAGCAGCGGGATATCTTCCCGGCGCTCACGCAACGGCGGCAGGCGCAACTGCGCGACGTTCAGCCGATAAGCCAAATCCTCGCGAAAGCGCCCGGCGCGGGCTTCGTCCAGCAGGTCCGGCTTGGTGGCGGCAATGATGCGCAGGTCCACCTTGATACTCTGGTTGGAGCCCAGGCGTTCCAGCTTCTGCTCCTGTAACACCCGCAGCAGTTTTACTTGCTGGGCCAGGGGCATGCTTTCGATCTCATCGAGAAACAGGGTGCCGCCGTTGGCGAATTCTAGCTTGCCGATGCGCTTGCCCTGGGCGCCGGTAAAGGCGCCACTCTCGTGGCCAAACAACTCGGCCTCGAACAGTTGCTCGGGAATCGCCGCACAGTTCAGTGCCACAAATGGCTTCTTCGCCCGTGGCCCGAAATCATGCAGGCAACGGGCGACCAGTTCCTTGCCACTGCCGGTCTCGCCACGGATCAGCACATTGACCGGCAAGGTTGCCAGGTCCAGCACTTGTCGACGTAGATTCTGTAAGCCTCGGGACACGCCCAACAGGCTCGATTCCAACTTGGCGCGGTGATCGGCCTGTTGATGCAGGCGCCGGTTTTCCAGGACCAATCCGCGCTTGTCCAGGGCTCGGCGCAGGCTGCTGAGCAGCGCCTCGGGGCTGAAGGGTTTCTCCAGGAAATCGTAGGCGCCGTCGCGCATGGCTTCCACGGCCATCGGCACATCACCGTGGCCGGTGAGCAGGATCACCGGCAGGTCGGCATCACGGCGTTGCACCTCGGCCAGCAACTCCAGGCCGCTGAGCCCAGGCATGCGCACATCGCTGAGGATCACCCCAGGGAAATCCCTGGGCAATTGTGCCAGGCAGTCATCGGCACGGCTGAACAATTGCACCTCGAACCCCGACAGGCTCAGCCACTGTTCCACGGCCGTGCGGATACTGGCCTCGTCATCCACCACAATCACTGCGTTCAGCATAGGTCCGGGGTCTCCAGGGCGATGGGCAGGGTCAGGGTAAATACCGCGCCGTCGCCCTGGTTGGCGGCGCTCAGGCGGCCACCGAGTTCGTGGACGATAGCGTACGACACCGCCAGCCCGAGGCCGAGCCCGTCACCCACGGGTTTGGTGGTGAAAAAGGGGTCGAATACGCTGTTGAGGTTTTCTTCGGCAATCCCGCCGCCGCTGTCGGTGACAGTCAGGTGCCACAATTGTTGATCGGCGTGCAGGCGGATTTCCAGACGCTTGCGCGGTTTGTCGGCCATGGCATCGAGGGCGTTGCGCAGCAGGTTGATCAGCACCTGTTCCAGGCGAATTGCATCGCCGCGCACCCACGCCGGGCGGGTCAGGTCCAGCACTGTGCCGATGGCTTCGTCCCGCAGACGGGTGTCCAGCAAGTGCAGGGACTGATCCACCACAGTCGCCAAGTCCAGGCGTTCGCGCAAACCGCTAGGGCTTTTACGGGCGAAGGTCTTGAGATGGCCGGTCAGCGCGGCCATGCGGGTGAGCATGTCGTCCAGCGGGGTCAGTGCCTTGTAAGCGTCATCGACGCGACCGTGATCCAGCAAGAGGCGCAAGGTAGCCAGTTGCATGCGCTGCGCCGTCAAGGGCTGGTTGATCTCATGGGCCAGGGCCGCGGACATCTGCCCCAGAGCTGCCAGCTTGGCCGACTGCACCAGCCCATCCTGGGCAGTGCGCAAGTCGCGGGTGCGTTCTTGCACCAACTGTTCAAGCTCTTCGCGGCTGCGTTGGCGCAGGCGAGCCAGGCGCCAGCGTTGAGTCAGGAACAGCAGCAGGAACACCAGCGCCAGCCACAGACCTGCGGCGGCAAGGCCGGCGTTGCGTTGGTCCTCGGCGGCAACCTGGGGTTTGCGCAGCAGATGCAAGGTCCAGCCTTCGGCCTTCAACGGCAGGGATTCCCACAGGTAGTTGGCACTGCCCTCGGGGCCGTCGATGCGCATCAGGTGGCTGTTGTCGTCGAAGCGCTGCAACGCCTGATACTCCAGGGGCAGCAGCTGTTTTTTGTCGTATTGCCGAGTGGCCTTGAGTTCCGCGTGGTCGCTGTCCGATAGCGGGCGCAAGGCGCGATACCGCCAGCCTGGTTGATTGGCGATAAACACAATGCCCCGTGCATCGCTGACCAGCAGCAGATCGTTACCTTGGGCCCACTCGCGTTCCAGTTCCGGAAATTCCAGCTTCACCACCATGGCGCCGAGAAACTGCTCTTTCTCATCCAGCACCGCACTGGAGAGGAAGTACCCCGGAATACCGGTGGTGACCCCTACCGCATAAAAACGTCCGGTGCCCTGGCTCAAGGTCTGGCTGAAATATGGCCGAAACGCGTAGTTGTGCCCGACATAACTGCTGGGCAGGTTCCAGTTGCTGGCGGCCACGGCCAGGCCGTTGCGGTCCATCAATTCCAGGGTGGATGATTGTGCGGCGCCGTTGATGCGTTCCAGCTTGCGGTTGAGCAAGTCTTGGGTAGCGGCGTCGAGCGGGCCTTTCAAGGCGCTGATCATTTCCGAGTCCAGGGCCAGCACGGCGGGCAGGGCGCGGTAACGTTCGATCAGGGTGTGCAGGGAGTTGGCATACAACGCCAGCTGTTGATTGGCACGGGCAGCGTCATCCACCAGGGCCTGGCGTTCGGCGTGGCGTATGGCCAGGGCGGCAGCCAGCACGGCGCCAGCGATGATCAGCAGGGAGTAGAAGGTCAAGCGCAATGGGCGGGTGATCGTGGTCATACGAAGATGAGCATGCGCAATAAGGGCGAGCACCATAGCATGCGCAGCAAAGCTGTTGTGGCGAGCCCTAATGTCTGTACTTGTGGCGAGCCCCCTCACCACGGAGGCGTGTGTGAGACATAAAAAAGGCGACCGGGCCATGCTGCCCCGGTCGCCTTTATCCTTGCCGTGAAATGCTTACTGCACTTCTACCGCCAGGCTTTCACTGATCCTTTTTTGCCAGATGGCAGGACCGGTGATGTGTACCGATTCACCCTTGCTGTCCACTGCAACGGTGACCGGCATGTCCTTGACGTCGAACTCGTAGATCGCTTCCATGCCCAGTTCGGCGAAAGCCACGACGCGGGATTTCTTGATGGCTTGCGCCACCAGATAAGCTGCGCCGCCCACAGCCATCAGGTACACGGCCTTGTGGTCCTTGATCGCTTCGATAGCGGTCGGGCCGCGCTCGGATTTGCCGATCATGCCCAGCAAGCCGGTTTGTTCGAGGATCTGGCGAGTGAACTTGTCCATCCGCGTTGCCGTGGTCGGACCGGCAGGCCCAACCACTTCATCGCGTACCGGATCAACCGGGCCGACGTAGTAGATAAAGCGACCCTTGAGGTCCACCGGCAGGGTTTCACCCTTGTTCAGCATCTCGACCATGCGCTTGTGCGCGGCGTCGCGACCGGTGAGCATCTTGCCGTTGAGCAGCACGGTTTCGCCCGGTTTCCAGCTCTGTACGTCTTGCGGGGTCAGGGTGTCGAGGTTGACGCGACGGGCCGACGGGCCGGCTTCCCAGACGATTTGCGGGTAGGCATCCAGCGGTGGCGCTTCCAGCGAAGCCGGGCCGGAACCGTCAAGCACGAAGTGGGCGTGACGGGTGGCGGCGCAGTTGGGGATCATGCACACCGGCAGCGAGGCCGCATGGGTCGGGTAGTCCATGATCTTCACGTCGAGCACGGTGGTCAGGCCACCCAGGCCCTGGGCGCCGATGCCCAGTTGGTTGACCTTCTCGAACAGCTCCAGGCGCATCTCTTCGATACGGCTGGATGGGCCGCGCTTTTTCAGCTCGTGAATGTCGATGGATTGCATCAACACTTCCTTGGCCATCACCGCGGCTTTCTCGGCGGTGCCGCCGATGCCGATACCCAGCATGCCCGGTGGGCACCAGCCGGCGCCCATGGTCGGAACGGTCTTCAGAACCCAGTCGACGATGGAGTCGGACGGGTTGAGCATGGCCATCTTCGACTTGTTTTCGGAACCGCCGCCCTTGGCCGCCACGTCCACTTCCACGGTGTTACCCGGGACGATGGAGTAGTGAATCACCGCAGGGGTGTTGTCCTTGGTATTTTTGCGCGCGCCTGCCGGGTCGGCGAGGATTGAGGCCCGCAGGACGTTTTCTGGCAGGTTGTAGGCGCGACGTACGCCTTCGTTGATCATGTCGTCCAGGCCCATGGTGGCGCCATCCCAGCGCACATCCATGCCCACGCGTACAAACACGGTGACGATGCCGGTGTCCTGGCAGATCGGGCGGTGGCCAGTGGCACACATACGCGAGTTGATCAGGATCTGTGCCATGGAGTCACGGGCTGCTGGCGATTCTTCGCGCAGGTAGGCTTCGTGCATGGCCTGAATGAAATCAACGGGGTGGTAGTAGGAAATGAATTGCAGGGCGTCGGCAACGCTCTGAATCAGGTCGTCTTGCTTGATCACGGTCATGAGTCGCGCTCCTCTATAAGACGGGAACATTCAATAAAGGTGGCTTCAGTGGGGTGCATCGGTCGTCTGAAGACACCTTTCCAAGGCACGTCGGCAGGTAGTGCTGGGGTAGTGCTGACGCGACGCTAAAAAGGCGCGGCAGTATAACCCGGCGCGGTGGCTGATACACCCGACTATGGTCATGGATGCCGGGCCCGATTAATGGTAGGAGCGAGCTCGCTCGCGAAAAGCGTGAATCTGGTGGGTTTCGTCAGGCACCCCGCGTTATCGTTAGCAACCATCGCGAGCAAGCTTGCTCCTACATTTGAGAACGTTTCATGTCTGAACTGCACGCCGGCGAACGCCACTGGTCGGTCCCCGCCGGCAGCAACCTGCTGGATGCCCTGAACCAGGCCGGTGTCGCCGTCCCCTACAGTTGCCGCGCCGGAAGTTGCCATGCCTGCCTGGTGCGTTGCCTGGGCGAGGTTCAGGACAATCAGCCTGGTGCGCTGAGCCCTGCGCAACGCCAGGACGGTTGGCGCTTGGCCTGCCAGTGTCAGGTCATGGGCGACGTGCAGATCGAAACCTTTGATCCGCTGCGTGACGGTCTGCCGGCTGAGGTACTGAGCGTTGATTGGCTGAGCCCGGCGGTACTGCGCTTGCGCCTGCAACCTGGGCGCAGCCTGCGTTACCGGGCCGGGCAGCACCTGGTGTTGTGGGCCGGTGCGATCGCCCGGCCCTATTCCCTGGCCAGCCTGCCCCTGGAAGACCCGTTCCTGGAGTTTCACCTCGATTGTCGCCTGCCCGGCGAGTTCAGCGATGCCGCCCGGCAACTCAAAGTCGGCGACAGTTTGCGCCTGGGCGAACTGCGTGGTGGTGCGTTGCAATACGATCCAGACTGGCAAGCGCGACCACTCTGGCTGCTGGCCTCAGGTACCGGTTTGGGACCGTTATGGGGTGTGCTTCGCGAGGCGTTGCGCCAGGATCATCAGGGCGTCATCCGGGTGATTCACCTGGCCCATGATGCCGAGGGCCATTATTTGGCCGAGCCCCTGGCGTCGCTGGCCGCCGCCCACCCCAACCTGACGATCGAGCTATGGACGGCGGCTGAGTTGACGCAGGCTTTGGCGCAACTGCGGCTTGTTTCCCGGCAAACCCTGGCTTTACTCTGCGGGCACCCTTCCAGCGTCGAGGCTTTTTCCAAACGCTTGTTCCTGGCGGGGTTGCCGCGCAATCAACTGCTGGCCGACGTGTTCCTGCCCCGTGGTTGAACGCTGATTTTTATCTGCGAGACTTGCCATGACCGACGCCATCCTGCTGCAGCGCGAACGCGGGCTGCTGATTCTGCAGTTCAACCGCCCGGACAAGAAAAACGCCCTGACCCGCGCCATGTACAGCCAACTGGCTGACGCGTTGGAACAGGCCGATGCCGATGTCACCATCAATGCGGTGCTTATCCAGGGCAGCAGCGAGTGCTTCACCGCCGGCAACGACATCGCCGACTTCCTCGAACAACCGCCCACCGACCTCGACAGCCCGCCGTTTCACTTTATGAAGAGCTTGCTCAACTGCCGTAAGCCGGTGATTGCTGCGGTGGCTGGCGCGGCGGTAGGCATTGGGACGACCATGCTGCTGCATTGTGATCTGGTGTACGTCAGCCGCGACGCCCGCTTGCGCATGCCGTTCGTCAACCTGGGGCTGTGTCCGGAGTTTGGTTCCAGCCTGATCCTGCCGCGGCTGTTGGGGCATGCGAAAGCTGCTGAGTTGTTGCTGTTGGGTGAAGGGTTCACCGGTGAGCAGGCTGCCGCCTGGGGCATCGCCACTGAAGCGTTGGGCAGTGGTGAAGCTGCCTTGACCAAGGCGAGGGAGGTGGCCGAACGTTTCGAAGCCTTGGCTCCCGGTGCCGTGCAGGTCAGCAAACAACTGATGAAAAGCGTGGATCGCGAACAGTTGCGCAAGGTGATTGAAGAGGAGGGTGCGTTGTTTACCCAGCGGCTGAAATCGCCTGAGGCGATTGCGGCGTTGTCGGGGTTTATCAGCAAGCGCTGACGGTGAGCACATCTTGTGACAAGTGGTGTTTCTATGGCGAGGGGCAAGCCCCCTCGCCACAGGTTGTCCGGAGGCAGAAAAGCAAAAAGCCCCGCCATTCACATGGCGGGGCTTTTGTTTTTCAGCGTGTCACTCAGACCATTGGGTCGCCAACGTGCAGGATCTTCATGCCGTTGGTGCCGCCGATGGTGTGGTAGCTGTCGCCCTTGGTCAGGATGACCCAGTCGCCTTTCTCCACGACACCGAGCTTGAGCAACTCGTCGATCGCTGCCTGGCTGACTTGCTCAGGCGGCAACGAAGCCGGGTCGAACGGTACGGTGTAGACACCACGGAACATGGCCGCGCGGGCCTGGGTTTCGCGGTGCGGGGAAAACGCGTAGATCGGCACCGAGGAACGGATGCGCGACATGATCAACGGCGTGTAGCCACTTTCGGTCAAGGCGATGATCGCCTTCACACCGGGGAAGTGGTTGGCGGTGTACATGGCTGCCAGGGCGATGCTCTGGTCGCAGCTTTCGAACACCTTGCCGATGCGGTGGCTGGAGGTTTTGCTGGTTGGGTGCTTTTCAGCGCCGACGCAGATGCGCGCCATCGCCTGGACTGCTTCGAGCGGATAGGCACCGGCGGCACTTTCAGCCGAGAGCATCACGGCGTCGGTGTAGTCGAGCACGGCGTTGGCCACGTCGGACACTTCGGCACGGGTCGGCATCGGGTTCTGGATCATCGACTCCATCATCTGGGTCGCGACGATCACCGCTTTGTTGTGACGGCGTGCGTGCAGGATGATCTTCTTCTGGATGCCCACCAGCTCGGCATCACCGATCTCTACGCCCAGGTCGCCACGGGCAACCATTACGGCGTCGGAAGCCTTGATCAGGCCGTCGAGGGTTTCGTCGTCGGCCACGGCTTCGGCGCGTTCGATCTTCGCCACCAGCCAGGCAGTACTGCCGGCTTCGTCGCGCAGTTGACGGGCATATTCCATGTCGGCAGCGTCGCGCGGGAAGGATACCGCAAGGTAGTCCACTTCCATTTCGGCGGCGAGCTTGATGTCGGCCTTGTCTTTCTCGGTCAGCGCTGGCGCGGTCAGGCCACCACCGCGACGGTTGATACCTTTGTGATCCGACAGCGGGCCGCCAATCAGCACGGTGCAGTTCAGTTCGGTAGCGGTCGCAGTATCGACGCGCATGACCACACGGCCGTCATCGAGCAGCAGTTCGTCAGCGACACCGCAATCCTTGACCAGATCCGGGTAGTCGATGCCGACGATGTCCTGGGTGCCTTCGGTCAGCGGGTGGCTGGTGGAGAAGGTGAACTTGTCACCGACTTTCAGCTCGATTCGCTTGTTGGCGAATTTGGCGATACGAATTTTCGGGCCTTGCAGGTCACCCAGCAGTGCGACGAAGCGGCCATGCTTGGCGGCCAGGTCACGTACCAGCTTGGCGCGAGCCTTGTGCTCGTCCGGGGTGCCGTGGGAGAAGTTCAGACGGGCAACGTCCAGGCCAGCCAGAATCAGCTGTTCGAGGACTTCCGGCGAGTTACTGGCCGGGCCAAGGGTGGCGACGATTTTGGTACGACGGACGGACATGCACGGACTCCTGAGTTCAAGGACTGAGGAAGGCTACTATGCTCTTTGGTTGTAGTCATTGTTCGTTTGCACTACTTATCGGCGATTCACTTGTTTCCAGCTATTTGTATAAACGATCAATCTTGAAGATTTTTGCGCACGGGTCGATACATTGCACAAGACAGGAGAACCCCCATGCGAATTGTGATCATTGCTGCCCTTGCCGTCAGTGTTGTCGGCTGCACCCGCTGGTCGATGGACCACCATTTGAACAACGCCTATCGTGCCTATGGCGTCGGCGACTGTGCGCGGGTCACCCTTGAGTTGTCCCAGGTCGACCGTGAGAGTCGTTCCCGTCGCTACGTGCAACCGGAGGTCTCGATGCTGCGCGGCCAGTGCCTGGAACGGCAAAAACTGTTTGTTGATGCGGTGCAAACTTACCAATTCATCATCAGCCAGTACCCGACCAGCGAATACGCGTTCCGCGCTCGTGCGCGACTGGATACCCTGCAGCAACTGGGGCATTACCCCGGTGCAAGTGCCGCGCAGCCTAGGCCAGCAGCATTGTGATGATATTTGCCATTTTATAGCTGGTCCCTTACCAGACTTGAACTAATCTTTGAAAGTCTGTTTGTACAACTTTCTATTCAAATGGATGCAGGATCCGGATTCGGCAGCTGTAAAGTGACAAAGTACCTTGCTGTTGTCGCACCGAGATCCAGGGAGAGCGGGTTGTTGGCATCACCGACCCGTTCCGAATCACTGGAGCGGCCAGAGTCATGGTCATTGGATGGCAAACTCACCATGTTTACTAACCGACGGATCAAACGGCATCAATTAACCTGCTTTCTGCGAGTGTTCAACCGCCTCACGGACAAGCCTATTGGCTACTTGGGCGACGTCTCCGAGGAGGGGCTGATGTTAATCAGCCAATTGCCCATGATGGTCGACGTGGATTTCGAGCTGCGCTTGAAGATCCCCGGGCCCGAGGGCGATATGCATGCCATTGACCTCACGGCGACCTGCCTGTGGAGCCATGAAGATATCAACCCCCAGCAATACGACTCGGGGTTCAGTGTGTTGCAGGCGCCTGTTGAGTATGGGCAACTGATCAACGCGCTGTTGCAGTACTTCAGCTTTGATCCCTTGCAGGCTTCAGCCTAGGAACCGTGCGCGTTGTCAGCCGAGTTTCGGTGTTTGTACCGAAAGCCTGGGCCGTGCGCCGGGTTCATAGCGCGCCGGCTTTTTTCCAGCCCAGGTAGCGCGTCACCAGGGCAGCTCCCAGTTCTGAAGGGCGAGTATCCAACACGGCCAGGCCCTGGGCTTTCAAGCGGTCATGGAGTTCTTCCCGCGCATTGAGGTAATCGACGGTGCCGCAATAGGCCAGGGCTTCGGGCAGGGTCTGTACCGGTGCCTGGCGCAGTTGGTCGAGGACTTCTTCCCACAGGCTGGCCACCAACACCCGGTGTTGGCGGCTGATGCGTTTGACTGCCGTCAGCAACTCCTCATCGTCCTCATCCCGCAAATTGGTCACCACGATCACCAGCGCCCGACGTTTTTGCCGGGCCAGCAGTTGGCTGGCGGCCGCCTGGTAATCGGCGGTACGCCGGGTGGTGTCCAGGTCATACACGGCGTTGAGCAGCAGGTTGAGCTGGCCACTACCCTTGACCGGCGCCAGGTAACGCGGTTGGTCGCAGGCGAACGTGCAAAGGCCCACGGCATCGCCTTGGCGCAAGGCGACGTAGCTGAGCAGCAGGCAGGCGTTGAGGGCATGATCGAAATGGGACAGTTCGACGTCCTGGCTGCGCATGCGCCGGCCGCAATCGAGCATGAATACGATCTGTTGATCACGCTCATCCTGATACTCCCGGGCAATCGGCGTGCGTTGCCGGGCAGTGGCTTTCCAGTCGATCTGGCGCAGGCTGTCGCCCTCGCGAAATTCCCGTAACTGGTGAAACTCCAGGCCTAGCCCACGACGTTGATGCTGGCGCACGCCGAGTTGGCTGAGCCAGTTGTCTACGGCCAGTAACTGCGCGCCGTACAGACGGGCGAAATCCGGGTAGACCCGTGTCATATCCTTGACCTGTACATGGCGTCGTGCCGACCACAGGCCTAGGGGGCTGGGGAGATGGACTTCGCAGCGCTCAAAGCTGAAGTGCCCGCGCCTCAATGGGCGCAGGCGGTAGCTCAATTCACTGTGTTCACCGGGCCGCAGGGCAATGGACTGGGGCAGATTCTCCACACTCAAGCCTTCGGGCACGTGATCGAACACCGTCAGGGTCAGTGGCTCTGGGTAGTCGTGTTCCAGGGTGATCCGCACATCGCCCCAACGACCCAGGGCCAGGCTACCCGGCATTTGCCGTTGTACTCGCGGGGAGGGGCGGCGCTTCAGGCGGCTGGCGTCCAGCAGGGCCAGCAGCAACAGGGCCAGGAGCAGGCCCCAGACCATTGAGTGCAGCGTGTCCGGCACGTCGACTTGCAGGGCCGCGAAGGTGCCGAGCACGATGCTCAACCCCAGCAGCACACCGAGCCAGATCAGCAGCAGGCGAGTGGGCTTCATGGGCGGATCATTGCCGTGGCGCCGGCACTTGGTCCAGCAGTTGCTTGAGCACTTGGTCCACCTCCAGCCCGTCTATGTCCAGCTCCGGGGCAATGCGCACCCGATGGCGCAACACCGCCAGGGCGCAGCCCTTGACGTCATCCGGGGTCACGAACTCGCCGCCACGCAGCAAGGCTCTGGCCCTTGCGCCGCGCACCAGGGCGATGGATGCCCGTGGGCCGGCGCCGATGGTCAGGCCGGGCCAACTGCGGGTGGTGCGGGCCAGGCGCACGGCGTAGTCGAGTACCTGCTCATCCAGTGCCAGCTCACTGGCGACCTGTTGCAACAGCAGCACGTCTTCGGCGTGCAGCACGGTACGAAGTGGCTGTACGTCGAGCATGTCGGCCCGGGGTGAGCGAGTTACCTCGCGAACCATATCCAGTTCCTGCTGCGCTTGGGGGTAGTCCATGCGGACCTTGAGCATGAAGCGATCCAGTTCGGCCTCAGGCAAAGGGTAGGTACCTTCCTGCTCAATCGGGTTCTGGGTGGCCAGCACCATGAACGGTTGCCCGATGGGCAGGGCTTCGCCCTCAAGGGTCACCTGGCGCTCCTGCATCGCTTCAAGCAACGCCGCCTGGGTTTTCGCCGGGGCGCGGTTGATTTCGTCGGCCAGCAGCAAATTGGTGAACAACGGCCCCTTGCGCAACTTGAACTGTTCGGTGTGCAGGTCGTACACGGCATGCCCGGTGACATCGCTGGGCATCAGGTCCGGGGTGAACTGGATACGTGCGAATTCGCCGCCAAAGCAGCGGGCCAGGGCGCGCACCAGCAAAGTCTTGCCCAGGCCCGGAACCCCTTCGAGCAACACGTGGCCGCCGGCGATCAGCGCGGTGAGGACATCATCAATTACTGCGTCCTGGCCGATGACCGCTTTGCGCAACTCGATGCGCAGTGCCTGGGCCAGTTGGCTGGCGCGCTGGCGGGATGGCTCGGCATCGGCCGTCAGGGATGGGTCCGCTGGAAAATCGCTCATAGGGCATTCCTGAGAGTTTGCAGGCAGGCCACATGGCGGCTGAAGTCGGCGCTGGAGAGCCGCTTTGCCGGGAGTGGACCCATGGCCTGGCTGATGATGAGAGTGGGTTGACGGGTCAGGCGTTCAAGGGCCTGCCACTGTTCGGCGGTGTCGAGGTGTTCGAATCCAGGGTGGCGGCGCCGGGCGGTGCGCAAGATGTCGCGTTGCAGGGCGTGCAACAGGCTGTTCTGCCCGCTGCGGCGCAGCAGGAAATCGGCGCTGGCGTTCAAGTGTTCCTGCAACTGCCGGCGAGCCTTGGGCGCGGGTGCCTGGATCGGCCCCTGGCGCATGCCCGATTGCCACACTCCCAGTGCAATCAACGCGCCGAGCGCCACCAGCGCCTGGGGGAAGTAGCGCAACAACAGGCTGAACAGGTCATCGACATCGCTGTTGAACAGCAGTGTGACGTCACGGCCCTGGTTCAGGTACCACAGCAGCCAGGCGTTGTCGTGAAGGCCAATGTCCGGGGGTTTCCACAGTTCGCTGTCGGTGATTACGGTGACGCTGCCGTGGCCGAGGTCCAGTTGCATTAGGTGGCTGGACTTGGCGCTGTTGGCCGAGAACTGTGCCAGGTGCTTGGGGTCGGTGAGGTTGAAGTCGGTGTCGAAACTGAAAAAAGCCGGGGCGGTTTCGTTGTCGACATAGAGCCGTGTCAGGTCGGGGGCCTTGTGCTTGCTGGCGAGCGCCGGCTCGTCGAAGCCATCGCTGAAGGTCTGTCGCAACTGCAAGCGATCCAGCAGCAGATCGCCGCTGGTCTCGGTTTCTTCATCCCACATGGCTTCGGCCACCAGCAACAAATGGCCGCCGGCCTTGGTCCACTGTAGCAACTGATCGACTTGGCGCGGCGTCATACTGCTGCGCTCACCCAGCAATAACAGGCTGTTGCCTTTGGGCGGCAGGCTGGCCAGGCGCTCAAGGCTGTTGGCGTGTTCGACCGTCAGGCCCTGCTGGCGCAGAAAGTGTTCCGCCGCCAGGTAGGAATTGGCCTGGGCTTCAGGCGATGGGCCGCGATCCACCACTTCCTCGTAGGGAATCGCCTTGTGCCAGGCGTAGAAACCACCGGCCGCCAACAGGCAACCAAGCAGCAAGCCTACCCAGAGCAGTAGCCGGTTCATTGCACAGCTCCGGAACCGAACAAGGCGCGCCAGTGGCTGCACAGCTGCTGTTGCACCAGCGCGGGGGGCAGGCGATGGCCATAGGCGAGGTTTTGCCAATGCTGGGTCAGGTCATCGCTGAAGGCCAGCAACTGCGGTTGTTGCAACTGGCGGATGCGCTCCAGGACTTGGCCTTCGGTGTCGGCGCTTTTCAGCGGCAGGTTGAAGTCATGCAGCAGCCGGCTGAGCAAGCCGCGATAGAGCAAACCGAGTGCTTCCCGGGGCTGCGTGGGCCAGAGCTGTTCGGCAGTGCTGGCGATGTCGTCGGGTAGGGTTTCGGTGCCCAGTTCCAGGCCGAACAGTTGAGCGGGAGCGGGTTTGATGGCCTTGGGCTTGTGCGCGCTACGCTGGCTGACAAAGGTGCGCAACCAGTCGCGATAGCGCCAGATCACCAGGGCTATGGCCCCCAACAGCAAGCCCCAAAGCAGTACTTCCAGGCCCAGGGCAAGATGCTTGAAGGAGTTGCTGTTGAGGTTATCCAGCAGCGCTTGCAACCAGGCCGGCAGCTTGGCGTCGCCCTCGGGTTTGTTTTTATCGGTGGTTTTGTCGTCGCCGAAGCGATAGCGGGTGAGCGTTTCCGGATTTTTGAAAGGGGGCTGTTCCAGCAACGCCTTGATCGACTGGCTGGCGGCTTGAGTGCTCACGGTTTTTGAGTCCACGGGCTGTTCAGCCATCGCACGGGGAGTTGGCGGAACCAATAGCAGTCCTGTCGCCAACAACAAAGCCGTGGCTACCGAACCCAGGCGTTGGCGCAGGCGGCGGAATATCAGCTCCAGGTCCCAGGCTTCCAGTACCGTGCGCCGGTTCAGGTAGAGGCTGAAACCGCAGGCAACGTAGATCGGTTCCCAGAACACCAGGATCAGTGCGTAGAAGGCATTGGTCAGGTGCTCCAGCCAGAGCCAGTCACCCCCGGTAGTGAGCGCGAGCTGCTGCCAGTCCCAGTCCAGTTCGATCTGTTGCGGCAGGAATAGATAGAACAGCACCATCAAGCCGATCCATAGCGCCATTTCCAGGTGCACGCCGATCAGCGTCAGCCAGCGGGCGGCGCCGGCATTGCGTTGTTGCAGGATGCCCAGGCGCCGTTGTCGGGCCTGGCCCTCCAGGCCTTCAAGTTGCACTACGGGCATTACGAAGCTGCGACTGAGGCTCAAGCGCCGCCAGCTCAAACTGGCAAACAGTTGGCCCTTGAGCAGACGTGGCCATTGGCGCAAGGCCTGCTTGAGTGTGGGTGTTTCGCCGAACAAGGCTTTGGACAGGATATACAGCGGCAGGCGGTCGAAAGCAGGTTTCAGCCACCAGAACAGCAACAGTGCGATGGTTGGGTAGTCCCACAGCAGGAGGCTGAGCAGGGCGAAAACAGGCAGGCTTACCAGTGCCCAGCTACTCATTAACAGCATGCGGTGCTCGCGGGCCAATAACACGCCCAGGTCCATGGCTTCCCAAGAGCTTCGGGGGCGGATCACCACGCTGGCATCACTCAGGCGCATGGCGACTCCGACCGGCGAGCAGCAGGTAGGCGGCCACCAGTATCCATAGCGCGGCACCCGCCAGGTACTTGATCCATGGCGCAACGCTGGTGGCGGAGGACCAATAGGCCTCGATAAATGCTGCTATCAGCAGAAACAGCATGACGCCGCAGATCATCTGTACGCTTTTGTGCGCAGCTAAACGCAGGGCTTCGCCACGGGTCAGGGAGCCAGGGGCGATCAACGCCCAGCCCAGTTGCAGGCCCGCCGCCCCGGCCAGGGCGATGGCGCTTAATTCGAAAGCACCATGACCAATGACAAACGACCAGAAGGTTTGCTCGTAGCCGATTTCCGTCAGGTGACCGGCGATAGCGCCGATCATCAGCCCATTGAAGAACAGGAAAAACACACTGCCCAGGCCAAACAGCAAGCCTGCCGCAAAGGTCTGGAAGGCGATACCGATGTTATGCATGACGTAATAGCCGAACATCATCCAGTCCTCGCTTGATGCCCGCTCGGCGGCGCGCCCCAGGCGGCTGGCGTCGGGGTCGTACATGGTCTGCATCTCGGCCACTTGTTGCGGGCTGACGATGCTGTAGATCAGGTCGGGAAACAGGTACACCAGCAAGGTAATGCCGATTAGGCTGCCAAAGAACAGCAGGCTGGCCACCAGCACAAAGCGCCACTGTTCGCGGACCAGCCGGGGAAAGCCGGCCAGCACAAAACTCAATACGCTGGCGCCCAGCTGGCTGCGATGGCGGTACAGCTGCTGATGGCCACGCAGGGCGAGTTGTTGCAGCGGGTCCACCAGGTAGCTGCTGTAGCCGCGCTCCTGTGCCAGCGCCAGGTGTTGGCATAAACGTCGGTAATCATGGGGGAAGCCCGTCAGGTCCTGATGCTTGGCCTTGCCTTGTTCAAGCGCCGTCAGTTGGGCGGCAAACGCCTGCCAATGGGGCTGGTGACGGGTTTCGAAAAGACTTTGCTTCATGCCGGCCCCAACAAACCACGCGCCACGCCATTGAGCTGCGCCACTGCCCGAGCGGGGGAGACGTTCAGGGGTGTGGCGAGAATAGCGGCCAGTTCATTGACCCTTTCTGCGGACAACTCGCCCTGGCGCTCGGCGAAAGCGAGAATCGCCCGCTGCTCGTTCAGGTCAAGGGCAAACGGCAGGCGCAACGCCGGTGCTTCTGGTAGTTGCGGTCGTGACAGGGGCTGCTCGCGGTAGATCACCAGGGTCCCTGCCGCCAGATCTCCCAGGCGCTTGAAGTTGGGGTGTTGCAGGCAACTGATTGCGCCGAGGAAGTAGGCGAATGGCAGCATGTCGACGAAACGCAGCAGGTTGCGGATCAGCGAGGAGGCCCAGCCAATGGGCGTTCCGTCGTCCTGCACCACCCGCAGGCCCATGATTTGCTTGCCCGGCGAGCAGCCCTGGTTGAGGACTTCGAACAGCACCATGTACCACCAACTGACGAGGAACAGCAGGATCGAACCCAGGCCCATGCCCAGGTTGCCGAGAAAGGCCAAGGCGGTGAACAGGATGCCAAGGATCACGCCGCGCAAGCCCAGGTCAAAACCGAACGCCAGCGCACGGGGCAGCAGGCCGGCCGGGCGCAGCGGCAGGTCGATACCTTCCGGGGTTTCGATCTGGTAGCGGGTGTCCAGTGGTGCTGGTGGCATCGCATTCCCTGGCAGTGCGGAGCGGTTGAGCATGGGCGACCTTGGCGGGCAGCCGGCGAATAGAGAGACGGATGCTAGCAGTGTCGTCGGCACAAGCAACACCTCAAACTGCGCCAACATTTCACTGAATGTTTATCCAGTGCATATGGCGCTGGCCCCCGGCGCCTTTCAACGCCTAGACTTTGTCGGTCTTCAGCACAGGAATAGCCCGTGACCACTATCTTCTGGTACGACTATGAAACCACTGGCATCAACCCGCGTAACGACCGCCCGCTGCAGGTAGCCGGCATTCGTACTGACCTTGAGCTCAATGAGGTTGGGCCGCCGGTCAACCTCTATTGCCAACCCAGCGATGATATTTTGCCGCACCCGGCAGCGTGCATGATCACTGGCATCACTCCCGGCCAACTGGCGGAAAAAGGCTTGGCCGAGGCCGATTTCATGACTCGGGTGCATGCCGAACTCGCTGCGCCCGGTACGTGTGGGGCCGGCTACAACACCTTGCGTTTCGATGATGAAATGACGCGCTACAGTTTGTACCGCAACTTTTTCGACCCCTACGCCCGGGAGTGGCAGGGCGGCAATAGCCGCTGGGACCTGATCGATGTAGTGCGCACCGCTTATGCGCTGCGCCCGGAAGGAATCGTCTGGCCACAGCAGGACGGCCGCGTCACCCTCAAGCTTGAGCGGCTGACGGCGGCCAATGGTATCGACCATGGGCAGGCTCACGATGCCTTGTCCGATGTGCGTGCCACCATTGCACTGGCCCGATTGATTCGTGACAAACAACCCAAGCTCTACGACTGGCTGTTTCAGCAACGCAGCAAACAGCGGGTCATGGACCAGGTCAGGTTGTTACAGCCAATGGTGCACATCTGCGGGCGCTTTTCTGCCGAGCGGCATTATCTCGGCGTAGTCCTGCCGCTGGCCTGGCATCCGCGCAATCGCAACGCCTTGATCGTTTGTGATCTGGGGCTCGATCCCCAGGGGTTGCTGGACCTGGACGCAGATACCTTGCGTCAACGCCTGTATACCCGCCGTGATGACCTCGCCGACGGTGAGTTGCCGGTGCCACTCAAGTTGGTGCACATCAATCGTTGCCCGGTGGTTGCGCCCTTGAATGTGCTGCGGGCAGAGGATCGCCAACGCTTGAACCTGGATATGGATGAATATCAGGCTCGGGCGCTGCGGCTAACTGACGCACAGGAACTTTGGCGCGATAAATTGGCAGCGATTTACGCCGAAGAAGATTTTGCGTCGAGTGCCGACCCTGAACAGCAGCTTTATGATGGTTTTATCGGTGATCGTGATCGGCGTTTATGTGAACAAGTGAGAGCTTGTGAACCTGTACAACTAGCACGCCAGCAGTGGCCTTTCGATGATCATCGGTTACCGGAATTATTATTTCGTTACCGCGCTCGCAACTTTGCTGAGACCTTGAATAGCGAAGAGCAACAACGCTGGACGCTTTTCTGTCAGCAACGTTTGTCAGACGCGGACTACGGGGCGCCCAATACCCTTGAGAGTTTCAAACAGGCCAGGCTTGAGTTGGCTGTTAGTGCTACATCGGCTCAGCGTCAGGTGCTTGATGAATGGCAGGAATATGCCGATTCTTTGCGTGTGCGCTTGAGTCTGTAATCCGTTTTAAGAAAATCCGGACAATAAAAAACGCCAGCAAGCTGGCGTTTTTTATTGTCTCGCGAATCAGGTCGCGACCTTGCGAGGCTTAGCCCAGCAGGGTAGCCCAGCCTTCAACGACGTCGCCGCCCCACTTGGCTTTCCACTCTTTCAGAGTCTTGTGGTTGCCACCTTTGGTTTCAATCACTTCGCCGTTGTGCGGGTTTTTGTATTGTTTAACCTTGCGCGCGCGCTTGGTGCCGGTAGTTTTTACGGCGCCACGGGGTGCTTTAACTTTCGAATCCGGATCCAGCAGCGCGATGATGTCACGCAGGGATTTGGAGTATTCGCCCATCAGGGTGCGCAATTTGCCTTCGAATTCCAGCTCGGTTTGCAGTTTGTCGTCTTGGGACAGATTCTTCAAACGGGCTTGCAGCTCTTTGATAGCTTCTTCGGTGGCACGATATTCGTTGATCAAGGACATGTGGACTACCTTATGTAGGGCGCTGGGTGACAGGGACAATGGTCTAATAATAGTCAGACAGTTTCCCCAAGTAAACATTTAAGGTCGGTTTTATGTAATTTACTTTGAATGTTTGCGAGAAAAGCATGGGGTTGAGTTAATTAGTACGTCCAAGCCGCTAAAGATATTCTCATTAAATCCCGCTTAACTGTGGTAATAGCTGCTTGTGTTCACATATAGCGAGGTAAAAAGCCTTACGTTACTAAGGGGCGGGCCAGGCTATCAGCGCAGAATAAGCGTTGAGGAATACTGCAGTTTTTCTGCGCAATCGCTAGAATGGCGGCCTTTGCGAAGTTCTGGAGTTTCCCCCTAATGCGCACTTTTCGGCTGGTGATCGCTTGCCCGGACCGGGTTGGCATCGTTGCTAAAGTCAGTAACTTTCTGGCCTCCCACAACGGCTGGATCACTGAAGCGAGCCATCACTCGGACAATCTCAGCGGTTGGTTTTTCATGCGTCACGAAATACGTGCCGATACGCTGCCCTTTGGCCTTGAGGCTTTTCGCGAGGCATTTGCACCCATCGCCGAAGAGTTTTCGATGACCTGGCGCATCACCGACACGGAGCAGAAAAAGCGCGTGGTGTTGATGGCCAGCCGCGAATCCCACTGCTTGGCGGACTTGCTGCACCGCTGGCACAGCGATGAACTGGACTGTGAAATCTCCTGCGTGATTTCCAACCATGACGACCTGCGCAGCATGGTCGAGTGGCACGGCATTCCGTATTACCACGTCCCAGTCGACCCGCAGAACAAGGAGCCGGCTTTCGCCGAGGTCTCGCGCCTGGTCAAGCAGCACGAGGCCGACGTGGTGGTACTGGCGCGCTACATGCAGATCCTGCCGCCGCAACTGTGCCGCGAATACGCTGGCAAGGTGATCAACATTCACCACAGTTTCCTGCCTTCGTTTGTTGGTGCCAAGCCGTATCACCAGGCTTCCCTGCGGGGCGTGAAGCTGATCGGTGCAACCTGCCACTATGTCACCGAAGAGCTGGACGCCGGTCCCATCATCGAGCAGGACGTAGTGCGTGTCAGCCACAGCGACAGCATCGAAGACATGGTGCGTTTCGGCCGTGATGTCGAGAAGATGGTCCTGGCCCGTGGCTTGCGTTATCACCTGGAAGATCGGGTGTTGGTGAGTGGCAACAAGACAGTAGTGTTCTGATTAGACGTGTTTTGGTTGAAGAGTAAAGGGCCTGGGCGTTAAATCGCTGCAGGCCCTTTTTTTTGATTTGAGGATTGGACGATGAGTGACCCCCTCGATAAAGCCACTTCCAGAGCGCCCGCTACGTTGGGCGAGGGTTGTTTGAGTCGCTATGACCCGGATGCTCTCGATGGGGAAGATGGAACCGACTTTCCTGGCGCAGCCCAATTGTGGGAGCAATTGCAGGAAGCAATCGAGGTTCCCGCGTCTGATAGTGCGCCACTCGCCAGGTAAGCCGTATCAAGGCTGTGTCGCCAACCAGGCGGCTTTGGTCAATGGTCGTCGGCCTTCGTTCAACATCCGCCGCAGGGTATCGAGCCAGTAACGGCGGGAGAAGTCATGACGCATGTCCATCGGGTGCAAGCCCAGGCGAATAACCGGCTCGTATTGCCAGCGCTGTTCGCGACGGTCACTGAGCATTTTCGACAGCCCTCGGCGCCACGCGCTTCGTGCGCTCCATACCAGGCCGGGAGCGGCTACCGGAGTGAAGTCGGGGAGGCGATACAAATACTGTGCATCACTGGTGTAGCTCAGCGGTAACTGGCGCAAGGCCTGGCGAGTGCCTTCGCTCATCAGCCAGGTGATTGGCACGTTGCCCAGGGCATCCACGACCTCGACGAATGGCCGGTAATCGGCCCAGGTCTGCGGAGCGACATCGTGCAGCACCAGCAATACCGCTGGCGCGTTGTCGGGTTCAGCCATGGGCCAGCATCGGATGGTGTGTGCCCAGCACCGCCTGGTAATGCCCCAGCAGACTGTCGACCCCCAGCCCGGTCAGCTTGTCGGCCATCACCTGGCTCGGCGCCAGGACCCGGTCAAAATTGCCATAAAGTTTGCTGACATACGCTTCGACGTTAGGCGTGAACCAGTTGCTCATGCGATTGCTCACCAGCAGCGGCAGGTTCGAGTGGTAGAAACCGATCACCGGTACATCCAGCTGGCGCCGCACATCCAGCGCAGCCCACGCGGTCAGGTAAGGGTTGCCAACTTCAATCAGATCGGGCTGTAGGTCGTGTAGGACATTACGCCAAGGGGCTAGGCGTAGAGGGAAGTGGTAGCCTTTGCCGAAGGGCAGGGCGGGGGCAGGGACTTTGAACACACCGTCCTGTTCGCTCAAGTGGGCGCCGGGGATCAACAGGCTGTGGCGAATACGGGGCTTGAGCGCAAAGCGTCGGTGCTTGGCATCCAGATAGGTGCGCACGCCGCCGCTGGCTGGGGCGTAGAACATGGTTATGTCAGCGATATGCACGATAAACATCCCTCCGATCCATTGCTCTCCTTACCGTGGACCTTAGTCAAGGATAGATGTTCGGTTGGGATTTGGCTGGACGGCCGAAGCGGCAGATTGCCGCTTCGGCAACGGGTCAGATGCGGAAACTGCCCACCAATTGTTTCAACCGAGCCGCTTGCTGTTCCAGATCGGAACAGGCGCGCAAGGTCGACTGCAGGTTTTCCACACCTTCCTGGTTGAGTGTGTTGATTTCGGTGATATCCATGTTGATCGACTCCACCACGGATGTCTGTTCCTCGGTGGCGGTGGCCACCGATTGGTTCATACCGTCGATCTCGCCGATGCGCTGGGTCACGCTGTTGAGGCGTTCTCCCGCCAGGTTGGCGATTTCCACGCTGTCGTGGCTGTGGCGCTGGCTTTCGCTCATGGTGCTGACCGACTCCCGGGCGCCGACTTGCAGCTCCTCGATCATCTTCTGCACTTGCTGCGCCGACTCCTGGGTCCGGTGCGCCAGGTTGCGCACCTCGTCGGCCACCACCGCAAACCCGCGCCCGGCTTCACCGGCCCGTGCAGCTTCAATGGCTGCGTTGAGCGCCAGCAGGTTGGTTTGCTGGGAGATGCTGGTGATCACTTCGAGAATCTGCCCGATGTTCACCGTCTTGCTGTTGAGCGCCTCGATATTGCTGCTGGAAGCGCTGATCATCTCGGACAGCTGGTTCATCGCCTTGATATTGCGTTCGACCACTTGTTGACCGTCTTCGGCCAAATGCCGGGCATCGCTGGCCTGATGAGAGGCTTGCGCTGCATTGCGGGCGATTTCCTGGGCGGCGGCGCCCAGTTCGTTGATGGCGGCGGCGACGCTGTTGGTGCGGTTGGCCTGCTCGTCGGAATTGACCATTGACGAATTTGAGGCGCTGACCACGCGCAGGGCTACTTCATTGACCTGCTCGGTGGCCGAGGATACTTCGCGGATAGAGGTGTGAATCCGTTCCACAAAGCGGTTGAACGCCGTGCCGAGGATGCCGAATTCATCGTGGTTCTGAATGGTCAGGCGCCGCGTCAGGTCGCCTTCGCCATCGGCGATGTCTTCCATGGCTCGGGTCATGACATGCAACGGCTGCATCAGCACACGGATCAACATGCCCAGCAAGGCGATGATGATAGCCACCGCAATGATGGTGGCAATAATCGCGGATGTGCGGAATCCGCTGAGCATGGCGAAGGATTTGTCTTTATCCACCGACAGACCGAGGTACCAGTTCACCGACGGCAAGCCCTTGATCGGGGTAAAGGTGACGATACTGGTTTTGCCGTCGACCTCGACTTCGCTGAAATCGCTGCTGATTTTTGGGGTATGGGTCGGGTAGACGTCGCTCAAGGATTTCATCACCAGGCTTTTATCCGGGTGCACCAGGACTTTGCCGTCGGCGCTGACCAGAAACGCATAGCCCATGCCGCCGAAGTTCAAGGCGCCGATGTTGTCCACCAGGGTTTGCAGGCTCAGGTCGCCGCCCACCACGCCGACACTTTGTCCGGCCTTGCTGCTGGGGGTGGCGATGGAAATGATCAATTGGCCGGTAGCGGCATCGATATAGGGTTCGGTCAGCGTTGAGCCGTTGCTGGCCTGTGCACCTTTGTACCAGGGACGAACACGGGGGTCGAAGCCGTCGGGCATCTTGCTGTTGGGGCGAATGGTAAAGACGCCTTTGCTGTCACCCAGGTAGGTGGCCATGAACGACGACGTCAGGGCCTTCTGTTCCAGCAAGCCGGCAATGGTGGCCGGCTCCGGGTTGATGGCGATGTTTTGTGCGACGCTTTCTACCAGGACAATGCGTCCGGCCAGCCAGGTTTGGATATTGCTGGCGGTGACGTCGCCCATTTCATGCAGGTAACTGTTCAGGTCGTCGCGTATCGCATTACGTTGCAGGTAGTCGTTGTACAGGGTAAACAACGCAAATGCTGCGATGACGATAAGGGCGGCTGCAAGCAGGATTTTGTGACTGAAGCGCAGATTTTTATTCATGGCTTGTAGGGTCCGCTAAGGTCTTAATGTCCGAGGCGCGTCCTTTTGGAAACGCGCGAAATAGCAGCGTCAAAAAAAGTGTGGTATTTCCATCTGCTCCTGCAGGATCTATCCAAGCTGTTTTTTTAGACTTGTTGGGTCTCTCGCTATATGTGTATCGACCGTGCGGTGCTAAAGATTAATCATGGGTGACAAAATGCCTGACTCATCGCAACTCCTTATTGGCGCAGACCTGGAAGGTCAACCGATTTCCCAGGCCATGCGCCTGGCCAACCGCCACGGCCTGATCGCCGGCGCCACGGGGACCGGCAAGACCGTGACCTTGCAGCGTCTGGCAGAAGCATTCAGTGATGCCGGCGTCGCGGTGTTTGCCGCCGATATCAAGGGTGATTTGTGTGGCCTGGGCGCTGCGGGAAATCCCCAGGGCAAGGTCGCTGAGCGCATCGCCGGTATGCCGTTCCTTAATTACACCCCCAAGGCGTATCCAGTGACGTTGTGGGATATCCACGGTCAGTCCGGTCATCCACTTCGTACAACCTTGAGCGAAATGGGCCCGCTGTTGCTCGGCAGCTTGCTGGAACTGACCGACAGTCAGCAGTCGACCCTGTATGCCGCCTTTAAAGTCGCTGACCGCGAAGGCCTATTGCTGCTGGATCTGAAGGACCTCAAGGCACTGCTCAATCACCTCAAGTACAACCCGCAACTGCTGGGCGAAGACGCGGCGCTGATGACCACCGGCTCCAGCCAGGCCCTGTTGCGGCGTCTGGCGGTGCTTGAGCAGCAGGGTGCCGAGGCTTTGTTTGGTGAGCCGGCCCTGCAACTGGAAGATATCTTGCAACCGACCAGCGATGGTCGCGGGCGCATTCATCTGCTGGACGCCAGCCGACTGGTGCATGAGTCTCCCAAGGTCTATGCCACGTTCTTGTTGTGGCTGTTGGCGGAGTTGTTCGAGCAGTTGCCGGAGCGCGGTGATACCGACAAGCCTCTATTGGCGTTGTTCTTCGACGAGGCGCATTTGTTATTTGCCGATACGCCCAAGGCTCTGCAGGATCGCCTGGAACAAGTGGTGCGGCTGATTCGCTCCAAAGGCGTGGGCGTTTATTTCGTCACCCAGTCGCCGGGAGATCTGCCGGACACTGTGCTGGCGCAACTGGGCTTGCGAGTCCAGCATGGCCTGCGGGCGTTCACCACCAAGGAACAGAAATCCTTGCGGGCAGTGGCTGACGGCTTTCGGCCGAACCCGGCCTTCGATGCCCTGGCGGTGCTGACCGAGTTGGGTACTGGTGAGGCTCTGGTGGGTACGCTGCAGGAAAAAGGCACACCGGAGGTTGTCCAGCGGGTGTTGGTAGCGCCACCGCAATCGCGGATCGGGCCGTTGACCGAAGCTGAGCGCGCCGCACTGATAGCCGCTTCACCGCTGTTGGGGCGCTATGACAAGCCGATTGATCGGGAATCGGCCTATGAAATATTAATGGCCCGCAAAGAACTGGGGCCGACCGATGAGGCCAAGCCTACGACTGAAGAACCCAGCTTCACCGACAAGGCCGGAGCCTTTCTTGGCTCCACGGCAGGCAAGGCGTTGAAGTCGGCAATGCAGCAGGCGGCCAATCAGATGGGTCGACAGTTGGTGCGGGGTTTGTTGGGGTCTTTGCTCGGCGGTAGCAAGCGTAAATAAATAGTCGGACCGACTCGGGCAATTGTGGGAGGCAAGCAGCTCCCACATTGTCTTGTGTGAGCCTCAGGCCTTGGGCTTGGCGTGACTGGCCAACCGCTCCAGCGCCGCGCGCAGGTTTGGATCAGTAATCCCGTCCGCCGTAGCCTGAATGGTTTCAGCGGCATTCACCGACAAATCCATCGTATGCCCCACCGCGCCTTGCTGCACGGTAGGCGGCTGTACCTTGAACTGGATGCGCGTGAGGCTGGCGAACTCTGCAAAAGCCTGTAACTGGCGCTGCAAGCGTTTTTGCTGATAGCGCAAGCGGGTCGCCCAATGTCCGTCGGTGACGATCAGCAGCAAGTTGCCTTCGCGCCACGACGCCACATGACAGTGTTCGCGGGCGGCGGGTTGCAGTTGGCTGTCCACGAGGCGTTGCAGATGGCCCAGGCGTTGCGCATGGCCGAAGATGGCTTTTAAAGGCTTGGCTTCGCGAAGCAACACGGCGGGAGCACGGGCCGTAAGAGGGCGAAATGCCATGATCAGACACCTTGAGTAACAGAGCTGCCATGGTAGCAGAAAGCGTCTGCGCCGCTGCGGCCATTGCTTTACAGGCAGTTTATCCATTAAATCAATGAGTAACTTCTTACCCCAATGGGTTGAAGTTCAGCAAAAAGCCCTTATTTTAAACAAGCCCTCTTAGAGCGCCGTGCCAGCATCGTGGAATAACGCCACTTTCCTCACCCACGTTTCCGGGTAGAATGCTCGTTCGCGTGCGGCCATGAGGGCTGCTCGGGCGACTCACGGGGCGCCCTCCATCCCTATGTGTGGAAGAACCTGCCGATATGTTTGCGCCTTTGTTAAAGAAACTTTTTGGAAGCAAGAATGAGCGCGAAGTCAAACGCATGCTCAAGACGGTGCAGCTGGTCAATGCCTTCGAAGAGCAGATGGTTGCCCTTTCGGACGAGCAATTGCGCGCCAAGACCGAAGAGTTCAAGGCCCGCATAGCCAAAGGTGAAACCCTCGACAAGCTACTTCCCGAAGCCTTTGCGGTCGCCCGTGAAGCCGGTAAGCGTGTCATGGGCATGCGCCACTTCGACGTCCAGTTGATCGGCGGCATGACCTTGCATGAAGGCATGATTGCCGAAATGCGTACCGGTGAAGGCAAGACCCTGGTGGCAACCCTGGGCGTTTACCTCAACGCATTGTCCGGCAAGGGCGTGCACGTTGTGACGGTGAACGACTACCTGGCTCGCCGGGACGCCAACTGGATGCGCCCGCTGTATGAATTCCTCGGCCTGACCGTCGGCGTCGTAACGCCGTTCCAGCCGCCGGAAGAGAAACGCCTGGCCTACGCTGCCGACATCACCTACGGCACCAACAACGAATTCGGTTTCGACTACCTGCGCGACAACATGGCGTTCAGCATGGAAGAAAAATTCCAGCGTGAACTCAACTTTGCCGTGATCGACGAAGTCGACTCCATCCTCATCGACGAAGCCCGTACCCCACTGATCATTTCAGGGCAGGCCGAGGACAGCTCCAAGCTCTACACCGAGATCAATAAGTTGATCCCGCAGCTGGAACTGCACGTTGAAGAAGTCGAAGGCGAAGTGACCAAGGCTGGCCACTACACCGTCGACGAGAAGACCCGCCAGGTCGAACTCAACGAAGCCGGTCACCAGTTCATCGAAGAGATGCTGACCCGCGTCGGCCTGCTGGCTGAAGGCGAAAGCCTGTACTCGTCGCATAACCTGGGCCTGTTGACCCACGTGTATGCCGGCCTGCGCGCCCACAAGCTGTTCCATCGCAACATCGAATACATCGTCCAGGACGGCCAGGTCGTACTGGTCGACGAACACACCGGCCGTACCATGCACGGTCGTCGTTTGTCGGAAGGCCTGCACCAGGCCATCGAGGCGAAGGAAGTGCTCAACATCCAGGCCGAAAGCCAGACGTTGGCCTCGACCACCTTCCAGAACTACTTCCGTCTGTACAACAAACTGTCCGGCATGACCGGTACAGCCGACACCGAAGCGTTCGAATTCCACCAGATCTACGGTCTGTCGGTGATGGTCATCCCGCCGAACAAACCGCTGGCGCGTAAAGACTTCAACGACCTGGTGTTCCTGACGGCTGACGAGAAGTACGCCGCCATCGTTGCCGATATCAAGGAATGCATGACCCAGGGCCGTCCGGTGCTGGTGGGTACTGCAACCATCGAAACATCCGAGCACATGTCCAGCCTGCTCGAAAAGGAAGGCATTGAGCACAAGGTTCTCAACGCCAAGTTCCACGAAAAGGAAGCCGAGATCATTGCCCAGGCCGGTCGCCCAGGCGCACTGACCATCGCCACCAACATGGCCGGTCGTGGTACCGACATCCTGTTGGGCGGCAACTGGGAAGTGGAAGTGGCTTCCCTGGACAACCCGACCCCTGAGCAGATCGCCCAGATCAAGGCTGACTGGCAGAAGCGTCACCAGCAAGTGCTGGAGTCCGGTGGCTTGCAGGTGATTGCGTCCGAGCGTCACGAATCGCGCCGTATCGACAACCAGTTGCGTGGTCGTGCCGGTCGCCAGGGTGATGCCGGTTCCAGCCGCTTCTACCTGTCTCTGGAAGACAGCCTGATGCGTATCTTCGCCTCGGATAGGGTGAAGAACTTCATGAAAGCCCTGGGCATGCAGTCCGGGGAAGCGATTGAGCACCGCATGGTGACCAACGCGATCGAGAAGGCCCAACGCAAGGTGGAAGGTCGCAACTTCGACATTCGTAAGCAACTGCTCGAATTCGATGACGTCAACAACGAACAACGTAAAGTGATCTATCACATGCGTAACAGTTTGTTGGCCGCCACTAACATTGGCGAAACCATCGCCGACTTCCGCCAGGACGTACTGAGCGCCACCGTCAGCGCCCACATTCCTCCACAGTCCCTGCCTGAACAGTGGGATGTTGCTGGCCTGGAAGCGGCGTTGAAGAGCGATTTCGGTGTGGACTTGCCGGTCCAGCAATGGCTTGACGAAGACGATCACCTGTACGAAGAAACCCTGCGCGAAAAACTGATGGCCGAATTGCTGGCCGCGTACAACGAGAAAGAAGAGCAGGCGAGTGCAGAAGCACTGCGCACGTTCGAGAAGCAAATCGTTCTGCGCGTACTAGACGACCTGTGGAAAGACCACCTGGCGACCATGGATCACTTGCGTCACGGTATTCACTTGCGCGGCTACGCCCAGAAGAACCCGAAGCAGGAGTACAAGCGCGAGTCGTTCACGCTGTTCTCCGAGCTGCTGGATTCGATCAAACGCGATTCGATTCGTGTCTTGTCCCACGTTCAGGTGCGTCGCGAAGACCCGATCGAAGAAGAAGCTCGCCTGCGTCAGGAAGCCGAAGCACTGGCCTCCCGTATGCAGTTCCAGCACGACGAAGCGCCTGGTCTGGAGCACTCGGAAGCCTTGGGCGAGGAGGTCGATGTGGCCTTGGCTCAAGCTCCGGTGCGCAACGAGCAGAAGCTGGGCCGCAACGAACTGTGCTTCTGCGGTTCGGGCAAAAAGTACAAACATTGCCACGGTAAAATCGACTAAGATTTTCCGCTGACAAGAAACACCCCGCGCCGCGACCGGCATCAGCCGTCGCGGCGTTTTGCCATTTAATCACCGTCGATGACGACGGCGCAGACATCAAACATTTTAAGGAGCGCATTCATGGCTGTTGGTCTTGGTCCTTTGCCCACGTTGCACCCGGTTGCCGGTTTTGAACTCGGTATCGCTTCGGCCGGCATCAAGCGCCCGGGGCGCAAGGATGTAGTGGTGATGCGCTGTGCCGAAGGCTCGACCGTCGCCGGCGTATTCACCCTGAACGCGTTTTGCGCAGCTCCGGTGATCCTGGCCAAACAACGGGTCGAAGGCCCGGTGCGCTACCTGTTGACCAACACCGGCAATGCCAACGCCGGTACCGGCGAGCCAGGCCTGGCCGCTGCCGCGCGTACCTGCGCTAAGCTGGCTGAACTGACTGGCGTCGATGCCAATCTAGTGCTGCCGTACTCCACCGGCGTGATTGGTGAGCCGCTGCCTGTAGAGAAAATCGAAGGTGCCTTGCAAGCTGCACTCGATGACCTGTCCGTGGACAACTGGGCGGCTGCTGCCACCGGGATCATGACCACCGATACCCTGCCCAAAGGCGCGAGCCGCCAGTTTGAGCACGAAGGCGTGACCATCACTGTCACCGGTATCAGCAAAGGCGCCGGCATGATCCGCCCGAACATGGCGACCATGCTCGGCTATATCGCCACCGACGCCAAAGTCTCCCGTGACGTGTTGCAAAACCTGCTGCTGGACGGCGCCAACAAGTCGTTCAACCGCATCACCATCGACGGCGACACCTCGACCAACGATTGCTGCATGTTGATCGCCACTGGCAAGGCCAACCTTCCGGAAATCACCTCTTCCGCCGGCCCGTTGTTCGCGGCGTTGAAGCAGGCGGTGTTCGAAGTGTGCATGGACGTGGCCCAGGCCATCGTGCGCGACGGCGAAGGTGCAACCAAGTTCGTCACCGTTGAAGTCAACGGCGGCGGCAATCACCAGGAATGCCTGGATGTGGGCTACACCGTGGCCCATTCGCCGCTGATCAAAACCGCGCTGTTTGCCTCGGACCCGAACTGGGGCCGCATCCTGGCTGCTGTCGGCCGTGCCGGCGTACCCAATCTGGACGTGAGCAAGATTGACGTGTTCCTCGGCGAAGTGTGCATCGCCAGCCGTGGCGCCCGTGCTGCGACCTACACCGAAGCCCAGGGTTCGGCTGTGATGCAGCGTGAAGAAATCACCATCCGCATCGAGCTGGGTCGTGGTGAGTGCAGCGAAACCATCTGGACCACTGACCTGTCCCACGAGTATGTGAAGATCAACGCGGAATACCGCACCTGATACTCACGAAGCTACATTTTCTCCTGTAGGAGCGAGCTTGCTCGCGAAGGTCGTTAACGATATCGCTGGCTGCCTGGCAGAAAGTGGCGTCTTCGAGTTTTTCGCGAGCAATCTTGCTCCACAGAGTAACGTTCGTACCTCATGAAAAAGGACGTCCCATGCACCTGATCATCGGCGACAAACTCTATTCTTCCTGGTCCTTGCGTGCAGCCTTGGCCCTTGAGCTGACTGGCGTTGACTACAGCGAAGAACTGATCAAGCTCAATCAACCGGACACCCGCGAACGCGTTCTCAAATACTCGCCCACCGGCAAAGTACCGCTGTTGAAAACCGAGCACGGCGTGATTGGCGACTCCCTGGCAATTGCCGAATACCTGAATGAACAGTTTCCGGGCGCCCAATTGTGGCCCAAAGACATTGCCGCCCGTGCTCAGGCCCGCTCGGCCTGCGCGCAGATGCACAGTGGTTTCTTCGCGATTCGCGGCAATATGTCGTTTGACCTGAGCCGCAACGCGCCGCTGTCACCGGTGCTGGCTGATGTGCAGGTGGAAGTCCAGCGCATGACCGCCTTGTGGGCCGAGTGCCGCGCCGTTGCCACTGAGACTGGCCCATTCCTGTTTGGCGGTGCCTGCCTGGTGGATGCGTATTTCGCACCAATTGCCGTACGCCTGCGTACCTATCAGGTAGAGCTGTCGGCAGTGGACGCGGCCTACGTCGAGACGATTTACCAATGGCCAGCCTTCAAGGCCTGGCATAAGGCCGGTTTAGAGGAAGTAGTACGGTGAAACGAGTTCATGTAGCAGCAGCGGTCATCCGGGGCGTAGACGGCAGGATTCTGCTGGCACGTCGTGCCGACATCCAGCATCAGGGCGGTCTCTGGGAGTTTCCCGGCGGTAAGGTGGAGGCCGGTGAATCGGTTGCCACGGCGCTGAGCCGAGAGCTGCAGGAAGAGCTGGGCATTCTGGTCACCGCGGCCCGGCCGTTGATCAAGGTGCAACATGATTACCCGGACAAGCAGGTGTTGCTGGATGTCTGGGAAGTCTCGGCCTTTACCGGCGAGCCCCATGGCGCCGAAGGGCAGCCACTTGAATGGGTTGCTCCCCGGGACCTAGTGAACTATGAGTTCCCGGCGGCCAATGCGCCGATCGTCGCAGCGGCGCGGTTGCCTGCCCAATACCTGATCACTCCCGGTGAACTGGAAACCCCGACCCTGCTGCGCGGTATCCAGAAAGCCATTGCCGGCGGCATCAAGCTGGTTCAGTTACGTGCGCCCAATGGTTATGACCCAAAATACCGCGACTTGGCGGTGGACGCTGTGGGCCTGTGTGCGGGTAAGGCGCAACTGATGCTCAAGGGGCCGTTTGAGTGGCTGGGAGACTTTCCCTCGGCTGGCTGGCACATGACCTCGGCGCAACTGCGCAAGTACGCCAGCAAGGGCCGGCCGCTGCCTAAGGACCGTTGGCTGGCGGCGTCCTGCCACGATGCCGAAGAGCTGGCGCTGGCCGAGTTGATGGATGTGGATTTTGTCACGCTGTCGCCCGTGCAACCGACCCAGACTCACCCCGATGCACAGCCGTTGGGTTGGGAGCAGGCGGCGCAGTTGATCAGCGGGTTCAGCAAACCGGTGTTTCTGTTAGGTGGCGTTGGGCCCGCCGAGCTGGAAAAAGCCTGGGAAACCGGCGCTCAAGGTGTGGCAGGCATTCGGGCGTTCTGGCCTGAAGTTTGAGGCGCCAGGTGTGGACGCAGTTGTCGAGCCCCAGCGAGGCTACGTCGGCCACACCGCCGTCCTCAGAATCAACTGATCATCAATGAGGCTTCGCCGCCGCCTGCCATAAAATCTCGGCCACTCCCTGGCGCTTGGCAATCACCCGCGCTGCCACAAACAGCAAGTCTGATAGCCGGTTGATATAAGCCAGGCCTACGCCTTCCAGCGGCTCTACTGCGTTTAGATGCTGGCAGCGGCGCTCGGCACTGCGTGCCAGGCTCCGGCACACATGGGCCTGGGCAATCAATGCCGAGCCGCCGGGCAGGATGAAGTTTTCCAGCGAGCCAACCTCTTCGTTCCAGCGGTCAATCGCGGCCTCTAGCCGGTCAACTTCGGCGGCATTGAGCGCCTTGTACACCGGCATCGCCAACTCACCGCCCAGGTCGAACAAGCGGTGTTGGCAAGGTGTCAGCACTTCGATCACATCCTTCAAGGCCGGATGCTGACCACTCTGTTCCTCAAGCCCGGCCAGCAGCAAACCCAACTGGCTGTTCAGCGCATCGACTTCGCCAATGGCCTCCACCCGTGGGTGATCCTTGGGCACACGGCGGCCGTCGCCCAGGCCCGTTTCGCCCTTGTCGCCGGTACGTGTGTAAATTTTCGACAGGCGAAAGCCCATGGTTAGCGCTCCAGTTGAGTGAGTTCGTGAGGGGCGAGCTGGCTGCCCGTCAAGGGCAGGCGCAAGGTGAAGCACGTGCCTTGGCCCTGAGTCGAATGGACTTCCATCTGGCCCTTGTGATTGTTGGTGATGATGAAATACGAGACCGATAGCCCAAGCCCGGTGCCTTGGCCAATTTCCTTGGTGGTGAAGAACGGTTCGAAGGTGCGTTTGCGCACGTTTTTGCTCATGCCGATGCCATTGTCTTCCACCTGGATCTCTGCCCACGGCGGGTTGAGCCGTGTGCGCAGGATGATACGCCCAGGCTCGCTGTCTTCGCCCCGCAAGTGGATGGCCTGTGCCGCGTTTTTCAACAGGTTGAGCAGCACTTGCTCCAGTTCGTTGGCGGTACCGGGTACTGGGCCAAGCAGCGGGTCGAACTGGCGAATGATCGCCTGCCCCTTGAAGTCGAAGCCTATGGTCAGGTCGAAGTCGTTGCCGGCAATATCCACCGCCTGATCGATCAACGCCGGTAAGTCGCAGGGGGCCATCTGGCGGTTGCTGAGACGGCTGAAACTGAGCATATGGGTGACGATTTTTGCCGCGCGGGCACCGGCCTGCTGGATACCGTCGAGCAGTTGCGGGACTTCACGGCTTTGCAGGTAGCGGTTGACCGTGTCCAGTTCGACGCCCACCTGTTTGGCGTGTTCAAGGTTTTTCGGCAGTTCCGCTGACAAGCGGCGGCGGATGTTCTGCACGTTATGCAGGATTGCCCCCAGCGGGTTATTGATTTCGTGGGCCATGCCAGCGGCGAGGCCACCGACGGACAACATCTTCTCCGACTGCACCATCATTTCTTCCAGGGACAGGCGCTGGGTGATGTCATCGATACGGATCACCACCCCGCGTCCGGCACCGCCCATCAGTGGGTAGAAGGTCAGGGCGTAATGCTTGGGCTCGTCGTCCTTGATCCAGGTCACGCGCTCGATTCGCTCCACGGTGTGTTGTTCCACCGTTGCCTTGAGTTGCGGCAGGTACGGCTTGAGCGGTTCGAAGGCGAGGAAGATTGGCTGGTTTAACGCCTCGTTCAGACGGGTGCCGGAAAGTGCGCTGGCCTCCTGGTTCCATTGGGTGACGTAGAGTTGTTCGTCCAGGGCGATCAGCGCCGACGGCATCGAGTCGATGATGCTGTTCAGGTAATTCTGAAAGCCCGTGAGTTTTTTCTCGATCTTGCTGCGTACCTGGACTTCCAGTTCCAGCTTGCGGTTGGTGTGGCGGGTTTCCTCGGCCAGGGCCTGAGCCTGGTCATAGGCGGCCTGGGAGTCGTCGCGAGCGCGCTTGAGCTGCTGCTCACGGGCTTCAATGCGCGAAAGCATGGTATTGAAGGCTTCGGCCAGGCTGCCGATTTCGTCATGGTTGCCGCGACTGGCGCGCAAGGCGTAGTTCTCTTCCCGCGTGACCTGGCGTGACAGCTCTTCCAGTTCATGGATCGGTCGGGTAATCAGGCGCTTGATCTGCCGGGCAATCACCATCCACAACAGTACACTGAAAATCAAGATGCCCAGGCTGGCGGTCAAGGTGCCGGTATAGAAGGCTACCGGTAGTTCGCTGGTGGCCACCAACAACAAATGCCCCGAAGGTTTGCCGGGGCTGGGCAGGGTGATCACCTGGTTGTTGCGAAATTCGGTGATACGCCAGGCTTCGATGTGCCGGTAGTTGTCCGGCAGGTGCAGACGATCACCGTGTTGCAATTGCGCCAGGCGATTGCCTTCGCCGTCGTACAGCGCAGCGGCCCGCAGCGGCGAATAGCTGGTCAGCTCGTTGAGCAGGGTTTGCGCCTTGACGGGTGAGTCCAGGGCTTCGGTGGCGAGCGCCGGGTTGGAGACCAGCCGGCCGATGGCCTGCAAGGCCTGGGGTGCCATGCTTTCCTGGGAGATCCAGTAGGCGGCGCTGATAAAGGTCAGGTTGGCCACCAGCAGCACGGTGGTCAGCAGCACCAGCAGGGCCGCCAGCAGTTTCTGCCCAACCGGTAGATTTTCGAGGCGCTGGCGCAGTGGCATCAGGGTTTTCGCAGGCAAGGAACAAGGAGGCAGGGTAGCGCGTGCTTCAGTCGCTGGGCAATCCGTGTGCGCTCAGGTGGTTTACCAGCCGCACCTGCAGTTGTTGCAGGTGTGGCAAGCTCAACTGATGGCGCGTGGCTGCCTGGCAAGCATAGCCCAGCAAATAGCTGATTTCGGTGCGCCGTCCATTGGCGACGTCCTGATACATCGAGGAATAATTGGCCGCCGTGGCCTGGATCACCCTTTCCACTTCTGCCTGCAGGTCCTGCGCTGCCGCAGGCTGGCCGCAGCATTCCAGCAGTTCGGCCAGCTCGGCACATAACGTCGCTACTTCACACTGATGGTCTTGCAGGCCGCCGTTGCGGCATTGGTGCAGCACCGTCAGCGGATTGATCGCGCAATTGAGCGCCAGTTTTCGCCACAGGCGAGTAAGGATGTCGGTGTTCCATTCATGGGGAATACCTGCGCCGCGCAGATCGTCCAGCCAAAGCGGTGCAGTGGGGTGGCTGGCGTCACCCAACCAGGTGTAGCCATGGCCAGCAAAGACCACACACCAGTCACTTTCGCGAAAGGCACCTTCGGTGCTGGAGGCGAAAATGCAGCGTGCCAGGGGCAGTTGAGCGGCGACCGCATCCTGGCTGCCGAGGCCGTTTTGCAGGAGAATCAACTCGGCGTCGGGCGCCAGGCGATGTTCAAGCTGTGCGACGGCGCCTGGGGCGTCATAGGCTTTGCACGCTACCAGTAGCCGATGAATGGGTTCCGGGCTGTCGACGGTTTCGCCGGTGACAGGGTAGGTACGGGCTTGGCCCTGCTCAACCAGGGTCAGCCCCGAGACTGCCTGATAGCTCGCCAGGCGGGCCTTGTCACGCAGGATCAACCTGACAGGAAGGCCCGCACGCGCCAGGCGCGCGGCCCACAAAGTCCCGAGACTGCCAGCGCCAAGGACATGCCAGGTGGTCGACATCAGTTTTTGCTCCGCAAAAGCTCACAGTGAAGGAGGGTAAAGAACCGTTATAATGGCCGCGCATTTTACCCGCAAGCCAGGCCTGCTCCATCTCTACTGAGCCGCGCCCCTTTTTTATTGGAGAAACTACATGCCGTCGTTCGACGTGGTATCCGAACTGGACAAACACGAAGTCACCAACGCCGTCGAGAACGCCGTCAAGGAACTGGACCGTCGCTATGACTTGAAAGGCAAGGGCAGCTTTGAGTTCAAGGAAAAGGACCTGACTGTCAACCTGACCGCTGAAGCTGATTTCCAGCTGGAAGCGATGATCGAGATCCTCAAGCTGGCGCTGGTCAAGCGCAAGATCGACGTGCAGTGCCTTGAAGTCAAGGACGCCTACGCCTCCGGCAAGCTGATGAAGCAGGAAGCCGTACTCAAGGAAGGTATCGACAAGGAGATGGCGAAAAAAATCGTCGCCCACGTCAAGGACGCCAAGCTCAAGGTCCAGGCCGCCATCCAGGGCGAACAGGTGCGTATCACCGGCAAGAAGCGTGACGACCTGCAAGACGCGATTGCCGCCTTGCGTGCCAAGACTTTCGACATGCCGCTGCAGTTCAATAATTTCCGCGACTGATAGCGCATTGGGGAACCTGCGGGCGTTTTCGACGTCCCACGCCCCAGAACCTGCAGAAACGATTGAGCCCTTCGGGGCTCGATTGCTGTGGGCACCATAAAAGCAGCACACCCACTCAACAGGAGAAAGTAGATGGATTTAAACGCTGAAGTGGACCAATTGATCAAGGCTTCCCAGGCCTGGATCCCGATGATCATGGAATACGGCAGTCGGGTATTGCTGGCCGTCATCACCCTGGCCGTTGGCTGGTGGTTGATCAACAAGCTGACCCACAAGATGGGCCGTTTGCTGGCCATGCGCAATGCCGACATGGCGCTGCAGGGCTTCGTCACCAGTCTGGCGAATATTGTCCTCAAGGTGATGCTGATCGTCAGCGTGGCCTCGATGATTGGTGTGGAAACCACGTCGTTCGTCGCGGCGATCGGTGCGGCGACCCTGGCCATTGGCTTGGCATTGCAAGGCAGCCTGGCGAACTTCGCCGGTGGCGTGCTGATTCTGCTGTTCCGCCCGTTCCGTATCGGCGACTGGATCGAAGCCCAAGGCACTGCGGGTACTGTCGACAGCATCCAGATCTTCCATACCGTGATCCGTACGGGCGACAACAAGACGGTCATCGTGCCCAACGGCATTCTGTCCAACGGCATCATCACTAACACTAACCGCCAACCTACCCGCAAAGTGGTGTTTGACGTGGGTGTCGACTATGAAGCCGACCTGCAGAAAGCCCGGGAAGTGTTGCTGGAACTGGCCAAGGACCCACGAGTATTGGCTGATCCTGAGCCGGTAGCGGTGGTATCGACCTTGGGTGACAGTTCAATTACCGTTTCCCTGCGGGTCTGGACCAAGACTGCGGATTATTGGGATGTGATGTTCCAGTTCAACGAACTGGCCCGTGATCGTTTGAAAGCGGCTGGGATTGATATTCCATTTCCGCAGCGAGTTATTCGCGTTATGCAGGAAGCGCCGGCCAAGTAATAACAGGTTTGTGGATTGAACTTGGCCGAATGGTCAGGTTTGATCTGAGTCCGCAAACTAGATAGTTAGCTTGCTAGTTATGGGGCGCGTAGAAATATAACCGCAATAAAAAGCCGCTCACTTGTAACAAGTGAGCGGCTTTTTATTTAGGGCCGAGGCCCTGAGTCATCGTCGTAATCTAACGGCCAATTACAAGATGTTCAGCGGGTATTGCGCGATCAGACGCAGTTCGTCGATCGACGACGAACCGTAGTAAACGCCATCAGACGAACGATATGTCGCTTGGCGGATACGCAGGCTCAGGTCTTTGGCAGGGCCTTCCTGGATCACGTACTTGGCTTCGATGTCGCGTTCCCACTCTTTGCCGTTCGAGGTCGTGGCGGTGTTCGCGCCGCTACCTGTTACGTAACGAGTCATGAAGCTCAGACCTGGTACACCAAAGGTGGCCATGTTGATGTCGTAACGAGCTTGGTAGGACTTCTCGCCTTCGGCGTTGAAGTCGGAACGTGCAATGGAGTTGGCCAGGAACACTGAGCCGCCGCCGTCTACGCCGTAGCCGTAGTCACCGTCACCGCTAACCTTTTGAGCTGCCAGGGTGAAGGTGTGAGCACCGATGGTGTAGGCGCCCTGCAAGCTGAACGCACGGTTGTCGAGCTTGGTTGTACCGTCCTTGTAGGCACGTTGCCGGCCTTGGCCGTCGCTCTTGGTGTCGTAGATGTTGAAGTCGATGGCGAAGGACTGGTCGTCGCTCAGCGCGTGGGTGTAGTTAATGTTGCTATAGATTTTGCGGAAGTAATCTTCCACTTTCGAGTAGTACAGGCTACCGGTCAGCTCTGGAGTAAAGGAGTACACCGCACCGACGAAGTCGGCTTGGGTCAGGTGCAGGCTGTCACTGAAGGTCTGTGATTGTGCCTTGATACCGGTAAAGTGACCGGCTTCCAGCTTCAGGCCTTTGATTTCGTTGCTGGTGATAGAGATGCCTTCCGGTACCTCTGGCAGCAGACGGCTGTCATCGGAAGCGAATACCGGAGCGGTGGTGTACTGGTCACCGAGTTTCAGCACGGTATTGGAGATGCGGAACTTGATCGCTGCGCCGCCACTCGAGTAGTCATCTTGCGAACGACCGTCGGAACCTGTAGGGAACAGGCCGGTGCCTGCACGACCCTTGCCGCTGTCGAGCTTGATGCCCAGCAGGCCAATGGCGTCAACACCGACACCAATGGTGCCTTGGGTGAAGCCCGACTGGTAAAGGGCGTTGAAGCCAAGACCAGATTCTTCGGCGCGGCTTTGCGAGCCTGGGCCCGACGGGTTGTTACGGAAATCGCGGCTAAAGTACAGCGCGCGGGTGTTGATACCGAACGTACTGTCTTCAACAAAGCCCTTGGCATCGTCTTGAGCGGACGCCATTGCGAACTGCGAGGTACCTGCTGAAACAGCCAGGGCGATCATGCTCCACTTCATCACGCGCATCGTGATTTGCTCCTTTGGTTTTTAGGAAGAGTACTGCCGTCCCACCTGTATTTTTGTCTGGGCGGCTCTTTCTTTTTTGTGTCAGCGCAAACTTATAGCACGCTGACAATATTGGCGATACTTGCCCATCTATCCTTGCAGCTTCTTTACGAGGCTGTCGTAAATTGCTAGGTCCATGTCGCAAACTCACAGTCTGTGTGTAACCAAACTGACAACTTCAATGCGGTTTTTAATACTCTGAGCGTCGGTAAAAAATACCGCGTTCTAAGTTACAAAACTTCCCTGGTGTGCATTGATTCACTGCTGTTTTCTACCGTGAAACACCCGCTTCCTGCTGGGTGCCGTTGCCGACGATATGGGTGGGAATGCAACAAGCGTGCACAAACCGGTAACTGAATGTCATTTTTTCGTGAAAAGCTCTGTGGCACTGTAAAAACCGCATAAGCACGGGCTTTTTGCGCCGTTTGGTTTGGCCTTGACGGTCGAGCGTTGCTCCTTTTTGCAGGGACATAAATCAGGTGCCAACGAAAACGTTACCCATTCACCCCGAGTGGTGAGTACTTGGCGGATGAGCCTTGCACGATTCGGGGCATAAACGACTCATTTTGGTGCGAGGTGCTCGGCCGCCTGGTTGGCTCGATAGTTACCGCAGCATTGGCGGTGAAGCACGGCCCATTCGCAGGTATGCTGGGCACCTGAAACCTGACCAGCCGAACGGAGTGACTGCGGTGTTCGCCTTAGATCCACGTCTGCAAAATGACACGCTGCCCATCGGGGATTTCCCCCTGTGCCGCCTGCTGCTGTCCAATGACTCAAATTACCTTTGGCTCATCTTGGTGCCACGCATCAACGGTATCAGCGAAGTGTTTGAGTTGGATGTCGCTGACCAGCAACAGGTGTGGCAGGAAAGCACTGCCTTGGCGCAATTGCTTAATGACGGGTTTGCTGCCGACAAAATGAACATCGGTGCCTTGGGCAATGTTGTTAGCCAACTGCATGTGCACGTGATCGTGCGCAAGCGTGATGACGCTGCCTGGCCAGCTCCCGTCTGGGGCAAGCATCCGGCACAGCCTTATACCGAAGAACAGGTAGAGGTGATTCGTGCACGTTTGCGCGAACTACTGCCTCCAGATTTCATTTTTGCGCAGGACTGAACCATGGAACTGCAAGATCGCGTGACGGAGCTTGAGAGCCGACTGGCCTTTCAGGATGACACCATTGAGACATTGAACGATATTTTGGTCACCCAGCAGCGGGCGGTCGAACGCCTGCAGTTGCAGATGTCCGCGTTGCTCAAGCGCCAGGAAGAGATGGGCGGTCAATTCGAGTCGTCCGAAGAAGAGGCGCCTCCGCCCCATTACTGATTGGCCGGGTTAAACCTGAGGCCATAAAAAACCGCGATGCAGCGTTGGCTGCATCGCGGTTTCTTTTTTGCAGACTGAAATCAGCGGCGCGGCAAGGCGGCGATCACGTCTTCAGCTTGCAGGCCCTTGTCACGGTTCATCACGGAGAACTCCACGCGCTGGCCTTCGACTAGGACGCGATGGCCTTCGCCACGGATGGCCCGGAAGTGGACGAAGATATCGTCGCCCGAATCCCGAGAAATAAAGCCGAAGCCTTTGGACGTGTTGAACCACTTGACGGTCCCGGTATCCCGGTTGGTCATGTCGTAGCTTTGCGATGCGGCGGCCGGGGATGAACGGTAGAAGCTAATGGCCAGATGAAGAACGATAGCAATCAGGGTAATCACCAGGCTGAGCAGGACAGCCGGATGGCCACCGACTTCAGGCATTGGCGCCAGCAGGGTAAGGGTTTGCACGACGACAGCCAGCACCAGCAGGGCGCTGACCAGATTTTGCAGTTGATGACGCGGGCCTTTGTTCCAGTAAGGAATGACTGGAGCCAGTGTCAGGTTAATAAGACCGAAAAAGGCCAGGTACAGAGCATCGGGTTGTTGCAGGTAGGGTAGGGTTTCGGTTCGCAGACTAGGGGTAAAGGACAGCAGCAAAGCTGCAGCGCCCGTTAGCAGGTGGACGATTTTCAACATTTTGATTAACTCACGTTAAGACGGATCACAAGGAAGAGCTGACTGGCACGGTTCGCTTCTGAACAATGGGAGGCGTTGGGCACGTGCGCGGGTATCAGCCTATGCGCTGAACGCGGGAAAATAGCGGCAGCGACACGCCGCCTATTTAACAGCAAAGCCTGTGCCTTCTCAAATCAAGCGTTTCAGGCCATTACGACAGCCACTGCATTTCCCCTGCAAACGCGTGTCCTAGACAGGTGCGGCGCTTTTTTCGCCCATCGTGCGTTTTTTTTTTGCAATGGGAAAAGCCTTGCCCGCTGCTGTTGTGTGCGCTGCAAGAGGTGATTTGCCGCACGTCGCGCATAGGTGTTGGGCTGCACAAGGCCGATACTCTTGCTAGAGTGGTCCTGCACCTGATCAATGAATGTCCATTAATTGAAGGGGATAAACATGGCAATCGATATTGGTATCAGTGAAGAAGATCGTAAATCCATTGTTGACGGACTTTCACGGCTGCTTTCAGATACCTATGTACTTTACCTGAAGACCCATAACTTCCATTGGAACGTGACTGGCCCGATGTTTCGTACGCTGCACTTGATGTTTGAAGAGCAATATAACGAGCTGGCGCTGGCAGTTGATTCAATTGCCGAACGTATTCGTGCCTTGGGTTTTCCAGCGCCTGGCGCGTACTCTGTCTATGCCCGTCTTTCTTCCATCAAGGAAGAAGAGGGTGTGCCCAGTGCTGAAGACATGATCAAGCAACTTGTCCAGGGTCAGGAAGCTGTTACCCGGACCGCGCGCGGGATCTTCCCGCTGCTCGATAAAGTCAGTGACGAGCCCACTGCGGATTTGTTGACCCAGCGCATGCAGGTTCACGAGAAAACTGCATGGATGTTGCGTTCGCTGCTCGATAGTCAGTAAGCCACGCTGGTGAGTGGCGTTTTTTGGCGTCACTCGCCTGTCTACCTTTCCTGCCCGCAGGCTTCCTGCTGACAGCAGGGTTGGGTATCGGGCAGAAACCGGGCTGACAGGTTCTCTATAAAGAGCTGCGCACCACTACGGCTGCACAGCCTCGATTTACCAGATATAATCCCGCCCTTTGCTGCGCATGCCGGGCTTTTTTCCAAGGTCCGGGTCAGAGCGCAGCGCAGCAGTGACCTGATCGCCGAGACATCTCCATGCCCATGTACGACTATCAATGCGCTTCCTGTGGTCATCAGTTGGAAGCCATTCAAAAGATCAGCGCCGCGCCGTTGGTCGATTGCCCTGCTTGTCAGGCGCCAGAGCTTAAAAAGATGTTGTCCATGCCGGGCTTTCGCTTGAGCGGTTCTGGCTGGTACGAGACCGACTTCAAGACCGGCTCGAAGAAGAATTTGGCCGGCGGCGACAAAGCAGACTGAGTTGAACTCTACGCGCGAGCGCTTGCATTATCCGGTGCCTGACTTAAGGTGCTGAGTTAAGCAAGACCTCCACCGAATTTCGAATTACGAGAAGTGAAACCACTATCATGATGCGCAGCCACTATTGCGGCCAACTGAACGAGACCCTGGAAGGTCAGGAAATCACCCTGTGCGGATGGGTTCACCGTCGCCGCGACCACGGCGGGGTGATCTTCCTCGATATCCGTGATCGTGACGGTCTGGCCCAAGTGGTGTTCGACCCGGACCGCGCTGAAACCTTCGCCGCCGCCGACCGCGTGCGCAGCGAGTACGTGGTCAAGATCACCGGCAAGGTACGCCTGCGTCCAGCCGGTGCCGGCAACGTCAACATGGCGTCGGGCATGATCGAGGTTTTGGGTTACGAGCTGGAAGTGCTGAACGAAGCGGAAACCCCGCCGTTCCCGCTCAACGAGTTCTCCGACGTTGGCGAAGAAACCCGCTTGCGCTATCGTTTTATCGACCTGCGTCGTCCGGAAATGCTGGAGAAGCTGCGACTGCGTTCGCGCATGACCACCAGCATCCGTCGCTATCTGGACGAGAACGGCTTCCTCGACGTCGAGACGCCGATCCTGACCCGTGCGACTCCGGAAGGCGCTCGTGACTACCTGGTGCCGAGCCGTACCCACGCCGGTTCCTTCTTCGCCTTGCCGCAATCGCCGCAACTGTTCAAGCAACTGCTGATGGTTGCCGGTTTCGACCGTTACTACCAGATCGCCAAGTGCTTTCGTGACGAAGACCTGCGAGCCGACCGCCAGCCGGAATTCACCCAGATCGACATCGAGACCAGCTTCCTCGATGAAAAAGACATCATGGGCCTGACCGAAGGCATGATCCGCAACCTGTTCAAGGAAGTGCTGGGTCTGGAATTCGGTGAGTTCCCGCACATGACCTGGGACGAGGCCATGCGCCGTTACGGTTCCGACAAACCAGACCTGCGTAACCCGCTGGAACTGGTGGACGTTGCCGATCAACTCAAAGACGTCGACTTCAAGGTGTTCAGCGGCCCGGCCAACGACCCGAAATGCCGCATCGCTGCCTTGCGCGTTCCTGGCGGGGCGAGCATTGCGCGCAAGCAGATCGACGACTACACCAAGTTCGTCGGCATCTACGGTGCCAGGGGCCTGGCGTACATCAAGGTCAACGAGCGCGCGAAGGGTGTCGAGGGGTTGCAATCGCCAATCGTCAAAAATATCCCTGAAGCCAACCTCAACGTGATCCTTGATCGCGTTGGCGCGGTCGACGGCGACATCGTATTCTTCGGCGCCGACAAGTCGAAGATCGTCAGCGAAGCCCTGGGCGCACTGCGGATCAAGGTCGGCAACGACCTGAACCTGCTGACCAGCGAATGGGCGCCAATGTGGGTCGTCGACTTTCCGATGTTCGAAGAGAACGACGACGGTAGCTTCAGCGCCTTGCACCACCCGTTCACTGCGCCCAAGTGCACCCCACAAGAGTTGGAGGCCAGCCCGGCCACCGCCCTGTCCCGTGCCTACGACATGGTGCTGAACGGTACTGAGCTGGGTGGCGGTTCTATTCGTATCCACCGCAAGGATATGCAGCAATCGGTCTTCCGCCTGCTGGGTATCAGCGAAGCGGAACAGGAAGAGAAATTCGGCTTCCTGCTCGACGCCCTGAAATACGGCGCGCCACCCCACGGCGGCCTGGCCTTCGGCCTTGACCGTCTGGTGATGCTGATGACCGGTGCGCAGTCGATCCGTGAAGTGATCGCCTTCCCGAAAACCCAGAGTGCTGCCTGCGTGATGACGCAAGCACCGAGTGTGGTGGATGCCAAGGCTCTGCGCGAGCTGCACATCCGTCTGCGTGAAGTGCCGAAGGCTGAGTAAGGCTGCTGCGTGAAAGCGCGATAAGGTTTACGCAGTCAAAAAGGCGCATCTTCGGATGCGCCTTTGCGTTACAAGGTCTTTGCGTTAAAGAAAGAAGTCCTGCCTGGGGCGGGATCGTTAAGGTTTCTAGAGAATTTCGGAGTTGTGTTATGGCTGGCCATTCCAAGTGGGCGAACATCAAGCACCGCAAAGAGCGTCAGGATGCCAAGAAGGGCAAGATCTTTACCAAGTGGATTCGCGAGCTGACCGTCGCTGCCCGCCAGGGTGGCGCTGATCCGGGCTCCAATCCGCGTCTGCGCCTGGCGCTGGATAAGGCCCTGGGCGCCAACATGAGCCGCGATATTATTGATCGCGCCGTGGCCCGTGGTGCCGGTGCGGCCGAAACCGACGATATGGTCGAACTGAGCTACGAAGGCTATGGCCCCGGTGGCGTGGCGGTGATGGTCGAGTGCATGACCGATAACCGCAACCGTACTGCGGCGGCAGTGCGCCATGCGTTCAGCAAGTGCGGCGGCAACCTGGGCACTGATGGTTCGGTGGCTTATTTGTTCGAGCGCAAGGGGCAGATTTCCTTTGCGCCAGGCGTTGACGAAGATGCGCTGATGGAAGCGGCCATGGAGGCCGACGCCGACGACGTGGTGACCAACGAAGACGGTTCCATCGACGTGTTCACCTCGTTCGCCGGCTTCTATTCCGTGCGCAATGCCCTGGAAGCCGCCGGCTTCAAGGGTACCGATGCGGAAATCGTCATGCTGCCGACCACCAGCGCGGAGCTGGATCTGGACGGCGCCGAGAAGGTGCTGAAGTTGCTCGATATGCTGGAAGACCTGGATGACGTGCAGAACGTCTACTCCAACGCCGATATTGCGGAGTCCGTGGCCGAACAGCTCGGCTGATTGGCTTTGTGTCTGGATACATCACCTCTGTGGTGAGGGAGCAAGATCCCTCGCCACAATGAGTGTCTGGCCTCAGGTTTTGGGTTCCGCGTTTCATTCCTTAACTGTTCGGCAATAGGCGTTATGACTCTTATCTTAGGTATCGACCCCGGTTCGCGAATCACCGGCTTTGGCGTGGTCCAAGATACCCCGCGAGGCTGTGTCTACGTCGCCTCCGGTTGCATCCGCACGGGCTCTGGCGAGTTGGCCGAGCGTTTGCAAATTGTCTATCGCGGCGTACGTGAAGTGATCCAGACCTACGGCCCGGTGACCATGGGCATTGAAAAGGTCTTTATGGCTAAAAACGCCGATTCTGCCTTGAAGTTGGGCCAGGCCCGTGGCGCCGCCATTGTTGCCGGTGCCGAGGAAGGCATGGAGATCGCCGAATACACTGCGACCCAGGTCAAGCAAGCGGTCGTCGGCACTGGGGCCGCCAATAAAGATCAGGTGCAGATGATGGTCATGCACATGCTTAAGCTCACTGCCAAACCGCAGATCGACGCCTCCGATGCCCTGGCCATTGCCATTTGTCACGCCCATACCCGCTCCAGCCTGCTGCCTCATGGATTGGGCGCGGCACGCAGTCGTGGCGGGCGGCTGCGTCTCTGATAGCATCAGCGCAATCATTTTGCATGTGGCGCATGAGACGGCCTGTGTTGTCGGCCGACATGGCTACGTTATTCCAGGTCAGGCCCTGATCTGACTGAAGCTTTAAGGATCTGAAACGTGATTGGACGCTTGCGCGGCACCTTGGCTGAGAAACAGCCGCCGCACCTGATTCTGGATGTAAACGGGCTGGGGTATGAGCTGGAAGTGCCCATGACCACCCTCTATCGCCTACCGTCGGTCGGCGAGCCGCTGACCTTGCACACGCACCTGGTGGTGCGCGAAGACGCGCAATTGCTCTATGGTTTTATTGGCAAGCGCGATCGTGATTTTTTCCGCGAGCTGATTCGTCTCAACGGCGTCGGGCCAAAACTGGCCCTGGCCTTGATGTCGAGCCTGGAAGTCGATGAGCTGGTGCGCTGCGTCTCGGCCCAGGACACGTCGGCGTTGACCAAGGTGCCGGGTGTCGGCAAGAAAACCGCCGAGCGACTGCTGGTGGAACTCAAGGACCGCTTCAAGGGTTGGGAGGTGGTGCCGAGCATGTTTGCCCTGGTACCCAATCAACCGGATGCTCCGGGTGTGCCGGTGGCCAGCGCCGAGAGTGATGCAGTCAGCGCGCTGATTTCCCTGGGTTACAAGCCTCAGGAAGCCAGTAAGGCTGTGTCGGCGATCAAGGACAAGAACCTGAGCAGTGAAGACATGATCCGCCGCGCCCTGAAGGGAATGATTTAAGTGATTGAAGCTGATCGTCTGATTGCGGCCACCGGCCCTCGCGACCGTGAAGAAGTACAGGATCGGGCCATTCGCCCCCTAAGCCTTGCCGAATACATTGGCCAGCCCACCGTGCGCGAGCAGATGGAGCTATTCATCCAGGCGGCGCGCGGGCGTAACGAGTCCCTGGACCACACGTTGATCTTCGGCCCGCCGGGCCTGGGCAAGACAACCCTGGCCCACATCATTGCCCAGGAAATGGGTGTGTCGATCAAGAGCACCTCGGGGCCGGTACTGGAGCGTCCGGGCGACTTGGCGGCGCTGCTGACCAACCTTGAGCCTCATGATGTGCTGTTTATCGACGAAATCCACCGGCTCTCACCTATCGTCGAAGAAGTGCTGTACCCGGCCATGGAAGACTTCCAGCTGGACATCATGATCGGCGAAGGGCCGGCGGCGCGCTCGATCAAACTCGACTTACCTCCCTTTACCCTGGTGGGCGCGACCACTCGTGCCGGGATGCTGACCAATCCGCTGCGAGACCGTTTCGGCATTGTTCAACGTCTAGAGTTCTATAGCACTGCCGACCTGGCGACTATTGTCGGTCGTTCTGCGGGGATTCTCGGTTTGCCGCTGGACCCTGATGGCGGCTACGAAATCGCCCGTCGCGCCCGTGGGACGCCGCGTATTGCCAACCGTTTGTTGCGTCGGGTAAGGGACTTTGCTGAAGTGCGCGCCAATGGCCATATCACCAAGGCCGTCGCCGACCGAGCGCTCAACCTGCTGGATATCGATGAGCATGGTTTCGACCATCAAGACCGGCGCTTGCTGTTGACCATGATCGAGAAGTTCGACGGTGGCCCGGTGGGTGTGGACAGCCTCGCGGCGGCCATCAGTGAAGAGCGACATACCATCGAGGACGTGCTGGAGCCTTACCTGATCCAGCAGGGCTATATCATGCGTACGCCGAGGGGCCGCGTAGTGACTCGGCATGCGTACTTGCACTTCGGGTTAAACATTCCGTCACGATTGGGCGAGATGCCCGTGGTAGACGAATTCCTTGATGCGGTAGACGATTAAAAAGGCGTGGCGAGTCGATTTATTCAACGTTTGTGCTGTCCTAGTGGCTGGTGTCGTCATTCTTTCGTTAGAAATGTGTACGAGAATGCAAAAACAGTTGCCTGGCCGGATTGGCAACCTGAGGAGTAAGCACTAGAGTATGCGCGCGCAAAATGGGGATCAGTCGTTCACACATCGTTGTCGCGTTTATTACGAGGACACCGATGCTGGCGGCATCGTGTATTACGTCAATTACCTCAAGTTCATGGAGCGGGCTCGAACCGAGCGGCTACGGGAGATGGGCTTTGCCCAATCCACGCTTGCAGGGGAGGACCTGTTGTTCGTCGTGCATTCCAGCGAGGCTCGTTACTACGCGCCGGCGCGACTGGACGATGAACTGTTGGTCAGTGCGCAAATAACCGAATTGAACCGTGCCAGCCTGCGCTTTAAACAGCAGGTCAGGCGGGCTACGGATGCAACGCTGCTCTGTGAGGGGCAGTTCCTGGTGGCCTGTGTGCGCACCAATAGTTTGAAACCCCGGGCCATTCCCGAAGCTCTACGTGCGGCCTTTGCCGCCGTGAGCGGCGCGGGTAAACATTCAGAGCAGGAGATAAAGCGTGGAAGCTAACGTCGTCGACCATTCCTCCATGTGGAGCTTGGTCAGCAATGCCAGTGTCGTGGTTCAACTGGTGATGCTGATCCTGGTAGCCGCATCGGTTACCTCATGGGTCATGATTTTTCAGCGCAGCAACCTGATGCGCGCCGCTCGACGTGCCCTGGAGAGCTTCGAGGAGCGCTTCTGGTCGGGTATCGACCTATCCAAACTGTACCGCCAGGCTGGCAGCAATCCGGACCCGGATTCGGGCGTGGAGCAAATCTTCCGCGCCGGCTTCAAGGAGTTCTCCCGTCTGCGTCAGCAGTCGGGTGTTGATCCGGAAGCGGTCATGGAAGGCGTGGCCCGTGCCATGCGCGTCGCCATTTCCCGTGAAGAAGAGAAGCTGGAGCAGAGCCTGCCATTTCTCGCCACCGTCGGTTCCGTCAGCCCGTACATCGGTCTGTTTGGTACCGTGTGGGGGATCATGAACTCCTTCCGCGGCTTGGCCACGGCCCAGCAAGCGACTCTGGCCACTGTGGCCCCCGGTATCGCCGAAGCCCTGATCGCCACGGCCATCGGTCTATTCGCTGCCATTCCCGCAGTAATCGCCTACAACCGTTTTGCTGCTCGCGGCGAAACCTTGATCAGCCGTTACTACACCTTCGCCGATGAGTTCCAGGCGATCCTGCACCGTAAAGTGCACACCAGCGAAGAATAAGCAGGTAATTCCCAATGGCTTTAATCGCTCGAGCTCGGAAAAAGCGCAAGCCGGTCGCCGAGATGAACGTAGTGCCTTACATCGACGTGATGCTGGTGCTGCTGGTTATCTTCATGGTGACCGCGCCGATGCTCAATCAGGGCGTGAAGGTTGATCTGCCCAAGGTTTCCAGTGAAGCCTTGCCGCAAGACAACAACACCCAGGTCCTGACCATTTCGATCAAGGCTGACAAGACCTATTACTGGAACCTTGGCAGCGAAGTCGATACCCAGAAACAGCAAGACAAGGCCATGACCTTGCCGCAGATGACCGAGGCAGTGACCAAGATCATTCGCGCCGGCAACGAAGGCGGCAAGCACACCCAGGTGTTCATCCGTGGCGACAAGGTCGTCGACTACGGGTCCGTCATGGGTGCCATGGGCGGCCTGCAGAAGGCTGGGGTCGGTAATGTTGGCTTGATTACCGAGGCGCCCTGATGCACCAACAGCGAGAGCCGTCCGCTTCGGAAAGCTTCTTTTGGCCTAGCGTCTGGGCAATTGCCCTGCACGTCCTGGCGTTTGGCATGCTGTTCGTCAGCTTTGCCATGACGCCGGACCTGCCGCCAGCCAAGCCGATCGTGCAGGCGACCCTGTATCAACTGAAATCGAAAAGTCAGGCCACCACCCAGACCAATCAGAAGATTGCGGGTGAGGCCCAGAAGTCGGCTGCGCGCCAGACTGAAGTCGAACAGATGGAACAGAAGAAGGTCGAGCAGGAAGCGGTGAAGGCTGCGGAACAAAAGAAAGAAGAGTCTGCTCAAAAGGCCGAGGAAGCTAAAAAGTCTGACGAAGCGAAGAAAGCCGACGAGGCTAAAAAGGCTGATGAAGCCAAAAAAGCCGATAAAGCTGCCGAAGCTAAAAAGGCTGAAGAGAAACAGTTGGCTGATGTAGCCAAGAAAAAATCTGAAGAAGAAGCCAAGAAAGCTGCCGAAGAAGAGGCCAAGAAAAAGGCCGCTGAAGAGGCTAAGAAAAAGATAGTCGAAGACGCGAAGAAAAAAGCCGCGGACGACGCCAAGAAGAAATCTGAAGCAGACGAGGCGAAGAAAAAAGTCGCCGACGATGCGAAGAAGAAAGCCTCTGCTGATGCGGCCAAGAAAAAGGCGCAGGACGCAGCGCGTAAATCGACCGAAGACAAAAAGGCCCAGGCCTTGGCCGATTTGCTTTCCGACACGCCTCAGCGTCAGCAGGCCTTGGCCGATGAACGTGGTGATGAAGTCGCGGGCAGTTTCGACGATCTGATTCGAGCACGGGCAGCGGAAGGTTGGGCACGCCCACCTTCGGCGCGCAAAGGCATGACAGTAGTGCTGCAGATCGGCATGTTGCCGGACGGTACGGTGACTTCGGTCAGTGTGGCCAAGTCCAGTGGTGATGGTTCGTTCGACAGTTCCGCGGTTGCAGCGGTCAAGAATATTGGCCGGTTGACCGAGATGCAGGGAATGAAACCAAGCGACTTCGCTCCCTATCGTTCATTCAAGATGACATTCACACCTGAGGATCTAGCCTTGTGAGAAACCTTCTTCGAGGAATGCTTGTCGTTATTTGCTGCATGGCAGGGATAGCGGCGGCGGATGAAAAGAACATCCTGGTCACCAGCGGTAGCGATCGGGCCACTCCGATTGCTGTTGTACCGTTTGGCTGGCAGGGCGGCAGCGTACTGCCGGACGACATGGCGGAAATCATTGGTAATGACCTGCGCAACTCGGGTTACTACTCGCCAATTCCAAAACAGAACATGATCAGCCAGCCGACCCAGGCCAGCGAAGTCATCTACCGTGACTGGAAGGCCTTGGGTGCCCAGTACTTGATGGTGGGTAGCATCGTTCCGGCCGGTGGTCGCCTGCAGGTGCAATACGCCCTGTTCAACGTTGCCACCGAGCAACAAGTGCTGACCGGTAGCGTTTCGGGAAGTGTCGATCAACTGCGGGACATGGCGCACTACATTGCCGACCAGTCGTTTGAAAAGCTGGTCGGTATCAAAGGTGCGTTCTCCACTCGCATACTGTACGTGACAGCCGAGCGCTTTTCGGTGAACAACACTCGCTACACCCTGCAGCGTTCGGACTACGACGGTGCCCGTGCGGTGACCCTGTTGCAGTCCCGTGAGCCAATCCTGTCGCCGCGTTTCGCGCCGGATGGCAAGCGTATTGCCTACGTGTCGTTTGAACAGAAGCGTCCGCGCATCTTCGTTCAGCACATCGACACCGGTCGCCGCGAGCAAATCACCAACTTTGAAGGCCTGAACGGCGCGCCTGCGTGGTCGCCGGATGGCAATCGCCTGGCATTCGTACTGTCCAAGGACGGTAACCCGGATATCTACGTGATGAACCTCGGTTCGCGCCAGATCAGCCGTGTCACCAATGGTCCTGGCATTAACACCGAACCGTTCTGGGGCAAGGATGGTTCAACCATCTACTTCACCTCCGACCGTGGCGGCAAGCCACAAATCTATAAAAGCAGCGTCAGCGGTGGTGGTGCCGAACGTGTGACTTTTATTGGTAACTACAACGCCAATCCGAAGCTTTCGGCCGATGAAAAGACTCTGGTGATGATCCATCGTCAGGAAGGCTTCACTAATTTCAAGGTTGCGGCCCAGGATTTGCAGCGCGGAAGCGTAAAAATCCTTACAGAGAGCACTCTTGATGAGTCGCCTACTGTTGCGCCCAACGGCACCATGGTAATCTACGCCACCCGCCAGCAGGGCCGGGGAGTCTTGATGCTCGTGTCCATTAATGGACGCGTAAGGCTCCCGCTTCCTACCGCACAAGGCGAAGTCAGAGAACCGTCCTGGTCCCCTTACCTGAACTGACGCGGCGCTACAAGATTTGCTTAACACACTGGGGTTCATTAGGAGTTTCACGATGGAAATGCTGAAGTTTGGTAAGTTTGCTGCTCTGGCTCTGGCTTTGTCCGTAGCCGTTGGTTGCTCGTCTAAAGGCGGCGACAATGCCGGTGAAGGCGCAGCTGTTGATCCAAACGCTGGTTACGGCGCTAACACTGGTGCAGTTGACGGCTCCCTGAGCGAAGAAGCTGCTCTGCGCGCTATCACTACTTTCTACTTCGAATACGACAGTTCGGACCTGAAGCCAGAAGCTATGCGCGCTCTGGACGTTCACGCCAAAGACCTGAAAGCTAACGGCGCTCGCGTTGTTCTGGAAGGTAACACCGACGAACGTGGTACTCGTGAGTACAACATGGCACTGGGCGAGCGTCGTGCTAAAGCCGTTCAGCGCTACATGGTACTGCAAGGCGTTTCCCCAGCTCAGCTGGAACTGGTTTCCTACGGTGAAGAGCGTCCAGTTGCTACCGGCAACGACGAGCAATCCTGGGCTCAAAACCGTCGCGTCGAACTGCGTAAGTAATTCGTCATGCGAACGTGCCGTCGTGTTGTAACTGTATTGGCTCTCAGTCTCGCACCGCTTGCGGTGTGGGCTGCGGTTCCTGTGGAAGATAGCAACTCTGGCTATAACAATAGCGGGAGCAGCTATCCGCCAGCAGGTTATGGCACGAACGGCGCCTATGCCGGAGGTGGGGTTACGGCCCCTCCTTCGGCACAGGGCGAGCTGTTCAACCAGCTGCAACGTATGCAGGATCAATTGGCGCAGCAACAAGGCACCATTGAAGTTCTGCAAAATGAAGTAAATCGCCTGAAACAAGAAGGCCTGGAGCGATACCAGGATCTTGATAAGCGCATAGGAACCGGCGTTACACCAGCCGCCACTCCTGATAATTCTTCTGCCGGTGGCGCCGCAAGCGCCGCCGGTGGTGCCGGTGGTGCCGCTGCGGGGGCTGGGGCTGCCAGCCAGGCCCCTGCCGCCAGCAGTGAGCCGGGTGATCCAGCGAAGGAAAAGCTGTACTACGACGCAGCCTTCGACCTGATCAAAGCAAAGGATTTCGACAAGGCCAGCCTGGCTTTCGCCGCCTTCCTGCGCAAATACCCGAACAGTCAGTATGCGGGCAATGCCCAATACTGGTTGGGTGAGGTGAACTTGGCCAAGGGTGATCTGCAAGGTGCAGGCCAGGCTTTTGCCAAGGTCAGCCAGCTCTACCCAAAGCACGCCAAGGTGCCTGACTCGCTGTACAAGCTTGCTGACGTAGAGCGCCGCCTGGGTCATGCCGACAAAGTCAAAGGCATTCTGCAGCAGGTGGTGGCCCAATATCCGGGTACATCCGCCGCTCAGTTGGCCCAGCGTGATCTGCAGCGTATGTAAGCGGTGCTACTCTGCTTGGAAGAAACCCGCGCTTGTCGCGGGTTTTTTCGTTAGAATCCACGCCCTTTTATGAAACACGCTTTTTGGGGTTTGCGCGTTAGCGGAGCTCCTTGAAGTGCCTGACGGAGGCGGACAGCCTGTTTAGCTGTTACGCCCGTGGCGACTATGCAAGATACATTACGTATTACCGAAGTTTTTTACTCGTTACAGGGTGAAACGCGCACCGCCGGCTTGCCCACAGTATTTGTGCGCCTCACCGGCTGCCCGCTACGCTGCCAATACTGTGACAGCGCCTACGCCTTCAGTGGCGGTACCGTGCGTACCCTCGAAGACATCCTCCAGCAGGTTGCCAGCTACCGGCCCCGCTACGTCTGTGTGACGGGCGGCGAGCCGTTGGCCCAGCCCAATGCCATTCCTTTGCTCAAACAACTGTGTGATGCCGGTTACGAGGTGTCCCTGGAAACCAGTGGTGCCTTGGATATTTCCGCGGTCGACCCTCGGGTAAGCCGAGTGGTCGACCTCAAGACGCCTGGCTCCAAGGAAGTGAATCGCAACCGCTACGAGAACATCGAGCTGCTGACGGCCAACGATCAGGTCAAGTTCGTCATCTGTTCCCGTGACGACTACGACTGGGCCAGCTCCAAGCTGATCCAGTATGGTCTCGACCGGCGCGCAGGCGAGGTGCTGTTTTCTCCAAGCCACCACGACTTGAACGCTCGCGAACTGGCCGACTGGGTGGTCGCGGACAATTTGCCGGTACGCCTGCAACTGCAACTGCATAAATATCTTTGGAATGACGAGCCGGGGCGCTGAAATGACTGAACAAACGCTAGATCAAAAACGTGCTGTGATCCTGCTGTCCGGCGGCCTCGATTCCGCCACCGTAGTGGCCATGGCTCGTGCTGACGGCTACAGCTGCTACACCATGAGCTTTGACTACGGCCAGCGTCACCGCGCCGAACTGGATGCTGCCGCCCGCGTTGCTCGCGACCTGGGTGTGGTTGAACACAAGGTGATCAGCCTGAACCTCAACGGCATCGGCGGCTCGGCCCTGACCGACAGCTCCATTGACGTCCCCGAAGCGCCCAGCGAAGGCATTCCAGTAACCTACGTACCGGCGCGCAACACCGTGTTCCTGTCCCTGGCCCTGGGCTGGGCTGAAGTGCTCAATGCGCGAGACATCTTTATCGGCGTCAATGCCGTGGATTATTCAGGCTACCCAGACTGCCGTCCCGAGTTCATCGAGTCTTTCGAGCGCATGGCCAACCTGGCTACCAAGGCCGGTGTAGAGGGGCAGGGCTTCCGCATTCAGGCACCCCTGCAGAACCTGAGCAAGGCCGATATCGTTAAGGCAGGCGTGCGTCTTGGGGTTGATTACGCACTCACCGTTTCCTGCTATCAGGCAGACGATCAGGGCCGTGCCTGTGGCAAGTGCGACAGCTGTCGCCTGCGTGCAGAAGGCTTCTCGGCAGCCGGAATCAGTGACCCAACACGTTATTTCTGATTTATTTCGTATTAGGTGTTGAATTTCCGTTAGAAATCAGTATTATACGCACCACCACGAAGCGGGTCGTTAGCTCAGTTGGTAGAGCAGTTGGCTTTTAACCAATTGGTCGTAGGTTCGAATCCCACACGACCCACCATATATTGCAGTTTAGAAAATCCGGAAGGCCCACGAAAGTGAGGATTTCCGGGTTTTTTTTTGCGTGGAAAAAGGTAGGGCAGTTGCTTTGGGTTGATCTATAGATTAAAAATTCCTATATTTGAGTCTGTAGATCAATTATGAGGTTGTGAACATGACACTACCCCTCCAAGCGCAAGCATTTTCCAAGGACCAATGCGTGACCGGCCTGCGCGCTGCCGTAGGCATTCTCGAAAAATGGCAGGCAACCAGTGACCAGGCTTGCCGTATCTTGCGTATTTCCCGCAGCACCTTTACGCGTGCCAAGCAGCGTGATGTCGATTGGTCGGTGGGTCTGGATTCTGACCAGATGCAGCGAATCAGCTTTGTACTGAACATCCACGCAGCTCTTCGCCTGGTCTTTGATAATCCCGAGAACGTATATGGCTTCCCGGCGATGGCGAATGACAACAGCTTTTTCAACGGTCGTACGCCCCTCGAAATCATGGCCCAGGGCGATATGATTTCCCTGTACGAGACGTTTCGCCGGATTGATGTTCTACGTGGAGCGCAATGGTGATGTTGAGTCGGTTGTCAGACATGGCCGCAGAGCAATTGCAGGCCTATCGACTGGTCAACTCAAAGTTTCCGCCCATTGCCCTGTTTGACGACGTGGCGAGCGCAGACGAATTTGATGCGCTCTATCAGATTCAGGCCCTGACCAATCCCAGGCTGCATAACGAGGTCGGTCTCATTGAGTTGATACCTCGCAAGGAAATCCCCTTTGGCATTCCTGGGTGTTCATATGCAACGGCACCGTTCACTCATGTAAACCCTGCTGGGTCGCGTTTCAGCGATGGCAGCTTCGGTGTGCTGTACCTGGCCGCCACGATGGAGACTGCACTGGCAGAGGTGCGTCATCATCAGAGTCAGTACTGGTCGAACGTTCACGGCCTCAACTACGAACGCTTTATGTTCCGGGGGCTGTCCTGTTCTTTCGTTGATAATTCGATGAAGGATGCGACATCCATTCCTATGACTGATCCTATTTACGATCCCGACGATTACACGCACTCCCATCGTTTGGGGAGGGCTATCAAGGAAGCAGGCTTTCCCGGCCTTCGGTACAGGTCCGTGCGCTCCCAGGAGAATCACTGTTGGGCGTTGATGACGCCCATGCCTGTCTCATCCATCGTTCAAACGGCGCATTACGAGATGATCTGGAACGGTGAGATCACCAGTGTCAACAAAATCAGCGAAGCCTGACGGCTTGGCTTCTTCCTGGGCGATGCGAGCGTATTTGTAGTTGTAGCCGGTGGTAAGCACCACCGGCTACAACGGACAAAGCGCCAGCACCCCAGATTAGGCTTTTGAATCCAATCGATATTCTGTAGCCTTGCGCAGCTTCACCGTTGTCCGTGCTGATGAACACAATCACTTCGTCCGGCGGTACCCGCAAGGGGCCCAGAGCCGGTGGTACACTCGACTTTCGCGCAACTGCGCCTGCAGGTCTTGCGAACATGACGCAAATTTCCGAACGTCTTCTGGTTCAAGCCCACCTTGATGCCAAACAGCCCAAGGTACTTAGTGCTGCCGAGGAGGCGGTTTTACGTGCCGCTATCGCCGCCGAGCTGAAGGCTCAGGACGCGGTGCTGGTGGCTCACTTTTACTGCGACCCGGTAATCCAGGCCCTGGCCGAAGAAACCGGCGGCTGTGTCTCCGACTCCCTGGAGATGGCCCGTTTTGGCGCCGCTCACCCGGCCAAGACCGTACTGGTCGCCGGTGTGCGCTTTATGGGCGAGACAGCCAAAATCCTCACCCCCGAAAAACGCATCCTGATGCCCACCCTGGAAGCTACCTGCTCCCTGGACCTGGGTTGCCCGGTGGATGAGTTTTCCGCGTTCTGCGATCAGCATCCCGAGCGCACCGTGGTGGTTTATGCCAATACTTCGGCGGCGGTCAAAGCCCGTGCCGATTGGGTGGTGACCTCCAGTTGTGCCCTGGAGATCGTCGAAAGCCTGATGGACAACGGCGAGACCATCATCTGGGGCCCGGACAAACACCTGGGCACTTATATCCAGCGTCAGACCGGTGCCGACATGTTGCTGTGGGACGGTGCCTGCATCGTCCACGAAGAGTTCAAGTCCAAGCAACTGGAAGACATGAAGGCGCTGTACCCGGACGCGGCGATTCTGGTGCATCCGGAATCACCGACTTCGGTAATCGAACTGGCGGATGCCGTGGGCTCTACCAGTCAGTTGATCGCCGCAGCGCAGCGCCTGCCGAACAAGACTTTTATCGTCGCCACCGACCGCGGTATCTTCTACAAGATGCAGCAGCTGTGCCCGGACAAGGTGTTTGTCGAAGCGCCGACCGCTGGGAACGGCGCGGCGTGCCGCAGTTGTGCGCACTGCCCGTGGATGGCGATGAATACGCTGGAGCGGACTCTGCAGTGTTTGCGCGAGGGCAGTAACGAGATCTTCGTCGAACCGTCGGTGATCCCCCACGCGGTGCGCCCGCTCAAGCGTATGCTGGACTTTACCCAGGCCGCGCGTCTGAAACTGGCGGGCAACGCCTGATAAGCGCTTATTTTTTCTTCTTTGGAATACGAACCAGCTGGCTGTCGGAATAGATGTCATGCCAGCTGCGCTTCTTCTTGTCGACCAGCGACCAGATAAAGCCCAGCCCAGCGCACAACCACGACGCAATCGACACCACAAAGCGCAGCAGCGCCTGCCACAGGCTGATCCGCGAGCCATCCGCGTTCTGCACCCGCACGCCCCATACCTGCATGCCGAGCGTCTGCCCGGAATGGGTCCAGAATTTGGCGAAGAAACCAAACAATACAAAAAACAAAATCGTCGACAGCAATGGATCACCGTCCAGGGCACCAGATTCAGAGAGCGCACGCATTTTGCTTTCACCGACAAAGGCCATCCACACCAGCTTGTAGAGGAGGGCCGTGACGATCAGCAGGGCGGTGCACAACAGGAAGTCATAGAACATCGCTGCTAGACGACGGCCCAGGCCAACGGCGGGAAAATCGCCTTGAGGGCTTAGCAGGTGTTTCGACATGGCAGGGCTCTCGGAAGGAAAAAAGCCATTTTACGGATAAAACATATAAAAAAGCCTCTGATGTCACCATCAGAGGCTTTTTGTCGCAGCAAGGATCAGTCTTCTGCTGCTTGTACTTCGTCAGCCTGCATGCCTTTCTGGCCTTGCACGGCAATGAAGGTCACTTTCTGGCCTTCTTTAAGGCTCTTGAAGCCGTTGCCCTGAATCGCGCGGAAATGCACGAACAGATCTGCACCGCTTTCCGGAGTGATAAAACCAAACCCTTTTTCGTCGTTGAACCACTTGACGGTACCGCTCTGACGATCAGCCATTTTCTTATTTCCTTGACGCTAAAAGTTAATGACAGCCCCTTTCACATGAAAGAGTACTGGGCTGGATTGCAGGAAAGTAAGAGACATCGAACGGGTTGTAGCAAGCTTTGGCTACTGCCCAGGTCCAGGTTCAAAGCGACCCATGCAAACACAGTGGGCAAACTCTACGCCAACTAAGGCGAAAAAAACAAGCCCTCTGCAAGCCACGGTTTTCCTCAGTTTTATGACACTTCGGTCAACGTTTGGCATAAGGCTTATTCGATAGGCTTGATCACTTGTTATAGGTTAAGGCACATAACGCTGACTATCGTCAGTGCACTTTTTTGTGGCGGTTGCGTTACAGATTAGTGCACACAACCGCATTTGCGTTACTTATAGGAACAGCCAATCAACCACGGTAGTAACGTTGTGGAACGAATGGCATTTTACTTACATGAAGTGGCACCTTTTTCCCACGCACCAGCGCCCAGACCTCGGTACCCAGAGCAACGAACGCACTGTCGAGGTATCCCATGGCCAGCGGGCCGCCAAGGCTCGGACCAAAACCGCCGCTGCACACGCTACCGATCACTGTGCCGTGCTCATCGACGATTTCTGCACCTTCGCGGACCGGGGTACGCTCCTGCGGCAGTAGGCCAGCGCGCTTGCGGCTGACACCGGTTTGTTGTTGGGTGAAGATCTTGTCGGCACCCGGAAAGCCACCAGCGCGTGCACCATCGGCGCGGCGGGCCTTGGAGATGGCCCACAACAGGCTGGCTTCAATCGGTGTGGTTTGGGTGTTCATGTCATGGCCGTAGAGGCACAGGCCGGCTTCCAGGCGCAGGGAGTCGCGGGCGCCAAGGCCAATGGCCTGTACTTCGGTTTCTGCCAGCAGGCTGCGGGCCAGGGCTTCGGCACTGGCGGCAGGCACGGAGATTTCGAAACCGTCTTCGCCGGTATAGCCGGAGCGGCTGACGTAGCAGTCCACGCCCAGCAGGCGCGTAGGAGCGAATTGCATAAAGGTCATGTGCTTGATCTCAGGCGCCAGTCGCGCCAATACGCTGACCGCCGCCGGACCTTGCAGGGCGAGCAGGGCGCGCTCTTCGAACAGCGGCTCAATGGTGCACTGGTCACCGATATGCTGGCGCAAGTGAGCCAGGTCCTGATCCTTACAGGCGGCGTTGACCACCAGGAACAGCTCGTCGTTACCCAGGTTGGCGACCATCAGGTCGTCGAGGATGCCGCCCTGCTCGTTGGTGAACATGGCGTAGCGCTGCATGCCCACCGGTAGGTCGATGATGTCCACCGGCACCAGGGTTTCCAGGGCCTTGGCGGCGTTGGCGCCGGTCAGGCGAATCTGGCCCATGTGCGATACATCGAACAACCCGGCCTGTTCACGGGTGTGCAGGTGTTCCTTCATCACGCCCAGCGGGTATTGCACCGGCATGTCGTAGCCGGCGAACGGCACCATGCGCGCACCCAGTTCGATGTGCAGGGCGTGCAGCGGGGTTTTCAACAGGGTTTCGGTGGACATATTCAGCTCCTGAAAAACGTACGGACGTGCTTGAGAACGTCAGCACTCGATAATGTTGACTGCCAAACCGCCACGGGCGGTTTCCTTGTATTTGCTTTTCATGTCGGCGCCGGTCTGGCGCATGGTGCGGATGACCTTGTCCAGCGAGACGAAGTGTTGCCCGTCGCCGCGCAGGGCCATGCGCACCGCATTGATCGCCTTGACCGAGCCCATGGCATTGCGCTCGATGCAGGGCACCTGCACCAGCCCGCCGATGGGGTCGCAGGTCAGGCCGAGGTTGTGTTCCATGCCGATTTCGGCAGCGTTTTCCACCTGGGAAACCGTACCGCCCAACACCTCGCACAAGGCGCCGGCGGCCATGGAACAGGCGACGCCGACTTCACCCTGGCAACCGACTTCAGCGCCGGAGATCGAGGCATTTTCTTTATAGAGGATGCCAATGGCGGCTGCGGTGAGTAGAAAGCGCACCACGCCGTCTTCGCTAGCACCGGGGATAAAACGCATGTAGTAGTGCAACACCGCCGGCACAATCCCGGCCGCACCGTTAGTGGGCGCGGTCACTACGCGCCCGCCGTTGGCGTTTTCTTCGTTGACCGCCAGGGCGTAGAGGTTGACCCAGTCCAGCACCGACAGCGGATCACGCAGCGCCGACTCCGGGTGCTTGCACAACTGGCGATGTAGCGCCGCCGCCCGCCGCTTGACCTTGAGGCCACCGGGCAGAATCCCTTCGTTGCGACAGCCCGCGTCCACACAGTCCTGCATCACCTGCCAGATCTTCAGCAAGCCGCTGCGGGTCTCCGCTTCCGGGCGCCAGGCACTTTCGTTGGTCAGCATCACCTGGCTGATGGACAGCCCATAGGTGGCGCAATGGCCAAGCAAGTCCTTGGCACTTTTGAAGGGAAAGGTCAGGGGTGTGGCGTCCTCGACAATCCGGTCGGCGCCGGCTGCGTCTTCATCCACCACAAACCCGCCGCCGACCGAGTAGTACTCGCGGCTGCGAACTTGCAGGCCCGCCTCATCGAAGGCACGAAAGATCATGCCGTTGGGGTGATAGGCCAGGGGTTTGCGAATCATCGCCAGGTGTTCTTTCTCGTTGAACGCAATGCTGTGTTCGCCGAGCAGGTTCAAGCGCCCGTTGCTGCGGATTTCCTGCAAGCGTGCAGCAACGGTTTCAGTGTCCACGGTGTCCGGGTGTTCGCCTTCCAGGCCCAGCAACACGGCCTTGTCGCTGCCGTGGCCTTTACCGGTGGCGCCAAGCGAGCCGTAGAGTTCGACCTTGATGCGGGTGGTCGCACTCAACAGGTTGTCACGTCGCAAGCCCTCGACGAAGCGCGCTGCAGCACGCATGGGGCCGACGGTATGGGAGCTGGAGGGGCCGATGCCAATCTTGAACAGGTCGAACACGCTTAAAGACATGGTTGTTCTCCGGTTTCTTGTTATTGGGTACCGCTTTTCTGTAGGAGCGAGCTTGCTCGCGAAGAACTGATAGGCACCGCGTTCATTCAGGATGATCGCGGCGCTCTCAGGTTTTTCGCGAGCAAGCTCGCTCCTACAGGTTCACGGTCAGGCGTAGCTTTCGATCGACGGGCACGCACACACCAAGTTGCGATCGCCAAACACGTTGTCGACCCGGCCAACCGGCGGCCAGTATTTGCCTTCGATCAACGACGCTACCGGGTACACCGCTTGTTCGCGGCTGTACGGATGCGTCCACTCACCCACCAGTTCGGCTGCGGTGTGCGGGGCGTTTTTCAGCGGGTTGTCGTCTTTGTCCAGCGAGCCATTTTCCACTGCGCGGATTTCTTCGCGGATGCGGATCATGGCGTCGCAGAAGCGGTCCAGTTCTTCCTTGGATTCACTTTCGGTCGGCTCGATCATCAAGGTGCCGGCCACCGGGAACGACATGGTTGGTGCATGGAAACCAAAGTCGATCAAACGCTTGGCCACGTCATCGACGCTGATGCCGCTGCTGTCTTTCAACGGGCGCAGATCCAGGATGCATTCGTGGGCCACCAGGCCGTTGCTGCCGGTGTAGAGCACGGGATAGTGCTCTTCCAGGCGACGGGAAATGTAGTTGGCATTGAGGATCGCCAACTGCGACGCGCGCTTAAGGCCGGCGCCGCCCATCATGCTGATGTACATCCAGGTGATCGGCAGGATGCTTGCGCTGCCGAACGGTGCCGCGCAGACCGCGCCTTCCTTGCGTTCCAGGGCGCCGTGACCCGGCAGAAACGGCGTCAGATGCGACTTCACGCCAATCGGGCCAACGCCTGGGCCGCCACCGCCGTGAGGGATGCAGAAGGTCTTGTGCAGGTTCAGGTGGGACACGTCGCCGCCGAACTTGCCTGGTGCGCAGAGGCCGACCATGGCGTTCATATTGGCGCCATCGATGTACACCTGGCCGCCGTTGTCATGAATGATCTCGCAGATTTCGCGGATGCCTTCTTCGAACACGCCGTGGGTCGACGGGTAGGTGATCATCAGCGCAGCGAGGTGTTCGCGGTGCTCGATGGCCTTGGCCCGCAGGTCTTCGATGTCGACGTTACCGCGTGCATCGCAAGCGGTGACCACAACACGCATGCCCGCCATGTTGGCGGTGGCCGGGTTGGTGCCGTGGGCCGACGAAGGGATCAGGCAGATGTCGCGGCGTTCTTCGCCACGGCTCTGGTGATAGGCACGAATGGCCAGCAGGCCTGCGTACTCGCCCTGGGAACCGGCGTTCGGTTGCAGGGAGATGGCGTCGTAACCGGTGGCCGCGCAAAGCATGGTTTCCAGTTCGTCAGTCAGCTGTTGGTAGCCGGCGCTTTGCGAGGCCGGGGCGAACGGATGCAGGGCACCGAATTCGGCCCAGGTCACCGGTATCATTTCGCTGGCGGCGTTGAGTTTCATGGTGCAGGAGCCCAGCGGGATCATGGTGCGATCCAGTGCCAGGTCCTTGTCGGCGAGCTTGCGCAGGTAGCGCATCAGCTCGGTTTCCGAGTGATAGCGGTTGAACACCGGGTGGCTGAGGATTGGCGACTGGCGCAGCAGCGCGGCCGGCAGGGTGCTGTCAACGCTGGCGGCCAATGCGGCGAAGTCCGGCAGTGTTTTACCGTTTGCGAACACACTCCACAGGGTTTCGATATCAGCCTGATGGGTGGTTTCGTCCACCGACAGGCCCAGGCGTTCGCCATCGACCACGCGCAGGTTGATGCGCTGGGCACGGGCCTTATCGTGCAGGGCGGCGGTGTTGGCGCCGGTGGCCAGGGTCAGGGTGTCGAAGAAGTTGGCTTGCTCAACCTTGAGGCCCAGCGCGGTCAAGCCTTTGGCGAGGATCGCGGTCAGGTGATGAATGCGGTTGGCGATTTGGGTCAGGCCTTTAGGGCCGTGATACACCGCGTACATGCTGGCGATGTTGGCCAACAGCACCTGGGCGGTGCAGATGTTGCTGGTGGCTTTCTCGCGACGGATATGTTGCTCGCGGGTCTGCATGGCCAGGCGCAGGGCCGGCTTGCCGAAACGGTCGACGGAGACGCCCACCAGGCGGCCGGGCATGTCGCGTTTGAACGCATCCTTGGTAGAGAAATACGCCGCGTGCGGGCCACCAAAGCCCAGCGGTACGCCGAAACGTTGCGCGCTGCCGATGGCCACGTCGGCATCGAACTCGCCCGGCGGGGTCAGCAGGGTCAGGGCCAGCAGGTCAGCGGCTACGGCCACCAGCGCATTGGCGGCGTGGAAGCGTTCGGTCAGTTCGCGGTAGTCGAACACGTCACCGTTGCTGGCTGGGTATTGCAGCAGCGCGCCGAAGAAGGCGCTGACGTCGGTCAGTGCGCGCTCGTCGCCCACCACCACGTCAATGCCTAACGGCTCGGCACGGGTGCGCAATACGTCGAGGGTTTGCGGGTGGCTATGGATGGACGCAAAAAAGGCGTGGCTGCCCTTGTTCTTGCTCAGGCGCTTGCAGAAGGTCATGGCTTCGGCAGCGGCGGTGGCTTCATCGAGCAGGGAGGCGTTGGCGATCGGCAGGCCGGTGAGGTCGCTGATCAGGGTCTGGAAATTCAGCAGCGCTTCCAGGCGGCCCTGGGAAATCTCCGGCTGGTACGGGGTATAGGCGGTGTACCAGGCCGGGTTTTCCAGCAGGTTGCGCAGGATCGGCGACGGCGTGTGGCAGTTGTAGTAGCCCTGGCCGATGTAAGTCTTGAACAGTTGGTTTTTGCCGGCGATGGCCTTGATCGACGCCAGGGCATCGGCTTCGCTCAGGCCGTCTTCCAGGCCCAGCACGCTGGTGCCCTTGATGCTTTGCGGGATCACACTGGCGCTCAGGGCTTCCAGGGAGTCAAAGCCCAGGCTGGCGAGCATCTGTTGCTCGTCTTCCTGGCGCGGGCCGATGTGGCGCGCGATGAATTCGTTGGCGGTGCTCAATTGAATTGTCATGACACGCTCCTCAGGCTTCGGCGTTGGCTTTGATCAGGCGGTCGTATGTATCCTGATCCAACAGTTTAGCCACCGCATCGGCATCGGCCGGTTTAAAGCGGAAGAACCAGCCTTCGCCCATCGGGTCTTCGTTGACCAACTCGGGGCTGGCGTCCAGCTTGTCGTTCACTTCGAGGACTTCTCCGTCCAGGGGCATGTACACACCGCTGGCCGCCTTGACCGATTCCACGGTGGAGGCTTCTGCACCTTTGTCGTAGGCCTGCAATTCAGGCAGTTGCACGAAAACCACATCACCCAGCGCGTTCTGCGCGAAAGCGGTAATACCTACGGTAACGCTGCCGTCGGCTTCGGCGCGCAGCCATTCGTGATCTTCAGTAAAGCGCAACTCGCTCATGGAAACTCCTCAGGACCAGATTCGTCTGGTGGACGGGATTGTAATAATGAAGAATTACTTAGCAAAATCGCGGCCAATGTTTTTTAGTTGTTATAAATCAATTGGTTATTTGATTTCTGTGGGAATGGTTGATTTGTGGGTGTAGCGATATCGCTACGGTTGAGAGGGTGAAAAAAAGGCTATGAGGATCAAAGCCTTGCATGGGGACGGCTGCGGATGCGTGTAGTGATATCGTTACGCTGTAGCGTTTTCAGTACGGAAAGGGGTCGGTTTTAGGTACTTGGCTGGGTGTGAGGTGGTTAACGCGGGAGCCCGCTTTTGCTTTTCACCACTCAGGTCGGCTACCAGGCCGCCGTGCTTTTGCTTTTGCTTTTGCTTTTGATCTAAGGCGCCCCGTTAACCACGATGGCTGAACGCAGGCATTGGTCCGTGGGTAAACCGGCAGGACGCCGGTTTAGCCGCGCTGGGCCAAGGATGGCCCATCGCGGCGGCCCACGGAGCAATGCCGGAGTGAAGGCATGCCGAGCCACAGCGAGGCACCAAGTGGTGGGGCAAGAGCCTTTGGTTACTTTGGGCTTTTCAAAGTGACACGCCGTAAGGGCGTAACCCCAAGCCGCCCTTACCGCCACAACGGATATGCACCCAACTTTCAGACCTTCGTAGGAATCCCGTACTTGCGCAAGCGATGAGCGATGGCCGTATGCGAAGTCTGCAACCGACTCGCCAACTGCCGCGTCGACGGATAACTGGCATACAGCTTCTCCAGCAGCGAACGCTCAAAGTCCTCCACCGCCTGCTCCAGGCTGTCGACTTCACCATCACTCTGACGCGCCACCGAAGTCCCGGCAATATCCAGATCACCAATATCCACCAAGCTGCTTTCACAAATAGCCGCCGCCCGAAAAATCACATTCTGCAGTTGCCGCACATTCCCAGGCCAACGATTCCCCAGCAACGCCGGATAAGTGCCCGGCGCCAGGCGACAGACCGGACGCTGGATCTGCGCACAGGCCTGCTGCATGAAATAGCGTGCCAACAGCAAAATATCCTGGCCACGTTCGCGCAGGGGCGGCACTTCGACGTTGAGCACATTCAGCCGGTAGAACAAGTCCTCACGGAAAGTCCCCTCGCTGACCATCTTTTCCAGGTCGCGGTGGGTGGCGCTGAGGATACGCACATTGACCTTTACCTCACGGTCGCCGCCCACCCGGCGAAAGCTGCCGTCATTGAGAAAACGCAGCAGCTTGGCCTGCAAATACGGCGACATCTCGCCGATCTCATCGAGAAATACCGTGCCCTGGTTGGCCAACTCCATCAGCCCCGGCTTGCCGCCGCGCTGGGCGCCGGTAAAGGCGCCGGGGGCGTAGCCGAACAGTTCGCTCTCGGCCAGGTTTTCCGGCAGCGCCGCGCAGTTCAGCGCCAGGAACGGCGCGCTGTGACGGGCACTGATCGCGTGACAGGCTCGGGCTACCAACTCCTTGCCGGTGCCGGTTTCACCCTGGATCAACAACGGTGCATCCAGCGCCGCTACCCGCTGTGCCCGCGCCTTGAGGGTGCGGATCGCCGGGGATTCGCCCAGCAGCGCATCGAAGCCTTCGGCGTGATCGTGATGCAGCGCCGACAAGCGTTCGCCGATGCGGTTGGGTTGGTACAGAGTCAGTAGGGCACCGGCGTCGGTGATTGGCGTGGCGTCCAGCAACAGAGTCTGGCCGTTGACGCTGATTTCCCGCAGGGGCAGGCGAAAGCCCTGCTCCAGCAGGGTGTCCAGCAGCGCCGTGTCGTCAAACAGCTCGGCGATGCTTTCCCCGGCGGGCTCGCGGCCGTAGAGGGCGATCAGCGCCGGGTTGGCCAGCAACACCTTGCCGGCGCTGTCCAGGGCCAGCACCGGATCGGTCATGGCCGCCAGCAAGGCGTCGAGTTGCAGGTGCCGGCGTTGGCCAGGGAGGATGTCCACCACGGTGACGGCTTGCACGCCGTGGACGCTGAACAAGGCATCACGCAACTCTTCCAATACCTCGGCGCTCAGGGTCGGGGCGTCGATATAGACGTTGGGCGGAACCATTTCCACTGCGTCCAGGTTGAGATTGCGCCCACCGAGCAAGGCCAGGACTTCCTGGGTAATGCCGACGCGGTCGATGAAGCTGACGTGGATACGCATGGGGGCTAACGGTTCTGGAATGCGGAGGATGGCCAGTATGCCTTGGCGCGGGGCCGAGGTGAAATCTGCCGTCTGTGGCGAGGGGGCTGATGGTTCCTACGCTCTGCGTGGGAATGCCGCTTTGGACGCTCTGCGTCCTGGGCTCGATGCAGGGTTCAGTCTTGCGCACTGGTGAAGCGCAGTGTCACAGGATGCGTTCCCACGCGAAATGAACGTGGGGACGATCAACCAGGTCAGGTGCTCGGTGAGTTATTCGAGGTGTTCGAGTTTCACCGGATCTCCCGGTTTCACATCCAGTTGGTGGCGTACGTCTTCAAACATCAGGTCGTACTGCTTGTGCATGGTGCCGTTCAACACTGCAATCTTCGGCATGCCGTACTTCTGCGTAATATTCATCGCCTGCCGGGCAAAGTCGAAGGCCTGGTCCTTGGGCAGGAAGAATTCCTCCTTGAGGTCCTTGCCTTGCACCGAACCATGCATCTTGAACAACATCCCCTTGCCTTCCTTGGGGTCCTGGCTGACTTCATAGTCGATGCGCAGGTTGTAGCTGTAGTCGTCCTTGTTCAGCGCGTGGCGTTCGATATGCAAGTGACCGGGTTCAAACGTGGCCATGAGGCGTCTCTCCTTTACAAGGCATTGGAGAAGGGCGGGTTTGAAACCCGCCCTAGGTGCATTTATAAGTAAGTGATGCCAGGTTTTGCCGTGCTGATACGGGTGCCGGCGGTGCCCTGGACGATGGATTCGATGTCCGAGAGTGAGCCGATCACTGCGGTTTTGCCAGTGTTGCGGGCGAACTCGCAGGCAGCCTGAACCTTGGGGCCCATGGAGCCGGAGGCGAAGCCGAGTTTTTCCAATTCGTCGGGATGGACCTGACCAATGGCTTTCTGAGTCGGTTTGCCGAAGTCGATAAATGTTGCACTGACGTCGGTGGCGATCACCAGCAAGTCGGCGTTCAGTTGCTCGGCCAGCAAGGAGGAACACAGGTCCTTGTCGATCACCGCTTCCACACCCTTGAGCTTGCCGTCTTCGTCGTACATGGTCGGAATCCCGCCACCGCCAGCGCAAATCACGATGCTGCCTTTTTCCAGCAGCCACTTAATCGGACGGATCTCAAAGATACGCTTTGGTTTTGGACTGGCCACCACACGGCGGAACTTGTCGCCATCTGGAGCAATAGCCCAGCCCTTTTCAGCTGCGAGTTTTTCCGCTTCGGCCTTGGAATAGACCGGGCCGATAGGCTTGGTAGGGTTCTGGAACGCAGGGTCTTTGGGATCGACTTCGACCTGGGTGAGCAGGGTGGCGAAGGGTATGTCGGCGTGCAGCAAGTTGCCCAGTTCCTGTTCGATCATGTAACCGATCATGCCTTCAGTTTCGGCACCAAGCACATCCAGCGGGTAAGGGCTGACGGAGGTATAGGCTGCCGCTTGCAGCGACAACAGGCCGACTTGTGGGCCATTGCCGTGGGCCACCACCAGTTCGTTGCCCGGCGCGATGCGGGCGATCTGTTCGGTGGCGATGCGGATATTGGCGCGTTGATTGTCTGCTGTCATGGGTTCGCCACGACGCAGGAGGGCGTTACCGCCCAGTGCAACGACGATGCGCATAGAGGCTGTCCTTCTAAAATTCAGTGGGGTATTTGATCGTTCCCACGCTCTGCGTAGGAGTGCATCCTGTGCCGCTCCGCGTCACCATCGCGCAAGGCTTGAGCCCGGCGTGGTCAGTTGGACGCGGAGTGTGCGGAGCGGTATTCCCACGCTCTGCGTGGGAACGATCAGTCAGTAAGAGCCGTATCGGGGTTTAGATATCCGCCAACGCGGACACCAGAATCGCCTTGATGGTATGCATGCGGTTTTCCGCTTGCTCAAAGGCGATGTTGGCGGGCGACTCAAACACTTCTTCGGTCACTTCCACGCCACCGGCCAGGTTCGGATAACGGGCGGCGATGTCCTTGCCTACCTTGGTTTCGTTGTTGTGGAAGGCTGGCAGGCAGTGCATGAACTTCACGCGTGGGTTGCCCGAGGCTTTCATCATCTTGGCGTTGACCTGGTACGGCAGCAGTTGCTCGATGCGCTCGTCCCACGCTTCCACTGGTTCGCCCATGGACACCCAGATATCGGTGTGGATGAAGTCCACGCCTTTGACGGCTTCGACAGGGTCTTCAGTGATGGTGATGCGGGCGCCGCTTTCTTCAGCGAACGCTTTGCACTGGTCGATAAACTCTTGGGTCGGCCACAGCGCTTTTGGCGCGCCGATGCGCACGTCCATGCCCAGTTTGGCGCCGATCATCAGCAACGAGTTGCCCATGTTGTAGCGTGCGTCGCCCAGGTAGGCGTAGCTGATTTCATGCAGCGGCTTGTCGCTGTGCTCGCGCATGGTCAGGGTGTCGGCGATCATTTGCGTAGGGTGGAATTCAGCGGTCAGGCCGTTGAACACCGGTACGCCAGCGAACTTGGCCAGCTCTTCGACGATTTCCTGCTCAAAGCCACGGTACTCGATGGCGTCGAACATGCGGCCGAGTACGCGGGCGGTGTCTTTCATGCTTTCTTTGTGGCCGATCTGCGACGACATCGGGTCGATGTAGGTGACGTGAGCACCCTGGTCGTGGGCTGCAACTTCGAAGGCGCAGCGGGTGCGAGTCGAGGTTTTTTCGAAGATCAGTGCGATGTTTTTGCCTTGCAGGTGTGGACGCTCAGTGCCGGTGTACTTGGCGCGTTTGAGGTCACGGGACAGGTCTAGCAGGTAGTTCAGCTCGCGAGTGGTGTGGTGCATCAGCGAGAGCAGGCTGCGGTTGCGCATGTTAAAAGCCATGGTGGATCTCCTTCGGTTTAGGTTATCCCCTTGGCCGGCGCCTTGTGAGCGGCGGCCAAGGCCTGAAAGTTAGTAGTCGAGAGGGTCACGAATGATCGGGCAGGTCATGCAGTGGCCGCCGCCGCGACCCCGGCCCAGTTCGCCGGCGCTGATGGTGATGACTTCCACGCCAGCCTTGCGCAGCAGGGTGTTGGTGTAGGTGTTGCGGTCGTAACCGATCACCACGCCTGCCTCCAGGGCGACCACGTTGTTGCCGTCATCCCACTGCTCACGTTCGGCTGCGAAGCTGTTGCCGCCAGTCTCGACGACGCGCAGGGTTTTCAGGTTCAGCGCGTCGGCCACGGTGTCTAGGAAGCTTGCGTCTTCACGGCGAATGTCGATGCCACCTTGCTTGCTTTCATCAGGGCGCAGGGTGAAGGCGACGATCTGGCTGACCACTTCAGGGAAGATGGTGACCAAGTCGCGGTCGCAGAAGCTGAACACGGTGTCCAAGTGCATGGCGGCGCGAGATTTTGGCAGACCGGCGACAATCACGCGTTCCACTACATTGTTCTTGAACAGGTTCAGCGCCAGTTGGCCGATGGCCTGGCGGGACGTACGTTCGCCCATGCCGATCAGCACCACACCGTTGCCGATTGGCATCACGTCGCCGCCTTCAAGCGTTGCGTTGCCGTGTTCCAGGTCCGGGTCGCCGTACCAGATCTGGAAGTCGGCGTTGGTGAACTCAGGGTGGAATTTGTAGATAGCGCTGGTCAGCAAGGTTTCTTGGCGTCGCGCCGGCCAGTACATTGGGTTGAGCGTCACGCCGCCGTAGATCCAGCAGGTATTGTCGCGAGTGAACTGGGTGTTTGGCAGCGGCGGCAGGATGAAGCTCGAGTGGCCGAGGAAGTTGCGGAACATCTCGATGGTTTTGCCACCGAAAGTGTCGGGCAGATCATCGGCCGATACGCCACCGATGAGGAACTCGGCGATCTTGCGCGGCTCCAGGCTACGCAGCCACGAACTGACTTCATTAACCAGGCCGACGCCGACCATATCGGAGGTGACCTTGCGTTCCAGAATCCAGTCCAGGGCTTCGGGAATGGCGACGATGTCGGTCAGCATGTTGTGCATTTCCAGCACATGTACATCCCGTTCGCGCATCTTGTTGACGAAATCGAAATGGTCACGCTTGGCCTGGGCAACCCAGAGCACGTCATCGAACAACAGATCATCGCAGTTATTTGGGGTTAGCCGCTGGTGGGCCAAACCTGGGGAACACACCATGACTTTGCGCAGTTTGCCGGCTTCGGAATGTACGCCGAACTTAACTTTTTCAGTGGTCATTACAGATCCTCCAGTAAAAGAAATCTAACTTGGGTTACAGAGTCAGGAAGCCGTCGTAGAGCCCATAAGCTGCCACCAGGGCGCCGATGACTACTATGACGAAAATCAACTTTTCAATATTGGTGAAAACTTGTTTGCCCAGTTCACGCTTGGCCTTGGCAAACAGGATCGCGCCAGGGGCGTAGAGCAGGGCGGACAGCAGCAGGTACTTGGTGCCGCCGGCGTACAGCAGCCAGACCGCGTAGATCAGTGCGACAGCGCCGATAAACAGGTCTTTCTTGCGTTGGGCCAAGGCGTTCTCGTAGGTCTCGCCGCGCACCGCCAGCAGCAGCGCATAGGCCGCCGACCACAGGTAAGGCACCAGGATCATCGAGGTGGCGAGGTAGATCAGCGACAGGTAAGTGCTGGCGGAGAACAGCGTGATTATCAGGAAAATCTGCACCATGGCGTTGGTCAGCCAAAGGGCGTTGACCGGCACATGGTTGGCGTTTTCCTTACGCAGGAACTCCGGCATGGTGTGGTCCTTGGCGGCGGCGAACATGATCTCCGCGCACAGCAGTACCCACGACAGCAACGCTCCCAACAGAGAGATGATCAAGCCGACGCTGATCAGAATCGCACCCCAATGCCCGACCACGTGCTCCAGCACGGCAGCCATCGATGGGTTTTGCAGCTTGGCCAGTTCCGGTTGGGTCATGATCCCCAGAGACAGCACGTTCACCAGCATCAGGAACAGCAGCACGGTGATAAAGCCGATTACAGTAGCCTTGCCCACATCGGAGCGTTTCTCGGCACGGGACGAGAAGATGCTCGCGCCTTCGATGCCGATAAATACCCAGACGGTGACCAGCATCATGTTGCGCACTTGGTTCATCACACTGCCCAAGTCCGGGTTCTTGATGCCCCATATGTCGGCGGTGAAGATGTCCAGTTTGAAGGCAAATATCGCGATCAGTACGAACAGTACCAGCGGCACGATCTTGGCAACGGTGGTCACCAGGTTGATGAACGCCGCTTCTTTGATGCCACGCAGTACCAGGAAATGTACGGCCCACAGCAGCACCGAAGCACCGATCACCGCCGCCGGGGTATTGCCTTCACCGAAGATGGGAAAGAAGTAACCGAGGGTGCTGAACAGCAGTACGAAGTAGCCGACGTTACCCAGCCAGGCGCTGATCCAGTAACCCCAGGCGGACGAGAAACCCAGGTAGTCGCCAAAACCAGCCTTGGCGTAGGCGTAGACGCCGCCGTCCAAGTCCGGCTTGCGATTGGCCAACGTTTGAAAAACGAAGGCCAAGGTAAGCATTCCGATGGCGGTAATAAGCCAGCCAATCAATACTGCGCCAACATCGGCACTGGCGGCCATATTTTGCGGTAGTGAGAAGATCCCGCCACCAATCATTGAACCCACGACAAGAGCAACCAGTGCACCTAATCGTAGTTTTCCGGGAGATTCAGACATTGCATAACTCCAATGCAGGAGAAGAGAGACCACAGAATAAGTCCGTGCGCTAGGCAAGCAGCTGACTCAGATCACTTAATTGACACATTCCATTGTGAATTAATGACTTATGATGAAAAATAGTACGGGCGCTAGAGTGTCTCGGGGAGGTGTTCTTCAGAGCCTTTCTCCGCTGCAAGGAGCGGATTACCAAGGGTGTGGAGGTTTGAAACTAGCCCTTTTTTCAAGATGTGCAAACTATTTCAGTAAGGTTTGCCAAATAGCCTTCAGTCGAAAAAGTTCAACCTTTATTGAAAATCTAAATTTGCCTAAACACTATTTATTGACATGCATTTAAGTTATTAAGCGTTCGGCTTTATTAGCTATATCTAATAAACGTTGATCTCGCTCAATAAATTTACTGAGTGCACAGTTGTTGGCTCAATCATTACTTTTTTCTCAGGAGCATCCATGTCGCAACCGGCACAAAAACTACGACTAGGCGCATTGATCGCTCTAGTGGTGGGTTCGATGATCGGCGGCGGGATTTTCTCCTTGCCGCAGAACATGGCGGCGCGGGCGGAAGTCGGTGCGGTACTGATCGGCTGGGCAATCACCGCCGTGGGCATGTTGACCCTGGCCTTTGTCTTCCAGACCCTCGCCAACCGTCAGCCCCATCTGGATTCCGGGGTCTATGCCTACGCCAAGGCCGGCTTTGGCGATTACATAGGTTTCTCGTCTGCCTGGGGTTACTGGATCAGTGCGTGGATGGGCAACGTTGGTTACTTCGTGCTGCTGTTCAGCACCCTGGGCTACTTTTTTCCGGTGTTCGGCCAGGGCAATACGCCAGTGGCCATCGGCTGCGCCTCGCTGTTGCTGTGGGCCGTGCATTTCCTGGTACTGCGTGGCATTAAGGAAGCCGCGTTCATCAACCTGGTGACCACCGTGGCGAAGATCGTGCCGCTGCTGATGTTTATCGTCATCGCCGCCGTGGGGTTCAAGGCCGAGATCTTCACCCGCGACATCTGGGGCCTGAGCAACCCGAGTCTTGGCAGTGTCGTCGACCAAGTGCGCAACATGATGCTGGTCACCGTGTTTGTGTTTATCGGTATCGAGGGCGCCAGTGTCTACTCGGCGCGGGCCGAGAAACGCTCGGACGTCGGTCGGGCCACGGTGATCGGATTTTTCGGGGTGTTGGTGCTGCTGGTGCTGGTCAACCTGTTGTCCCTGGGGATCATGAACCAGCCGGAGCTGGCCAGTTTGCAGAACCCGTCCCTGGCCGGTGTGCTGGAGCATATCGTCGGCCCGTGGGGTGCGCTGTTGATCAGCATCGGCCTGGCGGTTTCCCTGCTTGGAGCGTTGCTTTCCTGGGCCTTGCTCTGCGCGGAAATCCTCTATGCCACCGCCCATGACAAGACGATGCCGGCGTTCCTGAAAAAGGAAAACGCCAACCATGTGCCGGTCAATGCACTGTGGCTGACTAACTTGATGATCCAGATATTCCTGGTGATCACCCTGTTTTCCGAAAGCACCTACACCACCCTGATTTACCTGGCTTCGTCGATGATCCTGGTACCGTATTTGTGGTCGGCAGCCTATTCGGTGCTGCTCAGTACTCGTGGCGAAACCTACGAAGGTGCCCAGGGCGAGCGAGTCAAGGACCTGCTGATCGGCATGATCGCCTTGGGCTATGCGGTGTGGCTGCTCTACGCCGGCGGCTTGAAGTACTTGCTGTTGTCGGCGCTGCTGTATGCGCCGGGGGTGATTTTGTTCGCCCAGGCCAAGCGAGAGCAGGGTGAGCCCTTGTTTACCCATGTGGAAAAAGGCATTTTCGTCTGTGTGATTGCCGGGGCGAGCCTGGCCGCGTATGGGCTGTACAGCGGGGTGTTGTCGTTGTGAAGGTGCAAGTTGGCATATCGGCCGACGTACGCCTGATGCGATAGCGATCTGAAGATCACCACTGAGGCCGATGTGCCCCCAATTCCCCAGCCGGCAAATCCCACTGCAACGGTGTCCCATTGATATTCACCGGCGCCAGTAACCGATGGGCGGGGCCCCAGGCTGTTTGTTCCACCACCAAGCCCTGGTCTGCCGGTTCTTCGGGTCTCAGCGGTGGTTGCTCAGAGACTTGTCCCGCGTCCACCAACAGCTTCGCCGTGCGCGCCAGTGACAATCGCGCCGAACCGCTACGCCCTGATTTCAAGCGCTCGGCCAGCGCCTGTATCGCCGCGGCCGCCATCAAATAACCGGTGGCATGGTCCAGCGCCTGCAAGGGCAGCGGCACCGGTTTGTCCGTCTGTTGCCACTGCATCCCAGCCTCGGCGATGCCGCTGCTCATCTGCACCAGGCTGTCAAAGCCCCGGCGATTGCGCCACGGGCCGGTCCAGCCGTAGGCGTTAAGGCTGACGTCGATCAGGCCGGGGGCGATTCGTTGCAGCTCGACACAGGTGTAACCCAATTGTTCCAGAGCATCGGCACGGTATCCATGCACCAGAATGTCGGCCTGCTTGAGCAAGTCTTCAAAAACAGCACGGTCGTCGCTTTGCTTCAGGTTCAGGCGAGCGCAGCGCTTGCCCAGGGTCATTTCCGGTACCACCCCCGGCTCATTCCAGTCGGGCGAGTCGATGCGCAGCACGTCGGCACCCAGGCCTGCGAGAAAGCGACTGGCAGTGGGGCCGGCCAGCACACGGGTCAGGTCCAGGACCTTGATCCCCGTCAGTGGCCGTGCCACGGAGCCGAGCCAGGTTTCTTCGCTGACGCGATCAAAGACCTGGCGCCGGATCAACGGTTCCTGATTGACCGCCAGGCCCTGGGGGTGAGCCTGCCAGGCCTGCGAGGAGCGCATCTGCGCCGCGCAGCCACCAGCATCGACAATCGCTTGTTCCAGTTCGGCAGCGTTCCATTGCACAACCTTGAGCGCCATCGCCGCACGATCCGTCACTTGCCCCAGCACCCGTTCGGCCGCAGCACGATGGTGCGGCGCGTTGGTGTGCAGGCGAATCCAGCCATCGGCGCTGGCGTAGTCGCCGGCAATCGGGTCCCACAGCGGTGGCACTTTCCAACCGTCGGGGCGCAGGGAGCTGGAAAACCAGAATGAAGTGAGGCGCCGGTCCACTGAGACCGTGGGCAAGCGACCGGTTTGTTGCAGCAGAAGCTGGGCAATGGCCTGGCCCGTTGCGCCCACACATGCGCTGGCAAGTTGGGTGACGGCAAAGGTCGAGGGCAGGGCGCCGGCCTCGGTGAAGGTCAGCGGGGTGAGTGGCAGATCGAGTGCGGCTTGGATGGATGTGAGCAGATCAGTCATCAAAGGCCCTCCTTATGCGAAGGGCCATCATAGAAGACTCCTAGGGCTGTACGGCAACCCCCGGCACCAGCGGTAAATCCAGGTTGGCGATAAAACCGCCCTCGGGATGATTGGCCAGGATCAGGTTGCCACCGTGGCGTTCGGCAGCGCGGCGGGCGATGGCAAGTCCCAGGCCGTGGCCCTGGGCGGTTTGCCCCGGCGCACGATAGAACGGTTCGCCCAACTGGCTCAGGTATTTGGCCTCAACCCCCGGCCCATGGTCGCGCACGCTGATCACAATGCGCTCGCCCTGGCGTTGGGCCTGCATTTCAATCGGCCGGCCGGCCGGGTTGAAGCGCTGGGCATTGCGCAGCAGGTTGTCCAGCGCCCGTTCGATCATGGTTGGCCAGCCCTTGAGTTGCAGGTTTGCTTCAACGTCGAGCTGTATCTGCTGATCGGGAGCTCCCAGTTGGGCGTCTTTTTGCAGGGTCTTGAGCAGCAGGTTGAGGTCGATGTCTTCTGCGCTGGCGTTGTCGGCATCGACCCGGGCCAGTACCAGGATCTCGCTGATCAAGGCTTCGAGACGGTCGCACTCGCGGGTCAGTCGCGGCCAGAGTTTCTCCCGCGCTTCGGGAGTGGCCCGCTCGGCCAAGGCCAGGGCGATACGCAGGCGCGCCAGGGGTGAACGAAGTTCATGGGACACGTCCCGAAGCAACTGGCGTTGGCTGCCGATCAGGCTTTGCAGGCGGGCGCCCATGCGGTTGAAATCGGTGGCTAGAACACCGAATTCATCTCGACGGTTAGCCAATTTCGCCAGGCTGTTTTGCTGGTAGGTGGCCTGGCCCAAGTCGTGGACCGCACCTCGCAGACGGCTCAGCGGGCGGGTGATGGACAGCGTCACCAGCAGGCTGAATAGGGTCAACACCACCAAGGCAATCGCTAGTGCGCTCAGGGGCCAGAGCAGGCTGCTGCGGTGCCAGGCGTCGAGTTCCGGGTTGGGGATGCGGTAGATCAGCAGGTAGGTGTCGCCGGTTTTCGCACTGGTGTACTCCGCCGTCAGGCGGCGCCAGGGCAGGTGACCGTCCTGTCTGTCACTCTGTCGTGCTTCAAAGGCGGCGGCCCGGCGTGGGAAGGTGCCGCGTACCACCGGTTCGCCGCTCTCGTTAAGCACTTGCACGTCAATGTGGTACTGGCGCTTGCGCTGTTGCAGCATGTTCTGGGCGGCGTTCTCGCCCTGGGATTCGTAGAGCTGGGTCCACTCTTCGGCCAGATTATTGAGGCCGGGGTGACGGCTGAGAATCCAGGCGTCCTGGTTGAGCATGTGCCCAAGCAGGATCGACAACCCGGCAACCAGGGCGATGGCCAGCCAGAAGCTGGCAAGGATGCGCCAGAACAATGAACGCACAGGGAACCCTCAAACAGGAAAAGCCCAGCGGCACGGGCCACTGAGCTGGGAGGTGGAGCTAACGCATTATTGCGCTTTTTGCGGTTGTTGTGCTTTCCAGGCCTGGAATTCCTTCCACTCGGCGCGGCGCTCGGTTTGCTTCTTGACGATCTCGTCGAATTTCTTCTGTTGATCGGGTTTGAGCACGGCGCGGATGTCGGTCTGGGTTTTCTGCTTGGCGGCAGCCATTTCGTCTTTCATGGCTTTCTGGTCAGCGGCCGGGAGTTTGTCCAGGTACTTCTTGACCAGTTGCTGGCGACCTTCACGCTGTTCGCCCATCAATTTGCCGATCTGCTGGCGCTGTTCACGGCTCAGGTCCAACTGGCTGAAGGGACCGCCTTTGCCGCGCATGCGGTGTTCGCCGCCGTGGCCCGGGCCGCCCATCATGTGGCCTTCAGGACCACCCATCGAGCGTGGACCTTCTGGCATGGCTGCCAGGGCAACGGTAGGCAGGGCTGCAGCGAACATCAGAGCGATAAGGGTCTTGCGCATGGTGTTTCTCCTTGTCTCGATTCCGGTGAGTCCGGATGTGAGTAGATTAAGGAGATCAAGGTCAGCGGCGGTCAGGGGAGGGTAAAGCTTGAGTAAAGACGATTTTGGTGGAAGCTGACAAAACTCTGCGCAGAGGCTGCCACAGGCTCAGAGGCTGTAGTAGTACCCGCGGCTGCGCAGCGCCACGATCCGTGGCCGGCCGTCAGGGTGCGGGCCGATCTTCTTGCGCAGGTTGCTGACGTGCATGTCCAGGCTGCGGTCGTACAGGGTCAGCTTGCGACCCAGGGCGATTTGCGCCAGTTCCTGCTTGTCCAGGGGGGCGCCGGGCTGGCGCATCAAGGCTTCCAGCAGGCGGCTTTCGGAGACGGTGAGGGTGAATTCCTGTTCGTCGATGGTGACCACACCACGCACCGGGCTGAAACACAGGTCGCCCAATTCCAGCTGCGTCGACACGGCTGTCGGGTGGCTGCGGCGCAACACGGCGCGCAGGCGCGCGGTCAGCTCGCGCGGGTCGCAGGGCTTGGCCAGGTAATCATCGGCGCCCAGTTCCAGGCCGAGAATCCGGTCCAGGGGTTCGCCACGGGCCGACAGCATCAGAACCGGCAGCTCCGGGTGGTCACTGCGCAATTGCTTGAGCAATTCCAGGCCACTGCCGTCTGGCAGCATCACATCGAGCACTACAGCAGCGGGAGCTGCTTCGGCCAAGGCCTTGCGTGCGCTCAAGCCGTCATGGCAGGCGCGCACCTGGAAACCTTCCTGGCTCAACCAACTGGTCAGCAGCTCACAGAGCTCCTGGTCATCATCTATCAGTAACAGCTCGCTCATGACTCACTCAATTTAGCCATTGTCGACGACGCCGATGCCCGCCACTGGCGAAGATACCGCACAGCAGGGCGATCAGCGCTACTCCTGCACCTGTAACGAACCATTGCTGCTGCTCGGTGAGCCAGCGCGGCAGAGCGCCGGTCTGTGCTTCCTTGAGCTGTTGGGCCAGGCGCTGGTTGTCCTGGCGCAGCCGACTCAACTGGGCACTTTCCCGTGCCGCGTCGGTGCCTTTCAATTCAGTGCCTTGCAATTGCTTGCTTAGTTCTGCACGCAGACGTTCGCTTTCTTTCAAGCGTTGCTGCAACTCGGTGATCTGGCTGCCGGCACTCAAGGACAGGGGCGTAGAACTGCCGGTGTTCGAGGTTTCTTCAGCGTGGGCCGTAGCCCCGATCATTAACACTGCCAACAGACACAACTGACGTAAGCGCATCGGAACTCCTGATTCCACACGAATATTCAGAACGTTGTCGGCAGGTTACCGAGAATAATGAGCGATTAGGAGTGCGCCGAACCCAATAGGTTCAGCGCAACGCAATCAAGGCAGGACTTGCTTGAACGGTTTGACCACTACATTGGCATACACGCCCGCCGCCACATACGGGTCAGCCTCGGCCCAGGCTTGTGCATCTGCCTGGGATGGGAACTCGGCCACGATCAGGCTGCCGCTGAATCCGGCATCTCCCGGATCATTGCTGTCGACGGCCGGATGAGGACCGGCAAGCACCACGCGCCCTTCGGCTTGCAGCTGCTTGAGGCGCTCGACGTGGGCTGGGCGAGTGGCCAGGCGTTTCTCCAGCGAGTTGGCAACGTCGGTGGCAATAATGGCGTAGAGCATGTCAGTCCTCGGTTTTTGGCGTGGTAGGGTCGGTGTCATGCAGGTGACGGGACAGGTAGATGCCTTGGGCGACCAGGAACAGCACGGTCATGCCCAGGCTGCCGAATACCTTGAAGTCGACCCAGTAGTTCTGGAAGGTAAAGGCGACAAACAGGTTGGCCGCACCGCAGAACAGGAAAAAGACGACCCAGGCGATGTTCAGGCGGACCCAGATAGGCTCTGGCAAGCTCAGCGCGTGGCCCATGATCCGCTTGATCAGCAGGCGATCGCCTATGAAGTGGCTGCCAATAAAGGCCAGGGCGAACAGCCAGTTGACCACCGGGGCTTTCCACTTAAGGAAGGTTTCGCTGTGGAAGGCCAGGGTCAGGCTGCCGAAGACCAGGCAGGCGATCAGGGTCAGCCACTGGCTTTTTTCCAGCTTGCGCTGAGAGATGAAGATCGCACCGTAGACCACCAGGGAACTGATGATCAGCATCGCCGTGGCGCTGTAGATGCCACCAAACGACAGCTCATGGCCGCCGATATCGATGGCCCGAGGGTCGAGTTTGTAAACGATGAAAAACAGCAACAGCGGGATGAAGTCGATGAATTGTTTCACAGTAAGAGCCAGAAGCTGGATGTGGCGGCATAATAACAAACATCCTTGGTAGCGAAAGCGCCAGCTGACTTGAGGTTACACACTCCCGTGAATGTTGATTTGCACTGCCACAGCACGGCTTCCGACGGCGCCCTGGCCCCCGCGGTACTGGTTGCACGTGCATTTGAAAAAGGCGTGCGAGTCTTGTCATTGACCGACCACGACACCCTCGAAGGCCTGGAAGAGGCCCGTACAGCGGCAAATGCCCTGGGGATGCAGCTGGTCAACGGTGTTGAATTGTCCTGCACCTGGGGCGGCGCAACCATTCATGTATTGGGCTACGGTTTTGACGTAAATGCGCCGCCTTTGGTGGAGGCCATCGCCAAACTGCACGATGGCCGCTGGCTGCGGTCCGAAGAAATAAGCCGCAAACTGGCCCTCAAGGGTATGCCCAACGGCCTCGAAGGCGCCCGCGCCATCCAGCAGGAACTGGGCGACAGTGGCAACGCCCCGGCCCGTCCGCACTTTGCCGACTGGATGGTACGTGAAGGTTTTGTAAAGGATCGCGCCGAGGCGTTTCGCAAATGGCTGGGCGCGGGCAAACTGGGGGACGTCAAGCAACACTGGCCGACCCTCGAAGACACCGTCGCCACCCTGCGTGCCGCCGGAGCCTGGGTCAGCCTGGCACATCCCTGGCATTACGATTTCACCCGCAGCAAGCGCCGCAAGCTGATTGGCGACTATATTCAAGCGGGCGGCCACGCCATTGAAGTGGTCAACGGGCATCAACCTGCCGAACAGGTCGGCAGCCTGGCGATTCTTGCCCGCGAATTTGGTCTGCTGGTCAGCGCCGGCAGTGATTTCCATGGCCCTGGCGGCTGGTCCGAGATTGGCGAATACCGCCCACTCCCGGAAGATTTGCCGCCCCTTTGGTGTCGCTTCAAACATGACCCCATTATTGCCACCGTCTGAACAGGTAGAGAACGTGAGTCAATTTTTCCAGATTCATCCGGAAAACCCGCAAGCGCGCCTGATCAAACAGGCCGTGGAGATCATCCGTGCCGGTGGTGTGGTGATCTACCCCACCGACTCGTCCTACGCCATCGGCTGCCAGATCGGCGATAAAAGCGCGGTTGAGCGAGTAAGACGCTTGCGTGACCTGGACAAAAACCACAATTTTGCGCTGATTTGCAGTGACTTGTCGCAGTTGGGGCTGTTCGCCAAGGTCGACACCGGCACCTTCCGCCTGCTCAAGGCCCACACGCCGGGCCCTTACACGTTTATTCTTAACGCCACGCGGGAAGTGCCGCGCCTGTTGCTGCATCCCAAGAAGCGCACCATCGGCCTAAGGGTGCCGGAACATCCGATTGCCCTGGCGCTGCTGGCGGAGTTGGGCGAGCCGCTGATGAGCGTGTCGCTGATCCTGCCCGGCGAAACCGAGCCGTTGTACGACCCCTACGAAATGCGCCGGTTGTTGGAAAAGCACGTCGACCTGATCATCGACGGCGGCTATGGCGGCAACAAGGCGTCTACCGTGATCAACCTGGCCGATGGCGAGCCTGAAGTGGTCCGCGTCGGTTGTGGCGATCCAACGCCGTTCATGGTTGAGGCCTGAATGCCGGCTGTGGAAGCCGTCGACAGCCAGGCCGGAGCCCAGCAGGAGCTGCCATTCGCCATGGTCTACGGCCAGGCGGTCATGGAAATGCCGCTGGACCTGTACATCCCGCCGGACGCCCTGGAAGTCTTCCTTGAAGCCTTTGAAGGCCCGCTGGACTTGCTGCTGTACTTGATCCGCAAGCAGAACATCAACATCCTCGACATCCCGGTGGCGGAAATTACCCGCCAGTACATGGGCTATGTCGAGTTGATGCAGACGGTACGCCTGGAATTAGCCGCCGAGTACCTGGTGATGGCGGCCATGCTGGCGGAGATCAAGTCGCGCATGTTGCTGCCTCGTTCGGAAACCATCGAGGCGGAAGAAGATGACCCCCGCGCCGAACTGATCCGTCGTCTGCAGGAATACGAGCGCTTCAAGGCCGCCGCCGAAGGCATCGACGGCTTGAGCCGCGTTGGCCGCGACGTGGTGGTGCCCAAACTTGATGCCCCAGAGGCCCGTGCGCGCAAGCTGTTGCCGGACGTGAGCCTGGAAGAATTGCTGATGTCCATGGCCGAGGTGCTGCGCCGGGGCGACATGTTTGAAAGCCACCAGGTCAGCCGCGAAGCCTTATCCACCCGCGAGCGCATGAGTGATGTGCTGGAGCGTCTCAAGGGCGGCGGTTTTGTACCGTTTGTCGAGCTGTTTACCAAGGAAGAGGGGCGCCTGGGAGTGGTAGTGACCTTTATGGCGATCCTCGAACTGGTCAAGGAATCCTTGGTTGAGCTGGTCCAGAATGAGCCTTTTACGGCTATCCACGTGCGGGCGCGAGCCGAATAAAGAGCTGAATCGATGAATCTGACAGAACCCCGCGAACTGGCCCCGCTGCTGGAAGCCTTTCTCTTGGCCTCGGGCAAGCCGCAATCGCTGGAGCGCTTGTTCGAACTGTTTGAAGAGGCCGAGCGTCCGGAACCGCCGGTGTTCAAGAAGGCCCTGGAAATCTTGCGCAAGTCCTGCGACGGAAGGGCCTTTGAGTTGCGGGAAGTGGCGTCGGGTTATCGCCTGCAAATTCGCGAGAAATTTTCGCCGTGGGTTGGCCGCCTGTGGGAAGAACGCCCGCAGCGCTATTCACGGGCGATGCTGGAGACCATGGCGCTGATTGCTTACCGCCAGCCGATCACCCGGGGCGAGATCGAAGATGTGCGTGGCGTGGCGGTCAACAGCCATATTGTCAAGACGTTGCTGGAGCGCGAGTGGATCAGGGTCGTCGGCTACCGCGATGTGCCCGGTAAGCCGGCGATGTTTGCCACCACCAAAGTGTTTCTTGATCACTTCAACCTGAAAAATCTCGACGATTTGCCGCCGTTGGCCGAACTGCGGGAGCTGGAACCTGATCCAGTGCTGGACTTTGACGATGCCCCAGTCCCGGCTGCATTGCAGGAATTGGCCGACGCCAGCGCCGAGCCGGAGGAGGCGAAGGACGAAACCAGTTTCCATACGTTGTTGCTGGAACTGGACGACATGGAGCAGGGGATCAAGACTGACTTCGATGATTTGTTGCGTGATGGCGTGGTGAGTGACGGTGAGCCTGGGCCTGAGCTGCAACTGAACGTTGAGGTTGAGCCGCCCGTCGACGTTGAAGCCGAGCCCGAGCCCGAAGAAGACATCCTCGGCGTCGCCCAAGCCCGTGCAAAACTCCTGGCTGCTGTTGCCGCCCTCGAACAACCGCCGCTGAGCGACGAAGAAGACGAAGCCCGGGCCCTGGCCGAAGCCATCGAAAACGAGCGACGCGAATTCGAAGACTGACGCAGAACAAAATGTGGGAGCGGGCTTGCTCGCGAATGCAGTGTGTCAGTCGCCGGATGCATGGCTGACCCGCCGCATTCGCGAGCAAGCCCGCTCCCACACTTGAATCGTCGCCTACAGGAGAACTCATATGAGCTCCACCAAAGACCCCTGCATCAGCATCTGCAAGTTCAGCGACGATATCTGCGTCGGCTGTGGCCGCAGCAAACGCGAGATCCGCACCTGGAAGAAACTCGACAAGGTCGACAAGCGCACGGTGTTGGCCGAAGCCCAGCTGCGCCTGATCGCCCTGGACGCCACCGGTCGGCGGAAAAGCAAATGACAGCGTCCTTATCGGCTAGTCTCTGATGCGCAACGTGCGCCTTACGCGTATGATTCGCGACCCTTTGGCGATGCGTTCGCCAGAAGCCCAGCTTTTACTATCTTCAGGCCAAGCCTGAATCGACACACCGGGAGGTGCTTAAGATGAGTGACCAAGACCAGAAAGACAGCCAGGAAATCGGCCCCGCAGGCGAAAAGCTGCAGAAAGTCCTCGCCCGTATCGGCGTCGGCTCACGCCGCGACGTTGAAGCCTGGATCACCCAGAAGCGGATCAAGGTCAATGGCGTTGACGCCACCCTCGGTCAGCGGGTCGACCTGCACGACGCCATCAGCATCGATGGGAAGGTCATCAAGCGTGAAGAGGCCGCCGAATCGGTGCGCCGCGTCATCATGTACAACAAGCCCGATGGCGAAATCTGCACCCGTGACGACCCGGAAGGCCGCCCAACCGTATTCGACAAGATGCCGCGCCCTAAAGAAGGTCGCTGGATCAACATCGGCCGTCTCGACATCAACACCACGGGTCTGTTGATGTTCACCACTGACGGTGAACTGGCCAACCGCCTGATGCACCCGTCCTACGAAATGGACCGTGAATACGCGGTACGTGTTCGTGGCGAAGTCGATGACGACATGATCGCGCGCCTGAAAGCTGGCGTGGTGCTGGAAGATGGCCCGGCCAAGTTCACCGACATCAAGCAGGCTCCAGGCGGCGAAGGTTTCAACCATTGGTACCACTGCGTGGTGATGGAAGGTCGTAACCGTGAAGTACGTCGTCTGTGGGAATCCCAGGGCCTGGTGGTCAGCCGCCTGAAGCGCGTGCGTTTCGGTCCGGTGTTCCTCAACTCCGACCTGCCGATGGGCCGCTGGCGCGAAATGAGCCAGTACGAAGTCGACATCCTCAGTGCCGAAGTGGGCCTGACGCCTGTGTCCATGCCGCAGATGAACGCCAAGAGCAAAGATAAGCTTGAGCGCATGCAGCGCAAGTCGTCGCGTCCTGTGGCGCGTACCGAGCGCGTTGCCCCTCGTGCCTTGCGCCCGGCATTGGATGCACCGGCGACTGGCGGTCGTATCTCCCGTGAGCCGCACATTGAAGGCGAGCGTCGTCCTTCGGCTCCTGCTCGTCAGGACGGCGAACGTGCTCCACGCCCGTCGCGTCCGGCCGGCCGTGGTGAGGCGCCAACGGGCGGTCGCGGCAATCGTGGCGAGCCTGGTCGTGGTGCGCCTGCGGCGGATCGTTCGTCCGACAGCGCCAGCACCAAGCGGCCAGCCAAGCCCGCGCCGAAAAAGCGTCCGGGGCTGAAGTTGGTGGATGATGCGCCATCGGGCAAGCGTCGTGGTGCACCGGCCGGTTCCGGCCAACGTCCAGGTTTTGGTCGCAAGAAGCCTTAAGGGCAGCTGCAAGCGTTAAGCTTCAAGCTGTAAGAAAAAAGCGCCAACTCTTGAGTTGGCGCTTTTTTTTGCTTGAGGCTGGTCCTAAAACACAAAGGCCCCGTCAAACACCGGCTTGTCATCCAGCGCCAACACGCCACTGGCAAAGATTAAATCCAAGTGATGGCTGCCTTTCTGGCCGCCGCCCAGACCCAAATGCAGCCCGCAGTGGCGCTCCTCAAAGCCAGCATTACGCGCATACAGATCCTTGACCCCTTCATTTGTACCAATACCCAGCTCCTCCACCCGACGGTTGGAAGGGTTGGCATTCAGGTATTTGTTGAAATCATCCGCCAGCCCCGGCACATCAGTGGCGACGGTGCAGATGGTCGAGTTCTCAATCCACAATTCTAGCGGTGATTGCAGCACGCCGTATTTGCGGGCGAAGGGAATGGTGCTGAGGAAGGTGCCAACAAACTTGACTTGGCCGTTGATGGCTTCGCTGTGGGTCGCGATCTCACCGGGGGCCAGGTCGTGGTTGCCGACGCCGTTGATATTGGTCCACTTCTTGATGCTGCTCATGGGCGCCTCAAGGCGCGAGCCATGTTCGTCGGTAAAGCTCAACACGCTGGCCTGGGACATGCGCCGGATGAGTGTGGCGTTGAGGTCGGCAATGCGCTGTGGGGCGACGCTGAAGGTGTCGTAGAAATAGTCGCCATAGTCCTTGAGCAGCAGGGACTTTTTCCAGTGCTCGGCCATCACGTCTTGCAGGGCACGAATAAAGTCTGGACCTTCGGCGCGCGGGTTGGGCAAGGTCGAGGAATCGTAGAGAAACATGTACAGGTCGCAGTCTTCGATGGACTTGGCCAGAGCTTCATTGGGCGCAAGCTCCAGGCGCTGCAGCTGGAAGTTGAATCGGGCGGCACTGCCTTGGGTGATCGCTTGAGTGATGGCTTCATAGCGCTCGGTGTAGCCCACGAGCACGGTGGGGTGGTGAACGCCGGTCAGGGCCGGGTGATGGGCGAGGTAGTAGAGAAAATGTTCAACGGCGCGGGCCTTGTCCATGACGTCCTTCCTTCAAAGCCTTCGGTAGGAGTGGCAGATGTGGCGCACCGCATCTGCCCGGATGGCTGATCAGGTCAGAAAGGCCACATCGCCGTGCCAAATGGCACAACGGCATCGGCTTGCATCATTTCAACGGCGGCCTCATGGGTCGGCGCTTCAAACCAATCGTCGAGTTGCAGTTCGGTTTCCAGGTCGGTTTCCAGTGCTTGCATGGTGAATCTCCTAGAGGACGTTGTTTGAGGGCGGACATGCCAACGGGCTTCGTTGAGCAAGTGGAAAGAACCTAGGCGAGAGCGTTTCATAATGCAAAAAATATATTGACACGGTTCCATTTGGATAAATTTTTCTGTTTTTTCGTGCTTGTTTTTATCAATTGAAAACAGTGGTCTAGCTGGGAGTTGTCAGCAGGAAAGATCCTTCGCCAATTTCCTGTTGTCGCACGAATTTGCCTCAGCGAGTGCTGAACAGACACCTGCAGATAACTGGTCGGTGAAACTCGGAGTTCGGTCCGAGTGGGTTTTGCGGTGTACAATGCGCGGATTTTTTACTGTGTTGGGGTTTGATCGGCGCTTCCCGATTACGTTACCGGGGTAGCAACGTGCAACGAACATCATCAAACACTGGCGTGAGGCCTTTTTCATGAGTGAACCCAACTCGCATTCAGGTGAACTGAAGCGCGGCCTGAAAAATCGTCATATTCAACTGATCGCCCTCGGTGGCGCGATTGGTACGGGTCTGTTCCTGGGGTCGGCCGGCGTGCTGAAGTCCGCCGGGCCGTCGATGATCCTCGGCTACGCCATCTGCGGCTTTATCGCCTTCATGATCATGCGCCAGCTCGGCGAAATGATCGTCGAAGAGCCGGTAGCCGGTTCCTTCAGTCACTTTGCCCACAAGTATTGGGGCGGATTCGCCGGCTTCCTGTCGGGCTGGAACTGCTGGATTCTCTACATCCTGGTGGGCATGTCGGAGCTTACGGCTGTCGGCAAATACGTGCATTACTGGTGGCCAGATGTCCCGACCTGGGCCTCGGCGGCCGTATTTTTCGTGATGATCAACGCGATCAACCTGGCCAACGTCAAAGTCTTTGGCGAGGCAGAATTCTGGTTTGCAATCATCAAGGTGATCGCCATCATCGGCATGATAGCCCTGGGCAGCTACCTGCTGGTCAGCGGCAATGGCGGGCCACAAGCCTCGGTGACCAACCTGTGGGAACACGGCGGCTTCTTTCCCCACGGCGTCGGTGGTTTGGTGATGGCCATGGCGATCATCATGTTTTCCTTCGGCGGCCTGGAAATGCTCGGCTTCACCGCTGCTGAAGCGGACCAGCCACGAACCGTGATTCCCAAGGCCATCAACCAGGTGATCTACCGGATTCTGATTTTCTACATCGGCGCCCTCGTCGTGCTGTTGTCACTTACGCCGTGGGACAGCTTGCTGGTGACCCTCAACGCCTCCGGCGATGCCTATAGCAGCAGCCCGTTCGTCCAAGTGTTCTCGATGCTGGGCAGCAACACCGCCGCGCACATCCTCAACTTCGTCGTGCTGACGGCAGCGCTGTCGGTGTACAACAGCGGCACCTACTGTAATAGCCGTATGCTGCTGGGCATGGCCGAGCAGGGCGACGCGCCCAGGGTTCTGGCGAAGATCGACAAGCGCGGCGTGCCGGTGCGTTCGATCCTGGCGTCGGCGGCGATTACGTTTGTCGCGGTGCTGATGAACTACCTGATCCCGCAACATGCGCTGGAACTGTTGATGTCGTTGGTGGTTGCGACGCTGGTGATCAACTGGGCGATGATCAGTTTTTCGCATTTCAAGTTTCGCCAGCATATGAATCGGACGGGGCAGGTGCCGTTATTCAAGGCGCTCTGGTATCCGTATGGCAACTACATCTGCTTGGCGTTTGTGGTGTTTATCCTGGGCATCATGCTGCTGATTCCAGGGATTCAGGTGTCGGTGTATGCGATTCCGATTTGGGTGGCGTTTATGTGGGTTTGCTACGGGGTCAAGAATAAGCGCAGGGCTCGGTAAGATTGAGGGCCGAGGTTGAGTAAGCGGCGTTGGGGGGTATGTACACCCTCTACCCAGTCTCTGATCGGCATCGTCCACTTCTTGCTGATGTTGTTCAATGCAAGATAAAAGAGCTTCATAACTGCGTCGTCAGTCGGGAACTGATGCTTGGAGATCAGCGGTGGCTCGAACATGCCCTGACGGGCGCGGGGAATTTCCAGCGGTGAACCGCGAACTGCTTTCCAATATCAGCAATCCTAGAGGGCAAGTGCAGTCGATTCGATGACGGCCTTGGTAGGATGGCCCTACCAATATTCAATAATATGCATCCGACATCGCTCACAGAGGGCTTTGGTTGCGACAGATCTGGAATGGTTTTGTGTTTATCAAGTAGCTCTCCGCAGACAGGTTATCTCAAGGATGGTACCTAGACAGGTGCGGAAATGAACTCAGCATCATTTCCGCTGGCTCTGTCGTTCGCCGAAGAAACTATTCTGAATAATTGAAAACCCTGACTCAATTTAGGACGTTTCCTACATCAATTCTTTTGCCGCTTTGTTAGCGTGCTCGGAAATTTAAGCTTGTTCAGGCTAGGTATGGCTTGGGCAGCGCGTTTTTCCTCCTCTCTCAGCTTAAGGATAAGCGTATGTTCGCGCCGGCTAATGCTGCGCACTTCGCGCTACTGATCCCTACTGTTCGCAACGACTTCAAGGTACTGGCCTTTCACGGCACTGAAGCTATCAGCAGCTTGTACGCGATCCAGGTTGAACTCGTCAGCGAGTCCCCTGATTTCGATCTGGAAAGCCTGCTCAGTCAGCCGGCTTTTCTCCAGTTTGGCCTGAATGACGAAGGTATTCATGGGCGCATCGAAGATGTGTACGTGGGTGAGGCCGGTAAGCGCCTAACCCGTTATCACCTGACCTTGGTGCCCGCTCTGCACTATTTGCAGTTCAGCCACAACCAGCGAATTTTCCAGCACCTGACAGTGCCACAAATCATCGCCCAGGTACTCAACGGCCACGGTATTCAGGGGGATGCGTATACCTTGAATGTCAGCACCAGCCCTGAGCGCGAATACTGCACTCAGTACGGGGAAAGCGATTTCGAACTGATACAGAGGTTATGCAGCGAGGACGGGATTTCGTGGCACCACCAACACAATCAGGATGGCCATCAGTTGGTGTTCGCGGCTGATCAGACCTGTTTTCCCATGCTGGGCGACACACCGTATCAGCAAGGCTCCGGCCTGACAGCGGATCATCCTGTCGTCAGCCAGTTCTCCATGCGGTTCAGCACCCGCACCAGCACAATCACGCGCCGGGGCTATGATTTGAAGCGCCCAAGCCTGTTGCTGGAAAGCCAATTCACTGCCGAGTTCAGTCCTGCGCTTGAAGACTACCGCTACCCGGTGCTGATCAAAAATGAAAAGGTCGGCAAACAGCTTGCCCGGCAGGCCCTGGAGCGGCACCGTACCGACTACCAGTTGGCCGAGGGTAAAAGCGACCAGCCGATCCTGCGCAGCGGCCACTTTTTCAACCTGACCGAACATCCGCGTCAGCAATGCAACTCGTTGTGGCTGTTGCTCAGTGTGGCGCACTCAGGCAAGCAACCTCAGTCACTGGAGGAAGCAATAACCAGCGACGTTAAACCTGAAGACGGCTTCACTCAAGGTTACCGCAATACCTTCAGCGCGATCCCCTGGGACGTGTTCTACCGTCCACCGCTGGTCACGCGTAAATCGGTATTGGTCAGTCAGACTGCCCGTGTCACCGGGCCTGTGGGCGAAGAAATATTCTGTGATGAACATGGGCGGGTTAAGGTCGAGTTCCATTGGGACCGCGCCGAACTGGGCAGTGACAAGAGCAGTTGCTGGCTACGGGTGTCATCCAACTGGGCGGGGGACGGTTTCGGTGCAGTGACCATTCCGCGCATCGGCATGGAAGTAGTGGTGACTGAACGAGCCCCATGAAAGACAGGACACCGTTTCCCCCTTACGATAAGGGATAGGCAAACGGTTATGTTTATGACTAATAGCAACGATAAGAGTGGTGAGCTTTTGGGTCAGGAGCGGCGGCGCC